>JBBRQH010000043.1:0-42970 GCA_038226705.1 Chthoniobacterales bacterium | reverse complement strand
CGCCGGCGGGGAACCCGTTTGGATTACGAAGGGGATCGATGGCGACGTGCCTTCGAAACCCTTTGGCGACGACACCGAGTTCGCTTTCTCTCCCGATGGCAAGACGGTCTATTTCGGCGTGCGCATTGCGGGCCGGACCGAAGCTTGGTCGACCAACTTCGACGTCTATGCCGTCCCGGCAGACGCCAGCGACGCGCCGCGGAACCTGACCGCAGAAAATCCAGCTTGGGACGCGTATCCGGTCCCTTCTCCGGACGGCAGAAAACTCTTCTATCTCGCGATGAAACGTCCGGGCTTCGAGGCCGATCGCTTCGCCATCATGGAACTGGATCTGGCGAGCGGGAAGAAGCGCGAAGTCGCGCCCGAATGGGATCGCTCGCCGGGCGGAATGAAGATCGCGGCGGATGGACGCACGCTTTACGTCACCGCAGACGATCTCTGTCAGAATCGACTTTTTGCCATCGACGTCGCGACCGGGAAGGTGAAGCCGCTCACGGACAAGGGCGCCATCGAGGGATTTTCGGCGGGACCGGGTGGGCTGGTTTACGGGTTGAACCATCTTCGTTCGCCGACCCAGCTTTTCCGGGTTGGAAGCGATGGCGGGGCCGCCACTCAACTCACCCAGCACAATGCCGAGACGCTCGCGCGATTTGCATTCGGCGAGTACGAGCACTTCACTTTCAAGGGCGCGAACGACGAGACCGTCTACGGCTACGTGGTGAAGCCGGCCGATTTCGTCGCGGGAAAGAAGTATCCTGTCGCCTTCATCATCCACGGCGGTCCCCAGGGCAGCATCGGGAACGACTTTCACTACCGCTGGAATCCGCAGACGTATGCCGGCGCGGGATACGCGGTCGTCTCGATCGACTTCCACGGTTCAACCGGCTACGGCCAGAAATTCACGGATGCGATCAGCGGCGATTGGGGCGGCAAACCGCTGGAGGACCTGCAAAAGGGCTGGGCGGCAGCGCTCGCAAAGTATGACTTCCTCGATAGCGGGCGCGCCGCCGCCCTCGGGGCCAGCTACGGCGGCTACATGATCAACTGGATCGCCGGGAACTGGCCCGAGCCCTGGAAGTGCCTCGTCTCGCACGACGGGGTTTTCGACAACCGCTCGATGGCGTACTCAACCGAGGAGCTCTGGTTCGATGAATGGGAAAATCAGGGCACGGCCTACGAGAAACCCGCCAACTACGAAAAGCATAACCCGGTCAACCATGTCGCGCAGTGGAAGGTGCCAATGCTGGTGATCCAGGGTGGACTGGATTTCCGGATCCCGACGGAACAAGGCATCGCGGTGTTTACCGCGCTGCAGCGCCGCGGCATTCCGAGTGAGTTTCTCTATTTTGCCGATGAAAACCATTGGGTGCTCAAGCCCCAAAACAGCGTCCAGTGGCACGAAACCGTGGAGGCCTGGCTTAAGAAATGGACGGGCGGCGGCGGGTAAATCCTCAAGCCCGGCCGAAGAGCTTGGAGATCGCCTGACCGAAGCGCAGGAGAAGCCACGCGAGCGTGAGCCAGACCAGGCCCATGGCACCGAGAACCGAGGTATTGAACGCGACGCGGCCCAAGCGCTGGCCATTCGGAAGCACGACCTCCGGATCGGGCGCGCTGAGGTTGGATTCGACGCCGGGATCCACGCTGTTCACGAAGGGTGTCATGCGCCGAAACTCTCCCCATCCGTCTTTGCTGCCGGCATCCTTGATGGCTTGGGCCTGCTCGAGAATCGCCGGAGTGAGCCGGGCGATGGTCGCCTGGGCGGCGGCTTTCTCCTCGGCCTTGGCGTCCCCATCCTCGAGCACGCGGCCAGCCTTGCGCTGCTCGTTCAAGGTCTTGAGCGCGCGCCGGTATTGCGCTTCGAATCCCTCGTCGCGCTGCAGGCAGATCAACGCCTGGTAGGTCCAGCGTGAAGGCATCGCCTGGGCGGACCACGGCGGATTCTTCCCCGCCTCCCGATCCGTCGCCGGACGCGGCAGCGGCCAGTGGAGATGCGCCATGCGGTAGAAGGGAAACGGGTCGGCGCCACTCAGGATGATCTGGGGCACGAGCAAAATCGGGATCAGCGCGGAGGCCGCCTTGTCCGTCATGCCGGGCAGCGCGGAGAAAAAAAGTCCCAGGGCAATCCCGCAAAATCCCGCCACTCCCAGCAGCAGCCAGTAGGGGGCCCAGAGTTCATGCAGGCCGAGCACCCAAAAACTGCCAGCCTCATAAAGCGCCACCTGCGCGAGAAAGATCACCAGGAGCGGGAGGAGTTTGCTGAGGAGGTAGAGCGCATGCGGGATGCCGAGCAGGCGCTCGCGCATCCGGATGGCGCGATCCTTCACGATCTCCGTGACGCTGGCGGAGAGCGCGAGGAAGATGGCCACCACCGTGGTGAGAAACAGGAAATTCCCAAAAGCCCGGTTCCGCTCGAGAAGGTAAACGCCATCGACGCTTTCGCGGCAGGCCGCGCCGACGATGAGGGCGAGCCCGAAGGCGGAGCCGAGGCTGACGAGCAGGTTGACGACGTTGCGTCGCTTGTTCAATGACTCGCGCTGCAGCAGCGTGAGGAATTGCTTGAACCGCGAGGACAGGCGCGGCGCGGTGTCGACCTGGTCTTCCAGTGCCTCCGGTGGCGCGTGGTGGGAGAGTCGGCCGAGCACATTGGCGTCGCGCCACTTCGCAAAACGCTGCTGCCAATAAACCGGGGGATGCCGCCGCGCCTGGTCCGGAGTACCATCGATGCGCAGGCTGGAACGCTCCAGGGCTTCGAAGAGAAAGTCCGCATCGAGGGCAATGGTTTCGCCCTTCGCGCCGGCGATCTCCCCTTCCTCGTGGGCGTGAAAATAGCGGAAGGCCGCCGCGATATCGCCGAAGAACGCGACCTTCCCGCCTTTGTCGAGCAGGAGTACCTTGTCGAAAAGCTCGAGCAGCTTCGCGCTCGGCTGGTGAGCGACGACAAAGATGATGCCGCCATCGAGCGCGCGGTTTTTCAGTACCTCCGTCACCTTCATCGCGTCGCCCGAGGAGAGTCCGGAAGTCGGCTCGTCGAGGAGCAGGATCTCGTAGTCGCCCAGCAGCTCGAGACCGATGTTGAGGCGTTTGCGCTCGCCGCCCGAAAGCGTCTTTTCCAGCGGACCTCCCGCGCGCACGCCCCGGCGCTCGCGCAAGCCGACTTCGCTGATCGCCTTGCGCACCATGCCCTCGATCTTTTCCGGACCTGCCCCCGGAGCCCGGAGGCGGGCGGAGAACTCGAGGTTTTCACCGACCGTGAGATTCTCGAACAGCAGGTCGTCCTGCGGCACGAAGCCGATGCGCGACATGAGCTGGCCATTGCGCTGCAAGTCTGCGCCGTCGAGCCGCACCGCGCCGCTGGTCGGCGCGAATTGCCCGGTCAGGATGCTGAGCAACGTACTCTTCCCGCAGCCGCTCGGCCCGAGCACACAAATCAGGTCACCGCGCTCGGCCTCGAACGCCACCGAATCGAGACCGACCGATTGATCCGCGAAGACAAAGGAGACTTTGTCCGCAGCGTAGCTTTGGACGCCAGGCGGATGGCGTCGCACCGTGTCTCCCTCGATCTCGAGGCCAAATCCGGCCAAGAGAAAGCGATCGCCGCTGCGCAGGGTCTGGTTGTGCGGGAGCGGTTTGCCGCGGCGCAGAAAAGCGTGTGGGCAGTCGCCGATGTCGACGCGGAAATCCCCCTCCCCAACGCGGGACAAGCGCGCTTCCCAGCGTTTGCCCTGCCGGTCTGGGATGTGGATGTCGGCATCGGGCTTGTTTGAGATGGAGCAATCACCAGCCCGGGAGGAAAACGTAAATTCGTCTGGCAAGTGGTTGAAGAGCAACTTGCGCGCATCGAGCGGCATGCCGTCGAGTTCGAGAGCATCCCCCAGCAGGATGCGCTTCGGCTTCACCAGCGGCTCGCCGTTGAGCTTGACCTTTTTCGAGTCGGGCGTGGAGGCGATCATCAGGACGCCCTCCATGTAGAGCTCGAGCATCGCGGGCTGGGCCGGCGCCTTGGTCGAGGCACCGATCGAGCGCCCATCGGAGGACAGATAAAGCGTCTGCGGCTGATCCATCTTAGCCGCCCGATGGAGATAGAAAGGAAGATCGCCCTGCCGCAGGATAACCCCGCCGATGCGCACCGCATCCAGACGGCGGATCTTGGTCAGAAAGTTTCGCCGGAGCCGGTGCGAGCCGACCATGATAGCGACCTTTTCGTCGGTTTGCCGAATGTAGAAGCCCCCGGCCAGTGCATAGATTTCGACGCGCAAGCCCGGGAGCGGCAGCGAGACTTCGTCCGGCGCCATCGTCTGGTCGGAAAGTCGCAGCACATGCACGTGCGCAGAGGGAACAGGGTTCTTTTTGCCGCCTTCGCCATTGTGCAGGAGATGCTGTTCCACGAGGGCCGCATCGGCCGCCTCGATCCCCAGCCCGGACGCGATGGCGCGCGCGGCGAGGAGTTCCGCCTCGGCGATGCCGTGGCCATCAAGCAATTCGTAGCTCTTCCCGAGGACGAAAAGTTTTTCCTCATAGCTGAACTCGTCCTTCAGCGCCGCGACGGTTGGCTCGAGCGGCAGGTTCTGCGCGACATCGCGGGTGAACTCCTCGACAAGGCGCCGGGTATCCTCCGGATGCAGCGAAGCCAGGAACTCCTCGACGTAGTGCACTTCGTCCTCGTGGATGGAACCGTCGGCATTCGCGATGAGGGAAAAAATCTGTAACACGCCGGAGAGCAGCCGGTCCTGCTGCGCCCGCTCCGCTGGGGTGGTGCGCGCCGTGCCTTTGCCAAGGAGCGAAAACATGATCGCGTAGGAAGGCGTATGGCGGCCCGGATGTCGAGCGCGGCGCTCAACTGCGGGCCGCCGCTGAGTTCTCGCGCGCGGTCGGAAGCCCGCGCCGCGCCCCAGGAATTTGCCACAGCGGCGAGGCCGGCCCCTCTCAGCGCGCCTGCTGATAGCGCCACTCCTGGGTGCGTCCGCCATACCCGTAGGCCGCGGCGCGAACATCGGCGATGTAGATGTAGGAGTGTTCGGCCACCCCGCCCAGCAGGCGATTCAGGGCGGCGTAGACCGCCTCGAGGTAACGCGCCTTTTCGGCCTTGAGATTCGTTTCGTCCGTGACGCTGATCTCGAGAAAGAAACTGCGCAATCCGCTCGAGGCGAGCGCCTGCTTGCCGATGAACCAGTGCACCGGGTCGAAAAATTCGACGGTGATGGCCGTGACGCGGGGGTCCTTGCCCAGAATCGAGGCGGTCAGGTCAGTGACTTCTGCCGCGACTTGCGCGGCCAAAGTGGCATCCGGCGCGCCGGAAAGATGGATCATGACGTGGGGCATAGCTGGAGTGGGTTGGTGGTTTGCGGGCTTGACGCGGTACCGATGCAGCCGAGTCTGCTGCCCGAATAACCGATTCTTTTCGTGGCTCCCATCGGAATCATCGATGCCAGAATCCTTGCTCGACCATCGGCTGCTGGAGACCTTTGTGCACGTCGCGGAGGCGCGAACCATCACACTCGGGGCCCGGCGGGTGCATCGCACCCAATCGACCGTGAGCGCGCAGATCCAACGCCTGGAGGACGAGGCCGGCGTGCGCGTTTTCGCGCGGGGCGCCCGGCAGTTGACCCTGACCGCGGAAGGCGAGCGCTTGCTGGCCCTGGCGCATGAAATCCTCGCCCTGAACCGGAGCGCGCTCGCGGCCGTGCGGGGAGCGGCCTCACGGACTCCCCTGCGCCTTGGGTGCAGCCAGTACTACCGGCCACGGGAGTTGCCGCAGCTCATCGCGCGGACGCAGCGGACGTTTCCCCAATTCGCCTTGGAATTCACGGTGGCGCAGTCCGCGCAGCTCGAGCAAATGCTGGACGCGGGCGAACTGGACGTGGCCATCATGAGCAGCACCACGCGAGTGCGTGGCGGACGGCTCCTGCACCGCGAACCCCTGGCGTGGGTGGGAAGCCCGGACTTCGCCCTGTCCCAAGCCGGCCCGCTCCCGCTCGTGCTGCTGGGCTCCGATTGCCAGGTACGCCGCGCCGCCCTCGCCGCCTTGGCGCGTGCCCGCCGCGAGTCGACAGTCGTCTTCACGAGTACGAGTTCGATCGGGATCGTCGCGGCGCTCGAGGCCGGGCTCGGTCTGGGGTGCTTGAATCCCGGCGCAGTGCCCGGGACGCTCGCGTTCCTTCGCGGTCCCACTCTGCCACGACTGCCGACGGTGGAATTCTACGTGCGGCAAAGGGCCCATGACGCGGATTGGAAGCGTCTCCTCGATGAGTTTGCGCGCACACCTCTCGACACCGGCACGCGCCGCGCGAAAGTGCGCGCATGAGCAACCCAGAACTTTCGAAAGGCGATCCGGCACCGTCGTTTTCGGCCCATGCGGTCGGCGGCGAATTTGGCGAAGCTGGGAAGGATGTTTCCCTCGCGGATTTTGTCGGCCGCAATGTCGTTCTCTACTTCTATCCGAAAGACGATACGCCCGGCTGTACCAAGCAGGCGTGCGGGTTGCGGGACGTTTGGGGCCAGTTGTCGAAGAAGGCCGTCATCTTCGGCGTGAGTGTCGACAACAACGTCAGCCACCAGAAGTTCATCGACAAGTTCCAGCTCCCCTTTCCTCTCCTGGCCGACGTGGATAAAAAGATCGTAGAGGATTACGGCGTCTGGATCGAGAAGACCAACTACGGCAAGACCTACATGGGGGCCGAGCGCTCCACCTTCATTATCGGCGGGGACGGGAAGCTGCGCGGCGTCTTTCGGAAAGTGAACCCGGAAGAACATGCCGACCTGCTGCTCAAGGAGCTGGCGTAGACCGCCTCCGATGAAATCCCAAACGCTGCTGGGCCAGTTCGAGCGCCTCGAACGTCTGATCGACAAGCTCCCGGAGGGACTGCGCAAGCCGATCCTGCACGAGATCGTACCCTTGAAGGAGTTGTTCCTTCAGCAGCGTCCGCCCCGGCTGGTCTTCGCGGGCGATTCGTCCGTCGAGGTCTCCACGCTTTTCTCCGCGCTCTTCTCTCTCCCACTGGAGCCCGATGATCTGCCGGGGCGCGGCTGGCAGGAGTTTTCGCGCCGCGGGCGTGGGGCTATCCGCGTGCTCGATGCCCGTGGGGGGAGCGGCTTGAGCGATACTGCGCGTGTCGCGCTCTCCGCCGAGGCACCCGATATCGTTATCTTTCTGCGCGGGGTGAACGCCACGGGCGAGCCGGCCTTCGACGAACTGAAGGTGCTGAAGCAATTCGTGCACGACCGGCACGGAAGCGAACCCTCCGTCGTGGGAGTCTGCACGGCCGGTGCCGCCGAGAATCCCGATCCGGCGGAACTCGCCGCCGCGCGTCGCAAGCTTGAGCTGAACCTGACCGATCGTCCCGACCTCGGCGGGCATTTGGTGCCGGCCGTGGCGGTCGCCACCGCGGTGCGTTTTCGGCCCGATGGCACCGTGGACGCGAACACGGACCGGCGGATCGGCGTCGAGGAGCTCGCGGACCTCCTCGTGGCGGAGTTGCCGAACGAGGCGAAGCTCGAAATGGCGCGGTTGAGCGGCGCGAAGCACAGCCAGTCGGAGATCGCGCGGACGATGGTCAAGTCTGTGGCCGCCGCCTGCGCCGCGATCGGAGCCCAGCCGATTCCGTTGGCCGACCTTCCTTTCATGCTCGCCCTGCAGATCCTGATGGTGAGCGGCATTCTCTACATCAGCGGGCGGGAGGCGAGTTTCCGGCTGGGCGCTGAGTTCCTCGGCACCCTCGGGGTGAGTTTTGGCGCCGGGTATGCCTTCCGGGAAGTGGCGCGCTCGCTGCTGAAGATCTTTCCGGGATGGGGCAGCGCCATCAGCGGACTCGTCGCCGCGACCGGGACCTACGCGCTCGGGCGCACGGCCACTGCCTACTACATCGAGGGCTTGTCGCTCCGCGAGGCCAAGAAGCTTTTCCGGCGCGCGCGCAAGGAAAAGGCACTCCCGCCGTCCCCGCCCGATTCCAAGAGCGACGGGGCGGATCGGAAAAAGCCGTGACGCTCTCCGATATTCGCCATGCGCTCGACTCGCTGGGCCGCGCGCCGGTGAAGAGTCTCGGGCAGAATTTTCTCCACGACCAGAATCTGGCCCGCGCGATCGTTGGGCAAATCGAGCCGCAGGCGGGGGATTGCATCGTGGAGATCGGGCCGGGGCTGGGCGCGCTGACGGAGCACCTGCTCGAGAGCGGGGCGGAGGTACTCGCACTCGAAAAAGACGGCGCCCTGGCGGAACACCTTCGGGAACATTTCCGGGGCAGACGCCTGGAGGTCAGGCACGGCGACGCGCTCGATTTCGACCTGCGCACCCTCTGGCCCCGCCAGCCCGTGAAAATCATCGGGAACCTTCCATACTACGTTTCGAGCCAGTTGATCTTTCATTTTATGTCGAGCCTTTGCCCGGCGGAGCGCGCCCTTTTTCTTGTTCAAAAGGAAATGGCCAGTCGTCTTGCGGCTGCGCCGGGGACCGCCGAGTACGGGCTGCCCAGTGTGCTCATCGGGCGCACCTGGCGGATCAAATCGGGACGAAAACTACCTCCCAGCGTGTTCTTCCCGGAGCCCAACGTCGATTCGGCCCTGGTCGAGTTGATTCCCAGACCCGGGGACGACCTGCCCCCGTGTGTGCCGGAAATTTTCGAGCGCGCCGCCCGGGCCGGATTCAGCCAGCGTCGCAAGCAGTTACGGAAGCTCCTCGCCGCCGAGTTTCCCGATCTCACCTGGCCGGTAGCGCAATTGCCGGAGTCTATTCGAGCAGAAGAACTCACCCTGTCGCAATGGGTTGCTCTGGCGAACGCCATTCAGACATTTGGCCAGGCCCAGGACATCCACGGCGAAATGTTCGACGTCGTGGACGAGGAGGATCGTGTCGTCGGGCTCGCCCCGCGGGGCGAGGTTCACGCGCAGGGCCTGCGGCACCGCGCGGTGCATCTCTTCGTTTTCAACGACGCGGGGGAAATTTTCCTGCAGCGGCGCTCGCTCTGGAAAGATGATTCGCCCCGCCGTTGGGGCTCGAGTGCGGCGGGGCACGTCGATGCGGGCGAGGAGTTTCGCGCGGCCATGGAGCGCGAGATCACGGAAGAGTTGTTTTTGACCCCGGCCGAAGCCCGCGCCTGCCGCGAGATTGGCACATTGCCCGCGAGCAGGGAGAACGGCTGGGAATTTGTCCGGCTGTTCACCCTGCACCATGGGGGTCCATTGCGTTGCCCGCCGGCGGAGGTGGAGGCAAGTGCATTTTTCCCCATCCCGCTCGTCGAGGGCTGGTTGGAGCGCCGGCCGGAAGATTTTTCGCCGGGCTTTCGCCAGTGCTGGGAGGCCTGGCGAGCGGCCCGCCCAGTTTGACCCCACCCGCTGGCTGAAAATAGACCTTGACCACCCCCTGACCTTTCTACATCTTCCGCGCCCCTTTCACGTCCTATGGCTAGAGTTTGCGAAATTACCGGAGCACGCGTCAGTCGCGGCAATAAAATTCACCGCCGCGGTCTCGGCAAGAAGCAGGGAGGCGTTGGCCGGCATGTGACCGCGCTGACTCCCCGCACCTTCAGCCCGAACTTGCAGAACAAGCGGCTCTTTGTGCCCGAGCTGGGCACCACGGTGCAAATCAAGTGCACCGCCCGGGCGTTGAAGACGATGGCCAAGAACGGCATCTACAATACGCTTAAGAAAGCCGGTATCGTCGAGTAACCTCCTCGATCCCTCCTTCGCAATCCTACTCAACCAACCGAATCTCACCATGTCATTCAGCGTCCAAAGCAAAAAGAGCGGGAAGACCTATTTCCTGCATGAGCGTGACCAAGTCCTCAAGGGCGGCCACCAAGTGAAGCTGTATTTCTTTGCCGGCGAAGCGAAGGCTGGTGCCATCGACGCGCTACCCGCGGGTTATCTCGTGGACGAAAACGAGAAGACGGGTCTGCCGCTGCTCAAAAAGGCGAACAAGAAGTAAGCATTCGCGTCATTTTTCTTTCCAGAAGGACCGGACGGCTTGTGAAGGCCGCCCGGTTCTTCATTTTACCGTCATGAGTTCCGCCACCCCTACACCCAGCGCCCAGCCCCCCCGTCTTCCCTCCGCCGCCGGTGAGCGTCGCGTCATCCCGCTGAGCATTCTCACCGGCTTTTTGGGCGCGGGAAAGACGACTCTCGTCAACCATATCCTGCGCGAGCAGAGCGAGTTCAAGTTTGCCGTCATCGTCAACGAAATCGGCAAGGTCGGCATTGACGGGGCCCTGATCGAGAATCAACGCGACGAAGTCGTGGAACTCTCCAACGGCTGCATTTGCTGCACGGTGCGAAAGGACCTCGTGCTGGGCGTGCAGAGCCTGCTCAAGCGCGGCGGTTTCGACTATCTCCTGATTGAGACGACCGGGGTGGCGGATCCCGGGCCCGTCGCCCAAACCTTCCTCAACATCCCGCAACTGCAGAAATTCGTGCAACTGGATGGGATCATCACCGTGATCGATGCGGAGAACATCCTGCGCCAACTCAAGGAGACCGGCGTGGCCGAGGCACAGATCGCGATGGGCGACACCCTCATCGTCAACAAAACGGACCTCGTTTCCGCCGAAAAGGTGAACCTCGTCTTCGAACGCCTGCGGAAAATCAATCCGCATGCCGCCATCCTGCGCTCCGAGCACTCCCGCGTGAGTCTGAAGCTCCTGCTCGATGTGCATGCCTTCGACGTGGACAAACGCCTGGCCGCCGATCCGCATTTTCTGGACGAATTGCGCGGTGAGCGCGTGCATGCCGACATTTCCTCGTGTGCCTTCGAGTTCGATCAACCCTTTGCCGTGGAATCTTTCGAAGCGTTCGTGCAGACGCTCTCGGAGAAGGAAAAGGTTTATCGCTCAAAGGGCTTTCTCAGCGTGCAAGGCCACGACCATCGCGCGATTTTTCACGGGGTAAACAATCGCTTCCACATCTTTTGGGACCGGGCGTGGAAGTCCGAAGAAGCGCGTCGGAGCCAGATTGTCTTTATCGGCAAAAAGCTTGACCGCGCAAAGATCGAGGCCGGTTTGCGACGCTGCCTTGCGTAGTAACGCGAGGCGGGGATCGCAGGCGCCGGCACGTGGGCGGCCGAGTGTCAGGTTCCGTCCGATCGCACAAAACGCTCGACGTGCCCAACGATTGGCTTACATCCCGGGCGCGCGCATTGCCTCGTCTCGCGCAAGTTCCGCCGTTAGCTAAAACCCCCGCGTGGCTTCTCCCACCTCCACGGACGCATCGCCTCTTCTCCTCCAAGATCTCGCCGCCCGCGGCGGGGTCGCGCTCGAGGAGGTCGTGTCGCCTGCGGTCGTGGTGCGACCCGAAGAGCGGCCCCGTCGCTGGCACGGCTGGCTCGTCGCGCTGGTGGCGTTTGTGACGTTTGCGAATTCCCTCGGGAATTACTTCATGCTCGACGACTACTGGTTGCTCGACTGGAGTTCGCGCAGTTCCTGGAGTGAGGTGGCCAAGCCTTATGAGTTCGGAGGCAGCGAGGACTACAAACGCTTCTGGTTCAATGCGAGCCGGCTTGACGGAAAATCCGGCGAGGGTTATTTCCGCCCGAGCGTGTCCGTGGTTTACAAGGGGCTCTACGGGCTCTGCGGGCTGGATGCGCGCGTGTTCCACGCGAGCAGCATTGCGCTGCACGTCGCCACCTCCCTCGCGGTGCTCTGGCTCGCCTCGTTCTTTTTCCGCCGGCGCGAGTCTTCATTCGTGCTGGCCCTCGCCTTTGCCGCTCACCCGGCGCACGCCGAGACCGTGCAATGGCTGGGGGCCAACACCTATCTGCTGGTCGCCCCTTTCTATCTTTTGGCCCTCGGGTTCTTCCTGCGCTCCCGCCAAGCCGATGGCTCGGCCTGGCACTACACCGCCGCTTTCATCTGCTTCCCGCTCGCCCTCGCGGGACACGAACTGGCCATCACTCTTCCGGCCGCCCTGCTCGCCGTGGACCTTTGGGCCAACCGCGCCCGGCCGGAGGAAAGCGCGTCCTTCCCTTCCCTGACGCTACCGACCATGGCCTTGCGCCAGGTGATTTTTGGCGCGTTCGCCCTGACCTATCTCATCTGGCATTTCGGCGTCTTCGCCACCTTGCAGCAGGACAAGGGCGGCAGCACTTATCTCCACGACACCGCGCATCCCGTTTCGTTTCTGCTCGGGTGCTTGTTTCAACTCGCCTACGGACTCACCCATCTCGTTTTTCCGTTCCCCTTTGCCCCGGTGGATGCGGAGGACTTTACGACGTGGATGGGCGCCCCCGCCCTGGCAGCGACCTGCGTGCTGGTGCTGACCGTCGTGACCTACGCACTTTATCGCCTCGTGGGCTGGTCCGCGCGCGTACTGCTGGCGACGACACTTTTCCTGCTTCCGCTGGTACCCACATTTCTTGTGGCGCCGACGCAGCGGCAACTCTATCTCCCGTCCTTCGGCATCTGCCTGCTGCTCACCCTTGGCTATGAGCGGCTGGCCACGCGTGGCCGTCCTCCGCGGCGGCTCGCCGCAATTTTGCTCGTGGCCGGGATGGCCTTGGCGTGGACCTACAACGTCATGTGGTCCTTTCCCTCGAATGTCGCGCGCGCCCAAGTGCAGGGAATACAGCGGGAACTTCCGCACATGGAAAAGGGCGCTTCCATCTATCTGCTGAATTTGTGGGGGCCTTCTTTTGGGGTGGAAATGATGCCCGCGCTACTCGCCCAAGAGCCCACTCTCGACGTCCAGGTCCTCACGATCCATCCCAAACTCCTCCCGGTGGGCGAGCACCGGGTCGATAACGAGTGGTTGCGCCGTTTCTTTACCGCGGTTCTGCCTGAGGCGTTTGGGGAGGCGCCTGTAGACGCCGTCTGGGAAGCACCCGATGTGCTTCGCGTGCGCATCCGTGGCGCGCGCTTCATGCGCAGCCTGATCGAGGGGATTTATCCCGCCGCCGTGGTCGCGCAGACCGTGGGCGGACGCGTGGAGACGACCCGGTTCACCGCGGAAGTGGTGGAAGCCGATGCGGATGGAGTGGAATGCTTGCGGTTCCGCTTTCACGGTGGCGGCAAACCGATCGTGATCGACCTCCAAGGCGGTAGGGCGCGGCGTTTGTGACCGAACATCCGCCGCCGGTCCGTGACATTGTTCCGCGGCGACGCTGGCGAAGCGGCAAAACCGGACGGCAAATTTCCGGCTGAGGTAACTTTTCGCCACCTTCCTGCCTCCGGAGGGTTCGCGAGCCTTGACTTAAAACGCGGCTCTAGGATTGATCAAAGCCGCTTCAGCGGGTCTTTCTGGCCCAGCGCACGGCTCACCTTTCCCCATGAAATTCAAGCTTCACCGCGACACCCTCATCAATGGCTTGCAGCAAGTGCAGAGCGTGGTCAGCACGCGCACGACTCTGCCCATCCTCTCGAACATCCTCCTCAAAGCCGCCGACGGAAGGCTGGCCCTCCGGGCGACGGATTTGGATATGGGAGTGGAATGCTCCATCGAAGCCGAGGTGACCAAATCCGGCGGGACCACGGTGCCGGCCCGGCGCTTTTTCAGCATCGTGCGGGAACTGCCCGCCCGCGAGGTCAGCATCGACGTAAACGACAAGAATTTCGCCACGATCAAGTGCGGGCAATACACGTCGAAGATTGTCGGGCTGCCGGAGGAAGAATTTCCGCCGCTGCCGAAGCTGGATGAATCCCGCTCGTTCACCCTGCCGCAACAGGTGCTGCGCGATGGACTCAAGAAAACCGCCTACGCGATTTCCACGGACGAAACGCGCTACGTCCTCAACGGCGTGCTCTTTGCCTTCAAGGAAGGAAAGATCGTGCTCGTCGCCACCGACGGGCGCCGGCTCGCCCTCGTGGATCACGCGCTTGAGATTGAAGCGGACAAGGAGATCTCAGTCATCGTGCCGGCGAAGGCGGTGAATGAACTGCAGCGGCTGCTCACAGACGATGGAGACGTCTGCATTCGCTTGGGACAGAATCAAATCTCCTTTGAACTCAACAACGCCAAGCTCGTCTCGAAGTTGATCGAAGGGAACTACCCGAACTACAAGCAGGTCATTCCCGGCGAGGCAAAGGAGCGCGTGTCCCTCGAGCGCGAAACCTTCCTCACGGCGGTCAAGCGCGTCGCTCTTCTGACCAGCGAGAAATCGAATTCGATCAAGCTCGTTTTCACCGAGAACAATCTCGATATCCAGGCCAATAGCCCGGAGATTGGCGAAGCCAGCGAATCGCTCGCGATCAAATACGGCGGACCAGACCTGACCATTGCGTTCAACCCGGAATTCCTGAAGGCGCCGCTGCTCAATCTCGCCGATGACGAGATCCTCCTCGATCTCATTGATGGCATGAGTCCCGGCCTGATTCGCACGAAGGGTTCCTTCCTCTACGTGCTCATGCCCATGCGGATTAATTACTAACGCCGGGAGCGGGGGTTAGGACGCGTTTTGCTTGACCGCGCACAGGTCGGCCGGTAGCACAGCACCGTGAGATACCGCTTTCTCCTCGCCCTGCTCGCAGCGTCGGATTTGGCTGCCCAGATCCCGCAGGTGGACCAGTCACAAGTCCTGGGTCGGCCGCCTGAGCAGCAGCAACCCGAGGCGGAGCGCGGGCTCGGCGAGCTCACGACGGGAGCGGCCCCCAAAAGTCCGGGGGATGCCGATCTGGGTGAGCAGGTCATTCTCAAGCGCCAGCCGCGCAGCCAGCCCTGGACGTTTACGGTCGACACTTCGATCAATTTCACGAGCAACATCGCGCTCGTGCGGGAAGGCGCGCAGAGCGACACGTTTTTCCTTGGGCAAATGGCGGTGAGCTACCAGAAAAAGCTCCGCGAAAATCTGGTCGCGGAGGTGACCGTCTCCCAAGCGTTCTTTAAATACTATCGCTTCCCAACCTTCGATTTCGATTCCCTCAACGCCGGCGCGGGACTGACCTACTACCTCAAGGGCATCGCCTTGTCGGCTCGCTACAATTACAATCGGCTGACGGACGGTGACGAACATCTCGAGTTCTTCAAGCAGCACTCTTTCACGCTTGGCGCGCAAAAAACCCTGACCCTCAACAATGCTGCGTTTGCTTACGTCGGGGCGACGGCGCGTTTTAACTGGAACGAACCGCTCAACACGCAGCGCGACGAATACGCAGTTTATCTCGGTGGACGGCTAGCCCTGACGCGGACCGTGGTGCTCGATGCCTTCTATCGCGCCGCGATCTTCAATTACAATTTTCAGGGGCGAACCGATTTGAATCAGACGCTAGCCCTCTCGATGCGCTATGCCCCGCGGCCGTGGATCGCCGCGACGGCCTCCCTCTCGCTCGGCATGAACACGTCGAATCGAAGCGTGTTCGACTATCGGGCGCTAAACTCGGGCCTCGCGCTGGGACTCGTTTTGAAGTTCTGATCGCCGCTACCGCGAGCGGCGCGCGGTCGGCGCCGGGCTCCGGCTGATATCGCCCTCGAGCTTGTTCTCCTCAAAGGAGCCGCCGATGTCGTAGCTCAAGCCGGCAATGATGCTGTTGCGGATCGGGATATCACCCCGAATTCCGGCCGAGACCCGCGTCGACCGGACGTCGATTCGGGACGTGTACGAGGAACTCCCCACGCGCGAATCAGTCGCCAGGACGTCGCCGTAGACCCGCATGGAGGGGTTGTCGGTCAGTTGGTATTCGACCGCGCTGTAGACCTGCCGCCGTTCCACCCGCGGACTCGAGAGATAGCCCGTCCTGGGAGCGAGGACGCGATCGGAAAAATTGAATCCGCCCCCGCTGGAATAACTCGCGCCGAATACGATCGAGAGTTTGTCGTTTGCGAACCCCGAAATGACCGAAGCCTGGCGATACGAGCCGCCCCGGGTGTCCGTCGCGTAGAAAAGATCAATTTCCGTCCCCGTGGTCTTCAACGTGCCCGGGCCGTTCAAAAGCACGACGTTCACTACTCCCCCTGCTCCATCCGAACCATAAAGCGGAGAGGCGCCTGCCTTGCTCACGTCGACCCGGCCGACCGCGGCAAAAGGAATGGCGTTGAGATCAGAGAAGCCAAAGGCGCGCCGTCCATTGATGAGGGTAAGGGTGTTGCGCGCGCCCAGCCCGAGCAGATTCACCCGAGCTGAACCGGGCGACGAGAACCAATCGATTTCCGTGCCGGGCAAATAGGACAAACCCTCAGCCAGGGTGGCCGCGCCGTTCTTCTTGAGCGTCTCAGCCGAGTAAGACGCACCGGGCGATCCATCGTCCTGGGCGAAGGCGGACGAAACACCCAGCCCGGAACCGAGGAGGGCGGCGCAGGCGAGAAATGGGGAAACACGGAAAGGACCGGAAAAGAATGTCGTTTGCATGGGAGGATGGTTGCTCTCGAACCCGCGATCAGTGGAATGATGCTTCGTAAGACGCCAAATGTCCATCCGCGTTAGAGGGAAGGCTGTCGCACAAGGACATCGCCGCTGAAAAGTCGTCGACCCCTGGCCAGCCGCGCAATCGGAGTTGCTTCGCAGCGGCAACGCGGCTTTTTCTCCTTTCGTTCAATCGCCCGCATGTCCCGCGCCCTTCGTTTCACGCTGATCATTGGTTTCGCGGTCGCGCTTGTGCTCGTGCTTCTCCACGAATCCGGCCTGCTGCTGCCGCTCGATCGCGAACTCGCCGGCATGTTTGGCCTGACCGAAGACACCCCGCTCCGCGCCCCGGTGCTGCAGTACCTCACGATCGGGGGGCTCGCCTTCGGCATCGCGTGGACCACGATCGATATCAACCGGTTCGACCTCAAAGCGATTGTCGCCGGTGCGACGCTTGCGCAGGTGCTGAGCGGCGCAGCCGTCGTGGCCCTTTTCGGCGCTTACTTCTCCCCCCTGCTTCCTTCGCTCGCGGTGCTGCTTTCTTTTTTCTCGGCGTTTTTCTATGCGCGCACCGATACCGGCCAGCGCCAGCGCCAGGTCGAATCTCTTTATGGACGCCGGATTTCGAATGCGACCGCGACCGCGCTGGTGGAAAGCCGCGTCCCCTTGGAACAAATGGGTCATTTGCAGGAACTCACCATCGTCGTTTGCGAGATCTTCAATCATCCCGCCCTCATGTCGGAGTTGAAGCCCGCCGAATACATCTCGCTGAACAACGAGTTTCTCTCCCTTGCCTCTGAGACCCTCGTGGAGGCCGGCGGGTGCCTCGCCGAGTGCGACGGCGAAGGCGTGCGCGTGATTTTTGGTACGCCTCTACCGCAACCCGATCACGCCGCCCGTGCCTGCGCCGCCGGTTTGGCGCTCGCCAAGAAACTCGATGCCTTCAACCAGCGCGTGGCAGAGGGCGATGGACAGGTCTGTGATTGGCGGATTGGCGTGAACTCCGGGGTGATGATCACCGGCTCCTTCGGCGGTGACCGCCTCGCCGGGTTCGGCGTCGCCGGCGATGAAGTGGAATTTGCCCGCCGTTTGTGCGCGGCCAACCTCATCTACGGCTCTTCCATCCTGGCCGGTGCCCGCACTTACGAAATGGCGGAAGGCGCGGTGGAGGTTCGTCCGATGGAACTCCTGCGCCGGCGCCAGGACGAAAACTGGCTCGAGGTCTACGAATTGCTCGGCCTGCCGGAGGAAGTCGGAGTGGAGGAACGCGAGCGCCGCGACCTGTACTGGACGGCGGTCATCTACTACCGGGAGAAGCGGCTGGCGGAAGCGCTCGAACGCTTCCAGCATGTACGCGCGCTGAGCCCGGGCGCGGACGGTCCCGTGGATTTCTACATCCAGCGGATCCGCACGCTGCAGCTCAACAATTCCGGGGCCGACTTTGAGACGGCGCGGCTCTTGAACTCGCTTTGATTTGCCCGTTGGGTGTCCTCGCTCGATGAACGTAGAATTCACATGACTCCTGTAATCCCCTTTGAAGGCTGGCACGTTGTCCACCTTTTCTTCCGCTTCGAACAAGCCGTCTGGGCCAGTCTCGAACCGGCCCAGCGCTCCGCCGCCCGCGCAGAATTCGGGCGCGTGATCGCGGACATCCGGGCTCAGCCGGGCACACAGTTGCTCGTGTTCAGCATGGTGACGCCGAAGTCCGATCTTGGGTTTATGTTGCTCACTTCGGATCTGCATGACGCGGACCGCTTCTCGAAGCGACTGGCGCGAGCGTTGGGTCCGGATGTCCTGACCGCGGCCTACTCGTATCTCTCGCAGACTGAGCGCAGCGAATACACGACAAGCGAGGCCGACTACGTAGAAGAGACGCTCAAGGGGGAAAAAAAGCTGAAGGAAGGCACTCCCGATTTCGAAGCGGCCCTGGCGGAGTTTCGCACCCGCATGGAAAAGTACGGGAAGGATCGCCTTTACCCGAATATGCCGGACTGGCCGGTGTTTTGTTTCTACCCGATGCTCAAGCGCCGGTCGGTCGGGCAGAACTGGTATGCGCTCCCCTTCGAGGAACGAAAGAAACTGATGGGCGGACATGCTCGCGTGGGCCGGCAATGGGCCGGAAAAATTCGCCAGCTCATCACCGGCAGCACGGGACTCGACGCCTGGGAGTGGGGCGTCACCCTTTTTGCGCATGATCCCGCCCATGTGAAGGGCATCGTTTATGAAATGCGCTTTGATGCGGTGAGCGTGAACTACGCCGACTTCGGCGATTTCTACATCGGACTGCAGGTTCCCACCGGGGAAGTGCTCAGCCGTCTCGGCGCCGGCGAATGAAGCGCGGCCGCATCAATGAGCGCTCCGGATGAGGCGTGGGGCAGCCGCGTGGCAGACTTCGTAGCGAGGCACAACCGCACTGTCCTCGCCGCAGGCGCGCTCACGCTTTCGGTCTCGCTTTGCTTATGGGCGGCGATGCTGTTCGCCTTGAGCTGGGGGGAGTTGTTGCGCAGGACGATCGCGCGGGGCCTGGCCGGTCGCACGATCGATAGCGGCACCGACTACGCCGACTGGCGTGAAGCGAGCTTCCGCGTGCTCGGGGGGATTGCGTTCGTCCTGCTATTGCTTGCGGTGGTGTTGCACGGTCAGCGTCTGCGGGCGTGGCGCGAAAACCTGCCGACGTGGGTGCGGGGTATCCTCGATCTCGCGCTCTTCCCGGCAGACTCACTCTTCGATGCCCTGGACAGCTTTCGTGCGCTCGTCCGGCTCCGGCGCAGGCACCGGGCCTTGGCGGGGGCG
Organism: Chthoniobacterales bacterium; assembly: GCA_038226705.1. Lineage (GTDB taxonomy): Bacteria > Verrucomicrobiota > Verrucomicrobiia > Chthoniobacterales > SZAS-18 > SZAS-18. The sequence continues at coordinate 23,928 of JBBRQH010000043.1, read as the reverse complement.
ATCGTGCGGCGACTCCAGGCAGGCGGGGGAAATCTCCCTCTAACGGAGCTCGCGCAGGAGACGAGCGATCTCGCTGCGCTCGAATGCGTGGTGAGCACCCTGCACGTGGCCCAGGCAGTGGAAACCCGGGCCGGAAAAGAAGGACCGATACTCCGCTGGTATTCCGAGGAGGCCCGTGATGCCTTGTCGGAAAAAAGGGAAAGAGGCGACACACAAAAGCGACTGGCGCAGTAGCCCGGCCGCCCCATCGTGGGGTGAAAAGCCGGATTCATTGCAGGCGGCACGGCTGGTGCTATTCTAGCCACCGTGATTGTTACAGATAACACTTAAACCCAGGAAAACCTCATTATGACGACGACCCTCTCGACCGCGCCCTCCACCGCCGCCGGCAAGCCCGCCGGCACCGAAAAATTTCCGCCTTTTGACCTAGGTCGGTTGCTCAAGACCGTCTTCAACCCACGCCCGGGGGAGCGCGTCGCGATCCTGATCGACCTGGATGATCCACGGCAGATGAAGGGCTACACGTTCCTCGCGAATCCCGCCAACACGATCCAGGCGCATGCGCACCGGGACTTTCAGCTCGCGCTGCAGAACGGAATCCTCGAGCAGCTCGACCTGCGCGGCGGAGAAATGTTCTGCTTCGAAAAAACGGGTGGCAGTAATCTCGACCTGCCCGACTTGGCAATCGACGCGGAAGGACGGGAACTCAGCCTCGAGCGCGATATCTATCCGCACTACGATCTCATCCTCTGCATCTCCACGTATTCCGCCACGGCGCCCCTGACCGCCTTCGCGAAGAAGTACGGCTTTCGCGGGGCGACGCTTCACGGGGTGAATCCCATCATTCTCGCGAGCGGCCTTTCGGTGGACTACACGGATGTCTCGCGGACGGCGGAGAAAATGCGCCAGGGGATGACAAAAGCCGACTGGGTCGAAATCGACTTCAGCTACAGCGATCGGAAACACACCCTGCATCTCGATCTGGGCGGGCAGGAAGCGCAAAAGAGTCACGGCCTGTGCCTGGGTGGACCGGATATCGCGAATCTCCCTGCGGGCGAGATCTACTACGTGCCCACCGGCGCGCACGGGGAGTTCCCCCATCGTTACGAGGACGGCACCCTCGGACTAATGACCGTAAAGAACGGGCGCATCGTGCACGCGGAGTTGCTCAAGGGCGATGCCGCGGTCGTAAAGGCGCACAACGAGAAGCTCCAAGCCGACCCTGTCACCGGGGAACTCGGTGAACTCGGTTTTGGCACCCAGGTTCTCCCCGTTTCGGGCCGCGACATCCAGGACGAGAAAGTGCTCGGCACGTTCCATGTGGCGACCGGCCGCAGCGACCATCTCGGCGGCACGCTGACACCCGACAAGTTTGCCACGAAGAAGAATGCGACCCACGACGACATTCTCTTCTCACGGGAAAAGACTCCGGAGATCAACGCTCCCGAAGTGCGCCTGCACAAGAACGGCCAGACGCATGTCGTCATCCGCAACTACGTACCCACGGAGTTCATTCTGAATCTCCGCGAGGCGGCTTGAACCGCGACCTCGCACGATGCGCCGCACTCCGGTGTGGCGCATCGAGCCGGCGGCGGACCTTCAGGTGCTGACGGCGGTGAACGGGAGGCGCAGGTTGGGATCGATGTCACAGCCGACGTCAGTGCAGGCGCCGGCCCGAAAATGCAGGGCGGCCGTGAACGCGATCATGGCCGCGTTATCGGTACAGAGCCGGGGCGATGCGAGCTTTAGCTCTAGCCCATTTTCCGTGCAACGGCGGGTGAAGGTGGCGCGCAATTCCGAATTCAGGGAGACCCCGCCGCTCACGGCGACGCAATCGCGTTTCGCCGCGCGCGCCGCGCGCAGGGTCTTTTCGACCAGCACGTCGGTGACAGCGCGCTGAAAACTCGCGCAGACATCTGTTACGACACGCTCGTCGCGCGCGTCAATTTTGGGCAGCAAATAGCGCACGGCGGTTTTCAGGCCGCTGAAGCTGAAATCAAAATTGTCCTCGCCGAGGAGACTGCGCGGAAAATCAAAGGCCAGCGCGTTTCCCGAGCGCGCGCGCCGATCGATTTCGGGACCGCCCGGGTAGGCGAGTCCAAGCAATTTTGCGACCTTGTCGAAAGCCTCGCCCGCCGCATCGTCGAGCGTCCCACCGAGCCGCCAATATTGGCGGAAGCCGGCCACGTCGACGAGGAGCGTGTGCCCGCCGCTGACGACAAGACCGATGGAAGGTCGCACCTCTGCGGAGTCCGCAAAGAATGGCGACAGCAAGTGTCCTTCGAGATGGTTCACTCCGAGGAAAGGCTTGCCGTGTCCGATCGCGAGCCCTTTCGCCGCGGCCGCACCGATCATGAGCGCTCCGGCCAGCCCCGGGCCGAGCGTGGCTGCAAACGCGTCGATATCCCCAAGCCCAACTCCGGCGGAGCGCAGCGTGAGCTCCAACAGCGGTGCGAGATCGCGCAGATGCTGGCGCGAAGCCACCTCAGGCACCACCCCACCCGTCGCGGCGTGAAGTTCCGCTTGCGATGCGACCTCGGCGGCAACGAGCTCGATCCGCGCCTCGTCGCGCACGATCGCAGCGGCGGTTTCATCGCAGGAGGTCTCGAGCGCGAGCAGCAGCATTGGATTCGGCGGAGAAGGCGGGGGGGCGTCGTCCGCGAAACTCCCGCAGATCAAGGTTCGATGTCGACCACGCAACCATTAGGCACAACGCGCCAGATTTCCTCGATTTCCTCATTCGTGACGGCGACGCACCCGATGGTCCAGTCGATCTGCCGATGCGCTGCCCCCAGCGCTCCCTGGCCGTTTGGCAGCCCGTGAATCATGATGTCGCCGCCTGCCGATTTTCCAAGCGTCCGGGCGTGGGCGACATCCCGGGCGTTTGGATAGGAGATCCGCAGGGAGAGGTGGTATTTGCTGTTTGGGTTTCGTGAAACAATGAAATAGCGGCCCTCCGGAGTCCGGCCGTCACCTTCGATTTCCTTGTGGCCATTCGGGCTTGGCCCGAGCGCGACAAGGTAGCTGCGGACGGCGCTCCCGTTTTGATACACGGTCATCAGCCGCGCCGCTTTCTGCACAAGAATCCGATCGATGGCGGTCCCGGCCGGCAGCGGGCTCGGAGCCGGCGTGGGGAGGGGAACTGGGGTCGGCACCATCCCGATATCCGGCGGCAGCGTGGGAAGCTCGGGTGGCGGCGTGGCCTGCGCGAAGGAAACGGATGGCGTGGGCACAGCAGTGGGATTTGCGGGCACGACCCCTCGCTGAAAAATCACCGGCGGATTCTTCCGCCACCAGCCCAATAAAGCACCCGCGATGGCGGCGAGGAGAAGGACGACGAGCAAGGGCTTTCGCATGAAGAACCGCGCAGTGTGACGCCGCGACCCGACTCAACGTTGAATCGCCGCTGGCGTCAGACCTTGCGTTTTTTCACGTCGTGCAAAACCACGCTGGCGGCACTCCGCCCGCTCGCTCCGAAGACTCCTCCGCCGGGATGCGTGCTCGCGCCCGTCAGATACAGGCCGGGAACCGGGGTCTTGTAGGTCGAGAGTTCTGGCAGCGGCCGGAAGAAAAACATTTGATCGAGACCCATCTCGACATGCATCACGTTGGCGCGTCGGAGTGAAAGTTTCCGCTCGATTTCGAGGGGGGTCTGGATGTAACGGTCGATCATCTTTCCTTTCATGTTCGGGGCGTAGCGACAAATGACGTCCCAGATCTTGTCGGCCTCGCGCTCGGCGATGTCGTCCCAATCCTCCCCCGTTGCCAACTCGTAGGCGTGGTATTGCGCCCAAGCGAAAAGCACATGCTGCCCCTCCGGCGCGAGCGAGGGGTCGAGCGCGGAGAAGGTCATGGCGAGCACGCTCGGAATCTCCGGCGTCTGTCCGGCCTGAAACTCGAGGTAGTTCCGGCGCAGGTGCTCCAGGGAGGGGCAGAGCAGTTGCAGCGCGCTGTGGCAGGGGGAGATGCCATGCTCATTCACGGGTTGCCCGAGATATTGCGGCAACTCGTGCACGGCATGGCGCACCACCATGCCAAAGCCATTTCCGACGCGGATATGGCTGACGCGCTCGCGCAATCCTTCCGGGCAAAGCGTCGGATCCAGCAGATCAAGAAAAGTCTCCTGCACGTGGCAGGCGGCGACCACACAACGGGCCCCAAAGGTCCCCATGAGCGAGGCGACATCGTAGCGGGCGCCCTTCGCCGTGCTCTTGCGGATCGACGTGACGGACGCATCCACTTTGATCTCTCCGCCCATGCTTTCGAAACACCGCGCAAGCGCCTGCGTAAGCGAGCCGGAGCCGCCGATCGCCCGCCAGGCGCCCGTTTTGTGAATCATCGAATGCCAGCCGACCAGGTCGCCCGTGGCCATTTCGTCCGGACCGGGCCCAGATTGCGCCGCGAGCCAGGCGAGCGCGGTGCGCACGTGTGGATTCTCGAAGGTTTCGTCGATCACCCGGCCATAACTCGTCATGAGCAGACGGGACGTATCGAGCGAGCTCCAAAGCTTGCGCGAACGCCGGTTGAAAAGATTGCGCTTGAAGATCGTGCCGAAGATCCCGCCCGGTGTGGGCGGCTTAAGGAACGCTTCAAAGATTCCCTCGTTCACCTCACCCCAGCGCTCCACGAAGTGCTTGTAGGCATCCGCATCGCGCGCCGAGATGCGCGCGATCGACTCGCAGGTCTTTTCCACGGAACGAAAGAACGAAATGCCCATTGTCGCGCCCGGGACCGGAAAAAACGCCCAGGGGTCCATCTCGACGTATTTCAAGCCGTGCTCCGCCAGGCCGAGTTCACCCATGATCGGTGTGCCGGGGAACATGATGTGCGCCGAGGAACCAATATCGAACTTGAAACCGGTGATGATTTCCTCCGTGCAGACGGCGCCCCCCACGATGCCGCGCCGTTCGAGGACAAGCACCTTGAGGCCCGCCTTGGCGAGGTAGCAGGCGCAGATGAGACCATTGTGGCCCGCACCGATGACAATGGCGTCGTAAGGTTTCGGCATCGCGGAGTGGAGACGAGGCGTGGGGTGAAAGCAACGTTCGCGCCGCAGGAACCTCGAACTCGCACAGAAACGCCCAGCGCGCGCAAATTGACTTATTTGACGCCGCCGACTCCCGGGTTTCCGGTCGCGCGCCGAGCGCATCGACGCGTTTTTTCCTGAACTTATGATTGACTTGCTCCCGCGGTCTTTTTTTGAGCGCGATCCGCTTCGCTGTGCGTATGACTTGATCGGCGCGCAACTGCGCTGGGATGGGCTTTCCGTGCGCGTCGACGAGACTGAGGGTTACACGTCCGAACAGGACGAGGCGTCCCACACGTTTTTCCGGCCGAGTTCCCGCGCGTTTGTGGCGCAATACCCCGCCGGCAGTGCCTACGTCTATTTGAACTACGGCGTGCACTGGCTCTTCAACGTGCTTTGCAAAGGGGGTGGCGGCGTGCAGGACGGCTTCGTTCTCATCCGCGCCGGCCAGCCTCTCACCGGGGTCAAACTCATGCAGCGCCGCCGGGGCCAGAGTGAACTGCGCGCCCTCTGCTCCGGCCCCGGCAAACTTACGCAGGCGCTCGCGGTCACGGGAACGCACCACGGCCTTGATCTCTGTGTGCACCCGGCCCGCGGCTTCGCCACCATGAGGGAATCGCGCGGGCCGGTGCTCGCGGATCGTCGCATTGGCATTTCGCGTTCAACGCAACTGCCCTGGAGATTCTTGCGCGCAGGAAGTGTGTTCGTCAGCGCCAAGCCCTCCGCCTACGCTGTCCCCGTGCGCGGCTTGCGCTCGGTCCAACCATGAACTCGGCGACCGCGCAACGTCGCCCGTTGCTGTTTGTGCTCCCGGGCGCGGGCGCTGACCCCTCGATGTACGGCGGCGCGTGGCGCTCGCTGCGCCAAGCCGCCTTTCTCGACTGGCCCGCTTACCGCGGGGATGAATCGATCGACGTCATCGCGAAACGTCTGGTGCTCGAGCATGACATCCGGGACGGCGACAGCGTCGTCGGCTCGTCACTCGGCGGAATTGTCGGCTGCGAAATCGACACCCTGGTTCAGCTCGCGCATCTCGTTCTCGTGGGCAGCGCGCGCACGCGGGAGGAGATCAATCCGCTGCTCGCGCTCCTGCATCCCCTGCTGGGTTTTCTGCCCTTGCGCGCGACCCAACAGCTCATCGGCAAGGTGCCAGCCGACGTCTGTCAGTTGTATGCGAAGGCCGACGTTCGCTTCATGCGCGCGATGGTTCACGGAATCTTCGACTGGTGCGGACGTCCCCGCCCTCGCGCGGCCTGCCTGCGCATTCACGGCCGGCATGACCACGTCATTTCCTGTCCGCCGGATGCGGACGTTTTGCTCGATGGTGGCCACCTGATCGCGCTCACCCACGCCGAACTTTGCGTGCAGGCCGCGCGCCAGGTTGGTTTCGACTGGTAACCTTGAATCCCTTGCGGCCACGGTCCTCTCCCGGACCCATGTGACGGCATTGATACGCGCGCGTGCCTTGACCCAAGGGCGCACCGGCGGTTTCTTAATTTGCTCGCGCGTCCCACGCTTCCTCCCGCTGCGGGTGGAGAATGCGAGCAGCCTCCTCATGGAAGAATCTGTACCTGTCGCGCCGGCGCCGTCTGTACCCCGACGCAGTTTGAAGGATCGTATTCGCGCCCTGATTCCCACCGCGACAACGCTGCGCGGCACCTGGATTCACCGACTTCTCGGTGAGCGGGTGTTCGAACCCACCCTTTGGCACATCACGCAAAATGGGGTGGCGTCGGGCCTCGCGGTCGGAATATTTACCACTTTGCTCCCCATCCCGGGATTACACATCATCGCGGCCGTCGCCGCGGCATTCTGGGTGCGCGGCAATATTCCCTCGGCGTTGGGCGTCACGCTGGTGGCGAATCCCTTCACGCTTCCTTTTCTTTTCTATGCCCAGATTCGCGTTGGACACACATTCTGCCGGCTGACCGGCACCAACGATTACGGCGACCTCCCGCGGGAATTCAAAAGGCTGATGCACGCAGCCAAGCCGTTCTTCATTGGCAGCGTCCTGACGGCGGCCGCCGCCGCGGCGCTGCTCTATTTTGGCACCCACGCGCTGTGGGGATTCTTCAACAAGCGGCGCGCGGAGATTACGGCGCCGGTTCCCCCGAATCCGCCAAAGTAGCCTGGCTCTCTACCGCCAGCGCCGACTGCGCGCGCTGCACGAGCCGCTTCACGCGCTCCGGGTTCGGCCCCATGCGCCAGTGTCCGCTGTGCTTGAGCGCGCTGCCGACGATCACACCGTCGCAGATGCCGAGGAACTCCCCCACGTTGTCCAGCGTCACGCCCGAGCCCACGAAGACCGGTAACTTGACCGCACTGCGCGTCTCCCGCACCTCGCGCGTCATCGGCGCACGCCCCGTCGAAGGCCCCGTCACGATCACCGCATCCGCCCCCATGAACTCGACGGCTTCCGCCATGGCCGCGATGGTCACATCGGCGGTAATCGCATGGGCTGAATGCTTCTTCTTGATGTCCGCCCAGACCTGCACCTCCTGCGCGCCGATCGCCCGCCGATAGCGCAGGAGCTTCGCCGCATTTGATTGCATCAGTCCTTCGTCGGCCACATGGGCGAAGGCGAAGCATTCCACCCGGACGAAATCCAGGCCGGTCGCGTGCGCGACTGCGAGCGCCTCCAGATCCGCGCCGGCGAGAATCTGGATTCCCAAGGGTAGCTCCGTCTCGCGCTTCACGGCCTCGGCAATCAAGGTCATTGCCGCAACAATCTCCGGCCCCACATGTCCGCGCGTATAGGGCACGTCATTCATGTTCTCGATCATGAGACAGCGCACGCCGGCATCGGCATAAAGCCGTGCCTCCGCTCTCGCTCGCTCCACGATTTCCGCCACGGATTCCGAGTTCGCGGGTGTGCCCGGCAGCGCACCCACATGGATCATCGCGATCACCGGCTTTCCTTCCGCCGGGAGCGGCGCGTCATCCGCGGCGCGCGCTGGGACGGCCGGGGACTCGGAAGCGGGGTCGCCGTCACTCATGACTAGATTCTTTCGTAATATCGAAGGGCCTCGATGTCGCTGCCAAACTCTTTGAGCGGATATACACCTTTCGAACCACCACCGCCGGGATCTCGCACAAGATAGTCAAACCCGCTCTTGCCGCAGATGACGACAAAATGCGTGATCCCGCTCGGAAAACGCACCCGCACGATCACCGGATTTCCGCGGCGGAGATTGGAGTCGATCAACCAAAAGGAGGCATCGTCCTCGTAGACATGCCGCACCTGAGCGGGCGCAAAGGCAGCGGCTTTCTCCCAGTACAGCCATCCTTGGGGGGTATAGCCCGCATTGGCCGTGAGAAATCGGTTGAGCCGGCCCGGATCGATGTCTACGCCGTAGCTGCCGAGTATCATGGCAGCGCTCGCCACCGCACAACCCTCGGCGCCAAGCGTTCCCTCGGTCGATCCCAAGGGGTCCTCGGCCCAGCGCGGATCGCCCTGGAAATACTGCGGCACCGGCAGCTCGACGCGCGTGAAAAAATACATTCCCCCGCTGGGTGCGCACTTTCCCTTGGCGAAGTAGAAGACCACCGCAATGACCAGGCCGCCGAGGAGGAAGAGGACGCTGCACGACGCGATCCAGGCGATCCAGAAACGCCTCTTGATGCGCGCCACCGCGACTTCGTCTCCAAACGCTGGGATAGCCATGATTCGAACCCATCGCCCCAAGCAGTCCCCTTTGAAAGCGCCCATTCTTGAAAGTGATTTGCATAAACGCGGCTTCGCGCCGATGCGTTCGGCATGTACCGCGCTCTTCCCCTCGCGCTTGCGCTCCTGGCCCCGCTCGCGCTCCGGGCAGCCGAACCGCTCAAGATTGCGAGCCTCCATACCATTACGACCGAGATCGCCCAGCGCGTCGGGGGCGATCGCGTCGCCGTCACCGGCTTGGTCAAGCCCGGGGTGGATCCGCACGATTTCGAACCTACTCCGGCAGACCTGAAAGTCGTCGCCGAAGCGGAGCTTGTTCTCGCGGCCGGCAAGGGGCTGGAGGGCTATCTCGACAAATTGCTCCCCAGTTCCGGCAGCCGCGCCTCGATGCTGAAAGTGGGCGACGCGCTCCCCAGTCTCAAACTCACGACGAAGCACGACGACCACGAACATAAGCAGGGAACCGATCCGCACTGGTGGAACAGCATCGGGGCGGTGCGCAAAGCCGTTGAGATCGTGCGGGATCGGCTTACCAAACTTCGACCGGCCGACACCGCGGTCTTCGCCCGGAATGCGGCTGCCTACGCCACCGAGCTCGACGCCTTGAAGGCCTGGGCCGCGGCCGAGGTCGCGAAGCTTCCGCGCAACGAACGCACCTTGGTAACCACCCACGACGCCTTCGGGTATTTTGCGAAAGACTTCGGGTTCACCATCGTGCCGATCCGCGGCGTTTCATCGGACGACGAACCATCTTCAAAGAAGGTCGCCGAAATCATCGCCACGATCAAAGCGCGCAAGGTTCGCGCCATCTTCCCCGAGGCGCTCGAGAATCCGAAGGTGCTGGCCGAAATTACGCGCGAGACGGGTGCTCGAGTGGGCGAGAAGCTCTACGCCGACGGTCTCGGCGAGGGTCCGGCGGCGACCTACGGCGGTATGTACCGCGAAAACGTAAAGGCAGTGGTCACGGGTCTCGCCGCAGCGAACTAAGATGCGTGGTTCGCCTCTTCTGCGCGCGCTTCTCACGTTGGGAGCTCTGCTCCTGCTCGCCCTTCCGCTTTGGCGGGTCACAAAGGCGCGTTCCCTGGCGGAAACGCGCCGCGAGCCAGTGTCGGACGGTGCGGTGGACGCATCCCTGCGCCTAGTCTTTCTCCCCGTCGCCCCCCTCGAATTCGAAGTGCTGCACCTCGGCAAAAGTATCTGGCGGGGTGGCGGCGCCGCCGAAGCGGAACTGCCGAGTCTTCCGCTCGCCCTTCCGCCGGAGGGCATTGATCTGCAACTCCGCGTGCGCTGGCCCGCGGGAACGAAGTCGGCGGCCGCTCGGTTGAGTGTGGTGGCCGGTCAGACCTTCGCGAACGAGCGCCACGCCTGGAGTCGTCCCGATGGGACGCTCGATGAGGTGCTGACCTTCAACTAACCCGCTGACGATGTCCCACCACCATCTCGCGGTCCGCGATCTGACGGTTTCGTATCACCGCATTCCCGCGCTGCATCACCTCTCCTTCGAACTTCCATGCGGCCAGTGTGTCGCACTGCTCGGCCCGAACGGCGCCGGCAAAACGACTTTGCTCAAGGCCCTGGCCGGACTCCTGCCGCTCGAAACCGGGACCATTGTCTTTCACGGGCACGAACGCGGCAATCGGGCGCATGACACCGCCTACCTGCCGCAGCGCGAACAGGTCGACTGGGATTTCCCCATCACCGTGCGCGGCCTCGTGGAGCTGGGGCGCTACGTCCGCTTGGGCGTCTGGGCGCCGTTCGCGCAAAAGGACACGCTCGCGGTGGACCAGGCTCTCGCGGCGCTCGGGCTGGTCGCCTTTGCCGACCGACAGATCAATGCCCTGAGCGGCGGCCAGCAGCAGCGCGCCTTTCTGGCACGTTCCCTGGCGCAGCAGGCCCACGTTATCCTGCTCGATGAGCCGTTCACCGGACTCGACCGCACGTCCAGCGAGCAACTCGCCCAGCAACTGCGCACGCTGGCTGGGGAAGGTCGGCTGATCATTGCTTCGCACCACGACCTTAAGAGTGTACCGCAACTCTTTGACCACGCGATCCTCCTCAATGGTGAACTCGTCGCCACCGGACCCGCGGAGGAAGTCCTCGCCGAGGAAAATCTCAGCCGTGCCTATGGCACCAGCGTTTTTGCAGGCCCTCAGCCGCATCACCATCACCACGCGAAAGATCCGTCCGCATGAACGCGCTCCTCGAGCCTTTCACGCATGAATTCATGCAACGCGCGCTCCTGGGCTGCGCGCTCATCGGCTTTACCAACGGCTTCCTTGGTGCCTTCGTGCTGCTGCGGCGAATGGCCCTGATGGCGGATGCCCTTTCGCACTCCATCCTACCCGGTCTCGCGCTCGGCGTTCTCCTCTTCGGGCTCACGCCCTGGAGTCTGTTTTTCGGAGCACTCACCGCCGCGCTCATCGTGGCGCTCGGAGCCAGTCTCATCTCGCGCAGTTCCCGCGTGAAGGAGGACGTCGCTCTCGCGATCCTTTACACGGTCGCCTTCTCCCTCGGCGTGATTTTGCTCGCCTACGCACCTGCCTCGGTCTCCCTCCTGCACTACCTATTTGGCAATATCCTTGGTCTCGACAACGCCGATCTTTGGCTCGCTTACGTCATCGCGCTGGTCGCCGTGCCGCTCCTCGTCCTCCTGCAGCGGCCCCTACTCGTCATGCTCTTCGAGCCGAACGTCGCCCGCGCACAGGGAGTGCGGGTCGATGCCCTGAGTTATCTCGTCATTGGCCTCGTCGTGCTCGCGATGATCGCAGCGCTCCAGGCAGTGGGTGTGGTGCTCGCCCTCGGCCTGCTCATTGCTCCAGCTGCCACGGTCTATCTGCTCACCGATCGCTACGAGCTGCTTTTCTGGGGTGGCGGCGTCCTTGGAGCCGTCGGTTCCTGTGCGGGGTTGCTCGTATCATATTGGTTCCCCCGGCTGCCCAGCGGCCCCTGCATCACGCTGCTCCTCGGGTGTCTCTTCGGCCTCGCGTATCTATTCAGCCCACGCTACGGCCTTATCCCGCGCTGGTGGCGGCGCAAACGGCACTTTCACACGGAATCCCTCGAGCGCTGGAAATAGCGCCCGGCGCTCGGCACAATTGCTTACCCCGCCCCCGCGGTGCTAGCGTCGATATCATGGTCTTTCCGCGTCCCGGTCATTCTCCCACGCTTGTTTCCCGCCGCGACGCGCTCCGTACCGTCGCGCTCACTCTCGGTGCCGCGACGGTGCCGACCCTGTTTTCCGCAGCCCGGCTCGGTGCCGAGGAGGCAAAGCCGACCCCGGCGGCGACGCCCGCGGCCGCGCCACCCACTCTCAAGACCATTTCGCTCGGCGAGGGACTCAGTCTGATCACGGGAGCGGGTGGGAACGTCGCCGTGTTGACCGGTCAGGACGGAACCTTGGTGGTCGATTGCGGTGTCCCAGCGTCGATCGTCGGCCTCCAGGCGGAAATCGCCAAGCTCGCTCCTGCCGCCATCTCGACCCTTCTCAACACGCACTGGCATTTCGATCACACCGGCGGCAACGAAGCCTTTGCCCGGACCGGCGCGCGGATTGTCGCACACGAGAACTGCCGCCAGCGGCTTTCGACGGATCAATTCATTGAATTCTTCGAGATGAAGCTTCCTGCGTCCCCGCGCACGGCGTGGCCGACGACGACCTTCACCAATGATCTGGTGCTGCATGCCAACGGCGAACGCCTTCATCTCACCACGGTGCCGCCGGCGCACACCGATGGCGATGTCATCGTGCACCTGACCAAGGCAAACGTGTTGCACCTGGGGGATCTGTTCTTCCACACGAATTATCCCTTCATCGATTACTCCAGTGGCGGCTGGATCGGCGGGATGGCAGCCGCCGCGAAGACGGCCCTGGCGCTGTGCGATGCGAAGACCCGCATCATCCCCGGTCACGGCCCCCTGGCCACGCGCGACGATCTGGCCGGCTATCTCGCGTTTCTCGAAACGATGAGCGAACGGCTGACCAAGCTGAAAACCCAGGGCAAATCGGTGGCGGAAGCGGTGGCGGCCTTACCGACCAAAGACTTCGACGAGAAGCTCGGCAAAGGCTTCCTCACGCCGGATAAGTTCGTGCAGTGCACGTATGCCGGACTCTTGAAGCACAGCTGAGAATCGAAGGCTCGAGGCGTCACGGCGCCAAGAATCACGTCTTCCCGTGTTCTGGCGGTTGCGCAGAGGCGCGGCACGCCTTGAATATGCGCCCCTATGAGCCTGTTGCGTCGTTTTACCCTCTCCCTTCTTATTTTCCTCGCCTTGGGCGTTGCCGCCGGCAGCGCCGCGGCTCAGTCCCGTGAATACGTCATTCTGGTTGGTGGCCCGTCGCTGACGAAGTGGGAGAAATTCAAAATCGAGCCGCACGATAATTTCTGGGGCAGCTTCATCCGCGCGGCCCGCACCCGGGTGCAACAGCTTCGCCAGACGAAAATCCCGGTCGGAAGTCCCGAACAGATCACGCTGCTGGTCTATCGCCGCGGCTACGTCTCCCGTGGCCAGCAGGACAGCCGCGATCTCGTTGGGCTGGTGAATTCGGTGCGCGATACTTTCAAGGTCAATTTGGTCTGGTTCAACAGCGGCGGCGAAGTCTTCGATTACCTCAACAACGGCAAGCCGCGCGGCTCCGTGAAGCTTTCGGGTTTCGAGTTCTTCGGGCACTCAAACCGCGCCTGCTTTATGTTCGACTACTCGAACGAAATCGATTCCTGCTCCAAGGCCTGGATGCACGAGGACGAGCTGACTCGCCTCGGCCGGACGCTTTTCATCTCGGATGCGTACGTGAAGAGCTGGGGCTGCCACACCGGCGAAAGCATGAGCCAGAAATGGTCCTCCGCGACCGGCACGCGGATGATCGGCGCGATCGGCAAGACGACCTATGCGAGCCGCATCGAAAACACCGACGGCATCCTCAACGGTATCGTCCCTACGCTCTCCTCCTCCGACGGTCGCTGGACAAATTAGCTGCCGCGCCACCGTCCGTTCCACCTCCCCCTCGCCCTCGTTCCTCGCCCCATGCCGATCGATCTGCCGAGCTTGCGGGCGATTTACGAATCGCCTTTTTTCGACCTCATCGCGCGCGGGCACACCGTGCAGCGCGAACATTGGCCGCAGAACGAAGTGCAGCTTTGCACGCTCCTGAGCATAAAGACGGGTGGCTGCAGCGAGGATTGTTCGTACTGCGCGCAAAGCGCGCGTTACTCGACCGGAGTGGCGGCCGAGCGTCTGCTGGAAAAGGCCGAGGTAATGGCCGCCGCGCAGCGCGCGCGCGAAACCGGCGCCACCCGGTTTTGCATGGGCGCGGCGTGGAAAGGCGTCCGCAGCGGCGACCGGCGCTTCGGGCAGGTGCTTGACACCATTCGTGCTGTCTCGGAGCTCGGCATGGAAGTCTGCGTAACGCTGGGCCAGCTCTCGCTGACCGAAGCGCGGGAACTGCGCGCGGCTGGCGTCACGGCCTACAACCACAACCTCGACACTTCACCGGAATTCTATCCGGAGATCGTCAGCACCCACACTTACGACGACCGGCTGAAAACGATCGCAGCTGTGCAGACTGCCGGCATGGCGGTGTGTTGCGGCGGCATCATCGGCATGGGCGAGTCCGTGGAGGATCGCCTGCGACTCCTCGAAATTTTGTGCGCGTTCGATCCCGCGCCCGAGAGCGTTCCGATTAACTGCCTGATGGCGATGCCCGGCACGCCCCTGGCCGAGCAGGCGCCGGTGGATGTGTTTGAGCTCGTGCGGCTCATCGCCACCACCCGCATCGTCTTGCCGAAGGCAAAGGTGCGTCTTTCCGCCGGGCGCACGCGGCTCTCCCGCGAGGCCCAGGCCCTGTGCCTTTTTGCTGGCGCGAATTCGGTCTTCTACGGCGACAAACTCCTCACCGCGGCTAACCCCGGCGCCGACGCCGATCGGGCCTTGCTGGCCGTGCTCGACCTCACTCCACAGGCTTCCTTCAGCGACCTGGCCCCGCCCTCGTGCGCGAGCCAAAGCGCGAAGCCGGAACCAGCCTTGCATTGACCCGCCGCGCCGCGACGTTCTTCATGCGGCTTTCACCCGAGCTCCCGCCGCCGAGAAAGCCTCCCCCATAATCGCTCTTCTCGGGGTTCTGCCTTGCTTTGTCGATTGCACGAGTCCCGCCTACGCCTTGAGCGGCGGCCCCACTATCCGAGCGGCGCGATCAGCACCACCGGCGTCGACGCCGGCGTAATGAATGGGCTACTCAGCATTTCCCTCTGACTTTTCAGAGTGACTGTCACCCGCACCGGGGGCGCCGTCCTTTTCCGGAACGGGCTCTTTTTCAACGGAACGAAGCCGGCCGTGACCGATCCGACCCGCGCGAATTTCTCCGGTGAACGCGACCTTCAGTTTGCCTACTTACACTGGCACAATCTCGGTGTCGTGACCGCGACCGCGCTGCGCGATATTCCGATCGCCCCGCCGGCCACGAATCTACTCTCGTGTGAACCCGCTTGCCCAAAGCGCGCGCCACGCTTACGTCTCCCTCGCTATTGCCGACATAGCTCAGTGGTAGAGCAACGGTTTTGTAAACCGTCGGTCGTCGGTTCGATCCCGACTGTCGGCTCCACTCTTCCTGGCTTCCCCCTTACTCGGGCTCGCGCTGCGCCGATCGCCGCATGGGCGCGAGGTCCTCATTAAAATCGCGCAGGACCGTGGAAAGGAACACCGGCTCCACGCGGAAATCCCGATACTTCGTGATCTCAGCGCGATTCAGTAGCCGGAAGCCGTAGCGGCGAAACATCGCTTCGCCGCGCCGGCCCTCGAAGCTCACCATTTGCCCGTAGATGCGCGTCACTTTGCGTTCAACCAAATGCGCCATGAACGCGTCGAAGAGCGTTTTCCCGACGG
Source organism: Chthoniobacterales bacterium (assembly GCA_038226705.1). Classification (GTDB taxonomy): domain Bacteria; phylum Verrucomicrobiota; class Verrucomicrobiia; order Chthoniobacterales; family SZAS-18; genus SZAS-18. The sequence goes on along the minus strand of JBBRQH010000043.1, from coordinate 8,362 downwards.
CGAGGCCGCGCGCCTCGGGCAGCAGGTTCACGTGAAAATGGGGGGTTCTTTTGGGTGCGGCGGGCACCTCCCGCCAGGCATGCGCGAAGATCCAGCGGATGAATTTCCGCGAGGCCGGCCCGTAGCGCCGATAACGCAGCGCGATCGCCGCGAAGAGCGTGACGTTCTGAAGCGCATTCGCGATCTGGTTTCGCAAGGGATGCAGGCAGCCCAGGAGATACCCCTTCACTTCACCGTTCAACTCCAGCACGAACGCTGAGTCGGGTTCCCGCCGCAGGTAGTAGTTCGTCAGAAAATCCGCAAAGAGTTCGCGGTCTTCGAAAACGGGATCGATCGCCTGTCCGAGGAAGCCCGTGTCGCAGCACAATCGCCGCACCGCCGCACGATCCTCCTCCCGATATTTGCGGACGACATAAGCAGGTTCGGTCATGCAGAAGGCGAGGGGCCTTTGACGCCATCGGTCGCCCTGCGTCAGGTGTCAATTTCGGTCGCTCCCATGTCTGCCCCTCCTTCCCTGCACCTCCTCCCGCTCGACCGCGCGCGCATCGCCGCCGCGCTGTCGCCGGAAACCTGCATCGGACGGGACGTGCGCGTGCTTTCCGAAACCGATTCCACGAATGATCTCGCCCGGCGCGCCGGCGAATCCGGGGCAGCGGAAGGGCTCGTCTTTTTCGCCGAACGCCAGCGGGCCGGGCGCGGCAGAAGGGGGCGCGCCTGGGACTCGCGCGCGGGCCTTGGGCTTTGGTTTAGCGTGTTGCTGCGCCCGGCTGCGCCCCGCGCGCGCTGGCCGCGCCTTTCCCTTTTAACCGCCCTCGCCGTCCTGCGCGGCATCGAACAGGCGGTTCCAGAACTGCGACTCTCGTGGAAGTGGCCGAACGATCTCGAATCCGAGGGCCGGAAGGTCGCGGGTTTGCTGATCGAGACCCAAGCGGATTTTGCGGTCATCGGCATCGGCATCAACGCCCGCCATAGCCTGAACGACTTCCCCCCCGAGCTGCGCCCACGCGCGACTTCGCTTTCGCTCCTGGCGGGCCATCTCATCGATCGCGAGGCCGTGGCGGCGGCCGTGCTCGGTGAGCTGGACCGCCTCTGGCAACTCGACTGGGCCGGCCCGGTCTTCAGCGGGCTCGTCGCAGAATTGACGCTGCGTTCCAGCCTGCTGGGGTGCCGCGTCCGGGTGAGCGCCGGACTGCGCGAGATCACCGGGGTGGCGGAGATGCTCGATACCGAAGGCCAGCTCGGGCTCCTGCTCGACGATGGGATGCGGGTGCGCGTGGATTCCGGCGAGGTGGAGATGTGCCGCGTGGAAAACGCGGTGTAAACTCGTGGTCTGTCTGCGCCGGAATAACGGACCCCTACGCCATCTTCCGGCGCAGATAAGCCAGGAGATCCGTGCGGGTGATGAGGCCGAGAAAGCTGCCGCTATCGCAGACGATCGCCACGAATCCTCGGTCGAATATCTCCATCACCTTGCCGAGCGAATCGGCCGGCGAGACGAATTCCAGCTTGTCCGTCATGGCGGTGCGCACGGGATCACGGAAGCGCTCAGGCGCCTCGTGAATCCGGAGCAAAACGTCCGACTCATCGAGCAGGCCGACCACCTGGTGGGCCGCGTCGAGCACGGGGAGCTGCGAAATATCGGCGAGCCGCATCCGCTTAAAGGCGGTGAGAAGCGTATCCTCCGGGCCGACGAAAACGACTTCGGCGCTGTCGTGCCGGCGCGAAATGACATCGCGCAGATCCCCGTGACGCGGACGCTCGAGGAAGCCCTGTTCGACCATCCAGAAGTCGTTGTACATCTTGGAAAGGTACTTGTTTCCGCTGTCACAGAGGAAGGTCACGACGCGCTTGGGCGTGGTCTGCGCGCGGCAATACCGGAGCGCCGCCGCCAGCAGCGTGCCGCTGGACGAGCCGCCGAGCAGGCCTTCGCGCAGGAGCAGATCGCGGCCGGTCAGGAGACTCTCCTGGTCGCTGATCGCAATGGCGTGGCGCGCAAACGAGAGATCGCAAATCTCCGGGATGAAGTCCTCCCCGATGCCTTCAATTGCCCAGCTTCCCGCTGTGCCCATCTTCCCGGTGTTGATGTACGGCGCGAGGATCGAGCCTTCCGGGTCGGCCAGCACCATCTCGCAATGTGGCGCGACGCCCGCGAAATACCGTCCCAGCCCGCTCAGCGTGCCACCGGAGCCGACGCCGCAAACCACGGCATCCACCTCGTGCTGCATTTGTTCCCAGATCTCCGGACCCGTCGAGCGCTCATGCGCGGCGGGATTGTCCGGGTTGCAGAACTGATTGACGTAAAAACTGTTCGGGATCTCCGCCGCGAGGCGGGCAGCGATATCCTGGTAATACTCCGGGTGTCCCTTGCCGACATCGGAACGCGTGATGCGGCAGTCCGCGCCGAGGGCGCGCAAATGCAGCACCTTTTCTTGCGCCATCTTGTCCGGAATGACGAGAATGATGGGGTAGCCTTTCGCACGGGCGACGAGGGCGAGTCCCAAGCCAGTGTTGCCGGCAGTGGCTTCGAGGACGGTTGCACCCGGCTTCAGACGGCCATCCGCTTCCGCGGCCTCGATCATCGCGAGCGCGATGCGATCCTTGATGGAACCCGTGGGGTTCTGGCTTTCCAGCTTGATAAAGAGCCGGCAAAGGCCCGTGTCGATGCGGGTGATTTCGACGAGTGGCGTGTTGCCGATCAGGCCGAGAACGCCCGGGGGAGCGAGCTCGGAAACAGCGGGGGACGGGGACATAGTGTCATAAACCACAGAATCGGGACGATTTCACGCGCGAAATGGCCCGATGACGGGACGCGAGCCCGCGCGTTTTCTGTCGTGCAGGCGAAATGTGCTTGCGCAACCCTCGAATTTTCCGGTAATTACAAACGCGGTTTGTTTCCCAGCATCCCCCATGAAACGCCTCGCTTTGCTTCTGTCCGTTTCCGCGGCGTTTGCGTTTTCGCCCGCCGGTTCCGGGCAGGTGGTCGTTTTCGATACTCTCGGGTCACCCAATACTTTTGACACCGTTTTTGGAATGTCGATCCAGGGGACGGCGCCCGCAGGGGGAAGCCTCGCAGCGTTCGGCTTCATCGTGGAGGCAGCACCCTTCATCCCCAGCCTGAGCGGCCCGCTTTCCACCGTGGAACTCCCGCTCGGCATCATCGCGGGTGGAACGTCGATCAACCTCTACCTCGCCCCTTCCAACGGCGCTGGGACGTTGCCCGTCGACTACGGCACACAATTTGGGCAGTACACCCTGCTCGGCTCGGTCACGGCCACGGGAGACCTCCAGGCCGGCACGAGTGCGGTCGAGTTTCTCACGGCAACGGCAAATCCCTTTCTCGTCGCTGGCACCACCTATTGGATCGTCGCCGAGGCCGGCAGTGCCAGCACTTCCCTGGTCTGGAATCTCACCAATCCGAACTCTGCCTACACTGCTTCCTGGGGCCCAAATCTCGTGCCGCCCAGCGCCTATGATTCGAATGGGCCGATTTCCGGAGTCGCCTTTCGTGTTACGGTAATTCCCGAGGCGGGCACCTGGCTGGCCGCCAGCGGCCTCGTCGCACTCGTGGGAATGCATCTGCGTCGACGCCGTGCCGCTGTCGTTCGCTCATCCTAGCCGCACTTCCGAAACGGGACGAAACGCGTTGGCCAGGAAGCACTCGCTTCCGCGTCGCGAACGCCCAAGGCGTTCCGTCCCAACGCCCACGGGTTGCGAGGGACGAGCTACCCTGGGTCTTCCGCGAAATACGCCCCAACTCCAACGGAGTTGCGTCCTGGCCGGCAATCTCGAACTCACCTACCGAATTCCTACCGCAACGCTGCGCGCATCGCGTCGATCGGCGCCGGACGATTGAACCAGATCTCGAACGCCAGCGCGCCCTGGTGCAGGAGCAACGCTTCCCCGCTCGCGGCCCGCGCCCCCGCTTCGCGTGCTGCCTGCACCAGACGTGTCGTCGATCCCGCGCCGGCATACACCGTGTCGAAGACCAGCAGATGCGCCTGCAGCAGCCGCGGATGCAACGGCAGCGGGTCGGTGAAACGCAGGCCGAGCGGCGTGCAATTTACCACCAGATCCGTGTGCGCGATCTCGGCTGCGATCGAGTCGTCGTTGAACTCCGCGGCGACAATGCGCGCCGTGGGCCCGAGCAAACGCGTCTCGTGCGCCAAATACGGCGCGAGTTCGGCCGCGAGCGCCCGCGCCTTCGCGAAGTCGCGATTTACAAGCGCCAGCCGCTCGCATTTGGCCAGTGCACATTGCGTGGCCAGCGCCCGTCCCGCGCCTCCCCCGGCGCCGAGCAAAAGCACGCGCAGGTCGTGCAGGTCGACCCCAAACTCATCGCGCAGCGCCCGCACGAAACCCGGGCCATCCGTGTTGAAGCCGCGCACCTTTTCACCCTCGAACAGCAGCGTGTTCACCGCACCGAGCGTCTGCGCTCCTTCGCTCAGGTCGGTGCACAAGCGCAGCGCCCACACCTTGTGCGGCAGCGTGACATTCGCCCCGAGAAAACCCAGGTCGCGCATCCGCGCCACGCCCTCCGCGAATTCTCCCGCACCGAGTTGCACGCGTCCGTAGCGGTGCGGCAGGCCGAGCTTGGCCAGCGCGGCATTCTGCATTTGCGGCGAACGCGAATGCGCCACGGGATCGCCGATCACCGCGAGCCGCATCTCCGGCTCCGCGCCGTCGCGCAGATCCGCGAGAGTGAAGACCTCCTTTGCCATGGGCATACTACCGGGCACGGCGCCCCTCCGCGCAAGCTTCTTGGCGATGGGTTGACGGTTGAAGAGCAGGGCGCACCGCTGTTTGCTTGGCGCCCTTCGTCATGAGCCACCCGACCGATCCCGCCCCTGCGCCCTCCGATTTCATCCGCGACATCGTCGCCGCGGATGTAAGCGCGGGGAAACACGCGCGCATTCACACCCGCTTCCCGCCGGAACCCAATGGCTACCTCCACATCGGACACGCCAAGGCGATCTGCCTGAACTTCGGCATCGCGCGCGAATTCGGCGGGGTCTGCAATCTGCGGATGGACGACACGAATCCCGCGAAGGAGGACGTGGAATACGTCGATTCCATCACGGCCGATGTGAAATGGCTCATCGCGGGCTGGGCCGATCAGACGCTCGGCTTCAAGCCAACAGGCAAAACGCCCGAAGCCCGCGACGCGGGAGGCCAGACCGATTTCTACCTGCCGTCCGTGCCCGCCGATGAGGCGGGGCCAAAGGAAACCTTCTTCGCCTCGGACTACTTCGATCAGCTCTACGAATACGCCGTGCGCCTGATCGAGCGGGGCGCGGCCTACGTCGACGATCTCACCCCGGAGGACACCGACGCCTACCGGCAAGCGGGCAAGGAAAGCCCTTTTCGCCCTCGGCCGAAGGCGGAGAGCCTCGATCTTTTCACGCGGATGCGGGCCGGCGAATTCCCCGATGGGACGCGGACGCTGCGCGCGAAGATTGACATGAGCGCGCCCAACGTCTGGCTGCGCGATCCGATCCTTTATCGCATCCGGCATACCGCCCATCACCACACCGGCGCGAAGTGGTGCATCTATCCGATGTACGATTACGCGCATGTGCTGAGCGACTACATCGAGGGCATCACGCATTCGGTCTGCACGCTCGAGTTTGAGGTCCATCGTCCCCTCTACGACTGGATTCTGTCTTCGCTCGATCTCCCGCGCCCTGTGCCGCACCAGTACGAGTTCGCGCGGCTGAACATCAGCTACACCGTCATGAGCAAGCGCAAGCTGCTGCAACTCGTGAACGAGGGGCTCGTGTCCAGTTGGGACGACCCCCGCATGCCCACCATTTCCGGGCTCCGCCGTCGCGGCGTTCCGGCCAGCGCCGTGCGCTCTTTCGCGATCGGACTCGGCGTGACGAAGTTCAATGCCATTACGGATGTGTCCGTGCTCGAGCACGCCATCCGGGGTGAGTTGAACAAGACCGCGCAGCGTCGTCTCGCGGTGCTGCGTCCGCTCAAAGTCGTGATCACGAATTACCCCGCCGAGCGCGTGGAACAGCTCACCGCCGGCAACAATCCGGAGGATCCCTCCGCCGGCACGCGCGAACTGCCCTTTGGCCGGGAGCTGTTCATCGACCGGGACGATTTCGCCGAGGTTCCGCCGCCGAAGTATTTCCGCCTCCGCCCCGGCGGCGAGGTGCGTTTGAAGTACGCCTACATCATTAGGTGCGAGGACGTCGTGAAGGATGCCGCCGGCGAGATCGTGGAACTGCATTGCACCGCCGATCTCGAGAGCAAAACGGGCGGCGCGACCTCCACCCGCAAGGTGAAAGGCACCATTCACTGGGTCAGCGCCGCTCACGCTGTGGATGCCGAAGTGCGCCTCTACGATCGCCTCTTCACGGAAGCCGAGCCGGATGCCGAAGGCGACTTCAAGCGCTGGTTGAATCCGCATTCGTTGGAGGTCCTCACCGCCAAATGCGAGCCCAGCGTGCAGACGAGCACTGCCGATGCGCGCTACCAATTTGAACGCCTCGCGTATTTCGCGCTCGACCCGGAAAGCACGCCCGAAAAACTGATCCTCAACCGCACGATTACTCTCAAGGACACTTGGGCGAAGGAGACGAAGAAGGGGTAGGCTCGCGGCAGATCGATGAGTGCCATGGGTCACTTCTGGGGCCCGGAGGAATGCTCCCGAGCACGCGGGCTAACTAAGCCGTAGTTTCGCAAAACGCTGCCTGCGAGCGCGGAGCTGAAACTGGCTCGCTCGCAAGTCTTATTAGCCCTTTGATATGAGATTCGATGGCGTCATCCATCTCATGCTCCACCTCGCCTCGGGTTCGCCCCGTTGCGACGCAGCGCGGAAGGTCGGGAGAATAGGCGGAAAAGCCCGTGCCGGTCTCTTCGATAACGATTAAGTAGCGGCTCATCTTAGTTTTTTGCATCCATGACGAACGAAAACTCCTCGGCCGTAAGGGACGTGGCCCGGGCAAATCCCTCGACGAAACGAGCGGAGCGGACCTCAATGACAAAGAGCGAAAAATCTGCGAATCCGAACATGTCCGCACTTTGCGGGAACCGAGACAAGTAGGCGGTTTGCGCCTCCGCATAGTCAAGCGAGCCGGCCAGGAATTGGCGAGCCCGACCTTTCACGCTGGCGCGCGGAATCTCCTGCGGCGTGGCGGCAGAGCCGGGTGGAGCGACCACCAACACGCTGACTGCCGGGTTGCCAAGCATGTCAGCCGTATGGGTGGCTAATCGACTGACGTGGATGACGAAGCCCCGGCCTTGGGGCAACAAGACATAAGGCACCATGGAGACCGCGGGTTCGCCTCGGTGAAGAGTGGCCAGACAGGCGATTTGCTGGCTTTCGAGCAGGGACCTGAGTGCAAGTGCTTGAGAGGACTCCATACCTATTCGCGCGAGATCGTGGCTTGAGGCTGCCTAAAATTGAGCGGCTGCGAAGCGATGGGCAACACCTGAGCAGGCGGCCACGATGCCCTTCGCACCCGCGCGCTCGTTAGCCCAAGTTCCGCTGTTGTGGGAGGCCAAGCCATTCTGACGCTCTTTTCTGGGCCATTTTCGGATGGCCGGGGGGTGTCCTTTTCTGTTTCGGACGGCGAGGACGAAATGTTTTTCGAAGTTTTTTTCATGTGCGCTGGTGGGGCACCTTATCAGAGAAGCTTTGGTCTTCTGGCCCAGGAAATACGTGCCGTCTGCGACCGATGGCCGGACCCCCCGGGCGCATAATGTCCGCCCCTGAGTGCGATCCTGTTCACGTCATCACGACAGCCCACCGGCGGCTCCTATGAGTCGGACGAGGGTCGCAGAAAACGCAGTTATGAAAGAACAATCCAGTGAACAACAAAGCAGACAACAACAACGCTTCCGCTTCGGCGGTGGCACTCGCCCCGACCGGCAGCAATGCCGGCTCGGACAACCTCAACCCCAACCCCGCCGTTCCCCCGGCCAGCGCCTCCGTTTTCGGGGACCTGACCGCCTTACATGACGCCATCCGCGCCCTCCAAATTGCGGCCAGTGCCGTTGAAGTCCCGGAAATCACTGCGGCCGAAAAGCGGCGTTTGCTGCGCATTGGCAAGCGGGCGGGCTTTACCAAAGACAGCCTGCAGGAAGCGCTGCAAACGCCCGGAATCGTGTCGCGGCAATTCGATCTCGCCGAGATCGGAGTCCACCAAGCCGACCTGGCGGAGTTCAAAGGCCTGATCACGGCCATTGAGCACATGCTGGCGCACCTCAAAGATGGTTCTTCCGAGAAGGTACGGCGGAGTTGATGAGAGGTTTGGAAGGGTTGTTTAGGGTGCCGACGGGGACCTGTTTGGTTGGCTATGCGGCCGATTTGTAGCCCCGCCAGAGTAAGGGTTGAGTGGGGCGCGGCCCTGGT
>JBBRQH010000042.1:0-44226 GCA_038226705.1 Chthoniobacterales bacterium | reverse complement strand
GCTCATTCAAAGCGAACGGGCTTTCGATGCGGATCTTCAGGTGCAGCGCGCCTGTGAGGCCTTCTCAGCCAGCCGGTTGTTGGTGCTGGTGGACGATGAGCAGGCGGAGGACTTGGATCAGGCCTTTACCGTGCGCGTCGAGACGGAGGTGAATTTCGTCAAGTTGCTGCCCTTGGTGGGTGGCTGACGCGATCGGCATGAAGTGGACGCAAGCAGCGAACGTGGTCGACGGGTTCCGACCGGCGGGAGGTGCGCGGCGGGAAAGCCACGTCCTGCTCGACCTCGCCTTGCAACTAGGACCGGAATCGGCGCTGCGGAGCGAGAGCGCGAAACTGGCGAAGGACGCGCAAAAGGATCTTTTCCTCGCGACCGTCGAACGCCTCGCGTTTCAACGCCGAAACGGCGCGATCGCCGGCGTCTTGGTGGAGCTCGTCCGCACGCTGGCCGGACGAAAGCTGCCGTGGACCATCGAGCAGGCAAATCTGGCCACGCTTCTCGCCGCCGAAGCCCTCACGCCGGCCGATCCGAAGGACCCGCGCGACGCACTGATGGACTCACCGGTTCCAGGGCTATTACCGCAGTTGCTCGAGTTTCTGGAGGCCCGCGCGCCGGAGGGTTTATCGCCGGACTCCTTGGAAGCCGTGGCACGCCTGCGCGCGGCGCTCGCGCCGATCGTCTTCGTGGGCAGCAATCGCCGCACCCTGGAGCGCCTGGACGAACTGGCGCGCCGGGGGGCGCCAACGCCAACGCCTGCGCCGGGGACCCACACTTGGTCTGCCATGGTGCAATCGGATGTCGAGCAGATGGCGGCCGGGCCACGCACCCGGTGGCAGGCGTTGCTGGGGAATATGCCCCGCGGAACTACCGCCAAGCCGACGGCGGCGTGGCAGAAATCGGCTGGCACGCGCTTAGCCGCGGTGGGCGCGGCCGCCTTCGCCGTGCGGGTGGAACGCTGGTTCGCCGGGGTGGGAAAAGACGCGACAGACCGAGTCTCGCTGCGCGACGGCGCGCTGCTGCGCGGCTTGGTCTGGTATGCCGGTATGCTGGAGGGAGAAGTGATCTGCCGGGCCCTTGCAAACCTGGCCGAAGGCGGATGTCGCCGCCTCGAGGCCGGCGGACTTTACGCCAGCAGCATTGCTAAAGCCTGCATTGTCATGCTGGAGGCCATGCCGGGCCGGGAGGGGGCGGCGGAGCTCGTTCGCCTGAAACACCGGCTAAAAACTCCGTGGGGGCGCGAGGAGGCGGAAGCCGCTCTGGTGCGTGCGAGCGAGCGGATGGGTCTCCCGCTGCAGGAACTGGAGGATCTGGCCGTGCCCACTTTTGAGCTGGAACGAGATGGCTGCCGCACCGAGCCGATGGGGAGCTGGGTCGGACTGATCGCGCTCAATGCGCAGGGTCAGGTGGAGTGCGGCTGGACGATGGCGGACGGAGCGACGCTCGCCCAGGAACCCAAGTGGTCGAAGCCGCTCGGGCTCAAGGCGAAGAGCTGGAAGCAATTGGCGTCCGATTTACAGAAGACCATGCAGGTGCAGCGGAGCCGGCTGGATCGATACCTCGACCGAAGCGCCGCGAGCGGATTCGACGCGTGGGAACCGAATTTTGCCCGGCATCCGTTGCTGGGAAACCTTGCCCGGCGGCTCATCTGGCGGCTCGCTCACGGCAGCGAACGCGCGGCGGGCTGGTGGGATGGCGACCGTTTTTGCGACGTGGCAGGCACCCCGATCCGTTGGGTCGGCACCGGCACGGAAGTGAGTCTTTGGCATCCGCTGGAAGCCTCGGAGGAAGAAGTGATGGCGTGGCGGCTCCGCCTCGAAGCCGGGACTCTGCCACAGCCCTTCAAGCAGGCGCATCGGGAAATCTATCGGCCCACTCCGGCGGAATTCGTGACGGCGCAATATTCGAATCGCTTCGCCGGACAGCTCATCCGGCAACACCAGTTCAAGAAGCTGTGCGACAGCCGGGGCTGGCGCTACGAGTTTGTGGGCGCTTGGGATTCCGTCGAATCGGTGGCGATTCGCGACTTGCCGGCCTGGGGCCTTCGCGCCGAATTCGCGCTGCTCAATTCCGGCCAGGAATTCTCGGAAGCGGGGGTGGCGCGCCACGTCTCGACCGACCAGGTGCGCTTTTTCCGCGCGGCGCAGTTACTTGGCGTCGACGAGGTGCCTCCGATTGTCTTCAGCGAGGTAATGCGCGATGTCGATCTCTTCGTCTCTGTCGCTCACACCCGCATCGATCCGGAGTGGTTCGATGGCGGCATCGAGCGCGTGCCGCCGGAAAGGGAAGCCGATTGGAATGACTGGGCGTTTGGGGAATGTGGGGAGTCATCCCGGATCAGGCGGGACGTGTTGTCGCGCCTGATCCCACGTTTGAAAATCGCGGCGCAGTGCCGCCTCGAAGGTAACTTTCTGTATGTGCGGGGAGTGCAGCAGGAATACCGCATTCACGTCGGGAGCGGAAACGTTCAGATCGAGCCCTGGCATCGCTACCTTTGCATCGTCCCGGCGCGCCCAGCGCGGGCGGACGCGCGGTTGCCCCTGCCCTTCGAAGGCGATGAGACCCTCTCGGTGATCTTGAGCAAGGCGTTCCTGCTCGCCCGAGACGATTTGATTAAGGCGCCAGACATCCGGCGTCAGTTGGACAGTCGCCCATGAATGCGGTGTGATCGCGGGCGAGGCTCGTGGTCAACGGTTTGATCTGCGACATCGTCTTGCCCGGCAGGCGCGTGAATCCATCGCGCAGATATCCGGGCGGATCGCCCCCGTGCAGCGCAATTTTTGCGGAGCGCGCGCTCCGGGGAGGCCGCATCGATCACTTGATCGGCGCGGCCTTGATCACCTTGCCATCGGCGCCGATGCGCACAACGCGGTAGGCGGAGGTGCCGACGTAGAGTCCCTTCCCGTCCGCGGTGCCCGAGAAGCCCTTGCAGTACTCCGGCCAGCCCGGCAGGCGCTCGAATTCCCCCTTCGCTACCTGAAGCGTGGCGGAGGAGGCGACCCCAAAGAAGCGCGAACCGCCGGCCATGAGCGTGCCCTGGTCGGCCGACGCGCCGTACGCGGAGTAGTCGGCGGGCGCGAGCTTGAAAAGCGTGACGTCACCCTTAGGTGAGATGCGGGCGTTGACGTTCGTAATGCTGAGCAGGATCGCGTCCTCACCCTTGAACAAAATGGTGCCGCCGTAGGTGGTGTAGAAGATCTTCTTTTCGAGCAGCACTTTGCCGTCGGCCGCGTTGAGGAGATAGAAAGTGGAAGTCTTGCCGTCGTTGTGCTGCACGAATTCATCCCGCGGGAGATCCTTGAGGTCCTTGGGGATGTCGTTGTATTCGACCTTCTTTTCCGCGGGGTCGTCCTTGCCCTCCGTGATCACGGCGAGGCGCGTGGCGTCGGCGTTGATGCCGTAGGCGACGTAGCGGATGCCTTTGGCGGGGAGAGGAATTTGCGCCTTCACGGTGCCGTCCGCCATCGAATGGAGGTGGATGGTCGGGCTGTTGTAGTCCGTGTCGTAGCCGGCGAGGACGTCGGCCTTCGAAGCCATCGCAAAGATTTCGCGCTTGCCGAGGTCGAGTTTCTTCTTCCACGTTGCGGTGTCGAAGAGTGTGACCTTGCCCTCGGTGGATTCCACGGCGAGCAGAGTGCCCTTTTGGTTGAAGGCCATCCGGACGATGTCGGTCTCGATCCAGGTGCGGTCCTTCACCTCGAGCGTCTCGGGGTCGAGCACCACGAGCGTGCGCGAGTCGCCGCCAGCCACCAATCGCTTGCCGTCGGGCGACACGGCGACCGTGATACCACCGAGCGGCGTGCCGGCGCGGGCGGCCGGGGAGAGGAGAAGGAGGGAGGCGGCGAGGAGGGAAACGCGGAAACGCATGAGAGTGGGGTTCGGAGGGGCAGGAAGGGACGGGTAACGATAAAGAACCGGCGGACGAATTAACTATTCCCACAATTTGGTTGCCAACGGATTTTGGCGAGAAAAGAAAAGAGCGTCGTGCCGCTTTTTCCGGACGACGTGTATCTTGCGGATGAGATCGGGCTCAGAGACTCTGGGCGCCTCCTCGCGATGGAACGAGGGGGAAACGGCACACCGCCACGGATACCACCGCGTTGCCGCCCAATCCCTTCTGATGATCTATGCCCAGGAATCGATTCGAGGTGGGCGTGGCCGAGCGCGTCATTGGCACGTCAGCTCCCGCGTTCCCGCGGGTGGTTCGATTACCGCCGCGCCAGCTCACGCTTCAGGCGGACGCTTGCATATTTTCGACCCTATTTCGCATACCCCTGTCGCGCCCGCGGCTCAACCCAACTCTCGGGGCGACTTGCGTGTTCCTCCGGGCGGCATTAACCGCCCCCCATGCCGGTTAGACGCATCAAGCAGCTGATCAAACGCATCCCGGGCGCCACCCGGGCATTCCACGCGGCTCGTAAAGTTCTGGTGGCGCATCGCTGGCGCGGCCGGGCGCAAGGGGAGGTCTTCGAGGAAATCCACGCGGGCAATCGCTGGTTGGGAAAGGAGAGCGTCTCCGGTACGGGATCGGACTCGGAACAGACGAGAATCCTTCGTCGCGAACTCCCGGGGCTACTGGCCGCGCTCGGCATTCGCCGCCTTCTCGATATCCCGTGCGGGGATTTTCGGTGGATGCGCGAAGTGCTGCTGGCCCGGCCCGAGGTGGCCTATGTAGGGGGCGATTTGGTGCCGATGTTGGTCGAGGAAAATCGCGCTAATTTTGGGCGGGAAGGATTGGAATTTCAACGGATTGATCTCCTCCACGACGAGATTCCGCAGGCTGATCTCCTCATTTGTCGCGATTGCCTGGTGCACTTGTGTGAGGCGGACGCGCGCCGAGCACTCGCGCGGATCGCGAGCAGTGGCAATACCTGGCTGCTGACCACCACATTTCCGGCCTGGCATGAGAATTACGACATCTGGACGGGAGAGTGGCATCCACTCAATCTAGAGCGTGCGCCGTACCGGTTGCCGCCACCCGAGGCGCTGTTGATGGAGGGCTGCACTGAAGGAGATGGTCGATTTGCTGATAAGGCCCTTGGGCTCTGGAAGGTCGCGTCCCTTCCCGCAGCGATGATTTGGTGAGGTGGTGAATCCAGCGCGAGTCTGTCCGACGGTGGGCGCGGCGCAACGAACGCGCTCTCAAATCGCGAAGGTGTCCGTCTTCCTCTCGAGCGCTTTGGTTCCGCCCGCAGACCGCCGACCGTTGTCTGGATGTTTCTGTCTTTTTCACCTGTTGGCCGCTCAGCCAGCACCCACCGCGCCCGACCAGACCGCTGAGGGCTTCCTCTACCTCGCCGTTGTCCTTGATCTGCGGGTCGCGCCTCGCGCGACGGAGACGATCTTGCGTGAAAGACACCCGCCACGAAGCCGCCAACGCAAAATGAGGGAATGCGCCGTTCGTTTCGTTTGCCCTATGACAGGGTCGCGAAAGGCCCCGACGAAGGCAGCGCTTCCGCGACGGGCAGATTCGGCATAGGCTATCTCTCTTTCATCCATGCGAAGCTATTCCATCCACTCCCCGGTGCGCGCGTTCCTCGCGGTTGCGCTGATGGTTTCGTGGCTGGTGCTCTCGAATCATTGCGCGTTGGGGTTGATGGCCGCGGGCGACTCCATGGAAGAGCACGTAGACTGTTGCGGCACGCATTCGGCGGGAGAATCCAAATCTTCCCAGCCTGTACGGGAATGCTGCGCTTCGGTGGGGGCTTTGCTGGCGGATCCGCCGACACTTCTGGCCACGCCCAACTGGGTGATGCTCGTTCTGACGCCGGTTCCGGCGGCGGAGAAGGTGTCGGTGTCGCAGGCGTGGCGGGAATGGATCGAGGGTTGGTGCTTTGAAACGGGTCCGCCAGGCTGGCGGGGTTTCGCGGAACTCGTTTTGCAACGGAGCCTGCTCGCGCACGCTCCTCCGCGGTCGGTTTGAGTGGGAGCAACCGCGCGTGTCGCGGCTCCGCTAGCCTCTTTTTCGGCGCCATGTCGCGCCTTCGTGGTCCGCCCCGCTGGCGTGCCTTTTCCAGCAACCTTTCCGACCTTATGTCTCCTAAGATTCTTTTCCACGCCCTCCTCGTCTCGTTGCTCCTGGGCGGATGCGCCGCCCCACCATTTCAACCGGCGCCGCTGGGGGCATTGCATCCGGCGAACCCACGGGCGCGGGAGAGCGCACCCGCCACCCGCCCCGCCCCGCTGGCGGACGATGAGCTGACCGCTCGCTCCCGCCAGCAACTCGCAGCCGCCGGGCGCGAGCAGCAGGAATGGGAGAAGAGCGGCCCGACCGGAAACGCGCCGACCGAGGCGCCAACTCATCCGAATCATGCGCCATAAGAAGAATGTCTTTTTTGCGCTCGGTCTTTTGGCCACCGGCCTGATTCCGGCGGCTGCCGCAACGGCAACCGAACCCGCTTTCGCGCCGGTGGAGAAAGCCATCAAGGACCGCACAGGCCTCGAGGTTCGCTGGGCCAGGGACGCCGCCGCGCGAGACGAGACCCTACGGGCCGTACGCATCTGGCTGCGCCAGCCGCTAACCTTGCGACGGGCCGTGCAGATCGCCCTGCTCCACAATCCCGACTTACACGCCACCTTCGAGGAGATTGGCCTCCAAGCGGCCGACCTGCTTGAGGCCGGTGCGCTCAAGAATCCGAGCATCGACTTGAGCATTCGCTTTCCGGACCGTGCTCCGAAACGCGTCAATCTCGAGGAGGCGGTCATCTTCGATTTCCTCGACCTGCTCATGCGCCCGCTGCGCCAGCGTGTGGCGGAAGCCAATCTCCAAGCCGCGCAGCTCCGCGTGGCCGACGAGGTTCTCAAACTCGCCAGCGAGGTGAAGAGTGCGGTCTATATGCTCGAGGCCGATACGATGCTCGTGGCGCAGGGCCGGTTGATCCGCGACGGCAGCGGAGCCGCGCTGGAACTGGCGCAAAATCAACACGCCGCCGGCAACATCACCGATCTCGAGCTGCTCAAGCAGCAGTCCTCGTATAACATGGCGCGGCTCGAACTCGCGCAGTCTGAAGCGGAGCAGCGGGAACACCGGGAGGTACTCAATCGGTTGCTCGGGCTTTGGGGCGACCTGACGAACTGGCGCCTTCCGGCCCCTCTTCCGGCGCTACCGTCTTCGGTTCCGACGCTGGCGGGATTGGAATCGCGGGCCGTCGCGCAGCGCCTCGATCTCGCCGCCGCCCAGCTCGAGTTGGGCGGGACCGTGCGTTCGCTCGGGCTGGCCCGCACCTATCGCTACGTGGGCGCGCTGGAGTTTGGTCTGCGGACCGAACGCGAGCGGGAAGGGGACAACCTCACGGGACCTTCCCTGCGGCTGGAACTGCCCATCTTTCACCAAGGCCAGGCGCGCCTGGCGCGCAGCGAGGCGATGCTGCGACGCGCGGAGGTCAAGCTCGAGGGGCTGGCGATCAAGATCCGAAGCGAGGTGCGCGAGACGCACGATCGCGTGCGGAGCCGCCAGGAGATGGCCCGATTCTACCGGGACGACGTCGTGCCGGGCAAACGCGCGATCGTGGAACAATCGCTCCTGCGCTACAACGGCATGCTCCTGGGGAACTACGAGCTCTTCACGGCCCGGCAAGAGCAGGCGGAAGCGGAGCGCAAAGCCATCACGGCCCTGCGCGATTTTTGGATTGCGCGGGCTCAACTCGAGCGCGCCGTGGGCGGCACTTTGCAGGAACGCAGCAGCAAATCATTCAAAACCACCATCCCCATCCGGCCATGATCACCCGACGCGAACTTTTCACTGGCGCCGCCGCCCTGGCTGGCAGCGCAGCTTTTGCCCGCGTGGCTCGCGCCGCTGAGGCTCCGGCGGTTCCTGCCTCCGCCTCCGAACCCGCCTGGATGCGACCACCGCACCCGGAGCCGGGAGAACCGGGCCGCCATTACCGGCCGGTGGTCACGCCCAACGGTGCGGCGCTGCCCTGGAAGATTCGCGACGGGGTCAAAGTCTTCCATCTCATCGCGGAAGAAGTGCGCGGTCATGAGTTTGCCCCCGGACTCAAAGCGCATTGCTGGGGTTACAACGGTCGGGTGCACGGTCCCACGATCGAGTGTGTCGAGGGCGACCGGCTCCGCATTTACGTGACGAACAAACTGCCCGCCGCCACCACCGTCCATTGGCACGGGATTCTCCTGCCGGCCGGGATGGATGGGGTGGGCGGACTCAGTCAAAAGGCCATCCAGCCGGGCGAGACCTTCAAATACGAGTTCACCGTCTGGCAGCACGGCACCTTCATGTATCACTCGCATCACGACGAGATGACCCAGATGGCGCTCGGGCAGATGGGTCTCATCGTGATACACCCGCGCGAGCCGCGCGGACCACGCGTGGACCGCGATTTCGCGTATCTGCTCAGCGAGTGGAAGATCGTGCCCGGCACGATGCGGCCCGACCCGATGGAAATGACCGAATTCAACGTGCTCACGCTGAATGCGCGGTGTTATCCGGGAACCGCGCCGATGATCGTCAAGCGCGGGGATCGGGTGCGCATTCGGATCGGAAATCTCTCGGCCATGGATCATCACTCGATGCATTTCCACGGCCACACCTGGCGCGTGGTGGAGACAGATGGCGGCGTCGTGCCCGAATCGGCGCAGTGGCCGGAAGTCACCGTCATCGTTCCGGTGGGAAGCACCCGCACGGTCGAGTTTATCGCGGACAACCCGGGGGACTGGCCGCTGCACTGCCACATGTCCCATCACGTCATGAACCAGATGGGCCATGGCCTCCCAAATCTGATCGGCGTGAACGCCGGCTCGGTGGACAAGCGCGCGGGCAAGGTGGTGCCCGGCTACATGACAATGGGTCAGGCCGGCATGGCGGACATGGGGGAAATGGGCATGGGCATGGGCGTGCCGCGCAACAGCCTGCCAATGGTCGGCGGGGCCGGTCCACACGACTACATCACGATGGGCGGGATGTTCACCATCATCAAAGTGCGCGAGACCCTCGAGAGCTACGATAAGGATCCGGGCTGGTACGAAAAACCGTCCGGCACCCTTGCCAGCCGCGCCACGGCCGAGGAAGTTGCGCGGGATTTAGAAACCGGTTGAGCCCGAGCCCGTCGGGAAACGCAATTAACCGGGTGACGGAGTGCATCCGCGGAATAGACTCGCATCGGACAAGCACCTCACCGTTAGAAAACCCTCCATGAAAAATCGTTTCTCCATCTCCCTCCTCGTCCTCGCGGCCGCGGCTTTGCTCGCCCCGGCTCTGCAGGCGCAGATCGATCCCGCCTACAACGGGCTGCTCAAGAAATACGTGACCGACAGCGGCGTGAACTACGCGGCCTGGAAGGCGAACGCCGCCGACATGGCCGCGATCGAGCGCGTCGTGCAGTCCATCGCCAAGGCGCCGGCCAGCACGGCGACCAGCAAGGAACAGCTCGCCTTCCATCTCCACGCCTACAACGCCTGGATCCTGCGCGAAAAGCTGCGCGAGTACCCCAACAATAGAAAGATCTCGCTTCTCGCCGTCCTGCCCTACTTCAACAAGAAGCGCATCACCGTGGCCGGGAAGGAAATGAGCCTCAACAATCTCGAGAGCGACCTCATTCGCCCGCGCTTCAAGGAGGCCCGGATTCACTTCGCCTTGAATTGCGCCAGCGTGAGCTGCCCGCCGTTGCTCAACGAAGCCTTCGACGCCAAGAAACTCGATGCGCAGCTCGACGGACTCGCGAGGAAATTCGTGAACAAGGATCTCTACGGCGTGAAGGCGCCGGCCGACGGCAAATCTGCGGAAGTCTCCAAGATCTTCGATTGGTACAAGGATGACTTCACGCCTGCCGGCGGCGTGGTCGCGTTCATCAACAAGTTCCGCACCAACAAGCTCGCGGCGGACGCCAAGATCAGCTACCAGCCGTATCTCTGGAACCTGAACGAAGCGAAGTAGCGCGTTCCGTTGGATTCAATCTGGGGGCGGAACGATCTTCCGCCCCCGTTTTTTTTGGGGGAACCCGAGCGGCGACGAGTTGAAGGCAGGGGCGTTTGCCTCCTTCCCCGTCCCGAAGGGACTGCGGCGAATAGCCGTTCGGCGAAAGCCACCGGAACCCAGCGTTTTTTTCTTGTAGTCCCGAAGAGACGGAGCTCGGCGGGCGCGAAACCCCCGAGGTTTTGGTTGAGTGGCGCGCATGCCGCCATTGCCTCCTTCCCCGTCCCGAAGGGATTGCGGCGAATAGCCGTTCGGCGAAAGCCACCGGAACCCAGCGTTTTTTCCTCGTAGTCCCGAAGGGACGGAGGACCGGATTACAACGCCGAAGGCTCGAGGAATCGCTCTTCGAACTCGATCTTCGCCCGGCGAAGCATTGCGACGTACTCCTCGCGAAAAGTGCACACGCGATGATGCTCCTCCTGGTTGCCAATGTAGCGCTGGACTGACTCCACCTGCAGCACGCCGACCGTGAAAGCGCCATAGCCTTCCTGCCAGGCGAAGTCTCGGACCCCCAGTTCCGCGTGCACCCACCCGGACGATACGGACTTCACCTCGCGCAAGACATCCGCCAGGCAGTGCGAGGGCCGTAAGCCGGCCAGGAGATGCACGTGGTCTGCGGTTCCCCCCACGCCGAGCGACACGCCTCCGAGAGAACTAATCATCCCGCCCAACCACGAATGCAGACGATCGCGCCAAGGCGGCGCGATATACGGAATACGGCATTTCGTTCCGAAGACGAGGTGGTAATTGAGCGATGCGTGCGTCGATCCCATGACCAAGACTTCCCTCCGTCCCTTCGGGACTACGAGGAAAAACGCGGGGTTCCGGTGGCTGGCGCCGACCGGCTATTCGCCGCGGTCCCTTCGGGACGAAGACCAGGACCGAGTTCCGATAAACAATTTTCGGGCGGACGCAGTGTGGCGCTTCGGGTCAGATGGGCGGGAAACCCGCGCGGTCTTTGTTGAGTGGGTGCCTGCCCGTCATTGCCTCGATCCCCGTCCCGAAGGGACTGCGGCGAATAGCCGGCGAAGGCCAACGGAGCGCGCCCAATTAGAAAATTGGCCGTAGGCGCTCCGCCCAGATCCCCGTCCCGAAGGGACTGCGGCGAATAGCCGGCGAAGGCCAACGGAGCGCGCCCAATTAGAAAATTGGCCGTAGACGCTCCGCCCAGATCTTCGTCCCAAAGGGACTGCGGCGAATAGCCGGTGAAGGCCATCGGAGCGCGCCCAATTAGAAAATTGGCCGTAGGCGCTCCACCCAGATCCCCGTCCCGAAGGGACTGCGGCGAATAGCCGGCGAAGGCCAACGGAGCGCGCCCAATTAGAAAATTGGCCGTAGGCGCTCCGCCCAGATCTTCGTCCCAAAGGGACTGCGGCGAATAGCCGGTCGGCGCCAGCCACCGGAACCGGGCGTCATTTCCCTCGTAGTCCCGAAGGGACGGAGGACCGGATTGCAACGCCGAAGGCTCAATGAATCGCTCTTCGAACCCTGCAAAACACCGGTGGGCATGAAACCTCCGCCATCTTGGTTTATTAGTGCGCATGCCCGTCATCGCCTCGTGGATCCGTGAAAAGGATGAGCCTTGGTTCGCCCGCGCGTTTGCCGCCCTAGGGCGCACGGACCTCGTCTTCCGCAATGGCCGGCGCGGGGAAATCGCCCCAACTCTGCAGGGCGTGGAGGCCTTGCTCCTCACCGGCGGGGAAGACATCGGCGCCGCATATCTGCGCCAGGCCGTGCCCGATCCCAAGCTGATCGAGGATCCGGTGCCGGAGCGCGATACCTGGGAATTTGCTGCGACCGCCGCAGCGCTGGAGCGGGGAATCCCTATTCTCGGGGTCTGCAAAGGGCACCAGGTCCTGAACGTCGCCCTGGACGGCACGCTTCGCCTGCACATCGAGGGACATGCCCTGCCCGCCCAAAAAACCGCCAACGTGCAGCCGTTGCGTTTCGACCATGGGGCGAGCGCGTCGCGGCGCTTCGATCTCGTGAACAGTTCGCATCACCAGGCCATCGATCGGCTGGGCGACGGCCTCGTGGTGGAGGCGTGGCACGCCCAGGACGACATCATCGAACAGGTGCGGAGTACGAAGCTCCCCTGGTGTGTGGGCGTGCAGTATCACCCCGAGCGCGATGCCGATTTCTATCGGCCGCTCTTCGCGGATTTCGTGGGTGCGGCGGATCGCTGAGATCCGCCGGAAATTTGCGACGGCGGCAGTGCGCCGCTAAGTCGGGTGATGAAGACGCTCCTCACCCGGCTCCCACGCAAACTCCTCATTGGAGTGGTGCACCTGCGCTCGTTGCCAGGTTCGCCGGGCTGGACGGGGGATTTCGACGCGGTGGTGCGAGGCGCCCGCACCGATGCCGCCGCCTACCGCGAAGGCGGAGCGGATGCCGTCATCGTGGAGAACTTCGGCGATGCTCCCTTTACGAAGTCAGTCGTGGCGCCGGAAACCATCGCCGCCATGAGCGCCGCGGCGGTCGGATTGCGGGAGGAACTCCACGGCCTGCCGCTGGGCTTCAACGTGCTGCGCAACGACGCGCTCGCGGCGCTGGGTTTGTGCGCGGTGCACGGCGGGAGTTTCCTGCGCATCAATGTCCACACCGGCGCCATGCTCACCGACCAGGGCATTATCGAGGGCGACGCTTTCACCACGGTGCGACGGCGGGCCGTGCTCTGTCCGGAGGCGAGCATTTTTGCCGATGTTCACGTGAAGCACGCGCGACCCCTGGCCGATTTCAGCATCGAGGAGTCGGCCTGCGACACGCTTGAGCGGGGTCTCGCCGATGCGCTCGTCGTGACGGGAGTGGGAACCGGCAAGGCCGCCGATCCCAGCGATGTCGCGCGGGTGCGCCGGGCGTGTCCAACTGCGCGCATTTTTCTCGGCAGCGGTATCAGCATCGAAACGCTGCCGCATTATCTTGCCTATGCCGATGGTTTCATTGTCGGCTCCTCGCTCAAGGTGGATGGCGTCCTGGTAAACGCCGTCGATCCGGCGCGCGTGGCGTCCCTGCGGACGGCGCTCGATACGCCGCTCGGGCGATAGTGGTCGCTTCGCGAACGCGATCCCCAAAGTATTGGCCGGGGGTGGTCCCGAAGACCGCGCGAAAAGCGGAAACGAAAGCACTGGGGCTTTGGTAGCCGGATTCGAGGGCGACGTGCTTGACGGATTCCCCCGCGGCGAGTTGGAGGAGCGCGTGGCATAAACGAGCCTGACGGCGCCACGCACCCAAGGTGAGGCCCGTCTCGGCCAGGAAGCGTCGTTCCATGGTCCGCATGCCGAGGCCGGCGCGCCGCGCGAGTTCCTGGGTGGAATCGGCGCAGGCTGGTTGGTCACTGAGCAGGCGTGCGATAGCCAGCAGCGGAGGGGAGCCCGGCAGTGGCAGGTCCAGCGGTGCGGTCGGCTCGGTGCGAATGCCATCAAGGAGCAGCACGTTCAGGGCGCTCTGGAGCGCATCGCGGCGATCGAGCATACCGGCTTCGATCGTGCGCAGGATCAGCGCGCGCAGGAATGGACCGACGGCGATCACGCTGCAATGGGTGGGCAGACGCGCCGTGGCCAAAGGACGAAAATAGAGCGTGCGAAAATCGGCCGCCGCCGCAAACCGGATGGAATGGAGCACGCCAGCGGGGACCCAGATCGCCCAATGGGACGGCGTCACCCACGAGCCTTGATCGGTCTTCACCGTCATGACGCCAGCAGAGGCGAAGACAAGCTGGTGCCAGGTGTGCGCGTGCGCTGGGATCGCGTGAGCACGGGTCACGCCGGCGGCCGAAGTACGCACCACCAGAAAGCGCTCATCGGCAGGCGTGCGACGGATTCGCGACATGGAAAGTCGAATTAGCGCCATTGCCGCGCTGCTGTCGACGCCTCACGCTGCTCTCATGCCCAACAATCTTGCTTCCTTTGCCATTCACGTCGATGACGTCCAGCGCGCCCGCCGCTTTTATGAGGCCGCTTTCGGCTGGCGATTCGAGCCTTGGGGTCCGCCGGATTTTTACCTGATTCACACGGGCGACGAGAAAAATCCCGGCGTCCAGGGCTTGCTGCACAAGCGGCTTGTCCCGCTGGTCAAAGGCGGCTTCAACGGTTTCGAATGCACGTTCTCCGTGGTCGACCTGGACGCGATCATTCAGGCCGTGGAGACCGGAGGAGGCAAGATTACCATGACGAAATCGACCATCCCCACCGTCGGTACGATGATCGAGTTTACCGATCCTGACGCAAACGTGGTCCGCGCCATGCGGTACGAGAACCCGCCGCATACCTGAGGCGGGGGGAACGGCGGAGCGCCGAAGTGTCGGGCGATTTCTTGCCCTGCTCAAGGCTGGCCGCTCAGCGCGGCGATCAGCTCGTCCGAGAGATCGGGAAGACCGGGCGCGGTGAGAAGAATGGCCACGCCATTCAAGCTTTGCGCGCTGAAATCGAAAAAGACGTCGACTCCCTTGCGCCGGGCCAGGGCGGCGCAGGCGGCATTCATTTTGGCCACGATCGCGTTGCGCTTTTGCGTCGAGTCGTCCTTGATTTTTTTCTCCCGTTGTTCCTTGAAAGATGCGAGGGCGGCATCCTCCGTCTGGAGCGCGTCGCGTGCTTTGGCGAGATCCCCCCGAGCCCTCTCATTTGTTGGACCGGAACTCGTACTCAACTGTGCTTCCAGCTCAGTTACCTTTGCCTGCAAAGACGCGCGCCGATCCGTGCGTTCGTCCAGCTCCCGCTTCGCCGTCGCGCGCGTGGCATTGAGTTCGGTTTCGGCGGATTTCGTCTCCGGGAGGGCGGAAAAGACGTAGCTCGCGTCGATGGTGGCAAGGCACCACGGACCGGATGAGGCACGCAGGGTTTCGATTTTCGCGCCGGCCCGGCGGCCGGGTTGGTTGACCGCCGCAATGATCGCATCGGTCCAATCCGGAATGGTCGGACCGTGGTACAAAACGAATGGGACGCCGTTGAGGCTGCTGCCGGAGCGGTCGAAGAGGCAGGCCACACCCTGCTGACGCGCCCCGTCCAGGACCACGCGGGTGATCTCCTCGACGAGTCCGTTCCGGAGCTGCACGGCTTGCTCCTGGAGTTGCTTTTCCTTCGTGCTTTTAAACTCGGCGATTTCCTTCTCCAGCGCTCGTACCTGGGTGGTGAGATCGTCCCGTTCCCTCGCGGCGGTGGCCGATCCCCGCTCGACCTCGCGCGCGAGCGCGCTGATGCGCTCCAGCAGACGGCTCCGCGCGTCTACGCGTTCGTCCATCGTCTTTTTGGCGGCAGTTCGCGCCTGATTGATCTGCGCCTCGGCGTCCTTGGTGCGGCTGAGACCTTCGAACGTGCGATTCATATCCACGACGGCGAAGGAGAAAATCTCGCGCCTGCTGAGGGGCAGAACGGTGCGCTGCCGTCGCTCGCGCTCAGTGCGCGCTTTCGCGATTTCGTGGGAACCAGTCTCGCCGCCGGATGTGGTGGAGGTGGAAGGAAGCACCGCCGAAGTCGGCAGTGCATTGAGCTGGGATGAGGGAACAGACGGACGATCGGACGCAAGGACCGGCGCCGGCGCGGCTGGGGAAGCAGGGAGCACACGCCGGGGATTCGGGTCAGGTGAGTCAGGGTCCGACCGCAGAGCGTGGATGACGAGGGTAGCTGCTCCGCCCACGGCGAGCAGGACGGCCACGATGGCGGCAAGGCGTTTTCCTCGTCCGGGATCTCCGGTGCTCGAACTCGCCGGGGCGGATGGCTGAATTGGCGCGAGGTTCGCCATCCGAGTTTCAATGCGCGCGAGCGCGGGCGACGCCGCAGGTGGAGGCGGGGCCGGTGCCGGAATCGGCGCGGGGAGCGGCGGCAAATTCAAAGGTGCAGGCGGGTAAGGTGCAGGCCGGGAGCTCCCACTGGCTTCCTGCAGCGCGTTCCAAAAGGCGACGGCGCCGCCGAAGGCCAGGCTCCCGCCGCCGGCACTGAGGGCGCGGTGGAGGATGGCGTTCGCCTCGCTGCGCAAGGCGGGGAGGGGCGAAAATAACCCCGGACTTCCCCCGAGCAGGGCACGCACGAGCAACGCCAGCGCGACGACGGGTTCCTCGGTGACCGACGGACCTTCCGATGCCGCCTGGGTGAGCGAGTTGGTTCCGCTCTGGCCAGCGGCACGAATGCTCAGCGCATTCCAGCGCAAGTGGAACTCCGGCCACTGCTCGAGCGACCGGGTGCGCAACGAAGGCCAATCGACCGCCGATGCGGTGCTGGAGGACGGTTCGACGAAGAGTTTGCGCAGGAGGGGCTCGGCCAGCGTAAAATGATGTTGTGCCGCGTGATCGATCGCCGGAGGCAACTCGCCGAGGAGCTGCCAGATTTCGGGTGCGTTCAGCTCGCGCCGCGCCCGCAGGAGTTCAAGCAAGGAAAAACCCGCCGCCCAATCGCGCACGAGAAAGGTGCTCTCGCCGGAACGTTGCAGGCCCCCGGCCTGCGCGAGCACGACGGGGTGCGGATGCGCCCGCATTTGCGCCAGTTGCCGCTCGAGCGCGAGGCTAAGAACCTCATCTTGGGCCCGTTGCGGCGTGAGCAGCTTGAGCGCGACGACCTGGCTGTCACGCGAGATATCGACGGCGCGATAGAGCTTGCCCCCATCGCCTTCGGCAACCTCTTCGCCGACCTGAAAGCGAGCCGCGAGCGTGCTGCCGAGTCGAATCGTTTCCGTGCCCGGCGCGGCACCCCCCTCGGTTGGCACACCCGCGGCTCCGGGCTTCCCTTCGTGCCGGTCCAAGGCCGCCTCGCTGGCAAAGCACCCGGCAAAGGCGTCGCGCAATTCCCGGGGTGTTTGGAAGCGCGCGTCGCGCTCCTTGGCGAGAAGCCGGCGAAGGATTGCCATAACCGGTTCCGGCACCCCGCGGAGCTGATCCCACGGTGGTTCTTTGAATTGATGCATGGCCAGGACCTGGCCGAGCGGGCCGGTGAACGGCCGCTTCGCGGAGAGCATTTCCCAAAGAATGATGCCAAGCGAATAAAGATCCGAGCGCGTGTCGAGATCGCCGCCC
The DNA here is from genome assembly GCA_038226705.1 of Chthoniobacterales bacterium. GTDB lineage: Bacteria > Verrucomicrobiota > Verrucomicrobiia > Chthoniobacterales > SZAS-18 > SZAS-18. The sequence continues at coordinate 27,304 of JBBRQH010000042.1, read as the reverse complement.
GTGGCGCATTGCTCCGGGCTGGCATAGTAGGGCGTGCCGCTGAAGACGCTGCTTTGGGAGAGGCTGCTTGCGAGATACGATTCGACCTCCTCGCCGTCCGTGCTGAAGCCCTTGGCGAGCCCGAAATCGATGAGTTTGACGGTGGAACCGAAACGCCGCTCCTCGTCGGGCAGGAGCATGAGATTGGCCGGTTTGAGGTCCCGGTGGACGATGTGCTCGCGGGCCAAGGCGCCGAGGGCGGCGGCAATCTGATCGGCGAAATCCAGGGCCTCCGCGAGCGAGAGCGCCCCGCGAGACTTCAGCACAGCGCTGAGGGGAGCGCCGTCGACGAATTCCATCGCGTAGTAGAACGGCGGCTCGTCGTGGAGGGTGATGACCGCGGCAATGTTTGGATGACGGACTTTTGCCGCCGCCCGGGCTTCACGCAGAAAGAGGTGCTGGATGCGCTCGTTCTGCAGCACCTCGGGATGAATGAGTTTGAGCACCACCTCGACCTTCAGCTTCGTATCGAAAGCGCGATAGGTAACCCCCATCGCGCCGCGTCCCAATTCCCAGGGAGCGCCATCGGCGCGCCGGGGCACCTCGTATTGTCCAAAGCTGAGAGGGTCCAATTCTGCTGACATCGAAGAGGCTGCGCGTGGTGCGACTCTCGCTGGTGCGCGCGGGCAAAGCCAAGTCGAATCAGAGCGCCAGAGCGCCAGAGCGCGAATTGGCCCGAAGGGTCGGGATTCCTTCGCCCGGTCCAAAGGGCTGGGTAAGCAATCGCAATCTCGTGCGCCCCGAAGGGGGGCGGTAGCGTCCGGCGCTGTTGCACAGCCGCGGAGAGCGCCTGAGCAAGAGTGAGAGGCGAGACCTTGGAAATCGAATCCGGCAAGCGCGCCGATGACGGAAAGCGACGGAGGAATGCCGCACCGGGCGCCGCGGAGGCGCGAAAAGCAGATCTCCCGCTCAATGTCCCTTCATGCCGCCCTTGGATCCGCCACGCTGACTTTGCACCGTGCCGCGGCTTTCGTGAATGTCGCGAGACTGGGAGAAATTCTTGTCAGTCTTGCGCAGTTTGACCGCATCCTCGTTTTTGTTGTCGCCGAGCTTGGAGCTGACGAGGTCGGCCTTGGCCTGGACGGCAGGGGTGGATTTGGTTTTCATATTGGGAGGATGCGCGAGGGGAGGCAAATCGAGCGGAAGGTTTGGTCGGCGCGGCCTGATTTCGCCGCTGTGGCGAAGGCCCCACTGACTGGTCGACTCTGCTCCAGCAATTTCTTCGGCTGTGACGCGCGTCTTGGCCGGGTCGGCCGCATCCTCCCCGGGGGCGCTAGAACTCGCGGAATCCTCTCGACGCAAACCACCTAAAGCCTCAGGCGTCACGAACGGGCGAGTCTCCTCCCGCTTCTCCATCATTTTTCACCATTCGACTTATGCGTTCCTGCCTCCTCGGTACCGCCATTCTTTTCGCCCTTCTCCCCACCGCTTGGGCCGAGATGCTCAACCCTGCAGCACTTTCCCAAGCGAAAGTCTTTACGTCGCTGGAGGAAGCTTTAAAGACTCCGCTGGAAGTCCGGCGGCTTCGGATCGTGACGGATCCAATGACGGCGCTTCCCGCCGAATTCTTTGCGCTGACGAATCTCCAGGAGCTGAGCATCAACAACTGTAAGAAGCTGACCGCCCTGCCGGCTGAGCTCGCAAAGCTGCCTTATCTGCAATCGCTCAACGTGGCGAACAACGCGTTGGCGACGTTTCCTCCGGAACTCGGGAAGTGTCCCGAGCTGACGAAACTCCAATGCGGGAACAATCCGCTGACAACGCTTCCCGTCGAAATGTCCGGCCTGAAGAAGCTGCGAACGCTTGAAATCGTGAGTGCCAAGTTCGCGGAAATCCCGCCGTGCATTTTGCAAATGACGGCGTTGACGGATTTGAATCTGAACTCGAATCCGCTCCAGACGATCGCGCCGGGCATCGGTGACCTCGCCAACCTCGAGGAACTGGGCTTGATGTTTGCCAAGTACCCCACGCTCCCGGCCGAGATCGGCAAACTCGCCAAGCTGCGCCGTCTGCTGCTCAATTCCGGTTTGCTTACGGCCTTGCCCGCGGAGATCGGCCAGCTCAAGAGCCTGCAATGGCTCAGTTTTCCGGACAACGCCGTGACCGTGATTCCGCCGGAGATCACGGGTCTCGTTTCGCTAACGGATCTGCAGTTTGGCGGGAATGCGATCGCCGATCTACCGGTCGCTTTCGCGCTGGTGGGAAAGCTTTCCAAGCTGCGCAACGTAATGTACGACGCACGATTCGGGTCGACCGCTGCGGCGCCGGTGGTGGTGCCCGACGCGATCACGACGTGGAAGACGGTCGAAAGCGTTTCGCTCGCGAATCACCGTCTGCAGGATCCCGCCACCTGGTTGAAGAAGCTCGCGCAATTGCCGCGGCTGAAGACGCTCGACCTTTCCCGTCTCGCTCTCGGGACCGTTCCCGCCGAGATCAGGCAACTCACCGCGCTCGAGATGCTGCGCCTGAACGGAAACGCGCTCACGAGCCTGCCGGACGCGATGAAGTCGCTGACGAACCTCCGTTTCCTTTTTGCCGACAGCGACAACAAATTCACGCCCGAAGAGAAGGCGAAATGGAAGGGTGCCCTGCCGAAGGCAAAGGTGGAGATGTAGTGGAGCGTCAGGGCCGGAGCGCGAGGGTGTTCGGCCGATTTGAGCGCTGACTGGCGGGACTGCCCCCGGCGGGCATTTTGCGTCCGATATTTGAATTCTTCGGCCGTGCCCCGGATCATGTCTGCGCCGAGGGCGGCGGGGTTGCCATTGCTCGCGCGGCGCGGTCCAATATTCTGGTTTCGAGATAGTTGTTTCGCGCGGAGAAAATCGGCCACGCCGACGTCGCCTCTTCCGATCAGCTCGGGGAAAGACAACGAGTGTCAAGGCGCAAAAAGTGCGGCTTCCGTCTCAATTGGACTCATGCTATTCCCGGCGGAATGACCATCCGTGCTGCTCTCATCGCCGCTGTTGGCGTGCTCGCTGTTTCCGGTTGCAAACCCAGGGTGGCTGCACCCCCGCCGGCGGGCCCGCTGCCGGTCAATGTGACTTCGGCGATCGAGAAGGAGATCACCGAATGGGATGAATACACCGGTCGCACCGAGGCGGTGGAAGCGGTCGAGATCCGTCCGCGTGTTTCCGGGTACCTCACGCAGATCCATTTCAAGGCTGGGGTGATCGTGAAAAAGGGGGATCTGCTCTTTACGATCGATCCGCGGCCGTACGAAGCCGATCTAGCCCGCGCGAATGCGGAGATCGATCGCACGACGGCGCAGCTCAAGTTCGCCGAAGTGGACTTCAAACGCGCCGAGGAACTACGCGCCAAGAACACGATCTCGAGTGCCGATTTCGATCAAAAGGCGGCGGTCTATCGCCAGGCCGAGGCGTCCGTGAAATCCGCGCAGGCCTCGCGCGATTCCGCCGCGCTAAATCTCGAGTTCACCGCCATCAAGTCCCCCATCGATGGCCGCGTCAGCAACGAACACGTCACCGTCGGCAACCTCATCCAGCCGGGCGCGGGAGCGGATGCCGTGCTCACCACCGTCGTCAGCATCGATCCCATCTATGTCTACGCGGATGTCGACGAGGCGAACCTGCTCAAGTACATCAAGCTTACCGCCGAGGGTAAACGGAAGAGCGCCCGCGACACCCGCACGCCCGCGTGGATTGGGCTCGGGAACGAAGACAATTTTCCGCACGAGGGCTACATCGATTTCGTCGACAATCGGGTCGATCCCAACACCGGCACCATGCGCGCCCGGGCGGTCTTCAAGACGTGGGATGCGCTCCTGACTCCCGGATTCTTCGTGCGCCTGCGCATTCCCGGCGCGCCTCCGAGCGTCGCGACGCTGCTGGACGACAAAGTCATCGCCCGCGAACAATCGATCAAATACGTCTTCGTCGTGAAGGCGGATAACACGGTGGAGCGCCGCAACGTGGAAACGGGCCCGATGGCGGAAGGACTCCGCATCGTTCGCGCGGGCTTGAAACCGGGCGAGAAGGTCGTCGCCACGCGCCTCCAGCTCATGCGACCGGGCCTTGCCGTGCAGCCGATCCCCGCCGCGCCGGCGGGCGGGAAGTAAACCGACGGTCCCAACCCTCGATCCCGACGCGGACCTGCCATGAATATTTCCCGCTTCTTCATCGATCGCCCGATCTTCGCGGCGGTGCTCTCGATCGTGATCACCCTCGTGGGGGCGATCGCCCTTTTCGGGCTTCCGGTGGCGCAGTACCCGGAGATTGCGCCGCCGACGATTTCCGTCACCGCCTCGTATCCCGGCGCGAACGCAAAGGTCGTCGCCGAGACAGTCGCCACGCCCATCGAGCAGGAGATCAACGGCATCGAGAACATGCTGTATATGTCGTCGCAAAGCACGAGCGACGGCGTGATGACCCTGACCGTCACCTTCAAGCTCGGCACCAATCTCGATATCGCCCAGGTGCTCGTGCAAAACCGCGTCGCGATCGCGTCGCCCCGCCTGCCCGACGAGGTCAAACGCACGGGTGTCATTACGAAGAAACAGTCGCCCGACATCACCATGGTCGTGCATCTCGTCTCGCCCGACGGCTCGCTCGACTCCCTCTACACGAACAACTACGCGCTGCTGCAGGTGCGCGATGAACTCGCCCGGCTCGATGGTGTCGGCGACCTGAACCTCTTCGGCGCGCGCGAGTACGCGATGCGGATCTGGCTCGACCCGCAGAAGCTCGCTTCCCGCGGCCTGACCGCGGGTGATGTGACGCGCGCGATCCAGGAGCAGAATCTCCAGGTCGCGGCCGGAATTGTGGGCGCTCCGCCTCTGCCCGCGGGAGCGGCGGCGTTTCAGTACACCGTCAGCACCCAGGGCCGGCTCGAGGACGAAAAGGAGTTTGGCGAGATCATCGTGAAGACGGGCGGTCGCGGTGCAGTCACCCGCGTGCGCGATATCGCGCGAATCGAGCTCGCGGCGCGCGACTATACGGTGAACTCCAAGCTCAGCGGCAAGCCTGCGACTGCCATGGTTTTGTTTCAGCGCCCGGGGACGAATGCGATCGCCACGTCCGATGCCGTCCGCGCCAAGATGGAGGAACTGAAGCGGAACTTCCCGCCTGGTCTCGATTACCAAATCGTCTACGACCCCACCATCTCAGTCCGCGAGTCGATCCATGAGGTGCAGAAAACGCTCTTCGAGGCGATCGCGCTCGTCGTGCTCGTGGTGCTGGTCTTTCTCCAGACGTGGCGGGCGACGATCATTCCGCTTGTTGCGGTGCCGGTCTCGCTCATCGGAACCTTCGCCGCCATGTCGGTGTTTGGCTTCTCGCTGAACAATCTCTCACTTTTCGGGATCGTGCTCGCGATCGGCATCGTGGTCGACGACGCGATCGTCGTAGTCGAAAACGTCGAGCATCACATCGCGCACGGGCTGTCCCCGCGCGAGTCCGCCTACCAGGCGATGAACGAGGTGAGCGGGCCGGTCGTGGCGGTCGCTCTAGTGCTCTGCGCAGTGTTCATTCCCACCGCATTCGTCTCTGGCATCACCGGACAATTCTACAAGCAATTCGCCCTGACGATCGCGGTCTCCACGGTTATCTCCGCGTTCAATTCCCTCACGCTTTCCCCTGCGCTCGCCGCTTTGCTCCTGCGCCCGCGCGGCGCGAAGAAGGATTGGTTTGGCACCGTGCTCGATGGCGTGCTCGGCTGGTTTTTCCGGCTCTTCAACAAGGGGTTTGACCGCGGCTCGCAATCGTATGGGCGCATCGTCGGCCGGCTGTGCCGGTTTGCTGCGATCGTGCTCGTCGTTTATCTCGGCTTGCTCGCGCTCACCGGAGTGGGCTTCAGCGTCGTGCCCGGCGGTTTCATCCCACCGCAAGACCGGGGCTACGTCATCGCTTTCGCCCAATTGCCCGACGCCTCGGCGCTGGACCGGTCCGAGGCGGTGCTCGACAAGATGGCAAAAATCGCGCGCGAGACGCCGGGGGTGAAAGCGACGGTCGAATTCTCCGGCTTCAATCTGCTCGGCGGCAATCAAACGAACACGGCGACGATGTTCGTCAGCCTGGAGGACTACGACAAGCGGCACGACCCGCAGCTCAATGCGTTTGCGATCCTGCGGCAACTGACGCAGCGATTTAGGAAGGAAGTCCCCGAAGCCTTCGCCCTCGTCTTTCCGCCGCCGCCGGTGAGCGGAATAGGCAATGCGGGCGGCTACAAGATGCAAATCCAGGATCGCGGCAACGCCGGTTTGGAGGAGTTGCAGAAAGTCGCGTACCAATTCGCGGGCAAGGCCAACGAAACGCCCGGGCTGAGCAACAACCTCTCGACCTTCCGCGCCAATGTCCCGCAACTCTGGCTCGACATCGATCGCACCAAGGCCAAGAGCATGGGCGTGCCGCTGGCAAACGTCTTTGAGGCGCTCCAGACGTTCCTGGGATCGTCGTACGTCAACGATCTCAATCTTTACGGCCGCACCTATCGCGTGACGGCGCAGGCGGACGCCCGTTTCCGCGTGCAGCCGGAGGATATTCGCCTGCTCAAGACGCGAAACAACGCTGGAGGCATGGTGCCGCTGGGCTCGGTGGCGACGGTCGAGGAGCGGGCTGGCGCGGACAAGATCGTGCGCTACAACATGTTTCCCTCGGCGGAGATCAGTGGCGCTCCAGCGGCGGGTGCAAGCACCGGGGAGGCGGTGGCGGCGATGGAGCGGGTCGCAGCGGAAGTGCTTCCCACGGCGTTCAGCTTCGAATGGACCGAACTCACGCTCCAGCAAAAGCTCGCCGGCAACAGTTCGTTATACATCTTTCCCCTCTGCGTGCTCTTCGTCTTTCTCGTGCTCGCCGCGCAATATGAAAGCTGGGGCCTGCCGCTGGCGATCATCCTGATCGTGCCCATGTGCCTGCTCAGCGCCATCGGAGGCGTCTGGTTCCGAAGCCTGGACAATAATATCTTCACCCAAATCGGATTCGTGGTGCTGGTCGGCCTGGCCTGCAAGAACGCCATTCTAATCGTTGAATTTGCCAAGCAGATTCAGGATCGGGAGGGCAAAAGCGCGGCCGAAGCGGCGGTCGAGGCGTGCAAGCTGCGGCTGCGCCCCATCCTCATGACGAGCTTCGCCTTTATCCTGGGCGTTCTCCCGCTTGTGCTCAGCACCGGAGCGGGGGCCGAGATGCGCCAGGCGCTTGGGACCGCGGTGTTTTTTGGCATGCTCGGGGTCACGATCTTTGGACTCTTTCTGACGCCGGTGTTCTACGTGACCATCATGTGGTTTAGCCGCAAGAAGCCGGCACCCGGCGCGCCTGCATCCGCCACGCCAGGGGCGGCCGTGGCGCCCTCGCAGTGAAGTCTCGGGTCTTTGTCTTTGTGTGCTCACTTCCCGCCAGCAGGCAAGGGGAGTCCGGGCCGGACCGGAACCCATCAACCCGCCGCGGGCGCCTGCGCTGCGACCTGCTGAATCAGGGTCTCGAGCTTGTTCAAATCCACCGGCTTGACGAGGTGATGCTTAAAGCCGGCGGCGTGGCTCTTGCGAATGTCGTCTTCCATCCCGAAGCCACTGAGGGCGATGCCGTAGATGGCGGAATTATTGGCGGCGAGCTTCTCCATGATGTCGAGGCCGGATCCATCCGGCAGGCCCATGTCGCTCACGAGCACGTCCAGGGACTCGCGTTCGATGATCTCGAGGGCGGAGCGGACATCGCGCGCTGAGAAGACTTCGTAGCCGCGACGGCGGAGCAACCAGGTTAGCGACCAGTTCGTATCCTCGTGATCCTCAACCAACAGAATGCGCAGGCTTTTGCGTTCCGCCGGAGGAGCAGCGGACTTCAGGGAAGGCTCGGGGACGCCGTTGTCGACCTTCCCGATCGGAAAGGTGAGGATGAATTTCGAACCGCGATCGCGGCCGTCGCTCTCGACCGCGATGCGGCCTTTGTGCGAATCCACGAGTGCCTTGGTGATCGCGAGCCCCAGACCCAGGCCGCCCACCCGCATCCGCTCCCCCTGTTCGAAGGCGTGAAAAATGCGCGGCAGAAGCTCGGGCTCGATCCCCATTCCGGTATCCGCCACCGCCACTTCCATCTCGTGGTCGTTGGGGTTGCGCGTCTTGATCGAAAGGTTCCCGCCTCCAGCGGTGAATTTGACGGCGTTCTTGATCAGGTTCCAAAAAATCTGCTGCAGGCGTGCCGGATCGGCGGCGAGGGCAAAGCGCGCTGCGGCGAGGTCGGTCTCGAGGTGAAGACCCTTGCCTTCGATTTCCGGCCCGCAGATATCCAGCGCGGCGCGGAGGAGGACATGAGCATCCACGGTTTCTTGATGGAGCTGGAGCTTTCCCTTGGAGATGCGGGTCAGGTCAAGCAGGTCATCGATCAGGCGCGCTTCGAGTTCCACGTTCCGCCGGATCATTTGGAGCTGCGGCCGCAATGATTCGGGCAAATGCTCGTCACCCTCGAGGCCGAGCACCGTGGTGAGTACGGGCATGAGGGGAGTGCGCAATTCGTGCGAAAGCATCGCGAGGAACTGATCCTTGGCCTGGTTGGCGCGCTCAGCTTCCAGGCGCGCGTCCTGGGCTGCCTTGTAAAGATTCGCGTTATCCAGCGCGAGCGTCGCGCGCTGGGCGAGCTCTTCCGCCAGCGAGAGTGTGTTTGGGCCGAAGATGCGCGCGGCCGAGTTGCTCACCAGGGTGATCGCGCCGATCACGCGGCCACGGGCCTGCAACGGCACGGCCACATAGGAGGTCGGACCGAGCGAACGAATCAACGCGCGATCGTGCTCGTCCTCGAAAAGCTCCCCGAGCTTTTCGTCGGTGACTTCGGGGCAGAGTTCCGGTTTGCCCGTCTGAAAGACCCGCGTCGCGCCGTGCCGGGCGGAAAGGTCTTTCGGATACCGGAGGTCGCGCAACCGGTCCGCCTCGGCCGGAACTCGGTGGGCCGAGCCGACTTGCTGGAGGACGCCATCCTCGCCCACGACGTCGATGATGCAGAAATCCGCCAGGCGCGGCACCACGAGGCGGGCAAAGTTCTCGAACGTCTTCTGGTAGTCGAGCGTGCCGGCGAGGACGTTGCTGGCTTCGGCCAGGAAGGCGAGGCGTTCCTGTTCAGCCTCGGCGGCGGCCCGGGCCGATTGTTCCTGGAGAAAACGCGCGTGTTCTTCCGCCTGTCGTTTGACCTGTGCCGTCTTTTTGAAGAGGTCGACAAACACCATTACCTTGGCGCGCAGAATTTCCGGCACCACGGGGATGAGGATGTAGTCGACCGCCCCGAGCGAGTAGCCGCGCGAGACATGTGTCTCGGTGTTGTTGATGGCGCTGATGAAAATGATCGGCGTCGTTTCCGAGCGCGCCCGGCGGCGAATGAGCGCGGCGGTTTCGAAGCCGTCCATCCCCGGCATGTTTACGTCGAGGAGTATGACCGCGAAGTCCTCCCGGAGGAGGTGTCGCAGCGCCTCATTGCCGGAGGTCGCACTCACGATGTTTTGGTGCAGGTCCTCGAGCAGCACCTGGAGAGAGAGGAGCTTGTCCGGCCGGTCGTCGACGAGCAGGATGTTCACCTTCGGCTCGGCTGGCGCATCCTCCTGCGGCGGAGGATCGATGGGGGGGTCAACGCGCACGGCAGGTCTTCAGCGGTGGAGCCAGTTGCGGAGGAGAGTCAGAAGCCGTTCGGTGTCGACCGGCTTGGAGATGTAATCGGAGGCGCCGGCATCGATGCATTTTTCGCGGTCCCCCTTCATGGCCTTGGCGGTCAACGCGATGATGGGGAGACGCTCGAACCCGAACATCGAGCGAATCGCCCGCATGGTGTCGTATCCATCCATCTCGGGCAGCATGATGTCCATCAGCACTACATCGATTCCAGGAGTGGTCGTAAGCGTGTCGATGGCCGCCTTGCCACTCTCCGCCGAAAGGACATCCATCTTGTAGCGTTCAAGCATGCTGGTGGTCGCGAAGATATTGCGGATGTCGTCATCGACGATGAGAACCTTCTTCCCGGCGAGAATGGCGTCCGGATCGTGCAGCCGCTGCAGCAATTCGCGTTTGTCTTCAGGTAGTCGCGCGGCGTCGCGATGCAGCCAGAGCGCCGTCTGATCGTAGAGGCGCTCCGGGCTGCGTACCGTTTTGACGATGACATTCTGAGCCACGCGATTGAGCTTCTCCTCCTCCGGCTCCGACAGATCCTTTCCGGTGTAGACGATAATGGGCAGATGAGGATGCTTGCGGCGGATTTCCTCGATCAGGTCGAAGCCGGACATGTCGGGCAGAAGGAGATCCACGACGACGCAATCGAACCGTTTCCCGGCGAGCGCGGCGAGGGCTTCCGCGCCGGTGGCAACGCTCGTCAGATGCGCGGTTTCGTTGCCGATCAATTCCTCGATGCTGCGCCGCTGGACCTCGTCATCCTCCACGACCAGAAGATTGCGCGCGGTCGTTTCCACGAGGTTCTTGGCCCGCGCGAAGATCTTTTCCAGTTCCTCGTGCTCCACGGGCTTGGTCAGGAAGCAGAGTGCGCCCTGCTTAAGAGCATTTCGCGGCTCCTCGTCGACGGAGACGATGAAGACCGGAATGTGGCGCGTTGCCAAGTCCGACTTCAGCCGATCGAGCACGGTCCAGCCGTCGATATCGGGCAGGCTGATATCGAGGGTGATGGCCGAAGGTTTGAATTCGCGGACCAGCGCCAGGGCGGTGAGTCCGCGGGAGGTGACCACCGCCTTGAAGTCCGCGCCATGCGCCAGAGCCACGAGGTGCTGAGCGAAGGAGCGGTCATCCTCGATGATGAGCACTGTTTTGTCGCCGCTGACAATCTCGGCGCGATCGTCTGCCGTGGGAAGTTCCGGGGTGGATTGCGGCAGGGAAGGGACCGAATATGCGTGCGACTGCTCCAGGGGAGGGGTGGCACGCGGAGCCGTGCGGGCGGGCTCAGCGGCGGGAACTACGATCGCGACCTGGGGCAGGAACAGGGTAAAGGAACTGCCGCGTCCCTCCGTGCTCTCGAGCGTGATCTCACCACCGAGCAGGCGCGCAAGTTCGCGGCTGATGGCGAGGCCGAGACCGGTACCACCGTAGCGCCGGCTCGTGCTCCCGTCTGCCTGCTGGAAGGCCTCGAAGATGGCCGCGTGCTTTTCCGTGGCGATGCCGATGCCACTGTCCTTAACGGTGAAGGCGAGGACACTGCCCGCCCGGTTTAGCGAGCTGTTGTCGATGCTCCACCCCGTGATGACCGGGGCCACCCGCATGATGACAGAGCCGCGGTCGGTAAACTTGAACGCATTCGAAAGCAGATTCTTCAAGATCTGCTCCAGTCGCTGCGAATCGGTGTAAATCGCCGACGGCAGGGCGGAATCGAACTCCATGCGGAAGTTCAACCCCTTGCCCTCGGCGATATGGCCGAATGTGCGCTCCATGTTCTGGCCGAGTTCCGTGAAAGCGACTTCGCCCACGTCGACACTGACGGTGCCGGACTCGATCTTGGAGAGATCGAGAATGTCGTTGATTAACTTGAGCAGGTCGCGACCGGAGCCGCGAATCGTTTTGGCGAACTCCACCTGCTTGCCGCTGAGGTTCCCGTCGGGATTGCCCGCCAGTTGATCGGCGAGAATGAGCAGGCTGTTCAGCGGCGTGCGCAGTTCGTGCGACATGTTCGCGAGGAACTCGGACTTGTACTTCGAGGTGATGGAGAGCTGCTGCGCCTTGCCCTCCAGCGCCTGGCGCGCCTGTTCGACCTCGAAGTTCTTACGCTCGACCTCGGCATTCTGGTCCGCGAGCTGCCGCGCCTTTTCCTCCAGTTCCTGATTGGTCTGGGTAAGTTCCTGCTGACGGCTCTGCAACTCGCCGGCGAGCGATTGCGATTGCTTGAGCAGGTCCTCCGTCAGCGTGTTCGCCTCAATCGTGTTGAGCACGATGCCGATGCTTTCCGTCAGCTGGTCGAGGAAGGTTTGATGCGTCGGGTTGAAGCGGTCGAAGGACGAGAGCTCCATAACCGCCTTCACGTTGTTTTCGAACACGATCGGGAGCACCACGATGTTCTGGGGCTTGGCCTCCCCCAGACCGGACGAAATCTGCACATAGTCGCCCGGCACATTGGTGAGGAGGATGCGCTCTTTCTCCAGGGCGGCCTGCCCGACGAGCCCTTCACCGAGCTTGAAGCGGTTGTTCACGCCCTTGCGCTCGCGATACGCGTAGCTCGCGAGCAGCTTCAACTCCGGCTCTTCGCCAGTGTTGTCCATCATGTAGAAGACACCTTGCTGGGCGGCGACGACCGGCGCCAGCTCGGAGAGAATCATGCGGCCGACGGTGAGCAGGTCCTTCTGACCCTGCAGCATGCGCGTAAACTTCGCGAGATTGGTCTTGAGCCAGTCTTGTTCGTTGTTGCGCAGCGTGGTGTCGCGCAGGTTGCCGATCATCTCATTGATGTTGTCCTTTACGAAGGCGACCTCGCCTTGCGCGGCGACTTGAATGGAACGGGTCAGGTCTCCCTTCGTCACTGCCGTGGCCACATCCGCGATCGCGCGGAGCTGTGTGGTGAGATTGGCGGCGAGCTGATTCACGTTGTCCGTCAGGTCGCGCCACGTGCCCGCGGCGCCCGGCACGTTGGCCTGGCCGCCGAGCTTGCCCTCGACCCCCACTTCGCGGGCCACCGTCGTGACCTGGTCCGCGAAGATGGCCAGCGTATCCGTCATGCTATTGATCGTGTCGGCGAGCGCGGCGATTTCGCCTTTCGCTTCCACGAGCAGCTTTTGCTTCATGTCGCCGTTCGCAACCGCCGTGACGACCTTGGCGATGCCGCGCACCTGGTTGGTGAGATTGCCGGCCATGAAGTTCACCGAGTCGGTCAGATCCTTCCAGGTGCCGGCCACGCCCTTCACCTCGGCCTGGCCGCCCAGCTTTCCTTCCGTGCCCACTTCGCGGGCCACGCGCGTGACCTCTGAAGCAAAGGAGTTGAGCTGGTCCACCATGACGTTCACGGTGTTTTTCAGCTCAAGAATTTCGCCCTTCACATCGACCGTGATTTTTTTGGAAAGGTCGCCATTGGCGACCGCCGTCGTGACGAGCGCAATGTTGCGCACCTGGGCCGTCAGATTGCCGGCCATGAAGTTCACCGAATCAGTCAGATCCTTCCACGTGCCCGAGACACCTTCGACTCGCGCCTGGCCGCCGAGTTTCCCCTCGGAGCCCACTTCGCGCGCGACACGCGTCACCTCCGACGCAAAGGAGCGGAGCTGATCCACCATGACGTTTACGGTGTCCTTCAGCTCGAGGATTTCGCCGCGGACATCGACTGTGATCTTCTTGGAAAGGTCCCCATTGGCGACCGCCTTCGTGACATCCGCGATGTTGCGCACCTGACCAGTCAGATTTCCGGCCATGAAATTCACGTTGTCGGTCAAATCCTTCCACGTGCCGGCGACGCCTTTGACGTCTGCCTGGCCGCCCAGCTTTCCTTCCGAGCCCACTTCGCGGGCTACGCGCGTGACTTCCGCCGCGAAGGAGCTGAGCTGGTCGACCATCGTGTTGATGGTGTTCTTCAGTTCGAGGATTTCGCCTTTGACGGCGACGGTGATCTTCTTGGAAAGATCGCCCGTGGCGACGGCGGTGGTCACTTCCGCAATGTTACGCACCTGGGCGGTCAAATTGCCGGCCATCGAGTTCACCGAATCGGTCAAATCCTTCCAGGTGCCAGCCACGCCTCGCACATCGGCCTGGCCGCCCAGTTTGCCTTCGGTGCCCACCTCGCGGGCCACGCGGGTGACTTCCGAGGCGAAGGAACGGAGCTGATCGACCATCGTGTTGATGGTGTCCTTGAGCTGCAGGATTTCTCCCTTTACGTCCACCGTGATCTTCTTCGACAAGTCGCCCGTGGCGACCGCGGTCGTGACCTCCGCAATGTTTCGCACTTGGGCAGTCAGGTTGCCGGCCATCGAGTTCACCGAATCGGTGAGATCCTTCCACGTGCCGGCGACGCCCTTGACGTCGGCCTGACCGCCCAGCTTTCCTTCCGAGCCCACTTCGCGGGCCACGCGCGTCACTTCCGCCGCAAAGGACCCGAGCTGGTCGACCATCGTGTTGATCGTGATCTTCAGCTCGAGAATTTCGCCCTTCACGTCGACCGTGATTTTCTTGGAGAGGTCGCCGCGGGCGACCGCCGTGGTCACCTCCGCGATGTTCCGCACTTGGCCGGTCAGATTGCCGGCCATCGAATTCACTGAATCGGTTAGATCCTTCCACGTGCCAGCCACGCCGCGCACATCGGCCTGGCCGCCCAGCTTTCCTTCAGAGCCCACTTCCCGCGCCACGCGCGTCACCTCCGAGGCGAAGGAACTGAGCTGATCCACCATCGTGTTGATGGTATCCTTGAGCTCGAGGATTTCCCCGCGCACGTCGACCGTGATCTTCTTGGAAAGATCGCCGTTGGCGACCGCCTTCGTCACATCTGCGATATTGCGCACCTGGCTGGTCAGATTGCCCGCCATGCCGTTTACGCTCTCGGTCAAATCCTTCCAGGTGCCGCCGACGCCACGCACCTCGGCCTGACCGCCGAGCTTGCCTTCGGAGCCCACCTCGCGGGCCACGCGCGTGACTTCCGAGGCGAACGAACTGAGCTGATCCACCATCGTGTTGACGGTGTCCTTGAGCGCCAGGATTTCGCCCTTCACGTCCACCGTGATCTTCTTGGAAAGATCGCCATTGGCGACCGCCGTCGTGACGAGCGCGATGTTGCGCACTTGGGCCGTCAAATTGCCGGCCATGAAATTCACCGAATCGGTCAGGTCCTTCCACGTGCCTGAAACGCCACGCACATCGGCCTGGCCGCCGAGGATTCCTTCCGAGCCCACCTCGCGGGCCACCCGCGTGACCTCCGAGGCGAAGGAGCTGAGCTGATCCACGAGCGTATTGATCGTGTTCTTCATCTCCAGGATCTCGCCTTTCACATCGACGGTGATCTTCTTGGAAAGATCGCCCGTGGCGATGGCGGTGGTGACCTCGGCGATATTGCGGACCTGGGCGGTAAGGTTACCCGCCATCATGTTCACGTTGTCCGTAAGATCCTTCCACGTGCCCGCGACGCCCTTGACGTCGGCCTGGCCGCCGAGCTTGCCCTCGGTGCCCACTTCCCGGGCCACGCGCGTCACCTCCGAGGCAAAGGAGCGGAGCTGGTCGACCATCGTATTGATCGTCTCCTTCAACTCGAGGATTTCCCCGCGTACATCGACCGTGATCTTCTTGGAAAGGTCGCCGCTGGCGACCGCCGTGGTCACCTCCGCGATGTTTCGCACCTGGGCGGTGAGATTTCCGGCCATCGAGTTCACGCTGACGGTCAGATCCCGCCACGTGCCGGCGACGCCCTTCACATCGGCCTGGCCGCCGAGCTTGCCTTCCGTGCCCACTTCGCGCGCCACGCGCGTAACCTCCGAGGCAAACGAGCCGAGCTGATCGACCATCGTGTTGATGGTGTTCTTGAGTTCGAGGATCTCTCCCCGCACATCGACCGTGATCTTTTTGGAAAGGTCGCCGTTCGCGACCGCTGTGGTCACGGCGGCAATATTGCGCACCTGGGCCGTCAGGTTGCGCGCCATGAAATTCACCGAATCCGTCAAATCCTTCCAGGTGCCGGAGACGCCCTCGACGCGCGCCTGGCCGCCGAGGGATCCGTCCGAGCCTACTTCGCGGGCCACGCGCGTTACTTCCGAGGCAAACGAACGGAGCTGATCCACCATGACGTTGACGGTGTCCTTCAGCTCGAGGAATTCGCCTTTCACGTCGACCGTGATCTTCTTGGTCAAGTCTCCGTTCGCGACCGCGGTGGTGACCGTCGCGATGTTGCGCACCTGCGCGGTCAGGTTGCCCGCCATGAGATTGACGTTGTCGGTCAGGTCCTTCCACGTCCCGGCCACACCCTTCACCTTCGCCTGGCCGCCGAGTTTTCCTTCGGTGCCGACTTCGCGCGCGACGCGCGTTACCTCCGACGCGAAGGCGCCGAGCTGATCGACCATCGTATTCACCGTCTTGGCCGTCCGCATGAACTCGCCCTCGAGCGGACGCCCATCGATATCCGTGGCCATGGTTTGCGAGAGGTCGCCTTTGGCGACAGCACCGATCACGCGGGCCATTTCACTGGTCGGACGGACCAGATCGCCGATAAGGGAATTGACGGAGCCGATCGAGTCGGCCCAGCAGCCGGGCATGTCGCCGAGCGCCGCCCGTTGGTTGATGCGCCCTTCTTTGCCGACGACCCGGCTGATGCGCTCCAGTTCCTGTGCCATCCGTTCGTTGGTCGAAATCACCTCGTTAAAGGTGTCGGCCACCTTGCCGGCCAGGCCCGTCCAGACGTCGGGCAGACGCACGGAGAAGTCGCCGCGCCGAAAGGCGGTGAGAGCGGAAAGAAGAAGCTTCAGCTCAGAGGCGTCGGCATTTGCATCGGCGAGAACGTTTGTGACGGACGCGACGGGAGCAGAGGCGTTTTTTTTCACTGGGATAGCTCAAAAATAGGGAGATTTGGCCGGTCGCCGGGCAGCAGCTACGCCAATATCTCGAAGGTTGGGTGGGGACGTGCGACGAGAGGGGAAATCGATGCCAATTTTATCCAGGCAGGAGGACATTCGGCCGGAAGTTCTGCGCTTGGCGTGCAAATCCAAAGCAAAAGCTGTCGATGACGGGAGACGGAGCGTCCTGTGGTCGGACGCGCTTGGGGCAGCGCGCGGAAGGCACTCGAGGTCCGACGCGGGCGAGGTCATGCTTTGATTTGACTCATCGATCAGATGTTTTCAAGGGCCCTATCCACCTCAGCGCGAGCAAGGCAGCCGGGCAGTTTCGCATTTCGCCGGGAGCTTGGATGCATCCGGCAAAACTTTTTTGCGCGCGCCGACCTTGCGCCTCGGGGAAGTCATGGTGCGCAAAAAGAATCGTTTCCGATCGAGACGGGAGCGGCCGGTCCATCGGCCCCTAACTAAGGCACCCGGTAGACCTCTACAAGCGCCACGCCGCTGCTGCTGTTTTTACCGCGCACGATCGCGGTGTACGAACCCCTGGGAAGCGTCGCGACAATCGCGCACTCGCGATCGTCGGTTGGCGCAAATCCGGACGCTTGCACCGCGGCTTGCTGGGTATCGCGCCAATTGTCGTTCGAGACGATGAGGGCGCCGCTGGAATCGCGCAGTTCCAGCGTGGGATCCTGCAACGGTCCGGGAACGTTGAATTGCGCTAGGGAAGGCCCGAGGGCGCGCACGACGACGTTGACTGATCCCGCTCCGTTCGCCCCGAGTCCGGCGCCCACCACAAAGCCGCCGATCATGACGTTGTCGCTGGTCTCCACGCGGCCACGCGTGCTGATGTTCACGAGTTGCGCCGCCGCGCCGGTGGCGAGGTCGTAGACCTCGACGAGCGCCACGCCAGACGCACCGCCGCTGCCGCGCACGATCGCGGTGTAGGGCCCGGGCGGGAGATTGAGCACGAGGGCTGATTCGCGGTTATCCCCGGGCGGGAATCCGCTCGCCTGAATTTCGGCTTCCTGCGAGTCGCGCCAATTGTCATTGCTGGCGATCACGTTTCCGGTCTGATCGTGCATTTCGAGAGTCGGATCGGCCAGGGCACCGGTCACTCCGAAAGCCGTCAGCGAAGGCCCCATCGCGCGCACGATCACGCGTTTTGGAACGGTCCCCGTGATCACGAAGCCTCCGATCAAAACATTGTCGCCCGTCTGCGCCGAAAGCCGGGTGGAAAGATTGATCGGGCGTCCACTGCGCACGACCGAAGCAGGATCCTTCGGATCGGTGACGGAACGAAACTCCGAGAGATTGTCCTCCCCGTCGCCATCGGCGTCACCCGCCTGTCCACCGAGCTGCGGACTATTGATCTCGGCCAGCGAGAAGCGGGCGGCCTGCCAGCTCGCAAAATCGACCTGTGGGGAGAGGCCGACGCGCGTGATGAACGGATCCGGATTGCCCGTGCGGGTGTCGACCCAGACGGGCACGGCCGGGACATTCGCGTTCGTGGCGGGCGCGACCGCGAGGTAATCGCCTAGCATGTATCCCGAGCCGGTGAGGGGAGCGAGGGTGGCGTCGGTCGAGACCGAGGAAATACGGAGGTTGGGCTGCCAGGTCACACCGCCATCGAAGGACTGGGCCAGGAACATATCCACCATCGTATTCGAGTCGGGATTCACGCGGTGATCGTAGAAGGCGACGCTGAGATTCTGTCCGTTGGAGGAGGCGGCGATCGCCGGGTTGAACACCCCAAGGTTGGCCGGATTATCGCTCACCGGGATAGGAGTGGACCATGTGGCCCCGCCGTTGGTGGACTTGGTGAACATGATGCGCGGAACCCCCGCCGCGCGCGCTTGGTAAACCACGTAAAGGTTGCTGCTCGTCCCGTCGGTGACGGCGGAAGGCAGGATCGAGCCCGTCCGAATCGCCGGCTCGTTGTACTCGATCGCCGGGGCGATAACGATCGGGGCGCCGAAGGTCACGCCCCCGTCGTTGGAAAGGACCACCGTTGCGGCTTCGGTTCCCGCGTTCGGTCCGCCAACAAAGAATGTCCAGTAAATCAAGGCGAGCCGTCCGTCGGGTAGAAAGACGGGCTGCGAGCCCTGCGCGTTCGTCGAGGAATCGTGGACAAAGGCGATTGGACTCCACGTCACACCGCCGTTGTCGCTGTACGTGCGCACGATCGGTGAAACCGTGTCGGAGGAAAAAAGGGTGAAGGTGATGATGATCCGGCCGGTGCTGGAAGTGCCCGGAAAGGTGTTGATCGTCATCCAGTTCTTGTCGGTAAACGTGTTGCTATTGGGCGGCTGATACACCACGACCGGCGCCTCGAACGACTGGCCTCCATTCGTGGAGCGGCTGAGTATGACGGCCCCGACCCCGAAATTGGTATCGACGGAGGCGATGACGTTCAGGAACACGATTCCGTTCAGATCAATGGCGGCGACCGGATCCGTCGCCCGAAAATAAGGGCCACCGACCGTCCGGGTCAGTCCGGGGATTAGCGCGCGTGACCAACTCAATCCCCCGTTGGAACTGACGGCGTACCCGCAATCGAGCGCTCCCCCGTTGGTGAAGCGACCCTCCTGGAAAGTGGCGACCAGAAAATCAGGATTCGTCGGCGACCGAATGATGTGCGGTTCAGCCTGCGCGCGCATGTTGGCGGGCAAGGCCGCAGGATCGTCGCCGAGGCGGACGTTGGGTCCGACCCGCCGGTCGAGGGCAACCTCTGCGGTCGCATTCGGGATCGATGGGCCGGGTCGGTTCGGATCACTGGCGGGTGAGGCCACAAAATCGCCTCCCCGGTCGAGACGGAGCAAAGCGCCGGAAGACAAACGCTCGAGCGGAACGCCCCGCCAAGCCGCCGGGAGCCGGCTGCGATCTATAACGGGCCGGGCCGGTTCTGCTCCAGCTGCCCCGGCGAGAAGAACCCCACAGGACACGAGCAGCGTTCGGTACTTCATGGGTCGATCTTAGTCGCGGCCCGAAGTGCAACAACCACAGAACCGGGGCCAACCCTCCTTCGACCCGTCGAATCGTGCTAATGGAAAGAAGGTCGAAACAAAAAGGCACCGCCTTGGCGGTGCCTTTGGAATGAAACGGAGCGCTCCCTGTTCGCGTTAGCGACTGATTGGCGGAATGCCGCTTGGAGGCGGGATCGAGATGTCTGCCGGAGGAACGAAGATGCCGGGAGGCTCGCCGGGGAAGGGCGGGGGATTGAAGGTCGTAATCGTGCTGGGCGGATTCAAATCGGGATTGTAGCCGCCGGGATTGAATTCAGCGATCGTGGGGACGTCCTCGCCGGGAATTCCGGGTTCGGAACCGACCACTGCTTTGCCGTCGTAGACGCGGGTGCCGATGACCGCTTTGCCGTCGGAGACAGCGATGCGGCCCGCGCCTTCGCCGTCACGGTGGAAGATGGCGACGACATAACGTCCCACCACCGGCCCGACAAAGCGGCGCACGGAGATGAACGACTTCGTCTTCGGCACCCGGATCGAGGCGACCGGCACGCGGCGCTCGGGGGCGGCGTTGTCGATCAAGCTGCGGACCGACGTCATCGAAACGCGCCGGACGCCCGCGGAGTCCCGTGACTCGGAGAGTTTCTCGGTGGTGTCGAGCACATAGAAATCGAACCGGCCGGATGGGCCTTTGTATCGGGTGGCGACGCGGCGAACCGGGAGGTTGGCCCCGAGATCCGTCACCACCACAGGTTGTGTGTTCGCGGCAGAGAAACCGAACTCACCGCCCCGGACCAACATTCGGTCGGCCGGACCGTTGTTCTCCGTGAAGGAGACGAGCACGGGCGCGTTCGCGTCGCTGGAAATGGTTGCCTCCTGGGCAGAAGCGGAAAGTGGAAACAGGGCGCTGGCCCCAAGAATTGCAGCTAGAATGGATCGCGGATTCATGGGATGGATTTCGGACAAACGACAGTGCTGTTATTCACTAAATCGCTGGCGGAGCAAACCTTTTTCCGCATGGCGGCGGGATTTCTTCCCGCGGAACGCCGACCATATCGTTGCAGTTTCGTTGAATTTTCCGATTCCCTTTTCCGACGGTTTTCGTTTCGATGCGCACCATGAATCCTACTCCCGCCGAACTCTGGCAGCGCTTCCAGGCTCACTTTCTTGCCGTCGATTCTGTCGGCTTCACTCTCGATATCAGCCGGATGCGGTTTCCCGCGGACTTCGTCGATCGCATGGCGCCCGCGGCGGCCAAGGCTTTCAAGTCGATGGATGCCCTCGAAGGCGGCGCCATCGCCAATCCAGACGAAAACCGGATGGTGGGACACTATTGGCTGCGCAATTCCGCCCTTGCGCCGAATGCCCAGGTGCGTGCCGAAGTCGACGACACCAATGCCAAGATCAAAGCCTTCACGGCGGCCGTTCACGATGGGCGCATTGCCCCTCCCGGCGGCGGCAAGTTCACGGAAGTCCTGGTGGTCGGCATCGGCGGTTCGGCGCTCGGGCCGCAGTTCATTGCGGATGCCCTTGGCGCGGACTCGGCGGACAAGATGACGCCACATTTCCTGGACAACACGGATCCGGCGGGGTTCGACCGCGTTCTCGCCCGCCTGAAGCCGAAACTCGCGCACACGCTCACGGTGGTGATTTCGAAATCGGGTGGCACGAAGGAAACGCGCAACGGCATGCTCGAAGCCGGCGCTGCTTATAAGGCAGCGGGACTGGACTATTCCAAGCACGTCGTCGCCGTAACCGGGGACGGGAGTGAACTGGACAACTACGCCAAGGCGAATGGCTGGCTCGAACGCTTCCCCATGTACGACTGGGTGGGCGGGCGCACTTCCGTGATGAGCGCAGTCGGGCTCCTTCCGATGGCGCTGCAGGGCGTCGATTGGGAGTCGCTGCTCAAGGGTGCGAAAACGATGGATGACCACACGCGCACGCCTTCGGTGCGGGGAAATGCCTCCATGCTCGTCGCGCTGATGTGGCACTACGCTGGCGACGGCAAGGGCAAGAAGGACATGGTCGTCCTGCCCTACAAGGACCGGCTCGTTCTCTTCTCGAAGTATCTCCAGCAACTCGTCATGGAGTCGCTGGGCAAGGAGCGCGATTTGGATGGAAACGTCGTGCATCAGGGCATCGCCGTTTACGGCAACAAAGGCTCGACGGACCAGCATGCCTACGTGCAGCAGCTCCGCGATGGCGTGAACAACTTCTTCCTCACGTTCGTGGAGGTGCGCCGCGGGCGGGCCGCCGCCGGGCTCGAGGTGGAACCCGGCGTGGAAGCCGGCGATTATCTCCAGGGCTTCATGCGCGGTTCCCGCACCGCTCTCTATGAGAACGCGCGCGATTCCATGACGATCAGCTTGCCGGAAGTCAATCCGTTCACGGTCGGCGCGCTCATCGCGCTCTACGACCGCGCGGTCGGCTTCTACGGCTCGCTGGTGAATACCAACGCCTACCATCAGCCCGGCGTGGAAGCCGGCAAGAAGGCCGCCACCCGCCTGCTCAAGCTCCAGCACGAAGTGGTCAAGGACCTGGAAGGCAATCGCGGCAAAGCCCACACCGCGGAGGCCGTCGCCGGCCGCATCAGTGCCGATGCCGAGGATGTGTACCACGTCCTCGTCCATCTCTCCGAAAACAAGGGCGTGAAGCGCACCGCCAGCGGAGGCCCCGCCGCGGAAACGTTTGCACTCGGCTAAGCCGGGCGCGAACGATCGCGCATCATGCCAGTCCATGCTGAAAAAGTCGCGGCGCGCGCCGCGCGGGAGTTCGAAGCCTGGTCGGACGAACCCGCGGTCGCGCGCTACCGGCGCTTTCTCAAGGTCGAAGAGTTTCGCCTGCGCCTCCAGCATCGCGCAGGCGAGGGCGGGTTCACCATCGCCCAGCGGCGCTCGGCGATGGTCGACCTCTTTCTCAAGCATCTCTTCGACGAGTCGCGCCATCTCGGGGAAGTCCCGGCCGATCCCCCGAAGCTCGCGCTCGTCGCGCTGGGCGGCTACGGACGGGGCGAGATCTGCCCGCACAGCGACATCGATATCCTCTTCCTGCACAGTCGCGCGGGGGACGATCCGCCGCCCGCGGCCCAGGAGACCGTGCAACGCATTCTTTATCAGCTCTGGGATCTCGGGTTTCGCGTCGGGCATTCCACCCGGTCCGCAGCCGGACTTTCGGAACAGGCGAATGCGGACCTGATCTTCAAGACTTCGCTGCTCGAGGCGCGCTTTCTTTCCGGCGACCGCGCCCTTTTCGATCGCTTCGAGGAAACGTTCGAGCGCCTTTGCATCCGGGGCCGCGCCCGCGAGTATTTCGAATGGCGCGTGGCCGATACCGCCACGCGGCGGCGCAAGTACGGTCCAACCGTTTTCCTGCAGGAGCCGCAGGTGAAGTGGAGTCCCGGTGGGCTGCGCGACTACCACAACGTCTTGTGGTGCGCGCATTTCACGCCCTTCCGCGCGGCGGTCCGGCGCGAGGGTATGCGCGCGCTCGAAAACGAGAAGCTGCTCGAGCCGCGCGAGCGCAAGGCGATGGACGATGCACGCGATTTTTTGCTGCGGGTGCGCACGGAGCTGCACTATCTCGACGGCCGGGCCGCCGATACGCTGACGCTGCATCATCAGTCGCAGATCGCCACGCTCATGCGTTACCCGCAGGCGAACGAATTGCGGCGGAACGAGGCGTTCATGCGCGACCACTACGGGCACGCACGGGATTTAAACCTCGTCTCCACCGAGCTGTTCGAGGAATTGCGCCGGAGCGTGATCGAGGAGGGGGAGGGCGGGGATTCGCCTGGGCCCGGCTCAGGTCCGCGCGCATCGCAGACGACGGAAATGTTCGATGGCTTCTACAGCGTGGCCGGCCGCATCTATCCGGCGACGCGTGAGGTCTTCGACCAGGACCCGGTGCGGATGCTGCGCGTCTTCCGCCACGCCCAGGAGCGCGGCATCGATTTGAGCTCCGAGCTCTTCCAGCTCGTGCGGCGCAGGCTGGGACTCATCACGCGCACGTTTCAATATTCCCGCGCCGCGCGGGAGGTTTTCATCGCGCTGCTCTCCCAGCGCGGTAAGGTCGCGCGCATTCTCCGCCGCATGCACGAGGCAGGCGTGCTCGGGCGTTACCTCCCCGAATTCGGGGCACTCTTCTGCCTCGTGCAGCACGAGTTCTTCCATCGGTATGCGACCGATGAGCACACCCTGGTGTGTCTCGAGAAACTCGATGCGCTGCTGGTGAGCGACGACATCCGCCTGGCTGATTACCGCAAGCTCTGGGAGGAACTGGAGCACCCCGGCATTCTCTATCTCGCCATCCTGTTGCACGACACCGGAAAAGCGACCGCGGCCAAGCATCATGCGGAGGCGAGCGCGCTCTTTGCGCAAAAGGTCGGCGCCCGCCTCCAACTCCGGCCGGAAGCGCGCCGGCTGCTCATTTTCCTCGTGGATCACCACCTCACCTTCTCAAACACCGCGCAGCGGCGGAACGTGGACGATCCTGCCACCGTGATCGAGTTCGCCCAGATCGTGAAGACGCGCACGGCGCTCGATGCGCTCATGCTCCTGACCCTGGCCGACGGGCAGGGGACGGGCGACGAGAATTGGAGCGACTGGAAGGAATCGCTCATCTGGCAGCTCCATCGCGGCACGGCGCAATACCTCAAAGACGGCGAGTACTTTGCCCGCCTCGGCGAGCAGCAGCGCTTGCAGGCGCGCAACGAGATTCGCGGCACGCTTGGCCCGGCCGCGGGCGACCTGATCGATGCCCAATTCGAATTCATGCCGGAGCGCTATTTTCAAGCGTTCCGTCCGGCAGCCATCGCAGACCACCTCGTCCTGATGGCGCGCTTCCTCGAGCGCTTCGAGTCCCTCCGGCCCGAGGATGCACTCTCCCCCGGCATCGAGTGGCGCGCGCGTCCCGAAAGCGGGCACAGCGAGGTTTGGATCTGGGCCTGGGACCGCACCGATCTCCTGCCGAAGATCGCCGGCTCCTTCGCCGCCGTGGGGCATAACATTCTCGGCGCCGATTTGTATCCGCGGGCCGATCAGCTCGCGTTTCACCTCTTTCGCGTCTGCGGCCCCGATTTCCGGGCCGTCGTGGACGTGCGGGACCAACGCCCCTTTGGCGTCACGCTCTCCGCGGCGCTGGATGACCTCGAGCCTTTCGATTTTCGCCCGCTCTGGCTGCGCTCGCGGCGCCGACGCGCGCCCTTGCTCCCCGGCCTCGACTTCCCCACGCGCGTCACGATCACGAACGCGCCCTCCAGCGAGTACACTCTGGTCGAAGTGCAAACCGCCGACCGGCTGGGCCTCCTCTATGATTTGCTCGATGGTTTCGGCGGCCTCGGCACCCGCGTCGCCTCTTCCCGGATTGCGACCCAGAATGGCGCGGCCCTAGACAGCTTCTATCTTCAGGATGCCCGTACCGCCAGCCGGATCACTGACCGCGAAATGCTCCACCGCATCGAACAAGTCGTAAAACAGATCACCGCCGCGCCGCCACCGCCGATCTTGAAGGAAGGATAAAGAAAAAAGGCCAGCCTTGCGGCTGGCCTTTTTGAATTGTTTTCGGCTTGCGAATTTAGAGACTATTCTTCCGATTTCTTCTCGGCTTTCGGAGCCTTCTTCTTCGCCGGCTTCTCCGCCTTTTCGGCGTCATCGGCCTTTGCGGCTTTCTCTGCCTTCGGAGCGGCCTTTTGCTCGGCCTTCACCGCATCGGGATCCACGACCACATCGGGATCCTCAACGACGACCCGGTCCACCCATTCGAGGAAGGCCATGGGCGCGCTGTCGCTCATGCGCGGTCCGAGTTTCACGACGCGGCAATAACCGCCGCGACGATCCGCGCTGAGAGGCGCGAGGTCATCGAAGAGGCGCTTGACCATGTCCTTCTGGTGGAGGCGCGACACCGCCGTCTGGCGGGCGTGCAGCGTGCCCTTCTTGGCAAAGGTCATCATGCGCTCCGCAAACGGGCGCGTGGCCTTCGCCTTGGCGAGGGTGGTTTTGATGCGGCCGTGGCGGATCAGCTCGCAGGTGAGGTTGGCGAGGAGTGCCTTGGTGTGCGCGGAATCGCGCCCGACTTTTTTACGTTTGTCTCCGTGTCTCATGGGACTGAGGGAAAATGGGCTTCGGCCCGGTTAGGCGGCAGGTGCCGCGGCGGCCGCAGCAGCGGCGGTGGGATCGATCAAGCCGGCATCGAACTTCATGCCTAGCGTCAGGCCGAGGCCCTGGAGCTTGTCGCGGATTTCGTTCAGCGACTTCTTGCCGAAGTTGCGGTACTTGAGCATCTCGGCTTCGCTCTTCATCGCGAGCTGGCCCACCGTGGTGATGTTCGCGTTGTTCAGGCAGTTCGCCGCGCGGACTGAGAGTTCGATCTCGTTCACGCTCATGTTCAGGAGCTTCTTCAGCTTCACGTTCTCCTGGCTGGCTTCCTGCGTCGACTGGTCGATCTCGATCAGGTTGTCGTCGTAATTGACGAACGGATCGAGATGCTTGCGCAGGATGGCGCTCGCCTGTTGCAACGCGCTTTCCGGCGTCACCCGGCCGTCCGTGGTGACTTCGAGAATGAGCTTGTCGTAATCGGTCCGCTGGCCCACGCGCGTATTTTCCACGCTGTACTTCACTTTCGTGACGGGCGAGAAGATCGAGTCGATCGGGATCACGCCGATAGCGGTGTCCGGGCGCTTGTTTTCATCGCCGGTGGCAAAGCCGCGGCCGACGCGCACGTCCATTTCCATCTCGAGCTTGCCCTTCTTGTCCAGGGTGCAGATGTGCTGGTCCTTGTTCAAGACTTCGACGCCCATGACTTCCTGGATGTCGCCGGCGGTGACCGGGCCTTCCTTGGTGGCGCTGAGGGAGAGGGTGCGAACGTCGTGATCGTGGGCGACGAACTTGATCTTCTTGAGGTTGAGCACGATGTCCGTCACGTCTTCGACGACGTTCGGGAGGGTCTGAAACTCATGGGCAGCGCCGTTGATCTTGACGCTGATGATGGCCGCGCCCTCGAGGGAGGAGAGCAGGACACGCCGCAGGCAGTTGCCGATGGTGTGGCCATAGCCGGATTCAAAAGGCTCCGCGGTGAAGACCGCGAAGTTGGGATGGGCAGCCGATTCTTCCTTTTGCAAGGATTTCGGCATCTCGAATCGTCCGAGACGGATGGGCATTTTTCGTTTGGGTAAAGGCACCGGGTTTCCCCTGACGAGTCCGCCACACCGGTAAAGGCGCAGCGCAGGGACCAACGGGCGTGAGGTTGGCTCGCTTTTGTTCCCACCGATCCGAGGAACGGCGGGGCGGTGCTTATACGTGGGATCGGACGAGTTGCAAGTTCTTTCCCCAGCACGCGCTCTGACGCTTGGCTTGCTTTCGGCCCCCTCCTGGCGCTCTGGCGCTTTGCCTGCTTTCGGCTCCCGCCTCAATCATCGCTACCCTCGCGATCCCCCGGCCATCTCAGCGCTCCCAGCGCTTCGGTTGGCGCTCCGGCGCTTCGGCGTTTCGCCCGGCTATCATCGAACGGACGAAAATATTTCGTCGCAAATTCGCCCTATTCTCAGGTTTGCGAACCAGAAGGGGAGACATGCCGGCATTTTGACGCAGTCCGCCGTCCAATCATCTAATCATTCGGTTCCCCGCCGATTAGCATCGGATTGTATACAATCCGCAGTTTCTCAATTCTCAGAAATGTTCGGTCCGATTTAATTCGCAATTTCGGTTAACGCTGGTACCACTGCGCCCCTTCTCGTCTGGCTATTCGGTTAGTTTTGTAGCTGGGATTTTAGGCTGGGGCGGTGGCGGGAGTGCGGAGATCGAGGCGGCCGAGGTGGAAAAGGATACGGTCACGGAAGTGATCGAGGCGGCGGAACCCGCGGGCATTTTTCTTGATGG
>JBBRQH010000041.1:0-44374 GCA_038226705.1 Chthoniobacterales bacterium | reverse complement strand
GGGCGGTGGCGGCGCGGGCGGTGGCGGCGCGGGCGGTGGCGGCGCGGGCGGTGGCGGCGCGGGCGGTGGCGGCGCGGGCGGTGGCGGCGCGGGCGGTGGCGGCGCGGCGCGGGGAGTTTCAGGGTCTTCCACGAGAGGGGTGGAAACCGGCAGCCGGGAAATTGTAATCGGTGCGATCGGGGTCGGCGCAGGTTTCGCCGGCGCGATCGGTTCAGGCGCGACGCTTTCCGACGTGCGCGCGGAAGTTTGCGTGGGCACGGCGGGAGGCGCTGGAGCGTCCTTCGGCGTTTGGGTGGCCGGCTCCGCCGCAGGCTGAGCTTTCGGTACGGGTGGAATCACCACCGGATCGCCCACGGTCGCGTATCCGAACGACGAGGGCAGACCGGCGGCTGGCGCCGGGAACCGGGGACTGACCCGAATCGAAGGCGCGGTCGAGGCAACCTCAGGCGGAGCGCCACTCGCCTCGCGCAACGCGTTCCAGAAGGATGCTGCGCTGGGAAATGCACGCATGCCGCCACCGGGCGCGAGCCCGCGCTTCAGCACGGCGTTGGCCTCGCCGCCAAGCGTGGAAATGGGTGTGCGCGTTCCGCGCCTTCCGCCGAGCAAATCTCGCGTCAGCAGGCCCAGGGCGGCCACAGCGTCATCCGTCGCCGAAATCGCATCAGCCTCATTTTGCGTGATGGTCAGGCCCGCGTCGGAGTCTGTGGCGTGAAAACTCAGCGCGTTCCAGCGCAACGCGAAAGCCGGCCAGAGCGACAGGGGGCGCGTGCGCAAGGAAAACCATTCTTCGATGCCCGGCTTACCGTCGCGACGGGTAACGAAAAGTTTGTGCAGACACGGCTCGGCCAGAGTCAGATCGGCGGCGGCGGCCGCGTCGATTGCGGCGGGCAGAGCGGCGAGCAGCACCCAAAGTTCCGACGATGTGATCTCGCCATTCCGGGCCCGAAGCAACTCGTCGAGCGAGAATCCTTCCGCCCATTCCCGGACATAAAAAGTGGCTCCGTCGAGGCGTTGCAAGCCGCCTTGCGGTGCGAGCCAGACCGGATGCGGCAGGCGCTGCAGCGTGGCCAATTGGTGCTCCAGCACGTCCATGAACGGCACGTCGCGACTGCGCCCGGACGGCAGCACCTTCACCGCCACGGCAGCGTTCCCGCGCGCGCTGTCCGTGGCTTGGAAGAGGCGGCCGCCATCGCCGTCGCCGAGAACGGTGCCAAGACGATAGCGCTGGGCGAGCGTCGAGCCGGGCTGGGCGGTTTCGGAATCCATAAGAGCCAATTTCTGGTCGGGCGGGACGACGCTGTCAGAGCGTTCGAGCGGAAGGAAGCGCGAATGTAGCCAGGTTCCAATTCGTGCGGAAGGGGCAAAGCCTTTGTTGCGCTCGCGCGGCGGGCGGGAGCGGCTATGATCGTGCGCGTTTCACTCGATGCACAGCGAACCCAGCAGCGGCGAATCGGCTGCGCTCGAATACGCGCATTTTCGCGTTCATCGGCGTCCCGACGGCACGCCGTGGACGCTCGGCGTGGGCGGGATGGGGGTGACCTACAAGGCCTGGGACACCCGGCTGCGCATCGACGTGGCGTTAAAGGTCATTCATCCGGCCCGCCTGGGCGACCGCGAAACGCAGCGGCTGTTTGTGCGCGAGGCGCGCGCGGCGGCCCGCGTGAGCCATCCGAACGTTGCGACGATCAGCTTTCTCGAGGACATGGGCGGCACCGTTTTTTACGCGATGGAGTACGTCGACGGCCTGACGCTCCACGCCTGGATGCGGCGCCACGGCCGGCCGCGCTTGGGCCAGGCGCTCGGCTTCGCCGAGCAAATCGCGCATGGGCTCGTCGCGATCCATGAGCAGCATCTCATCCACCGCGATCTCAAGCCGCCGAATATCATGGTGGTGCAGTATCCGGCCGATCATCCGCGCTTCCAGGCGCTCACCGCCAGCGGCGGCTGCCTGTTGAAGATCATCGATTTCGGCCTGGCCCGCACGACCGGGCCCGGCAGCGAGGAAATCGAAGCCGACGCGCCGTATCCGACGGTCGGTTTTCGCGGCACCGTCGCGTACGCCAGCCCCGAACAGTGCCGGGAAGATCCAGATCTCGATGCGCGCACAGATCTTTATTCGCTCGGATGCATCCTGTGGGAAATGCTGGCGGGACAGCCGCCGTTTGTGGGCCGGAATCACCGCGAGGTGATGAACCAGCATGTCTCGGCCGAGCCGCCCTGGGTGCAAATGGCCAGCGCCCCGCCGTCGGTGAAGACCCTGTTGCGTCCGCTCCTCGCGAAGCGGCGGGAGGACCGGTATGCGGATGCCGCGGTCTGCGCGCAGGCCTTCGTCGAAACCCGACTCGCCTTGGGCGAGCACGCGCAGCGCCCGATCGCGGGTGCCGCGCCCGCCCCCGCGCCGAGTGCGCCCGCCGCGCCAGAAGTGCCGCCGACACCCACGCCCACAAGCGGCAGTCCGGTGGCTTTGCCCACCGCGGCCGGCACGAGAATCACGGTCGAGCTGCCCCAGCGCTGGTGGATCGGCGCGCTGACGGCGTTCATGTTGCTGGCAGGACTCAGTGTCTGGGTGTTTCTCGCCCGACGAGTCGGCCCGCCCGCGCCCGCGCCTGCCGCTGTGCTGGCGCCGGCTCCTGCGCCCTCGACCGTGCCTTCGGTGGCGGTGCTTCGCTTCTCCGGGCTCGGCGGCGATGCCGAGAGCGATTTATTTGCGCGCGGGATGTCTGAGGATCTGCTCAGCAGTCTCGGCAAAGTGCGCGGCCTGCGCATCATTTCCCTCGGCTCGACCAAGGTTCCCGCTGAGCGAAACGGACTCGGCCTGGACCAGGGGCGCAGCGCGTTCCTCGAGGGCAGTGTGCGCCGGCAAGGTCTGCGGGTGCGCATCGCCACGCGGCTGACGGATGCCGCCAGCGGCGAGCAGCTCTGGAGCGAGACGTATGATCGGGATCTGCTCGATGCCTTCGAAATCCAGCGCAGCGTGGCACAGGAAATCGCGCGGGCGCTGGCTACGACCCTGACGCCGGCGGAGGAGCAGGCCCTGGCGCGGCGTCCGACCAAAAGCGCGGAAGCTTACGATCTGTACCTCCGCGGCCGCACCCTCTGGCATTCGGCCACCCGTTCCCTCGCAGTGAACGAGGAGATCGTCGCACTTTGCGAACGCGCGGTCGCGCTCGATCCGGATTTTGCGCTGGCTTGGGCGTACGTGGCCCGCGCCCACAACGTGATCTATTTTCACGCCTTCGACCGCTCGCCGACCCGGCTGGCGCGGGCGCGGGTGGCGGCGGAAACGGCGATGCGGCTGCAACCGGACCTGGCCGAGGCGCATATCGCTTTTGCGCGGGTGCAGTGGTTTGAAAACCCGGCGCCCGAGGCGCTGCTGCGCGCCTACAAAGTCGCACTGACCATCGCGCCGGGGAACCCGGAAGTGCTGGATGCGCTGGCGGACATTCATCGCCAGATGGAGCGCCCGGAAGAGGCGCTCGCGGCCAGTCGCGAGGCGGCGAGCCGCCTGCCGGAAGATGGCAACAAGGCCATGGCGGTGGGAAACCAACTCGCCGCGCTCCGTCGTTACGCCGAGGCGGAGGAATGGTTCAAGCGTGGCCTGACGCTTTCGGGCGGCAGCCCCACCCGCGCGCTGCGCTACGAATTATGTGTCGCCGAGCGAACGGGGGATTGGGACCATTACCGCGAACGCGCGCGGGGCTTGATTTCCAAACTCCCGCCGGATTTGCGCTGGATCGAGCAATGGCGCGTGCGGGAGATTCGCGCGGCCCTCGAGACCCTCGAGGCGGTGCCGGGGACGGAGGTCGCGCACAACTGGCAGCGCGTGCCGAAGATGCTCGTCACTTCCGTGCTGCGTCACGCCCTCGGGGAGGACGAGCCGGCCCTGCGGGATGGGCGCGCCGCGCTCGCGGCCATGCTCGCCTCGCCCGGTCCGGTCACGGTGGTCGCCGGCTGGCAGATGAAGCTCGCGCTCGCCCACGCGCGCGCCGGATTTCGCGAAAAGGCGCTGGAGTTGGGAGAGGCCGCGCTCAGAGCGGCACCCCCGGAGCGCGGCGCGATCGTCACGATGCAGGTCATGGAAGAACTGGCGGAACTGTGCGCCGAGGTCGGCGAAAAGGACCGCGCCTGCGATCTGCTCATGCAGCTGCTGGCCAAGCCGTGGTGGGGCTCGCGGGTGCTCCTCCGCCATGCGCCCCAATATGACGGCTTGCGCGCATTCCCGCGCTTCGAGGCGATCACCGCCCGCCAACCCTGACGTCCGCCCTACGGCAAATCGAGCGCACCCGTTCCGCCAATCCGGGTGGCGCTTGCGCTCGCGTTGAACGCGCCTTCCCGAAGGGAAAGATTGCCGGCAAACTCGCGGAACTCGCGACGGGCCTGTTGGGCCTCGGGGCTATTGGCATCGAGGGCGCGGGCGGCCGCAGTGCGAAGCGGCACCGAGCGGGCGAAAAAGTAAGAGGTGCCACCCCTTTGCGCGAGCATGCCACGGCACCACGACGGCTGGCCATCGAGCCCGACCGGCAAGACTGCCTCGAAGCTCCACGCCGTCATGCCGCGCCATTGCACTTCCGCTCCGGAGACGAGCCGGCTCTGCCGGACGATGTGCGCCTGGCCGCTGAGATCGGCCTGCCGATAAAGTGCGGCGCGCGGGCGATCCGCCCCAGCCGGGGTGGGGAAGGAACAGGCGTCGAAGCGCCCGTTGAAACGGTTGCTGGCCTGCGGGTCGTTCCCACTCCCGGAGACGAGGGTGACCGCACCTGGAACCGTTCCAGTCGGGCGTGAGACAAAACCGGGCACCGGAACCACAATGCGACCGAAGGCGGTCTCGACCGCGGCGCCGACTTGGAGAACGGAGGCCTCATTGAAGAAGCGTTCGATGTCCGCGGCAATGAGTTGGAGAGCGAAAAGCGGAATCGTGAGCGCGAGCGCAGGAGCCGCGAGGCCGACGGCAACCACGGAGCAACCGGTGACGAGAACGCTCGCGGAGAGCGCGAGCGCGAGCGGGGCAATGTGACGTCGAAAGAAGTGGCGGAGAGGCGAAGCGGGATGTGAGGCGGTTTTCATGGCCCCGACCAAAGGCCACTTCCAGGGGACGCAGAAATCGCTAATTCGGTGCTGCGTATCGAGAAAAGCGATAAAACGAATCGCGGTGGATGGAGGCCTTCAGCGTCCAGGTCCAGCCGCGGCGCTCGCAACTATTTCTCGACCGAGACCAGGTCACCTAGTTTCACGCCGAGCTCGTCTGCCGCGTTGCCCCGATTAATGGCGACGAGCAGCCGATCCTCGGCGTCGAAGAAGGCCACCCACTCGCCGCGCGCCACATCGGAGTACGTCTGGCCGAGTTTGACCCGGGCACTTTTGGCGCCGCCGCGCAGCGTGAACGAATCGCCGCGCGCGAGCCCGAGTTGCTTGAAATCCGCGGACTGAAAATCGAGCGTGATGTTTCCGTAGATGGTGATGCGCTGGAGCATTGGCGCAGTACCGCGGCCCTCGCGCAAGATCATGGTCGAGGGACGCGGCTCCGCCGGCAGGGTGTCGTCGTGAAATTCGGGGGCGGCGCCGGAATCGAGCCATTGGTTGAGCGCCGCGAGGGCCGCCGCGACTTCGCGCTGGTTCACATTGAGGTGGCCATCGCGATCCGCCGTCCAGGCCGCCGCGGGCGCTTTCGCCGCCGTGGCGGCCTCGACGTAGGCGCGGGGCGGCGCCGCCTCGGTCCGATTGGAAAGGAAGAGCAGGGGACCGCCAGGTCGACGCGTGAATTCGAGCTTCGTCCCACCTTCCTCGATCGCGAGCGCGGCCCCCACGGCCAGTGCGCCGGCAAATTTCTTCGGCTCGCGTTCGAGAAGGAGCGTCGCGATCGCTCCGCCCATGCTTTCGCCGTGCAGGACGACCCGGCGCGGCTCGCCGAAACGGCGCGCTATCTCGGCGCGGAGCGCGAGGACATCGGCCAGGCCATCGGCGACGATGAGTCCGTTGCGCCGATAGCTCGTGGCGGCAATCACCCAACCGCGTTGCGCCAGTTCCTGGTAGGTGCTCTTGAGTGGCACGAGGTCGGTCGTGAGTTCCGGGCCCTCCGGACGATAGCCGTGGCAGAAGATGAGGACGCAGCCGTTCGGCGCCACCGGCGCGACGATCGTGTATTTCGCCCCGTCAATTTCGCCTTCCAGCGGGCGCGGCTGGTCCGCTCGCACGAGGGCTGCGGCGCAGCTCAGAAGGCAGACGCGAAGGAGCAGAAGCATGCGCGGAGTGAAGGATAAAATGGGCTGGGTGCAACGCCGGACTCCGTCTCGCGGCCCGGCGCGACCGACGCTATAGGGACGACTGCGCTGCCATGCTTGACCGCCTTTTTCGACTCCGCGAAAACCAGACCGACGTCCGCCGCGAGCTGATCGCGGGGCTGACCACCTTCGCCGCGA
Organism: Chthoniobacterales bacterium; assembly: GCA_038226705.1. Lineage (GTDB taxonomy): Bacteria > Verrucomicrobiota > Verrucomicrobiia > Chthoniobacterales > SZAS-18 > SZAS-18. The sequence continues at coordinate 37,958 of JBBRQH010000041.1, read as the reverse complement.
TGGCCTACATCCTGGCGGTGAATCCGTTGATTCTCGCCGGTCCCAATGGTGCAACCGGCATGCCCATTGGTGCGGTGCTGACCGCGACCGCACTGGCCTCCGCCCTGACGACGCTCGCAATGGCGTTGCTCACGAACTACCCGATCGCGCTCGCCCCGGGCATGGGGTTGAATGCATTTTTCACCTTTGGCATCGTGCTGGGGGCGGGCGTGCCGTGGCAGGCCGCCCTCGGACTCGTCTTTTGGGAAGGTCTGCTTTTCCTCGCCCTTTCGCTGACCGGCGTGCGGCGGCTGATTGTCGATGCCATCCCGCATTCGCTGAAGATCGCCATCTCGTGCGGCATCGGTCTCTTCATTGCCTTCATCGGGCTCAAGAACGGCGGAGTCATAGTGGCCGATCCCAACACGTTTGTGGCCCTCGGCCATCTGCGCGAGCCGTCCGCCTGGCTCACCTGCGCCGGGGTCGTCATCACGGCCGCACTCATCGTCTGGCGCGTGCGCGGGGCGATCATCCTGGTGGTGCTGGCGCTGACCCTCGCCGGCCTCGCCTTTTCCTCCGGGGGCAAGCCGCTCACCGTGCTGCCCGACTCGCCCGTGGGCACGCCCGCTTCGCTCGCTCCGACTTTTCTCGCCTTCGATCTCGGCTGGGCTTGGGCCAACTGGCGAGTCGCGCTGCCGCTCGTCCTGACGCTGCTGTTCGTCGATCTCTTCGACAACCTGGGCACCCTTATCGCTGTCTGCAAACGGGCTGGCCTGCTTGATGAAAATGGGAACCTCCCCGGCATCGGCCGTGCGCTCGCAGCCGACGCCGGCGCGGCGATGCTCGGCGCCGCGCTCGGCACCTCGACGACCACCAGCTACATCGAAAGCGCCGCCGGGGTGGAGGCGGGCGGCCGCACGGGGTTGACCGGTGTGACGGTCGCCTTCCTTTTTCTGCTGGCGCTCTTTTTCACTCCGCTCATCCTCGCCATTCCGGCGGTGGCCACGGCGCCAGCCTTGATCATCGTGGGCGTCTTCATGATGCAAGGCGTGCGGGAGATCGACCTGACGGACTTCGCCGTGGCTGTCCCGGCGGTGCTGACCATGCTCGTGATGCCGCTGAGTTTCAGCATCAGCAACGGGATCGCGACGGGGTTCGTGGCCTTCGTGCTCGTGCAGGCGTTGCTGGGCCGCTTCCGGGCTATTTCCCCGCTCGCCTGGATCCTGGCCGCGTTGTGTATCGCGTATTTTGCCGCGCATTGAGACAGACCAGCGCAACCATCCGACACGGCCGCGGTTAGAAGGGTCATGCTCAATCCGCTGCCGCCCGACCGCTGGGACCGCGCCAAGGCCGCTCATCTTTTGAATCGGGCCGGCTTTGGCGGTCCGCCTGGCCAGGTCGATGCCCTGCACAAGTTGGGCTTGGCCAGCGCGGTCCGGTCGCTCGTGGAGGGTCCGGCGCAAATGGAGCCGGCGATTCCCCCCGCGTGGGCCAAGCCGCAGGACCTGGCGGCGCGCCGCGAGATGGTACAGGACATGGCGGCTCTGACCGCCAACCAAAACGAGCGGCAGCAGATCCAGCGGGACTTCGGTAAGAAGATGCGGCGGGAGGAGATCGGGCAGGTGCGCGACCTGGGGATTTGGTGGCTCGAGCGCATGCGCACGACCAGGGATCCGCTGCTGGAGAAGTTGACGCTGTTCTGGCACGGGCACTTCGCCACCAGCGTGCAGAAAGTGCGAAACGCTTATTGGATGTGGCTGCAGAACGACACGTTTCGCCGGAATGCCCGCGGGCACTTTGGCGCCCTCGTAAAAGCGGTCTCGCGCGACCCCGCCATGATCATCTGGCTCGACCTACGCGAGAGCCGTCCGTCGCATCCGAACGAGAACTTTGCCCGCGAGCTGATGGAACTCTTCACCCTCGGGGAGGGGCACTACACCGAGAAAGATGTGACGGAGTCCGCGCGCGCGTTCACCGGTTACCGGCTCAATCCGCGCGAGCAGACTTTCCGCTGGGCAGCCTTCGAGCACGACAAGGGCGAGAAGGAGGTTCTGGGCGGGCGGGGCAATTTCGATGGCGATGCCGTGATCGACCTGATCCTGGCCAAGCCCGAGTGCGCGCGCTTCATCACCAAGAAGATCTGGGAATTCTTCGTGGCGGAGAATCCGGAGCCGAAACTGCTCGATACGCTGACGGAAACCTTCCGGCTCTGCGACTATGAGATGCGGCCGCTGTTGATGCGCATTTTCGCCTCGGAGGAATTCTACGCCGCAAATGCGGTTGGCACGCAGATCAAGAGTCCGATCCATTGGCTCGTCTCCACGGCGCGCACTTTCGAGACGGATTATCCGTCGCCCTTTGTGCTGTATTTTGCGATGCGGCAGCTCGGCCAGATCGTTTTCAATCCCCCCAGCGTGAAGGGGTGGGATGGCGGCAAGGCCTGGATCAGCACTTCCACGTTGCTGGCACGCTACAACCTGGCGGGGCTCTTCGTGGAGACGCAGACGGGTCCGCTCCTCGAAGGCATCCAACGCGCAGTCCGCGATCTCGGGTTCGATGCGATGGACGCCGAGCCCCCCAGCGTGCACATGCCGGATGCCGGCCCGGCCAACGTGGCCAAATTCGTTTCCGCCGAGATGCGGGCCGATCCGGCAAGGCTCGTGGATGGGCTGGCGCGCCGGATCTTTGCCGTGCCTGCGCCGGGCCGCGAGCGCCAGGCGTTCCTCGACTTCCTTGCGACCAAGCCCATGCCGATCGACGACGCGACCGTGCGTTCGCTCCTGCACCTCATGATGAGCACGCCGCGGTTTCAACTTTGCTGAGCGACCCATTTGCGGCGCGAACCAAGTCCCCAGCCAGGAACCCTATTTTCATGCACGACCACGAATCGACCGACACTCCGCGCACGCTGCAAACGCGCCGCGCCTTCCTGCGCACTTCGCTGCTGGGGGCCGCCGCCGCCTGGACTTTGCCGGCTTTCATCGACAAGACATTTCTAACGCTCAACGCGATGGCAGCCGACAGCGCCATTCAAGTCGCGACGGGGAAGGATTCGCCCATTCTCGTGGTGCTCCAGCTGGCCGGGGGCAACGACGGCCTGAATACGCTCGTGCCATTCGCCGACGACGCTTATCGCAAGGCCCGGCCGCTGCTCGGCATCCCGGCGGACCGGGTGCTGAAGCTCAACGATTCGTTGGGACTCCATCCCGCGCTCGCTCCGCTCAAGGCGCTTTACGACAAGGGCCGCGTCGGGATCATCCAGGGAGTCGGATATCCGAACCCCAACCGCTCGCATTTTCGCTCGACCGAGATCTGGCAGACCGCCTCCGATGCGAAGGAGAATCGCGGCTACGGCTGGCTTGGCTCGTATTTCGACAATTGCTGTGCCGGCGCCGATCCCACGGTCGGCGTGGCCATCGGCGGAATCGCCCCGCAAGCCTTCGCGGCGAAACAGCCGACCGGAATTAATTTCGCGCGTCCGGAACAGTTTCGCTGGATCAACTACGACAAGGCGAAGGGCAGAATGGGCGCCTCGGAATATTTTTTCCGCGAGTTGAATCAGCCGGGTGAGATCGCCGCGGATCTCGCCTCGATGCTGGGTGGCGGCGATGCCGCGGGGGAGGCGGGAGGAAGCGTCCAGGCCATCGGCGGCGCGCCCGCCCCGGGTGGGTCGGCCTTCGATTTTCTTGAGCGCACCGCGCTCGATGCGCAGGTGAGCAGCGACAAGGTCCTCGCCATTGCCCGCCGCACCAAGCCGCTGGTCGCCTATCCGCCCGGGCGCTTGAGCGAGAGTCTCAGCCTGGTCGGACGCATGATCGCGGGCGGGCTGCCGACGCGGGTCTATTACGTGAGTCTGGGCGGCTTCGACACGCACCAGAATCAGACTCCGGCCCACGAGCGGCTGATGGGAGAACTCGGCGGTGCGCTGGGGGCCTTCGCGGCCGACCTCGAAGCGCAGGGTAATTTCGATCGTGTCATGCTGATAACCTTCAGCGAATTCGGCCGGCGGGTGGCGCAAAACGCGAGTGGTGGCACGGATCACGGCGCGGCCGCGCCGATGTTTGTGATGGGCGGGCACGTCAAAGCCGGACTGCATGGCAAGGCTCCGAGCCTGACCCAGCTCTTCCAGGGCGACCTCATGCACTCGACGGATTTCCGCAGCGTTTATGCGAGCGTGCTCGAGCAATGGCTGCACGTGCCGAGCGAAACCGTGCTCGGCCGGAAATTCTCACCGCTGGCGCTCATCTGAAATAGGGGTCAGCGCGGCGCCGGGAGCGCGAGGATGTGGGCTTTCTTTCGTTCGTAGTCGAGGGCGTGGAAGAGCCGGATCTCCTCGAGCCGCCGCATGTCGCTGAGGGAATCGAGAAAGCGCGTGTAGCGGCGCGCGAGCAGGTTGGTTTCGCGGTAGCGATTCTGCAGGGCGACGTCGCGATAGGCACTCGGGTCCTTGCGCGTGAAGAGATGAAAGCGCAGCCAGCGCCGATCTTTGCGCGAGATGGCGCGCGGCTTGCGAAAGAAGGCCACGAAAAGGAGCAACACGAGATAGGTGTCCACTCCTGCCTGAAGCTCCAGGTGGCGCAGAAAATTCTCGTCTTCGATCGTCCGCATCCCGCGCTGGAAGGCGAGGGCGGCGTGGAGCGCGTGGTTGATCTCCTCCACGAAGGCGATGAGGCACTGGATGTTGGCGTCGTGCAGGCGGGAGCGCGGATCGTTGCGCTCGAGCTGGTCGATCAGCCAGGCCGAGTAGTAGATGCCGATGTGCAGGCGCCCGTCCGCGGCCCGTAGGAAGGTGCGTGCGAGTTCGCTCAATTCGCGCGCCTGCGCGCCGGCCAGCGCGGAGAGCTGAGCGCAGCGCTGACGGTCGATGAGGCAATCCTCGAGGTCCACGCCCACGGCAGCGTAGGTGCGCTCGAAGAGCCGCTGGATCTGGGAGAAAAGGGTGGCGTTCATGGCGAAGCAGTCAGCTCAAGAGCGCGAGACCCGGGGCGGAGACCGAGTCGTCGTCAAGATTGACGAGGCGATCGGAGAGCTTGTTCAACGCGCTGCGCACGCGGGGAAATCCTTCCGCGAGTTGCTGGAAGATTTCGGTGAGCCCGCTGCGCCGCGCCACGGGATGATGCGCGGCGTCACGAAAGCAGCCGCGACCCACATTTTCGTAGTAGGAAGCGTCGGGCGCGCCCCGCCGGGAGCGACGCTCCACCGATTCTCGAAAAATTCCGGTGAGAAAGAGCGCATAATTTCCGGCATGGGTGCGGAGGGCGAAGGCGCGGGCGGAATCCGCAGATTTGAGAGCCACCAGCAGATCGCACAAGTAAGTGACGCCACGTTCATCCTCGGTGCCGGGCGGGCTGAGGCTGCCGACGCGGGAGAATTCGCCCAGGAGGGAGGCGACGTAGTCGGCCAGCGCGCGATCCTCGAATCCGGCCTCCCGGAGGGCGCGCCGGCACAGCACGTAGAAGTAAAGCTGGGTGGAAATATCCAAATGACCGCTCTGCGAAAGAATCGCATTCGCCAGGCGGTCATGATCCAGCACGCTGTCCCGCGACTCTGGATCAATGAGCAACTCACTCAGGGAGACACTGGACTCGCGCGAGGCCGCGAGTGTGCGGGTGACAAACTGAAAGTCCTCCGCGGTAAGACGGTCCCGACAATTGGCTTGAATCATCGGGATTCAGGTTTGAGCATTCGGCGTGCCGGACAGTCAAGATCGAATTCTCGTGGAGGAGCCGGCGGAGGAACGTGCCGTTGTGCCATTGCCGGTCAGCAAGCCGCGCCGCTTCTGGTTCCGCTTCACCCTCACGCTTGGGGTCCTGATGCTCGGCTCCGCGCTCTGGCTGGGGTGGTATGTTTATTCCAAGGGCTTCACGAAGAAGTGGCGGAATTACGTCTCGCATGAGCTGCGTCGCTACGGGCTCGAGATCACTGCCCGCCGGATCACGCTCGATCCCTTCGAGGGAATCGTGGCGCGCGATGTCACGCTGCGGCGGGTGGACGCGCCCGAAGGCGCCGTGCTGACGGTCACGCGCACGGCGCTCGACGTGAGTCTTACCGAACTTTGGCGGGGCCGGCCCTTTCTCAATTCCATCGATCTGCGCGACGCCACCGCCACCCTTCCGGTCGACTCCTCGCAACCGCAGGGCCAGGCGTTCGTCGTGACGAAGCTGCGCGCGCGCATTCTGCTCCCGCCGGGGCAGGTGCGGGTGGCTCAGGCCGAAGGGGAGTGTGAAGGAATCAAATTCTCCGCCAGTGGCCTGCTGGCGTTTTCGGGCGAGACGCCGCTGTTCAAGGATGACGGCAAACTGGAGCGGGGGGTGCTCGAATCTCGCCGCAAACTCGCGCGGGCGGTGCTCGACGAGGTCAAAAAACTTCACTTCACCGGTGACCCCCCGCGGGTGCTGATTGAATTCTCCGGGGACATGGCCAAACCGGAAACGCTTACGGCCACGGCCCGCGTGACGACCGGTGGGGTGCAGCGCGGGCGTTGGTCCCTGCAGAGTCTGCTCCTGGCGGCCCGCTACGAGGATGGGCGCATCCAGATCGAGAATGCCGACGTCGCGGATGCCCGCGGCCGGATGCGGGCCCAGGCTGATTTTCGTCCGCGCACCGGAATCGTGAGCGGACAGATCCGCAGCGATCTCGATCTTGCAGCTGCCCTGGCGGAATTCTGGCCGGGAGCGCTCGATTATGGCCTGAGTTCGCGCGAGCCGCCGCGGATTGACCTGACCGTGCGCGCCCGCGTCCCGGGGGCGAAGGATGCGCCGCCGCCCGACGCGAAGACGCCGGAGCTGGAACTCGTGGGCAAGCTCGAGTGCGGCGCGCTGACCGCGCGCGGCATCGCCTTCGATGGGCTCGCGACGGAATTCTCGTGGCGCGACGGAAATTGGTACCTGCGCAGCGGACGGCTCGTGCACCGGAGCGGCGAGCTGCGCGTCGATGCGATGAATGCGCCCGGGCAGATCAAGGCGAAGGTCACGAGCACGATCGATCCGGATGTGATTACGCCGCTGCTGCCACCGGCCGCGCGCACGATCATGAGTGAGTTCTCGTTTCCGGAACCACCCAAGATCGAGTTCACGGCGGAAGGGAAATCGATCTTCGATCCGCTCGGGTTCACCGCGAAGGGCCGCATCGACATGGGCCGGGCGAAGTTTCGCGGCGTGGGTTTGAACAAATTCACGGCGGACTTCGACTTTCAAAAATTGGTGCTCGCGGTCCGGCGCTTCACCGTCGAGCGCGACGAGGGCCGGGCCACCGGCGATGCCATCATCGCGGACATCGGCGGGGCTGAGTTGCGTTTCGAGAACGTGCGCGCCGCCTTGAATCCGAACGATGTAATGGTGTGGATAGATCAAAACTATCCGCGCTTCACCCGGCCGTACCGGTTCAAGAAACCGCCGCAGGCCAAGCTGAGCGGCCAGCTCCAGTTCCGCGGCCGCCAGGGGTCGAACTTCCTCATCGAGTTCGACGCGCCGCAGGGACTCGAATACACCTTTGCCAAGAAGAATCTCACCATCCCGAAGTTGAGCGGGCAACTGCTCTTCACCGAGCACCGCTTGCAGATTCAGAATCTGCACGGCGACCTGTTTGGCGGAGGCTGGCGGGGCGAGGCTGATATTCCGATCAATCGCCCGGGGATCGACTATTCGGGCCAGGTCGAAACGGACGGCGCCGACGTCGAGCCGCTCACGAAGCTTTTCTTCAATTACGACGAGTCGAAAGGCAAGCTCGCGGGGAAATACACGTGGACGTGCCGCGGGGATGACCTCACGACGCTCAACGGGAGCGGGACAGTGAAGGTGGACCGAGGCAATGTCTTTTCGATTCCGGTGCTTGGCCCGTTGTCCGAGACATTGAGCAAGGCGGCGCCCGGTCTCGGCTATAACCGGGCGGAGATGGCCAGCGGGACCTTCACCACGAAGGACAATCGGATGGAGACGAAAGATTTTGTCGTGCGCGGAAAGGGGTTCTCCATGATCGGACGCGGCTGGATCGGCTACGTGGAAGACAAGATGGATTTCCGCATTCGAATTAATGCCCAGGGGCTGCCCGGCGTTGTACTGTACCCCGTGAGCAAGCTCTTCGAATACCGGACGGATGGACCCCTCGCCAAACCCGTTTGGCGGCCAGTCGCAGGATCGGGGGAGGCGGGTCAGACCTCGGTGCCACCGGGGCCGGTGCTCCCCAATGCCGCTCCGGTGAAGGCGGCGCCGGGGAAGCCCGCTCCGGCTGCGGTGGCTCCGCCCAAACGTTGATTCCGATGTCCAAGCCGCCGCGCCGCGTTGCGCCTTCCGCCTTCTCCGATCTCGCGCTCGTGGAACCGCTCCTCCGCGCCATCGCGGCGGCGCGCTACCGCGAACCCACGCCGATCCAGATCGCCGCCATTCCCGCGCTGCTCGAGGGGCGCGACGTTTTGGGGAGCGCGCAAACCGGGACGGGAAAGACCGCCGCCTTTGCCCTGCCCGTACTCCAGCGGATGAATGCGCTCCCGACCTTGCCGCTGCCGAACTCGCCCCGGGCTCTCGTGCTCGCTCCCACCCGCGAACTTGCGCTCCAAACTTGCGACGCGTTCCGGAGATATGCCAGGTATCTGCGCGGCGTCCGCGTGGCTGCGGTCTTTGGCGGATTGGCGCAGGGCGACCAGGTGGCGGAGCTCAAGCGGGGCGTCGATGTCGTGGTCGGTACACCGGGACGCCTGATCGATCTGCGTGCCCAGAAGTTGCTCGATCTGGGCGCGGTCGAGATGTTCGTGCTGGACGAGGCCGATCGAATGCTCGATCTCGGCTTCCTCCCCGATGTGCGGCGCTTGATGGCGGCGCTGCCCAAGGAGCGCCAGGTCGCCTTTTTTTCCGCCACGCTGCCCGGCGATGTGGTCCGGCTCGGGACCGAGATGATGCACCATCCGTTTCACGCGGAAGTGGCGCGCCGGTCCGCCGTCGCGGAGACTGTGGCGCATTTCGCCTGCTTCACCCGCGAGGAGGACAAGCGTCCGCTCCTGGTGGAATTGCTCAAGCGCCACGCTGGCGAGAAGGCGCTGGTTTTCATCTCGGGCAAGCGCGAGACGAACCGGTTGCGGGCCTTTCTCACTGAGGAAGGAATTGGCGTGCGCATGCTGCACGGGCGCATGAACCAGGCTTCGCGCCTGCATGCCCTCGAGGAGCTGCGCGATGGCCGGGTGCGTGTGCTCGTCGCGACCGATGTCGCAGCCCGCGGGCTCGATATCAAGGGTCTGGGTCTGGTGGTGAATTTCGATCTTCCCTCCGAGTCGGAAGGATATGTCCATCGCATCGGGCGCACGGGACGCGCCGGGCACGCCGGCCGCGCGATCACCCTCTGCGCCAGGGAAGATCGGCGCGCTTTCCACGCCGTGCAGGACCTGGGCCGTTTCGACTTCGCGCCCATTACCGATCACCCTTGGCACTCCGAGGCCGCGATGGATTTCGTCATGCACCGGCCGGGCCAGTGGCGTGCACCCAGCCTGCGTCCCGCCTCGCTCGCGAAGCGCAAGCCGCGGCTGCTCGACTGGGGCCGCTGAGACGAGCGACCGCTCGGGGCCACTAGAGCAGGCGCCGGAGCGCATCGACGAGCCCGTACCCGTCCTCGCGATGCGCGACATGACCGCCGGCCCGGCGCACCATTTCCTTCACGGCGGGAATCGCGTTGGCGGGGCAGGCCACATGCACCGCGTGGCGGCCGTCGAGCATGGAGAGATCGTTGTAGTGATCGCCGATGGCGAAGATCTCCTCGGGTCGGAGTTGAAGCAGGCGGGCCAGCTCTGAGAGGGCGGCGCCCTTGTCGAAATCGGCGTGACAGAAACGAAGGTAGATGCTGTTCCGCTGGTAGTGAAATTTGGGCAGGCGCGGCTTGAGGGTGTCCAGATAGGAGACAACCCAGTCCATCTCGGATTCATCCCGCGTGGTCAGCCCGGCCGGTTCGGAGGGGCTGTTGACGTGGTCAAAGTTGTAAAGCACCCGGGCGCGGACCCGTGTTTTGATCTCAGCCAGGGCCTCCTCCAGAAGGGGCAGCGCGGTATCGAACAGCTCCCGATGAGCGAGGTAGGAGCGCTGATTCCAGTCGCCGTAATCGATCCACTCCCCGGGCCGGCGCTCGCAGCGTTGAAAAACGTCGCGCTCGCTGGTAAGCGCAAAATCCGGATGAAATTCGAGCCCGCAGTCGCGCCAGGCTTCCTTCAAGAGACCAGTGGAGCGACCCGTGTTCACCGCCCAAAGGATGCCGCGTTGCCGGACCTCGGTGAGCAACTCGATCAACTCGGGGCAAAAACGCTGCGGGGCGCCGAAGGCCGGCACGAGGGTTCCATCGAAATCGGTGCTGAGGAGCTTGATCGGCGCAGGCATGAGGAAAGCGGAGGGAGACTGTGGGGGAAAACTTGGAATTCGAAACTCGAAAGTCGAGACGCGGGGAGACGTGACAGAAAAAGCGCGGGAGGACTCCGACAGCGCTTCCGGGAGAAGTCTGCGAGATTGAGTAGCGCGTGAGTTTCGAGTTTCGAGCGGCGCGTTTCGAGCCATCTTGAGGACCGTCCGAAATTGGGCGGCAAATCTTTGTCCTCATGAAATCTGCCTACGAACTCGCCATGGAACGCCTGGAAAAATCTGCGCCGAGCGTAAAGTTGAGCGAGCCGCAGCGGGCGGAAATCGCGGAATTGGAGTCGCTCTACAAGGCGAAGATCGCCGAGAAGGAAGTCTTCCTGGGCGGCGAAATCGCGAAAGCGCGCGCCGCGGGCGAACGGGAGGAACTCGACGCGCTTCAGTTGCAGCTCGCGCGGGAAATGCGCCGGCTGCAAAACGAATGCGAAGAGCGCAAGGAGCGGGTGCGAGCCGGGTCGTGAACAACGGCGCGAGCCCTCGCGTTCGGTCAGAAGGCGCGCGCGCGCGCCGCCGGCTCGCTGGTGCGAGCGACGCCACGGTGAGCCATTGATGCCTGGACATGCCCGCGCTTCCCGTTTTTCCGCTCGATTGGTTCTTCGTCGCCGCAGCCTTTCTGCTGGGCGCGTGCATCGGTTCGTTTCTCAATGTCGTCATTTATCGCCTGCCGCTCGGCCTCTCGGTCAACGAGCCGCGGCGTTCCTTCTGCCCCGCCTGCAAGGCGCCGATCAAGGCCTGGCACAATGTTCCGCTCTTCGGCTGGCTCTGGTTGCGCGGGAAATGCGCGGCCTGCCACGTCGCCATCTCGCCCCGCTACCCCGCCGTGGAGCTGCTCACGGGCCTGCTTTTCGGTTTGGTCTGGCTGTCTTCCTGGCCCGCGCAGCCGGAACTCGCGTTTCCGCGCGCGGTGCTGGTCGCGATCCTGATCGCCGCGACCTTCATCGATCTCGATCACCTGATCATCCCCGATGAGCTGACCTGGGGAGGAGTCGTCGTCGGCCTGGTCTTCGCGCCCATCTTTCCGGGACTGCTGGGAGAGACCTCCCGCGCGTCCGCGATTCTCGCCTCTTTCGTGGGCGCGGTGTCCGGCTACGGCCTGCTTTGGCTCGTCGTGGAGGCGGGGAAGCTGATGTTCGGACGCAAGCGCGTGCAGTTCGAGGCACCGCAGGAGTTTTCGTGGACGAAGAAAGGTGCCGATGACGCAAACCTCCGCATTGGGACGGATGAGCCGGAGCTCTGGAGCGAACTCTTCGCGCGGGAGAGCGACGTGCTGGAATTGATCTGCGAGCGCGTGGAGATCGGCGGGAAGACCCATCAGGAGGTGATGCTGGAAGCCCATTTCAATCGGGTGGATGTGGCGGGGGATAGCTACCCGCTGGCCGTTCTGGAGAGTTTTCGTGGCGTGGTGCGGGAGGCAGTGGTGCCGCGGGAAGCGATGGGCTTCGGCGATGTGAAATTCCTGGCCGCAATCGGCGCGTTTCTGGGCTGGAAGTCCGTGTTGTTCAGCGTCGCGGCCGGTTCGATCGTCGGTTCGGTGCTCGGGCTGGCGGTCCTGCCCTTCCGCCGGGGCGCGCAAGGCCTGCGCCTGCCGTTTGGACCCTTGCTGGCGTTGGGTGCGCTCCTTTGGCTCTTCACCGGACCCGCCCTCGTGGATTGGTACGTCCAGTTGCTGAGCCGCTGAATTTTGCTGCGCCTTTGCCTGAAATTTGCTCCATTCAGGCTGAGCCATGAACGATCCCGACCCTCCCAGCGACTCCAAGCCGAAGATGCCGCGTGCCGACGCGGAGGCGATGATCAAGTTAATGGACCAGGAGCTCGCGATGCAGCGCGCCAAGCGAGCGGTCGGTTCCGAAAACGAACATCATACCGGCCGCTGGCTCGCCCTCCTCTTCGTAATTTTTGTTCTCCTTGGGGCTGTCGCCTGGGGCTTTTGGAAGTTGAACGAAATCAAGCCCCCGCCGAAGGGCCCCACCCCCACGACAGCCCCGCGGAAGTAGCAAAGAATAGTCTTCCCGAGCGGGAATCCTTTTCTTCGCCGCGGCGCGAGCTAGCATCCGGACTCGCGCGTTCTGCACGCTTCATGGAAGAGGAAATTGTCCACACCCTGCGCATCGATCCGGCTGATCACCGGAATCCGCGAACGTCGCTGCAACTCACCCTCGCGCAGCTCCAGAAGCTGGCGGATGCCTTCGATCTCGGGCGGGTGGTGCAGATGGATCGCCCGCTCGATACCCAGTGCAACACCACCGACCCCTTCAAGACGGGCCAGGGCACATTTCTGCTCCGCGCGCGCCACGGTGAGGAGTTCGCGGAACGCGTCGAGTACCTGCACTTTTTGATCGATTCGCTGATCGAGCGCGGTTTCCCGACTGCCGCCGTCGTGCGCCGGCGCGATGGCAAGAGCTGGGCGACGTGGGGCGAGCGCATCGTGGAGATTCACCGCTTCATCGTGCACGACCCCGGCATCCACCGCGACTGGCGTCGAATGAATGCGGCGGCGAGCGCGCTGGGCGACCTGCACCGGATGCTTGCAGCGGCCGTGGTAGGCCGCATTCCGGTGCCGCCGGAGATGCGCAACGACGCCAACCCGCAGCAATGCTGGATGCTGCTGAACGAATCGGAGTCCACGCTCCTGGCGCAAATCGGCGTGCATCCCCAGGCCGAAGAGGCCCTTTCGATTGTTAGGCAGGCTCGCGAGGCCTTGGAACCCCTGCTGGGCGACTATGCTCGCACGATCGGAAATCTTCCCTGGGTGACGGTGCATGGGGACTTCCACTTTTGGAATGTGCTGTACCGCGCGGATCAGATCGCGGCCGTGGTCGATTTCGATTTCGTGCAGCAGCGCGAACGGCTTTTCGACATCGCTTACGCCATGCAGAGCGTAATCCTGCACCTCCGTCATGTGCATGGCAGCCGCTTGCGCGACTTCGGCGAACTTGCCTGGAACAACGCCAGGATCTGGCTCGATCTCTACGACGAAACGGCGCATGAGGAACTCAGCGGATCCGAACGGGAGTGGCTGCCGATGGAGATTTTGCGGATCTATCTCGTCAGCATTGCCACGAGCACGATGCAGGAGGATCCCGTCGGCACCGTGCTCCGGAATGGACGCGATTTCGGCCTCTTCCACTGGATCAGCCGTCAGCGCCGGCTCTTCGCGTAACCGGTCCCGAAGGGAAGAATGTAGGCTGCAGGCCGACGCGCGGGGTTGCTTTTGCCTCACGGCCAGCTAGAACGAACGGCAAGCTGTCGCAGTTGAATCGGGGCCCCTGTCACGATTTCTCCTTCGCACTGGCGACTTCGCTCCTGTTCAAAGCCCATGGCAAAAGCGCTTAATTCCGCGATCGGCATCGACCTCGGGCAGCACAATTGGAAGGCTGCACTGCTCCAGCGCAAAAGCGGCAACCGCGTGGTCATGAGCGGGTACGCGATGCGGCAGGTCGGGCCCGGGCCGCTGCCCGCGGACAAGATGGCGCATCACATCAAACTGCTGCTCCAGGATGTGGGAGCTACCGCCAAAGGTTACTCGGTGGCGGCCTCGAGCCCGGTCTCGCTGGTGCGCATCATCGAGCAGCCGCCCACGCCGACGAAGTTGTTGCGCGACGCGCTTAAGTTCAATGACATGACGCTCCTGAACCAGGACTGCAAAGAAGTGGTCCTGGATTGTGACACGCTGCTACCGGAGGCAGCCCCACCGGAGCCGAAGGAAGGTGAAGACGGTTTGCCCACCCCGCCGCCGGACCGCTCGCTCAAGTACATCGTCGGTGGGCTGCCGCGCACCGATGTGAATACGATCGCCTCGGCTTTCGAACTCAATCGGATCGATCTGCTCCGCCTTCAACTCGCTCCGCTTTCCTCGTTCAACGCCTTCGAATTCGCGAAGCCCGACGTGGTCGGGAAGGAAGCTTTTATCCTCGTCGATATCGGCCACGAGGAGACGGTCGTGCTCGTCGGCTGCAAGAACGAGCTCGTGCTGGTGCGCACGGTGGAATACGGCGGCCGGCATTTTGTCGATGCGATCTCCGGCGAGGGAGCGATCGACCGGGCGGCCGCGATTACCCTGATTGAGAAGGGTGATCCGGGCATGACCGAGGCCGGCCGGGCTTCCCTCGCCACCCTCGCGTATCAACTGCGCAGCTCGATCGGCTTCTTCGAGGGACAGCGCGAGCAATCGATCGGCCGGGTGCATTTCAGCGGGGCCCTTGTCCGCGCCGATTTGCCGCTCCAGATCTTGAGCGATGAGCTCGATATTCCCTGCGAACTTTGGGATCCCTTCGAGAAATGCGAGGTCTCGCTGGGGCGCGCCCGCCGCGATGCTTTCCAGATCGACCAGCACCAGCTCAACGTCGCGTGTGGCGCCGCGATCGAACTCCTTCGCGTCGGGGCTTAACTCTCCTGCTTTTCTCCCGTGCTATCCATCAATCTTCTCCATGAGCAGCAAAGGATGGAGCGCGCCCGCCAGCGCGATCCGCTTAAGCTCGGCATTTTCGTCCTCTCCGGCATTATTGCGCTCTTCGTGGCCTTCTACTTTTGGGAGCTCGCTTCGGCGCAGGGCAAACTCTCCCGGGCCGACGATCTGCGCGCCCAGTGGGAGAAGAAGCAGAAGGAGTATCAGGCGGTCTCGAAACTCGAGGCCGAACTAAAGGCGACTGCCACCACCGCCCTCTCGCTCAAGTACCGGATCGAGAACCGCTTTTATTGGGCACCCATCCTCGAGATCCTCTACAAGAGTGTCACCCCGGCGGTGCAGATCATCAACTTCCAGGGGTTGAATCAGCGGCCTGCCGATGGCGTCACGATTGCGCTCGAAGGTTTGGCGGCCGGGACCCAGCCGCGGGCCACGGCGGAGGAGTTTCGCAAGAGCCTGCTCACCGCCCTCTCCGAGCAGTACAAAGGTGTCGAGGTCAATTTTCGTGGCACCGCTTCGCTCGAAGAAACCGGTGTCACCGTCCGGCTCGGGGCCAAGGACATGCCGACGGCAAAGTTTCTGCTTGATGTCAAAATGAAGAAACCTTTCCCGCCCGTGCCGCCTGCGCCGACGCCGCCGCCGGTGCGTCCGAAGAAATAGTCCCACGTGATCCCGCTTCGCCATGACAATCATGAACGTCCAGCTCACGAAGGATCAGGTCCAGAAGATCATCCTCAGCGTCATGCTGTTGATCTTCACGATCTACTGCTACTTCCAGTTCCTCCTCACTCCGTTGCAGGGCCGGGCCTCGCGGGCGGTGGCCGAGTCCGAGGGTTTAGAGAAGAAAATCGCGGAAACGACGACGAAAATTCGTGAACTCAACAAGCTCAAGGAAGAGGCCATCGGGGCAGGCGAACTGATCGCCCAGGCCAATGCGTTTATTCCAGAAGGCTCACCGATCGCCTGGTTTCCGCCCCGCATGAAGGAGTTCTTCGAGTTGCGGCAGGGCCTGAAGAACGTGCGCATCAGCCAGCGCGCGGTCGAAGTGCCGAAGGATGCGGGCTTCAAACAGAAGTTCGTCAACGGGGTTTGGGGTGTCGAAATTCCCTCCGCCGAGTATTTTCCGCTCGGCATCGCGCTCATGGGCCTCGAGAATGAGGAATACTTGGTGGAGATTACGTCGCTGAACATCTCGGGTCGCGACGTGAATGCGCCGGAAACAACGCAGGTGAGCCTCGAACTTCTCACTCTCTTGAAAGACACCAACCAGAGTCGTTGACCGCCATGCGCCCGCCTCTCCTTTCGTTGTTGGTCGGAGCTTGCTTCGCGAGCCTCGCGGCCGCCGCCGATCCCACGCCGGCGCCACCGGCTGCGCCGGCCCCCGTTCCGCCTCCTTCCCCCGTCAGCAAGGATATCAAGCTGCAGAACCGCTCGACCTTTAACCCGGATCTCGCCTCCAAGCGGAGCCCGTTCCTGCCCATGGGCTACAAGAAGGCGGTCGTCGAGGGTCCCAAGGAAGTCGTCCTGAATGTCACCGCCGAAATGTTCACGGTCTCAGCCATTCTCCTCGGCAGTCCGCCGCTCTCGATCATCAACGGTCGCGACCGCGGAATCGGAGACCGGATCGGTCTCAACCCCGCCGGCACCGAATTCGTCACCGTAAAACGGATCGAAGACGGTCAGGTCATCCTTCTCTACAAGGGCCGCGATATCGTGGTGCCGTCCGGCCGGCGCAAATAGCCCCCGTCGGCAACCCGGCGCCCGGGCGCCATGTACACCAGGGTTTTTCTCATGCTGCTCGCGCTCGTCGCGGCCAGCGGTCTCGGCGTTACGAAGCTGGGGGCGCAGGTGGACGTCACCATTTACAACCGCTTTGGGGAACCGTTGCGCCATCCACGGATCGTCCGCTTCGACGGCGAAACTTTTCAAGTGGAGCACGATGGCGGGATTGCCGCGATGCCGTGGGCAAAAATGCCACCGGCGTTTCGCCTTGGTTATCGGCACCAACCGGAGGTTGCAGCCGAGACGCGGAGGTTGGCGGAAGCGCGCCGTCGCGCTGTGGAAGCCGAAACCGCCCGCGCATCCAAGGAACTTTCTCTCCGAAAGGAGGCGGCCCGCCGCGCCGCCAAGCCGAAGGCCACCCCCCTGATCGTCGAACGGAGCATCCGGCGCAACGACCTGTACATTCTCCCCACCATCGGGGGACCGGCGGGAGAGCTCAGGATTCTGCGCGTCACGCAGACGGAGATTACTTTCGGCCGGCACAGGTTCGACTCGCAAACGGTCGAGAAGAAGCTCGGCTTCGGAAATCCCCGCACGCTTCTCTTTTCCGACGGGCGCGGCTGCGACGTTTACTATGTCGATCGCTACAACCCCGTCCGCTATGAGGTCTTCGTCCAGTTCGAGTATGCGGAAGATGCGACCTCGCGTCCGTCCGGATTGAAGGAATAAGCGGCCGCGCCGCAGCGTTGCGGGCCTACGACGTCATGCGTGGCGGCGGGCTGGCGAGCGCCTTCTTCAGGAACGGCGCGATCCGGCTGGTCCTGCTCTTCGCGACCTGCTCCGGCGTGCCGCAGGCCACCAGTTCGCCCCCGGCCGGACCAGCCTCTGGGCCGATATCGATGATCCAATCCGCCTCGGCGATGACAGCGAGGTGATGCTCGATCACCACTACGGTCCCGCCGCCATCGACCAGTCGATGGAGCACGTCGAGCAGCTTCTCCACATCGGCGAGATGCAGTCCGACCGTCGGCTCCTCGAGGAGGTAAAGAATGGACTTCGGCTCGCGCCGCCGGCGCAGCCGGGCCTCGTCGTCGAGTGCGGCTCCGCGCGTCAACTGCGTGACGAGCTTGAGCCGCTGCGCCTCTCCGCCACTCAAGCTGGGGCTGGATTGGCCGAGCGTCAGGTAACCGAGTCCCGTGTCGGTGAGCAGGCGCAAGGGACGCGCGATGCGCGGGCTGGCGCGAAAGAGTTCCGCGGCCTGCTCGAGGTTCATGCGCATGATGTCACCGATGCTGCGGCCATCGTAGAGCACTTCATTCGTCGCCGCGTTGTAGCGCGAGCCGCCGCAGTCTTCACAGGGCGTGTAGCTCGTCGGCAAGAACGCCATCTCGTGTTTGATGACGCCGTGCCCGCCGCACGTTTCGCAGCGGCCCCCGTCCACGTTGAAGGAGAATCGGCTCGGTCCATAGCCGCGCATCCGTGCCAGTGGCAACTGGGCGAAGACCGCACGAATGTCATCGAGCACCCCCACGTAAGTCGCGGGGGTGGAGCGCGAGGTCTTGCCGATCGGCGATTGATCCACCTCGTAAACCGCTTCGAGATGCTCCGCCCCCTTGAAGCCATCCCAAGGGCCGCTGGTCGTCCCTTTCTTGCCGGGACTTCGCTCCTTCTTTTGCGCCCACAACGCGGCATCGGCCGCCGGCAGCAGGCAGGAGTGCAGCAGCGAACTCTTGCCGGAGCCCGAGATCCCCGTGATGACGTTAAGGCGTCCGATCGCGAATTTCGCCTCGATGTCGCGCAGGTTGTTGGCCCGCGCGCCGCGCAGTTCGAGCCAGTTTCCGTCGAGCGGCCGGCGCTTCCCGCGCACGGGATGTCGCAGCGGGGCGCGCAGGCTGCGCGCCGTGGCGGACCGCTCGACGCGCAGAACCTCGGCCAGCGTTCCACTCGCGATCACTTCGCCGCCATGAATGCCCGCGCCGGGTCCGAGATCGACAATGTGATCGGCGCGCCGCATCGTCTCCTCGTCGTGTTCCACGATGACAAGCGTGTTCCCCTTGCGCTTGAGCGCCTCGAGCGTGGCCAGCAAGCTGGTGTTGTCGCGCGGGTGCAGGCCGATGGTGGGCTCGTCGAGCACGTAGAGCACACCGCGGAGATTTGAGCCGAGTTGCGCGGCGAGGCGAATGCGCTGCGTCTCCCCGCCGCTGAGCGTGCGGGCGGCACGGTCGAGCGTGAGGTAGCCGAGGCCCACCTCGGTCATAAAGGAAAGCCGCTGGCCGATCTCGGCCACGATGTCGCGCGCGATCTCCTGCTGCGCCTTCGCGAATTTGAATCCGCCCAGGACCGCGGCCGCGTCGCGCACGGGGCGGTGGGCAAATCCCTCGATCGTTTCGCCGTTGTTCAGCCGCACGTTGCGGGCGATTTCGTTCAGGCGCGAGCCGAAGCAGCGCGGGCAGGGCTGCTCTTCGGATTCGTCCACCTTGTCGCTGGCCCGTTCCTCGGCGAGCTCGCGCTCCGCCTGGGACATCTGGTCATCGGTTTGGGCCGCGGGCGTTTCGCTCCAAATGCTGCCAAAACCGCGGCACCCTTCACACCAGCCGTGGGGCGAGTGAAACGAGAAGAGCCGCGGATCGAGTTCCTCGAAAGCCCGCGCACAATTGGGACAGGAACGCTCGGTGCTCAGGACCGTCAGCCGGTTTTTGCTGTCCAGCAGGCGGGCCGTGCCCTTTCCAATCTGGAGCGCGCGCTTCACGATCTCACGCCCGCGCGCCACGACGTCCTTGGCGCTCAGCTCCCCCACGACCACGTCGATGCTGTGCTCCTTGAATCTTTCCAGCCGCTCGAAGGTCGCGGCCCGCAGCAGCTTGCCGTCGACCAGCAGGCTTTCGAAGCCCTGCTTTACCGCCCACGCCGCCACCTCGGAGTGAAATCCTTTGCGCGCCTTCACCAGCGGCGCGAGCACCCGCACGCGGCCTTTGGCGGCGGCCGCCTCGGCCTGGGCCACGATGACCGCGACGCTTTGCGCCTGCACCGGCACCTGGCAGTCCGGACAATACAGCGTCCCTAATTTGGCGAAGAGCAGGCGCAGGAAATGGTAGACCTCGGTGACCGTGGCGACGGTCGACTTCCCCCCGCCGCGCGTAATGCGCTGCTCGATTGCGACGCTGGGCGGCAGGCCGTCGATCCGATCCACTTCGGGCTTCTCGAGTTGCTCGACGAATTGCCGCGCGTAAGGCGACATGCTGTCGAGGAAACGGCGCTGGCCCTCGGCAAAAAGCAGATCGAAGGCGAGCGTCGACTTTCCGCTGCCGCTCAAGCCGGTGATGACCGTCATTTTCTCCCGGGGCAGCGAGAGCGAGATGTTTTTGAGGTTGTGTTCCCGCGCCCCGTGGATGGTGATATCCACCGGCGCGCGCCTTACGGGAAGCGGCGACTCCGCCGCGCGCAGGGCCGGTCCAAACGCCTCGTCGTAGCCCGGTGCGGGCATAGCCCCATTGCCCGGGAGCGCTCGGCCCGCCGTCTGCAGCAGGGACCGCAGGAAGCGCCCCGTGTGCGAGGCCGCGCAAGCGGCCACTTCCTCGGGTGTTCCCGCCACCACGAGCTCGCCCCCCTGGTCGCCGGCTTCGGGACCGAGGTCCAGGACGTGATCGGCATTCTTGATCACCTCCAGATTGTGCTCGACCACGAGGAGGCTCTCCCCTTGCTCGACGAGCCGATGAAAGACACGCAGCAACTGGGCGACGTCGTCGAAGTGCAGCCCGGTCGTCGGCTCGTCGAAGATGAGCAGGGATTTTCGGGCATCCGGATGGCGCTCCTGCTCGACGAGATGGCCGACAAGTTTCAGGCGCTGCGCTTCCCCACCCGAAAGCGTGTTCAGGGGCTGGCCCAGGCGCAGATACCCGAGTCCCACATCGGCCAGGGTCTCCAGCGCCGGGATGGCCCCCCGCAGGCGCTTTGCGTCCATTTTGGAAAGCGCGGCCGTCTCCGGATCCGCGGTCCAGCGATCTTCCGTTGCGGGCGTCGCGCCGGCGAGAATCGTGCGCAGGAAATCCGTGGCTTCCGTGACGGTCAGCTCGAGAAAATCGTGCACGTTCTTTCCCGCGAAACGAATGCGCAGCACGTGCGGCTGGAAGCGCTTCCCTTCGCATTCCGCGCACCGTAAGTAGAGATCACTGAGGAACTGCATCTCCACTTTCTCGAAGCCCGTCCCCGCGCACCGCTCGCAGCGGCCAGAGCCGGAATTGAAGGAAAAATCGCCGGGCAACAGACCCGCGGAGATGGCGTCGTCGGTCCCGGCATACCACTCGCGAATCGCATCGTAGACGCCCAGATAGAGCGCCGGCGTGGAGCGCGGGGTGCGCGCGAGGGGCGCCTGGTCGACCATGACCACGCCGCCAAATTGCTCGCCTCCGGTGAGCGAAATGCAGCGGCCGATCGTGTCGTCACCCGAGTCGAGCCCCTTCGACCGGAGAAGATTCTGGAAGAGGACGTCGTGCACGAGCGTGCTCTTGCCCGAGCCCGAGACGCCCGTGATGCAGCAGAGCACACCCAGCGGAATATCGAGGTCGAGATTCCGCAGATTGTGTTCGCTGGCGCCGCGGAGGCGCAGCCATTTTTGGGGAGTCCGGCGGGCGGCGGGGGTGGGGATGCACTTGGCCCCGGAGAGATATTCCAGCGTGAGCGAGCGGGTGGGCGCGGTGGTGCCGTTGGCCAAAGCGATCCGAGACCGGGCCACGCCACAGCGATACTCGGGCGGAAGCGGGCCGTTGAAAACCACCTCTCCTCCGCTCTCGCCCCGGCCGGGACCGATATCCACGAGCCGGTCCGCGGCGCGAATGACCGCCTCCTCGTGCTCCACGACGACGATGGTATTACCTTTGTCGCGCAGGCCCTTCATGACGCCGACCAGCCGGCCGATATCGCGGGCGTGGAGACCGACGCTCGGTTCATCGAGGACAAAGAGCGTGCTGGTGAGCGAAGCGCCGAGGCACGTGGTGAGATTTACGCGTTCGATCTCGCCGCCGCTGAGCGTGCGGGTGGCACGATCCAGCGTGAGGTACCCGAGACCCACCTCGTTGAGATAGCGCAGTCGCGTCTGGATTTCGCTGAGGACCATGATGCCGGTGGGATCGTCGGCGGGTGACAGCACCGCGGCAAAAACCTGGGCGAGATCGCGCAAGGGAAGGGCCGCAATCTCCGGGAGCGTGAACGTGCGGCCGTTCGCGGGGACCAGTCGGAAATTGAGCGTGGCGGGTTGGAAACGACCGCCGTGGCAGGCCGGACACGGCGTGGAACTCCGGTAACGGCTGAGGAGCACGCGCACGTGCATTTTGTAAGTTTTCGACTCGAGCCAGTCGAAGTAACCCTTCACGCCGTACCACTCGCCGTTCTGCCACAGCTCATCGCCGCTGGGTCCCGCCGCCTCCCGTCGGCGCGTCGAACCATAAAGCACCCAGGCTTGGTCGGAGGCCGAGAGTTCGGCGAAGGGTTGGTTGACGGCGATTTCTTCGCGCTTGGCGCAGCGCAGGAGATCCCGGTGGCATTCGAGGGAGAAACCGGTTTGAAAGGGTTTCACCACGCCCTGGGCGAGCGAGAGCGATTTGTTCGGGAGCGCGCGATCCAGGTCGATGCCGAGCGTGCGCCCGAAGCCGCGGCAGTTTGGACACGCCCCCTGGGGGTGATTGAAACTGAAAAGGCCCGGACTCGGTGGTTTGATCTCGAGATCGCAGCGTGGGCAGCTCCAATCGGTGCTGAAGGGCGTTTCAACCGAGCCTTCCGTCGCGATGATGGAAACCCGGCCTTTGCCGAAGCGAAGAGCCGTTTCGACGGACTCCACGAAACGCGAGCGGTTTTCTGCGACGAGCGTCACCCGGTCCTGCACCACCGCGACCCGGGCCGGGAGCCATTTCACCTCCTCGCTGGCTGGTTCGTCGGTGCGACGCAGCTTGCCGTGGAGCCAGACCCGCAAATAACCCTGGGCGCGGAGAAACTCAAAGAAGGGCTCGGGTTTTTCCCCGGCGGGAACGGCCACCGGAAAGGTGACCAGGACCGCAGTACCTTCCGGGTGGGCCGCAAGCACTTGCTCGACGATTCCCCGCGCCGAATCGGGTCGGATCGGTCCGCCACACGAAGGACAGAAGGCGGCCGCGACGCGCGGGAAAAGCACCTTCAGGTAGTCATTGATCTCGGTGATCGTTCCAACCGTCGAGCGGGTGCTCTTGACGTGGTTGGACTGCTCGATGGCAATCGCAGGCGGGATGCCGCGGATTGAATCGACCCGCGGCTTGTCCATCCGCTCGAGAAATTGCCGCGTGTACGGCGAAAATGTCTCGACGTAGCGGCGCTGCCCTTCCGCATAGAGCGTGTCAAAGGCGAGCGAGGATTTGCCGCTTCCGCTGGGGCCGGTGATGACGATCAGCTCGCCCGTGGGCAGATCGAGGTCGAATCCCTTCAGGTTATTTTGGCGAACACCGCGCAGTTCGATCGGTTCGCTGGCGCCTTCTGCTTCGGGGGGCGCGGGCGAGACGGCCTTGAGTTTTGCGCGAGTGACGGCGGGACGGCTGGCCATGGGGGGCACGAAGCTACCTACGGCGCGTCCATTGGGAAGCTTTGGCGCGGGATGCGGACACAGAAAAGCGGACGCCGGTTGGGGCGTTCCGCCACGAGTGACGGAGAGCCAAACCAGCGCCCGCTGAAGAAATCGGACACAGCGTGGGCCGTGTCGAAACGAGGCTTAAGCCTTTACGGTCACCTTGCGGGGCGCCTTGCGCTTTGTCTCGGAGGCTTCGCCCTTGCGCAGCTTCGAGGAAAGCTCGAGCACCCGCTGGCGCATGATCTTGCCGCTCTTGAACTTAACCGTCGCGCGGGGCGGAATGGCAAAATTGCTCCCCGGCACATTCGGATTTCTTCCGATGCGTGCCTTGCTGAGACGGACTTCAAAGATGCCGAAATTACGGAGTTCCACGTCCATACCGGTGGCCAAAGCTTCCGTGATTTGATCAAGCGTACGCTGCACGATATCGAACACAAGGTGCTGAACGTGCCCCGTGTCGTTGCTGATTTGCACGACTATGTCGCGTTTGGTGAGATTGCTCATTGGTGGAGCCTTTTCGGTGGTTTGGGATGTCGGATTTTAATTCCGTTCGAGTGTGACTTCTGAGTGTGGTGGATTTGAGGCGGAGCACTCAATCAGGATGGATGGGCAGGCGGAGTGAGCTTTCGCAACACGCTTGACAGCAAAAACCTAGCCGTAAACCAGCGGAATGCATAAAAAATTCTAATGGTGCACACTTTTTGCCAGTTCGGCAGGGATGGTGCCCGCATCGGTGAGAAGCGAGAAATGCTAACCCGCCCGGATCTTTTTCTCGTCTCCCTGCGGCCAAAGCTCTCTGTGAATCGGGCACTGCCAAATCTCCGCGGCCAAGAAGTCTCTGCTGCCGTGCCAATTACATCCCTAGGAAAATTGCCGTCTTTTCGCCTGCCCTCCGCACCCCGTAAATTCTCTCCCCCCTCCCGAAATCGAACCACAGGCGGCACGCGAAATTCGCATTATTTAGAATCCGAATTTCTATTCGATTGTTTCGCTCGCAGCGAAGTTCGTCGTCTGCCGCGCGCCTTGGAAGAGTTTCGTTTCCGCGGTTTGGGCCGATTTCTCTCTGTTGGACGAGAGAGTCGTGGTCGCTCTCAAAGCTGGGAGCAGGGAACCTCGCCGGCTTCTCAAGTTATGGTGATTACAAATAACGCTGGCAGGAAGAGGATCGGCGATCCCCAAAAACGCGAATAACCCATTTACGGGCCCGTCTTGCCTTTGGAGTTGGCATCTTTGTGCGCTCGGGCCGGGGTCCTCCGTCAGCTCCTACTCACGAACGGTTTCCGCGGCGGCGGGGCTGGGAATGCGTCGGGGGCCGCTTCGTGCGCCGTGCGGAAGTGCGTTTTCGCGACGGTCGAGAGGAAGGCGCCCCCACGCGCCGTGGCGAGGTCGGCCGCGACCTGTTTCACCTCGGCGGATGCGCCCCGCGGCAGCTTTACCCCCAACTGCCGGCCCTGGCGGTCGAGCCAGTCGATGAATTTCTCGCGCGCGAGGATGGAAGCCGCCGCCACCGCCGGATCGGATTCGGCCTTGGTCCGCGTCTCCAGCGTGATCGAGCGCCCTTTCTCGAGCAAGGCGCGTCGCATGACCGCGGGATCGGCGAATTGGTCGGCCAGGGCGCGCGGACAATCCGGCCGCTGCGCGAGCAGATTCTCGATCACGCGAGCGTGCCCCCAGGCGAGCAAGCGGTTGAGGTTGCCGAATTTTTGGTAGAGTACGTTATAGCGGTCGGGATTGATGGCGATGACCTCATGCACCGCGCCCTGGGTGGAGCGGATGACATCCGCCAGGGTGCGAATGCGCGCATCCGACCCGATGGCCTTGCTGTCCTGGATGCCCGCCGCGCGGAAGGCGTGGGCGATCCCGCGATCGACGTAAGCTCCTGCGATGACGAGCGGGCCGAAGAAGTCGCCCTTGCCGCTTTCGTCGATTCCGAAGTGTTTCGAGAACATTTCGGGCTGCAATTCCTCTTCGTAGCCCAATTCAGCGCGCCCCAGGACTTCCGGCTCCAGGATGAATTGCACGAATTCGGCCGTTCCCTTGCCTTGCACCAGGATCTTTGGGCCCTTCTCGTAGACGGCCACGTTCACTTTGTCGGCTTTCTTCGCCGCGGCGAAAATCGTGTAAGGCTTCGCTTCGAATTCCCAGCCGCGTTCCGCCAGCAGCACCCGCAGCCGTTCCGCCTGCTCGCGCGAGAGGGGCGCCGTGTGCGTCATCTTTTCCATCGCGAACGAGTTTGCACGCTCCACGCCAGACGCGAGTAGAATCGGCACGATGGACGCGATTTCAAACGCCCTCGCCGAGTGGTTTGCCGTGCACGCGCGCGATCTGCCGTGGCGGCGCACGCAAGATCCCTATGCGATTCTCGTGTCCGAGTTCATGCTCCAGCAGACCCAAGTGGCCACCGTGCTGCCGTACTACGAACGCTGGCTGCGCCGCTTTCCGGATGCGCCCACTCTCGCCGCCGCGGAAGAGGCCGAAGTCCTGCGGCATTGGGAAGGTCTCGGCTACTACGCGCGGGCCCGGAATCTCCATCTGGCCGCGAAGACGATCGGTGGCGCCTTCCCGCGCACTCTGGAGGGAGTTCGCTCTCTGCCCGGCGTAGGCCGCTACACGGCGGCGGCGGTGGCCAGTTTCGCCCTCGGGATCCGCACTCCCATGGTCGACGCCAACATCGCCCGTGTCCTGGCGCGCCTCACCAATTTTCGCGCGCCCGTCGACGAGCCACGTGGACTGGACGCGATCTGGGAGATCGCGGCGGAACTCCTGCCCGCGGATCCCGCGGCGGCGCGCACGCACAACGCCGCGCTCATGGAACTCGGGGCTACACTTTGTCGCGCCGGGGAACCGCCCTGCCTGCTTTGTCCGGTGCGTCGGGCCTGTCGCGGGGTTGATCCCGCCACTCTCCCGGTGAAACGGGCCCGGCCGGCCACGATCGCGGTCGTCGAAAACTGCGGCTGGATGACACGGCCCGATGCCATCCTCCTCGAGCAGTCACCCGGCCCGCGCTGGAAGAATCTCTGGCGCCTGCCCGTCCTCTCGCGGGCACCGCGCGGCCGTCCGCTCGACGAATCCTCCTACGCCTTCACGCATCATCGGGTGCACCTGCGCGTCTTTCGCTTTCGGCGCACGAAGCTGGCCGCGAATCAGCGGTGGATCGCTCGGGTCGATCTTCCGGCTCTGGCCATGACCTCGCCCCACCGCCGCGCCCTCGACCGCCTTCTCCAACCGTGAAATAGGGATGACGCAGAGCGTGCTGCCATTGGCGCTTTTCGTCGCGCCGGTGCCGCGTAGTGTCCGCGCTCGCTGCGTATGACCTCTCTTCAAACCCTTCCGGATGCCACCGGCCACTTTGGCCGGTTTGGGGGAATTTTTGCGCCGGAGACCTTGATGACGCCGCTGCGCGAGCTGGCGGCCGAATACGAACGCGCTCGACAGGACGAGGGGTTTCAACGCGAGTTGGGCGCGCTGCTCCGCGACTTCGCCGGCCGCCCCACGCCGCTCTATTTTGCCGAGCGCCTCACCTCGCACCTCGGGGGCGCGCGCATTTATCTGAAGCGTGAGGATCTCCTCCATACCGGGGCCCACAAGATCAATAACGCCTTGGGCCAGGTCCTCCTCGCCCGGCGCATGGGCAAGAAGCGCATCATCGCCGAGACGGGCGCCGGCCAGCACGGCGTCGCCACCGCCGCAGTCGCGGCGCGTTTTGGGCTGGAATGCATTATCTATATGGGCGCGGTCGATATGGAGCGCCAGGCGCCCAATGTCGCGCGCATGAAACTGCTCGGCGCCGAGGTGGTGCCCGTCACGGCCGGCCAAGCCACCCTCAAGGAGGCCATCAACGAGGCCATGCGCGACTGGGTCACGAACGTCCGCAGCACCTACTACCTGCTGGGTTCCGCCCTCGGGCCGCACCCGTACCCGATGATGGTGCGCAATTTTCATCGCTGCATCGGGGATGAAACGCGGGTGCAGATTCAGGAACGCGAAGGGCGTCTGCCCGACCGCATTGTCGCCTGCGTCGGCGGAGGCAGTAATGCGATCGGCATCTTTTTCGCCTTCCTGGACGACGCGGCCGTCCGCCTCATCGGCGTCGAGGCCGGGGGCGAGGGCACCGGGTCGGGTCAGCGGCACGCCGCTCGCTTTGCCAGTGGCGGACGCCTCGGCGTCTTGCAGGGCACAAAGACCTTCATCCTGGCCGATGAGGACGGGCAGATCGCGCTGACGCATTCGATTTCTGCTGGTCTGGATTACGCCGCGATCGGGCCCGAGCACAGCCACCTGCGCGATTTGGGCCGGGTCGAATATGCCTCCGCCACCGATGACGAGGCGCTGGCCGCTTTCCATGCTCTCGCTGGGATGGAGGGAATCATTCCTGCGCTTGAGTCGGCCCACGCCGTCGCCCACGCCATCCGTTGCGCGCCGGAAATGCGCCGGGAGGAAGTGCTCGTGGTGAATCTCTCGGGGCGCGGCGACAAGGATCTCCAGACCGTGCTGCGCTGGGGGGATGCCACCGTATGATCGCCAGCATGACCGGCCACGGGCGGGGTGTGCGGATGGAGGGTGGGCGGCAGTTTGCCGTCGAACTCAGCGCCGTGAATCGCCGCGGCGCCGAAGTCATGGTGAATCTCCCCCGCGAATGGCTCACCCTTGAAGCCCGGGTCCGCGAAGCGGTGCTCGCGCGCGTTTCGCGCGGGCGGGTGCAGGTCGTCGTGAGCGCGAGCCGCGGCGAGGCGGGGGGAAATGAAATTCTGGTGGATGTGGAGGTGGCGCGGAGATTTCGGGATGCCGCGCTCGCCCTGGGCCGGGAACTGGCGCTCGAAGGCGGGCTGACCCTCGAGTCCGTGCTGCGGGCCCCTGGCGTGCTGCGCGAGCCCGGCTCGATTCCTCTCGCCGACCCGGGTCAGGCCTGGCCGGTCTTGGCCGCGGCGCTCGGGGATGCGCTCGACGCGCTCACGCGCATGCGCCGCGAGGAAGGCGCCCGGCTGGCGGAGGAATTTCGCGCGCGCCTGGACGGGTTGCGTGGCACCGCTGCTGAAATTGCGGCGCTGCACCCCGCGGTCAGCAGTCGTTATCGCGACGCCCTGCGCGAGCGGATCGCGAAGGCGGGGCTGGAAATTCCGCTCGATGACGAACGCCTGGCGAAGGAGATCGCGCTTTTCGCGGACCGCATCGAGATCAGCGAAGAGCTCACGCGCCTGCGCGGGCACCTCGCCCAGTTCGAGGAACAGCTTGCGAAAGCCGAACCGGTGGGGCGTACGCTCGATTTCCTCACGCAGGAAATGGCGCGCGAATGCAATACGCTGGGAGTGAAATGCAACGATCTCGCCATCTCGCGCGCGGTCGTGGCCGGCAAGGCCGAGGTTGAGAAAATCCGCGAGCAGGTGCAGAACGTGGAATGACCGCCGCCGCGAGTGACCTGCCCTTGATTCAGCCGGCGCGGAGTGCGCAGCCGCCTGGATTCTTCCGCCACGGCATCCTGTTTGTGCTCAGCGCCCCGAGCGGGGCGGGCAAATCCACCCTGCGCGAGAATCTGCGACCGAAGGGCGACTTCATTTATTCCGTCTCCTGCACCACCCGCGCCCGCCGGCCGGGCGAGGTGGATGGCGAGGATTATCATTTTCTCGCGCGGCCCAATTTCCTGCGCCAGGCCCGGCGCGGCGAATTCCTCGAGCACGCGCAGGTGCACGGGCAATACTACGGCACGCTGCGTGAACTCGTGGTGCGACACCTTGCCGCCGGCATCGATGTGCTCGTGGATATCGATGTGCAGGGCGCCGAGACCATCCGGAATTGCGTCGACCCGACGATTCGCGAAGCGCTCGCGGATGTCTTCATCGTTCCGCCCAGCCTCGCCGAGTTGCGCAAGCGGTTGCTCAAGCGCGGCACCGAGACCACGGCGCAGATCGAGCGCCGGCTGAAGAATGCGGCGCGCGAGATGGAGCGCTGGCGCGAGTATCGCTACACCATCATCAGCGGCACGATGGAAGAGGACCTGCAAAAGTTTCGCGCCATCATGAAGGCGGAGCGCTACCGCAGCGATCGGCTTTCCCCGAACGAGGAAACCAAGCCCGAGCCATCCCGCCGGAGACGCGCATGAACATCGTACTCGGAGTGACCGGCTCGATCGCCGCGTACAAGGCGGCGGATCTCGCGAGCCAGTTGACGAAGGCGGGACAGACGGTGCGAGTCGTCATGACCCGGGGAGCCGGGCAGTTTGTCACGCCGCTCACGCTGCAAACGCTTTCGCGGCATCCCGTCACCACGGATCTCTTCGACGAGAAGCCCGGTTGGAATCCGGGCCACATCGAACTCGCGGACCAGGCGGATCTTCTGCTCGTCGCACCGGCCACCGCGCAAGTGCTGGCCGAGCTTGCCCTCGGCTTGTCCGGCCACGCGCTGGCGGCCATCGCCCTCGCGACGCTCGCCCCGCTGCTCATCGCGCCGGCCATGAATGGCAAGATGTGGCTCCATCCCGCCACGCAGCAAAACGTCGCGACGCTGCGCGCGCGCGGGGCGGAGTTCATCGGGCCGGAGGAGGGGATGCTCGCCTGCGGCTACGAAGGCATCGGACGACTCTGGCCCGTGGAGGGAATCGTGGAGCGGGTGCTCGCGCGCCTGGCAGCGAAATGAACGTTCTCGTTACCGCCGGGCCCACCCACGAGGCCATCGATCCGGTCCGCTTCATCGCAAATCGCTCTTCCGGAAAAATGGGCTTCGCGCTGGCGGAAGCCTTCGTCGCGCATGGTCACGCCGTGACCTTGATCAGCGGTCCGGTCTGCCTGTCGCCGCCGGTCGGGCTCGCCGCGTTCGCCGGCGTCGTCTCGAGCGATGAAATGTTCGACGCCGTGCACACGCACATCGCCAAAATGGATCTCGCGATTCTCTGCGCGGCGGTCGCAGATTTCAAAATTGCGCGCGCGGAAACGCAAAAAATCAAAAAAGCCGGACGCGAAAAACTCACGCTCGAGCTCATTTCGACCCGCGACATCCTCGCTTCGCTAAAAAATATTTCATCTTCTTTGCGCGTCGTCGGATTTGCCGCGGAGACAGAAAATTTCGTCGAGAATGCGCGCGAGAAACTGTCTCGAAAGGGGTGCGAGGCGATCGTGCTAAATGACGTGAACCGCACAGATGCAGGATTCGCGAGCGACGACAACGAAGTGACAGTGATCTTTCGCGAAGGGCCCCAAATCCGCCTTCCACGTGCCTCAAAGCGGCAAATCGCGGCCCAGCTCGTCGGAATTTTCGCGAACAGGCACAAAATGTAGTTGACCGTCCCTCGGTCCTTCCCCATACAGCGCACTCATGGATGCAAATGTTGCATTCAACGCAATCAGCTCCGCCACTGCGGATAGAAAGGGGTGATACCTCATGCCCGCTAAAAAACCTGCCAAGAAAGCCGCCGCTAAGAAGCCGGCGAAGAAGGCCGCCGCCAAGAAGCCAGCCGCTAAGAAGGCTGCTCCGAAGGCCAAAGCCGCGAAGAAGCCTGCCGCCAAGAAGGCTGCCAAGAAGAAGGCTCCTGCCAAGAAGGCTGCCGCAACTCCGGCCGCTTCGTAACGATTGCTTGATCCGCGCTCGCGCGGATCGTACCCGGCAAACGTTCGCATCGAGGGAGGGAAGAAATTCCCTCCCTCGATTTTTTTGTTCGAATCCGGGTTTGGCCATCGTCCTGCCCCGCCCGCGCAAATCGCGGCGCGCCGCGCCCGCACCACGAGATTTTTGCGGACGAAACGCGCCGCGCGTGCATTCGTGCCGCCACATGCGTCCCCACCTCGATCTCGCCATCTCCGCCGCACGCCGCGCCGGCGACTTCCTCAAGTCGCGCTCGGGCTCGCCTCCCGAGGTCAATGCGATCTCCGCGCACGACATCAAGCTCGCGCTCGACGTGCAGGCGCAGGAGATGATTTTCGCCGATCTGCTCGCCGCTTTCCCGGACCATGCGTTGTTCGGCGAGGAAGGGCTCGGGGGGAATGCTTCGAGTGAACACCAATGGGTGGTCGACCCGCTCGATGGCACCGTGAATTTCTATTACGGCATCCCGCATTGGTCCGTTTCCATTGCTCTCCGCCGGGCGGGGAAAGTCGTCACCGGAGTCATCTACGATCCGAATACGCGCGAGCTTTGGAGCTACGATGAATCCGATCCGGTGCCGCGCCTGGACGGGGTGCCAATCCGGGTCAGCGCGCGCACCAAGCTGGGCGACAGCGTGGTGATTGTGGGGCTCTCGCGCACGACCGAGGCGAAGGCGGCCGCGATGCCCATCATGCTCCGCATGATCAACGAGGCGCGGAAATGCCGCTTCATGGGCAGCGCCGCCCTCGCGATGGCGTACGTGGCCTCCGGCCGCATCGATGCCTACCTCGAGCCCGGCATCAGCCTGTGGGATATCGCGGCGGGCATCCCGCTCGTCGAGGCGGCGGGCGGCGTCGTGCGCCTCACCTCGCGCGGCGGCGAGCACTACTCGATCGTGGCGATGAGTGGTGTCACCGCCGAGATCGCTGGTTGCCGGTGGGAGGGCGACACACTACTCGTTTGATCCACGCACCATGCACCTCACCGGAATCGGCTACGACACCCACCGGCTCGTCGCGGGACGCAAGCTCATCCTCGGCGGCATCGAAATTCCGCACCCGCTCGGCTTGCTCGGGCATTCCGATGCGGACGTGCTTTCGCACGCGATCGCGGACGCCCTGCTCGGCGCGGTCGCGGCGGGCGACATCGGCATTCATTTTCCCAACGATGACGCCTCGCTCGAAGGCATCAGTTCGCTCCGGATCCTGACCCGGGTGGTCGAGATCTTGGCGGAGAAAAACGCGCGTCCGGTCAACATCGACGCCACCCTCATCGCGGAGCGGCCGAAGGTGGCCCCGCATCTTCCCGCCATTCGGGCCAAACTCGCGGAGGCCCTTGGAATGGGCCTCGAGCGCATTAGTGTCAAAGCCACCACGAACGAGAAGATGGGCTTTCTGGGCCGCGAGGAAGGCATCTCCGCCCTGGCGGTCGCGGGCGTGGAACAGATGCCGAATCCCACGTTCTATCCCGATATTTGAACCGCGCGGTTCCGGGCCCCGGCGCGGCGCCGGCGCGCGCGGGACCTGTCGCCCGACCGACCTTCATGGCCATTCAATTTCTCAACACGCTGACCCGTACGCTCGAGACCTTTCGCCCGCTCGATCCGGCGGGCCGGGAGGTGCGCCTCTACACCTGCGGACCGACGATCTACAATCACGCGCACATCGGAAATCTGCGGACCTTCATGTTCGAGGATCTGCTCCAGCGGCACCTCGAACTCCGCGGCTACAAGGTGCTCCGCGTCATGAATCTGACGGACGTCGACGACAAGACAATTCGCAATTCCCGCCAGGCGGGCCTCGCGCTGGGCGCCTTCACGGCGGTCTACAAGAAGGCGTTCTTCGAGGACCTGGAAGTCCTGCGCATCAAGCCCGCGGATCATTTTCCGGAAGCGACCGCTCCCGAGCACATCGCGCGGATGATCGCGATGATTGGAGTGTTGATCGAGCGCGGCCACGCCTACCAGGCGGAGGACGGCAGCGTTTATTTTCGCATCGCGAGTTTCCCTGCCTACGGGCGCCTGGCGAATCTCGATCTGGATGAATTGCGCCCGAGCGGCCGGGTCAGCAGCGACGAATATGAAAAGGAAAACGTCGGCGATTTTGCGCTCTGGAAGGCCTGGGATACGGAAGATGGCGACGTCGGCTGGGAAAGTCCGTGGGGTCGCGGCCGGCCCGGTTGGCATATCGAGTGCACAGCCATGGCCACGGCCCTGCTCGGGGACCAGCTCGACATCCATTGCGGCGGCGTCGACAATATTTTCCCGCATCACGAAGCGGAGATTGCCCAGACCGAATGCTGCACCGGAAAGACGTTTGTCGGCACGTGGCTGCACAGCGCCCACCTCATGGTGGACGGGCAGAAGATGGCGAAATCGCTGCACAATTTCTTCACGCTCCGCGACCTGCTCGCCAAGGGTTACTCGGGCCGCGAAGTCCGTTTCGCCTTGCTCCGCGTGAATTACCGGCTGCCCTTGAACTTCACTCTCAAGGGGCTCGACGAGGCGCGGGCCGCGCTGCTGCGACTGGACGAATGGGCCGCGCGCCTGGCGGAGAACACCCCCTCGGATGTCGCCGCGGAAGTTCCGCTGGTGGCGGCCGCGGAGCGCTTCGAATGCGCGCTCGACGACGACCTGAACATCT
Source organism: Chthoniobacterales bacterium (assembly GCA_038226705.1). Taxonomy (GTDB): domain Bacteria; phylum Verrucomicrobiota; class Verrucomicrobiia; order Chthoniobacterales; family SZAS-18; genus SZAS-18. The sequence continues at coordinate 4,664 of JBBRQH010000041.1, read as the reverse complement.
CCGGCGCGCTCGGCGTTCTGTTTGATTCCGTGCGCGAATCGAATCGCGCGCTCGATGCTGGCGAGCTCACCCCCGCGCAGACGCGTGGCTACGCCGAATGGTACGCGCGCCTCCAGCAGGTGCTGGCCCTGGAAGCCGAAGCAACCGATGTCCCCGCGGACGTACGCGCGCTGCTCGAGGAGCGCGCCGCCGCCCGCGCCGCCAAGGATTGGAAAAAGGCCGATGAACTTCGCGCCGCCATCGCCGCCCACGGCTGGGATGTAAAAGACACCAAGGACGGCCAGAAACTTCTCCGCAAGGGGTGAGGAGAATTACAATTCCGATGACGGCACAAGCGCTTGCCGCCTGACGCTTCCCATGTGTCAGTCCGCGGGTGCATTCCAAACGCAGTCTGTTGTTCGCCTTCGGGCTCACGCTTTCCCTCGTCGCATCGGGCGCGCCGGAGCCCGCGGCTCCCAAGGCCCCCGTTCCTCCGCCGCCGGTCGCCGCCGCGCCGGTCAAGCGCGAGAAGGCCGCGGAACTCTCCGTCGTGCGCGTCGCCTCGACCAACCAGGCCCATGATTTGATCCGTCCGTGGGCCAAGAAGGCGCCCTTCACGCGCCGGGGCCTCGGCGCCGTGCTGGCCAAAAATCGCGTGCTGGTCACGGCCGAACTGATCCAGAACTACAACTACGTGGAGCTCGAGAAGGCCGAGAGCGGCGAGCGCATGGCGGCTCGCGTGCTTTGCGTCGATCACGAGGCCAATCTCGCGCTGCTCGAGCCGACCGATCCCAAGTTCCTGGCCGGCTCCAAGCCCTTCGAATTGACGAGCGACGCCGCCGTGGCCGACCGGCTCAACATTCTCCAGCTCGAGTCGAACGATGCACTCGTTTCGACGCCCGGGCCCATCGGCACCATCGAGGTTGCGCGCTACCAGGTCGATGATACCGCCTTCCTGCTTTACCGGCTCAACGTCGCGCTGCAGACCAAGGATAGCAGCTTCACCGCGCCCGTGTTGAAGGACGGAAAGCTCGCCGGCATGCTCCTGCGCTTCTCCCCCCAGACCCAGACCGCGGATGTGATCCCGGCCCCGATCATCACGCATTTCCTCAAGGACTACGACGACGGCACCTATTCCGGTTTCCCGCGCGCCGGCTTCATGTTCGCTTCCACGCGGGATGTGCAACTGCGGCACTACGCCGGGATGTCACCCGGGAACGGCGGCGTCTTCATCACCGAAGTCGTGGAGGATTCGCCCGCGGCCAAGGCGGGCCTCAAGGCGGGCGATGCGCTGCTCGCGATCGGCGACACGCCGCTCGACCAGGATGGGAACTACAACGAGCCGCTCTACGGGCGGATCAATGCAAGCCATCTGCTGAATGTGCGTCACCAGGTGGGCGACAAAGTCTCCTTCAAAATTCTCCGTGAAGGAAAACCCCAGACGCTGGAAGTCACGCTCTCCCGCCGCGCCGCCAAGGACTACGCGGTGACCCCATACGCCTTCGACACCGCGCCGCGGTACTTCATTTTGGGCGGCATCATTCTGCAGGAACTTTCGCGCGCGCATCTCAAGGAATGGGGTGGCGACTGGCGCAAGACCGCGCCGCAGCGGCTGGTGCTTTACGATCAGCTCCAGGCCCAACTCGTGAAGGGCGACCGCAAGCGGGTCGTGTTTCTCAGCCAAGTGCTGCCCACCGCCGCCACCGTGGGCTACAACGAACTTTCCTTCCTCGTCGTGCGCGCGATCAACGGCGTCACGTTGAACAGTCTCGACGACGTCGAGAAGGGCGTCGCCGCCGCGCAGAATGGCTTTCACAAGATCGAGTTCGAGGATCACCCCAAGGAGATTTATCTCGACGCCAAAACCACGGCAGAAGTCGATCAACTCGTGCGCAAGACGTATCGCCTGCCCTCGCTCCAGCGGCTGTAAGGCAGCGGTCCGTCCATTCCGCTGGGCAGGAGCGGTTGCTCCGCTCTCCTCTGCCGACGCCCGCGCGAAGCTCTCTACCGCTCTTTCGCCAGTAAATGCGGTAACGCTGCCGTCAGCGCCTCGCGCGCAGCCTCAGCGCTGGGCGGACCCAGCAACGTGAATTCCAGCGTGCGCTGCTCGGGGGTGCGCAATCCTTCCCGCACGGCTGCGAGACGCGTGCGAAACAGTGGGAAGGGCGAGATCTCGTCGGTCCCGATTTGCTTGTCCGGCCGGTTTTCCCAAACGAGGTAAAAGACGTAAAGGTTCTGCGCGTTGGAGGAACCGGAAAGATGATCGAAGACGTAGGCGCGGAAAACCATGTCGCCCACGGCGGTGCCCGTCACGCGCACGGTTCCAAGGTCCGCGCGCAGGGGGCGCCCGTGCGCCGGGAAGCAATTTTCGGGGCGATGCACGCGCGACCGGCGCGCGATCGGCCGGCCGGGCTTCCACTCCGAATACACGCCAGACCACTCGTTCCCGTTCTGGTCGCTCCAGACCGCGGCGCGGGCGGAATCGCAGCGCAATTCCCGCATGATGCGCTCGGAAAGGGCGACCGGGCGAAAGCGCGGCGCCTTCTCGGGGAAATGCACGCTCCACGCGACATTGACCGGTTCCTTCCGTTCGTGGGCCCAATACCAGCTTCCGGTCAAAACTTCCGCAGCGACCACCCACGCGCAGAGGGCGAGGCAGATCTGCTGTGGAATCGGTCCAAGAGTGACATCCGGCTTTTGGACCGGCGCCTCCCGTCCCGGGACGGCTCGGCGGGGAGTGAGGAAGACAGCGGCGAACCAGAGCGCGGTCAGGCAAAAAATCAGCTCCCCCACGCCGGCGCGGTCATGCCAGCGTTCCAATCCTTCGGCGCCGCCCTGGGCCTGCACGAGCGAAAGGAAGAAGGTCCGGCCGAGGTTCGCCGTGAGCGCGATGCAGACGCCAGCGGCCGCCAGCACCATGCCCCGCCCGATGCGCAAATTCCGCAGGAGGGCCAGGAAATAGCTGAGCGCGAGGCAAAGCTGAAGCGAGCGCACGCCGCTGCAGGCCTCGTCGATTCCCACCACGCCATTCGCCACCTCGATCAGATTTCCCTTCTGGACGGCGGCCACGCCCGCGTCGTTGAGAAAATCCACCGTCACCGCCGCGACCTTCTGCATGAGGCCGCCCGTGACGAATTGCTCGATCTTGTCCGGCCAGGGCACGGCCAGGAGCATGAGGACAAAAACCGGCAGGAAATGCCAGACCCAGTGTCGGCCCCCCAGGACGAAGGCCAGGGCGACGCTGATGCCGAAAGCGAGCGCTGCATGCAAGATGCCGGCAAAGCGCCAGTCCGCATTCACCTCCTGCATCAGCCGCACCGGCAGGAGCAGCGCCGCCGCCGCGCACGCCAGTACCAGGATGATGCGGCGCGCGGGGGTTAGGGTGGGGGCCGGGCGCAGCATCCGGGGCGAGCGCCGCCGCCGCTTGCCCGATGGGATCGTCGCAGTCGCGAGGGCTGGCGGAATCGGACGATTGTGCCAGCTTCGGATCAGAAAATAGAGGGAGAGAAACGGTACGAAAACGCCGTAGCTGTAAGCACTGTTGGTCGTCCATTCGCCCCGCAGTCCGAGGTAAACTGTCAGCCAAAGGACGCCGAAAGCGGCAAAAACCCAAAGGTACGTCTTGGTTTCAGCGGCATCCGTTTCCGCCAGGACAGAGGCAGCAGTGGGTTGGGCGGCGACGTCAGGGGCGGACATGCACCGCACGTATAGCACTACCTGCGCGCGCTGACAGGCTGGGGACGCGCAAAAGCCCCGCCGCCGCCGATGGTTCCGCTTGCGCGTCAGCCCGGTTCGCGAGAAACGATCTGGGTCTCCTGTCGACCGTCCATGTCAGTCCCTTCCGCCGTAAAGCCCGATCCCGCCCCCCCGGCCGCCCCGAAGCCGCCCCGGAGGCGCGTGTCGTCCTATCTCCGCTCGCTGAGCCAGCGCCGACGCCGCTTCTATATTGCGCTCACGGTTGTGGGGGGAATCAGCCTGCTCGGCTTCGCCCTGAATTTCGGGTGGACCCATGTGCAGAGTTACCGTTTCAGCCGTTGGGCCCGCTTTGGCGAGGAGGCCCTGGCCCGCGCCGATGTGCGCGGCGCGACCCTTTGGGCTACGCGTTTGAACGAGATCGATCCCCGCAGCCTCTCCACCGCGAAACTCCTGGCCGTTTACACTGAGGCGAGCGGCTCACCCGATGCCGTTTTTTGGCGCGCGCGCACCGCCCAGCTCGAGCCGGGCGACTCCGCCGCGCTCTTCGCTTGGGCGCGCACCGCGGTTCGGCATGGCCAATTCACCGTGGCGGATCGCGCCCTCTCCGTCGTGCCGGAGAAAGAACGCGACGTCCTGGCCTACCATTCCCTCGCCGCCGCGGTGGCGCTCGGCAGTGGACGGCCAGGCGCGGCGGAGCCGCATTTTGAAGCGTGCGTGCGGCTGGATCCGGTGATTCCCGCGCATGCCATCGATCTGGCCGGCTTGCGTTTGCGGATCGGCGATCCCGTCCGCGCCGAGGACGCGCGGCGGACGCTCGAAGCCTTTGCCTCCCAGGGCGGCGAGACCCGCATCCTCGCGCTGCGCGCGCTCGCCGCCGGGCTGCTGCTCCAGGAGCGCGATTCCCCCGGCGCCCTCGCGGCGGCTCGCGAGCTGGCGGCGCAATCTTCTGCGACGAGCGACCGGATGATCCTGCTCGAGGCCTTGCAGCG
>JBBRQH010000040.1:0-45208 GCA_038226705.1 Chthoniobacterales bacterium | reverse complement strand
GCCAGAGCGCCAGAGCGCCAGAGCGCCAGAGCGCCAGAGCGCCAGAGCGCCAGAGCGCCAGAGCGCCAGAGCGCCAGAGCGCCAGAGCGCCAGAGCGCCAGAGCGCCAGAGCGCCAGAGCGCCAGAGCGCCGGAGCGCCGGAGCGCCGGAGCGCCGGAGCGCCGGAGCGCCGGAGCGCCAGAGAAGCCAAACGTGAGCGTATCCGAGAAGAGGCCCGAAGGGTCGCAATTCCTTAGCCCAGTCCAACGGGCTGGGTGATGCGAAAAAAAGTTCAGGCGGCCTGAAGGGACGCGATCTGCATGCGCGGGTGAGGCCGTTCGAGCTATCTATCCGTTCCGCTATCGCACCCCTTCGGGGCGCATGGTTTTGAACGCAGACCCAGCCCGTTGGGCTGGGCTAAGGAATCATGGCCCTTCAGGCCACGCCGCTCCGCTCAATGCGCTCCCAGCGCTTCCTTCAGATTCGCCACGGCGAAATCGCGGTTCATGCGGGCGATGTAGGCCACGCTGATTTCCTTCGGGCAGACGGCCTCGCACTCGTACTGATTCGTGCAGGAACCGAAGCCTTCGACGTCGTGCGTGCGCACCATCGCGAGCGCTCGCCGGCTGCGCTCCGCCTGGCCCTGTGGGAGGTAGCCGAGGTGGCCGATCTTTGCGCTCATGAAGAGCATGGCGCTGGCATTGCGGCAGGCCGCCACGCAGGCGCCGCACCCGATGCACTGGGCGGCGTCCATCGAGAGTTCGGCATTCCCCTTGGGCACGGGGATCGCATTTGCATCCGGGGCGGAACCCGTGCGCACGCTGACATAGCCACCGGCCTGGATGATCCGATCGAAGGCCGTGCGATTCACCACGAGATCGCGCACGATCGGGAATGGCTTCGCGCGCCAAGGCTCGATGGTGATGACGTCGCCCTCGTGGAAAAAACGCATGTGCAACTGGCAGACGGTCGTGCCTTTCTGCCCGCCGTGGGCCAGACCGTTGATCACCATTGAACAAGTACCGCAGATGCCTTCCCGGCAGTCGGAGTCGAAGTGGATCGGCTCCTCCCCCTTTGCGATCAGGTCCTCGTTGACCACATCGAGCATCTCGAGAAACGAGGCGTGCGAAGAGATGTTCTTCGCCGCGTAAGTCTCGAAGCGGCCAGGTGATTTCGCGTCTTTTTGGCGCCAGACTTTAAGCGTGAGATTCATGGGAAATTCGGAAGGCGGAGGGTCGGGCGCAGTGAGGGACTACTTGTAGTTTCGCACCGCAAGGTGGGCTTTTTTGAACTCGAGGGGTTCCTTGTGCAGGTAGGGGGTCTGCCCCACGCCCTTGTGCTCCCAGGCGGCGACGTAGGCGTAGTTCTCATCGTCACGTTGCGCCTCCCCGTCCTTGGTCTGGTATTCCTCGCGGAAGTGTCCGCCGCAGCTCTCCTCGCGATGCAGGGCGTCGAAACACATCAGCTCGCCAAATTCCAGGTAGTCCGCGACGCGGCTGGCGATCTCCAGCGCCTGGTTCGTGCCGCCCACTTCGCCGGTCACGTTCAGGTTCTGGTAAAATTCCGCCCGCAGTTCCGGGATGCGCTGGAGCGCGGCCTGCAGGCCGTCGCGGTTGCGCGCCATGCCGCATTTGTCCCACATCAGCAGTCCGAGCTCCCGATGGTAGCTGCTCGGCGTGCGCTTGCCCTTGATGTTCAAGAGCAAATTCTGGCGGGCGATGACGTCGTTCTTCAAGGCTGCAATCTGCGGATCGTCCGCCTTGGGCATTTTCTTGCCGGCGTCGCTGGCGAGATAGACGCCGATCGTATACGGCAGCACGAAGTAACCATCGGCCAGACCCTGCATCAGTGCGCTGGCGCCGAGCCTATTCGCGCCGTGATCGGAGAAATTCGCTTCGCCGATGACATGCAAGCCCGGCAGGTTCGACATTAGGTTGTAGTCCACCCACAGGCCGCCCATCGTGTAGTGGACGGCCGGGAAGATCCGCATCGGCTGCTGGTACGCATTTTCCCCCGTGATCTTCTCGTACATGTCGAAAAGGTTGCCGTAACGTTCGCGCACCACTTCGACGCCCAGACGGGAAATCGACTCGGCGAAGTCGAGATAGACCCCGAGTCCACTTTCTCCCACGCCCCGGCCCTGATCGCACGCTTCCTTCGCGGCCCGGGAGGAAATGTCGCGGGGCGCGAGGTTTCCGAAGCTGGGATATTTGCGCTCCAAAAAGTAGTCGCGCTCGTCTTCCGGAATCTGCTGGGGCGGACGCTTGTCTCCCGCCTTCTTCGGCGCCCAGACGCGGCCATCGTTGCGCAGCGACTCACTCATGAGGGTGAGCTTGCTTTGGTAATCCCCGCTGACGGGGATGCAGGTCGGATGAATCTGCGTGTAACAGGGATTGGCGAAGAACGCACCGCGTTTGTGGGCGCGGAAAGTGGCCGTGACGTTGCAGCCGCGGGCATTGGTCGAGAGGAAAAAGACATTCCCGTAGCCGCCGGTCGCCAGCACGACTGCGTGCGCCAGATGCGTCGAGATTTCGCCGGTCCAAAGATCGCGCACCACGATCCCCTTGGCGTGGCCGTCGATCACAATGAGATCGAGCATCTCGCAATGCGGGAACATGGTCACCCCGCCGGCGTGAATCTGCGCAGAGAGGGCCTGGTAGGCACCCAGCATGAGCTGCTGTCCGGTCTGTCCGCGGGCATAGAAAGTACGGCTAACTTGGGCGCCGCCGAAGGAGCGGTTCGCCAGCGCGCCGCCGTATTCGCGCGCAAAGGGCACGCCCTGGGCCACGCATTGGTCGATGATGTTGCGGCTGACCTCAGCGAGGCGCCAGACGTTTTCCTCGCGGGAACGAAAGTCGCCGCCCTTGATCGTGTCGTAGAACAACCGGTAAACCGAATCACCGTCGTTCTGGTAGTTCTTCGCCGCGTTGATGCCCCCTTGCGCCGCAATGGAGTGCGCCCGCCGCGCGCTGTCCTGGTAGCAAAAGCACTTCACCTGGTAGCCGAGCTCCGCGAGCGTTGCCGCCGAGCTCCCCCCCGCCAGACCGCTGCCCACGACAATGATGTCGTGTTTCCGTTTGTTGGCGGGATTGATCAGCTTTACCTCGCCCTTGTAGCGCTCCCACGAGTTCTCGATCGGACCCTTCGGCACGTGGCCGTCGAGGGTATCTTCCATGACGCCATCGGACGTCGTCTTGCTGGGGGAGAGGGTGGACATACGCGGGGTGAGGGAAGGCAAAGGGTGGGGCGCGGAGGCGGCCTATTTCACAAAACGAAAGAGAATGGCGAGGACGATGGCCGCATTGCCGAGGAAGAGGAACCAGCCGAGCGCGATGCTCACGCCGTTTAACAGCGGACCGAGCTTCGCGGTACGCAGCCCAAGCGTCTGGAAAACACTTTGAAAGCCGTGCGAAAGATGCAGGCAAAGCAACCCCATCGAAATCAGGTAGAAAATCGAAACAGCGGGGTTCTGAAACCCGCCCACGACCATCTTGTAGACATCGTGGCGCTCGCCGCCGGTGAAAGGTTCCATCACATGCACGTTGGCGGTGGGAATCGCGGTCAGGGTAAAGTGCAGTAAGTGGAAAATGATGAAGGCCAGCAGAATGAGGCCGCTCACGATCATCGTGAGCGACGCTTTGGTGGCGCGCTTCTTCCGCTCCACGGCGTAGCGCTCCGGGCGCGCCTCGGCACTGCGCTGGCGGAGCTGGATCGTGTTGACCACATGCAGGACGAAGAAAACGAAGAGCCCGAGCCGAATCGCCCACAGTAACGGCCCCAGCGCCTTGAGGTTGGCGGCGTAGGCATTGATGTAGGCCGGAGGCAGGAAAATCTGCAGATTTCCCACGAGATGGCCGATCACGAACCCGACCAGCACGAGGCCGCTCAGCGCGACGATCCATTTTTTCCCGATCGTCGAAGCGTAGAAGGCGCCCAGCGCGCTGGGCTTGCGGACGGCGGCGGTGGCGGCGGCTGTGCTCATGTCGTAGGCGGGCGGGCGGGAGGATAGTCGCCGCGAAACGCGCGCGAAGCGATCACACGCAGTATTAGATTTTCTAATGCACGTCAATATCTGATGGTGGCAAAAATGTGTCCGTCCGGGAGGCCCGATCGCACATCCCGTCCGCAAATGAGCTGGCCGGCCGCCGCGCAAGTGGCGCTGGAATGCGCACGCAGCCCCAGATCCCGGAGTTTACCAGGCCAGCCCGACGGCGCGCCCGACGTTCGTGTCGTCGGTCAATTGCCGCAGCATGAAATCGGCGACGTCGGCCCGTGAGATCCGCACGGACCAGAGAAAACTGCCTGCCGTCTCCCCGTACCGGAATTGGCCCCGTGCCGGGGAATTGTTCAGCGCGCCGGGTCGGACAATGACCCAATCAATCCCGCTTTCCTCGATGAGTTTTTCCTGGCGCACTTTGTCCGCGAAAACGAAGGGAAGGATCAGCGGGACGAGAAAGAAAGTATAGAAAAGTCCGAGACGTCCGGCGCTGTTGCCCACCCCAAGCGAACTCTCGCACACAAAACGCCGCACCCCGCGTGCCGTCATCGCCTCCAGAATGTTCCAGGTTCCGCGCGACAGCACCTGACTGGGATAATACCATTGCTTCTGGCCGAGAGCCGACACGACCGCGTCGTGGTCGCGCATAGCGGATTCGACTGCCGGACGATCGAGCACATTGCCCTTTTCGATGCGCAGATCCGCATGCTCCATCTTCAGCGCTGCCGGATCGCGGACAAAGGCCGTCACGCTGTGCCCGAGCGCGAGGGCCTGACGAACGAGCTCGCGACCAGTCCCTCCGGTGGCGCCGAAGATCAGGAGACGAAGGGGCTTTCCGTCGATCCGCGAGATCGGTTTATCGGGTTTTCGCCGCGGCGCATTTCGGAAGAGCGCGAAGGTCAGCGCAATCGCGTACAACCCGAAAACCAGCAGGAAAGGGTGCTTCACACGGAGCGAGGCAGGAATGGCGCACGGCCTACGGAAGGTCCGCCGGCGACAATCCAAGTTCAATGATCGAGCACAATTCGCGCACGCGGAGTCCTTCCGCGCGCAAGGCGGCGCTTACCGCCGGATCGTCGGCGCCCGGATTCAGCCAGACCTCCTTGGGCCCCGCCGCAGCGATGGCGAAGACGAGTCCGAGTGTGACTTGGGGAGGCAGGTAGATGCTCAGGACCTCGGCGTTCAAGGGTGCCGAGGCGAGATCGGGCACAACCTTGATCCCTTCCACGCTGGCTTCCCTTGGGTTTACGGGAACCGTGTTCCAACCCGTGCTAGCGAAAGCACGCACCGCCTTGTTCCCGAACTTCGCGCGATCGGCCGACGCTCCAAGGACGATGGCAGTCATGGCGGAAACCGAGCGGAAACTTTCGCATCGTCAACGCGCGTGCCGCGAATTCACGCCTTCGGCGTATGGCTCTCGGCCTCAGACAAACCAAAAGCAGATGGCGCAAAACTCTCTCACCCGGCCTTCTTCATCATCCCGCATTCCCAGTTGTCGTAAACGCCTTGTTGCTCGGCGGCCAGCGCGGTCAGACGAAGCATCATTTCGTGCAGCTTCATAAAATCCAGGTCGAGCTTGTGCTCCACTCGCACCCACCAGCGCATTAATCCATCCTCCTTGGTTTCCAGCGTCTCGGTTTCGAATTCCCGCGGCGGCAGCGAGGCCAGAAAGAACATGCGCAGTTCCTCGTCCGGAAAGCTCAGCCAATGGCTGATCGGCCGCACCCGCGTGGGATCGTCACCACTCTCCGCCATGCGCGCGAGTTGACGCTTGATCGCCAGGCCGCGCTCATCATCCATGCTCGGACAGAGCGTCTCGAGAAACTGCGCCCAGTCTTCATCGGCCTGGGCGCCACCCGCAAAAGTGTAGTCGGAGAACGTCTCCTGCACCTCCAGCAAAGCCGCTTCGACCAAGCCTTCCATCGGCCCATAGAAATAGAACTCGCGGGTGCCTCCCCCCGTGGTGCAGCCCACGTAGACCGCGGCCGCAAAGCGCGTCATCGAATCCTCCAGCGCCTCTTCGATGAGCGTAAGGCGGGGACCTTCGTCTTCACCGGCGAGCCCGTCCTCCCGCATGGTCGCGAGGGCGATTCTGACGACGCTGCAGACCCCGAGATCCGGATCGGGCGCGGTCGCGCGCCGCGTGAGATCGACCTGGACCGAGCTATATTGCCCGTCCACTTCGGTGTAGTAGCTCGACCAGCCTTCGCGCATCGGGGTTAGGTCGCTACAAATGCACGAAACCGGGGCGGAAGAGAAGCAAGAAGCGCCGATAATCTGAACGCGTCCACGGATTCCAGTGTGACTCATTATGGCTGAAAAAAAACTTCTAAGACACGCCCGGGCGCCCGCGTTCACCTGGGATGGGCGCTTCCGCTTTTTCGCAACTCTGGGCCGCCGCCAAGCCGCGCCATACCGCCGGCCCCTGGCTCGCCTCACTCGCGTTGCACGGCCTGATCATCGTGGGCGCGATCGCTTTCCGGGTCGAAGCGCAACCGCCGCCTGAAGCGTCCATGGAGTGGAGCGAAGTTGGCCCGTCTGACGCCGGCGAGCCTCCCCCGCCTGAGCCTATTGCAGACCAAGCACCGCCCGAACCGACGCCGGAGTTGAATCCTATCCCGGATGAATTCCCGGTTCCCACGCCCGAACCTCCACAAGTCATTCCCCCACCCACCCGCGCTCTGCCCGCGCGCATGGTCACCGAAAATCCCCGCGCTGCACACCCCGGTCCACCGCGGCGCTCCGGAGCCTCCCTGCCTGCGCCAGGTATCAATCTTCGCCCGGTCGGCTGGAGCACGCCGCGTCCCGTCTATCCCTTTGCGGCGCGTCGGCTGCGACTTACCGGCACCGGCGTCGTGGAAGCGTGGACGGATCCCGCGGGGCGCGTCGTCCGCTGCGAAGTGCGTGGCCTCGCTCCGGCGCTGGCGGCCGCGACCGACGCATTTGTGCGCGCCAACTGGCGGGGGCCTGCCTCCACGCGACTCCTGCGCGAAATCGAATATCGCCTGGAATGAGCGGGCGGGCGGGCCGCGCGCGAGCGGAGGCGCGGCAAAGTCTTAGCCTTGCCACTCCTCGACCCCTGGGAGGACGACCGGCTCGCGCTCGCGTTTCGGATCGCGCGTCATCAACTCGAAGAGTGCCTTCGTCGCGGATTTTCCTTCGTAGATGATCGCGTGCATCTGCGCCGTCACCGGAGTGTCGAGGCCATATTTCCGCGCGCATTCCCAAGCGCTCAAGGTGGTGGGCACGCCCTCGGCGACCATCGGCATCGACTCCGTGATTTGGGCGGGCGATTCGCCGTGGCCCAGCCGCTCGCCAAAACTGCGATTGCGGCTGTGCCGGCTGAAGCATGTGACCATCAGGTCACCGATCCCGCTCAGTCCCTGGAAGGTCTCGCGGTGGCCACCCAAGCGGACGCCCAAGCGGATCAGTTCAGCGAGGGAACGCGTCACGAGCGCCGCCTTCGTGTTGTCACCGAGGCCCAGGCCGTCACAGATCCCCGCGGCAATGGCGAAGATGTTCTTCAAGGCGCCGCCGAGTTCGATGCCGGCCAGGTCATCGCTCGTGTAGGTACGGAAATTGGAGTTGCTGAAGACCCGCTGCAGCCGCTCCGCGACACCTTCCTTCGCCGCGCCGATCACGACTGCGGTCGGGCTTCGCCGCGCCACCTCTTCGGCATGACTGGGACCGGAGAGGACGGCCACGGGGTTGAAGAGAAAATGTTGCGCCAGAATTTCGCTCATCCTCAGGCCACTGCCGTGCTCGAGCCCTTTCGTGCAACTCACCAGCACCGCGCCCGGCGCCAAGGCGCCCGCCAGCGTCAACTGCGCGCACATCGCGCGGAGCGAGCGCGAAGGCGTGGCCATGAGCACAATCTCCCGGGCTTCCAAAGCGTGCGCGATCGAGGTGGTCGGCTCGATGCCGGGCGGAATCTTGACGCCGGGCAGGTAGACCGGGTTCGTGCGTTCGGTGCGCAAACGTTCGATTTGCACGGCATCGCGACCCCATAGGCGCACGTCATGTCCGTTTCCGGCGAGGAGAATCGCCAGTGCGGTTCCCCAGCTCCCCGCGCCCAGCACGGCAATGGGGGCAGCAGCGTGGGTGGAATTCATGGCACGGTGGCGTTGGCGGGGGGCACGGGCTTCGCGCTATCATCTCCCTCATGAGCAATCAAGCCGCACCCGTCGCGATCATTTCCGCGAGCCTCCATCCCGAGAGCAACAGCCGTCTCCTGGCGCGGGCGGCCGAGACGGCTTTGCGCGCGGGCGGCGTGGCGGTCGATTTCATCGACCTGCGGGAACACGCGCTTCCGCTCTGCGACGGCGACAGCGCCTACGCGCACGCCGCCGTGGCACCGCTGCAGCAGCGGATCGCCGCCGCGGAACGCATCCTCGTCGCCACCCCGGTTTACAATTACGACGTCAACGCTGCCGTGAAGAACTTGCTCGAGCTGACGGGCCGCGCCTGGGCAGGGAAAATCGTCGGCTTCGCCTGCGCCGCGGGCGGCGGCGGTTCCTACATGTCGGTCATGGGCTTCGCCAACTCCTTGATGCTCGATTACCGCTGCTGGATCGTGCCGCGCTTCGTCTACGCCGAAGGTTCAGCCTTCTCGGCCGACGGCATCGCCAGCGCGGAGGTTTCAGAACGGATCGCTCAGCTTTGCGCAGCGCTGCTCGGCGTGCGGGTGAGTTGAGGGTGCCGGACGCGGTCCGCCGTTCATCTCCGCTCACCGTCTCCGCGGATCCCTCACCCCCGTCCACTGATCACGAGCGCGATTTCGCCCTTCGCGGGATGCGCGAGGTAATGCGCTGCCACTTCCGCCGCCGGTCCACGCCGATATTCCTCGAAGTGCTTCGTGAGCTCGCGCGCGACACACACTTCCCGCGCGGGCTCGAGGAGCGCAATCAGGGCCAGGGAACGATCGAGCCGATGCGGTGACTCGAAGAAGACGGTCACTTCCTTGCGCTCCAAGGCCAGCCGGAGGTCGCGCTCGCGGCCCCCACTTTTGTTCGGCAGAAAACCCGCAAAAAAGTAGCCGCTTTCCAAATCGAACCCCGAGCCGATGACCGCGAGGGGCGGGGCTGTGGCCCCGGGAATAATCGTGAACGCGATCCCTTCGCGGTGACAGGCGCGCACCAGCCGCGCGCCCGGATCGGAGATCCCCGGCAACCCGGCATCCGTGATGAGAGCGACGCGCGCGCCGGCCTTCATCCGCTCGACCAACTCGGCCGTGCGCCGCGCCTCATTGTGCTCGTGAAAGCTCAGGAGCTCGCGCGCGGCGATCCCATGGTGCCGCAGCAAGTGTCCCGAATGGCGCGTGTCTTCCGCCGCAATCACGTCCGCTTCGCGCAAGGTCTGCAGCGCCCGCAGCGTGATATCGGCGAGGTTGCCAATGGGGGTCGCGACGAGCGAAAGCATGGGGACGGGCGCGGAACGCGGGGCGCGACGAAGGCTGCTCAGAGCCCGATGCGGCCAAGCATCTCGCGCAGCACCTTCTCGGCCTCGAACCACTCCCGCGCAATCTCCGCCGCGGCCCGGGAGTGCCGCGGATAGTCGGAATTGATTTCACGCACCGCCGCCGTGATGTCCTCCATCGTCTCGAACGCGAAGAGCCCTTCGCTTCCGCCGTAGAGGCGGGTAAAGCCGGTTTGCTGCGTGATGGCGGGACGGCCGGCGGCGAGGTAGCACGCGGTTCGATCGCTGAACCAGCCGGTGTCGAGCCGGACGTACTGATCCTTCGCCACGGTAAATTCGCCCTTCGAATTCTGGACAAATTGGACGTATTCGCGATACGCGACACTCATGGGATCGGGCGAAAGACTGCGCCAGCGCGCGCCATGAAAACGGTCGGCCAAGTCCGGCTCCTTGAAATTCGTCGCGAGCTCGAAGTCCTCCCGGCACTCGACCGGTGCGAGGCGGAACTTTTCGAACTCCGGCAGCTTGCTCCAGATGTAGGTCGAACCGCGCCATTCGATGTCTTTCTTTCCGCCGGTGGCGAGATTCGCGATGCTCGTGAAGACCGCCCCGGCCGGAGGCGGTGCCCCGGTCCGCCACAAATCCGTCACCACGGGCTGGCGCGTCGGGAGCCAGGTGAAACCGTGCAGCGGAACCGGGAATTCCGCGCGTCCGATGTTCTCGCCGAACGTGAAGAGCGCACAATGCCGCCGCAGGAAGTCGATGGTGCCCTGGTCGCCCTTGTCGACCTTGATCTGCTCCACGCCCGGATCGCTCTCCACGTAAACGAGTCGCTCGCTGAGCGTGATGTCCTCATTCAACTCGTGCGAGCCACAGATGTTCAAGACGGCATCGGCGGTGCGGTAGAGCTCATTGACCTCCGCGCGCGACAGCGGGCCGATGGTTTCCTCGCGGGAGCGGTAGCGGGGCGAGAAGGCCCACTTGCCCGCGAAACCGAATTCGTCCGCGAGCTGGCTGAGAATCTTCGCCACGTAGGCGGTGTCTTCCGTCAGGGTGTAGGCGACGGGATCGTAGGGCACGCGGGACGTGTCCTCGATATAGTAGACGTCGTGCCCCAGCCGCTGCAGGCCTACGAGGTAGTGCAACGTCTGCCAGAGCACGCCGGCGATCGGGCAATTGCCCATAAAACTGCAAACGACGATGCGGTGGCGGGTCTGGCTCATGCGTGACGGGACGATGTCCCCGGGGGCAGACATCGCCGCATCGCGCGCGAGATCAACCCCCGGCGGACCTATCTGGGAAAACGCCCGAGTGGCGATCATCCGATTGGGGCGGCGTCGGTCTGGAACTCAGCTTTCGTCGCCCCCAAAATTTCCGGCGCGGTAAAGCCGGGCGTAGACGCCATTGCGAGCGAGCAACTCCGGCCCGCGCCCCACCTCGACCACCCGGCCGGCGTCCATCACCACGATCTTGCTCAGGTTATGCACCGTGGCGAGACGGTGGGTGATGATCAGGGTCGTGCGTCCTTCCATCAAGGCCCCGAGCGTTTCCATGATCGCCGCCTCGGTCGCGGGGTCGAGCGCCGAAGTCGGTTCGTCGAGCAGGATGACCGGGGAGTTTTTCAAAAACGCGCGCGCGATGCCGATGCGCTGGCGCTGGCCGCCGCTCAGCCGCCCGCCCCGCTCTCCGACCGGCGTGTCGAATCCCTGCGGCATTGCCATGATGAAGTCGTAGGCCTGCGCCCGCCGGGCGGCCTCGATGATCTGCGCATCGCTCGCATCCGGACGGCCGTAGGCGATGTTTTCGCGCACCGTCGTCGAGAAGAGCAGCGTCTCCTGCAGCACAATGCTGATCTGGTCGCGCAGCGACTTCCTGGTGATCGAGCGGAGATCCCGGCCATCCAGGCGCAAGCTGCCGGAATTCGGATCGAAAAAGCGCGGCACGAGGCTCAGGAGGGTGCTCTTGCCCGCGCCGGTTCCGCCGACAAAGGCGACCTTCTCGCCCGGCTCCACCGTCACGTTCACATCGATGAGCGTGGGGCGATCGTTCGTGTAGGAAAAATTCACCTGATCGAACTCGAACCGCCCCCGCACTTCGCCCGTCACGGGCGTCGCATCCGGGGCATCCTTCACATCATCGGCGGCATCCAGAATCTCGAAGCAACGGGTGGCCCCCGCGGCGGCCCCTTCCAGCGCCCACGCCACCCCGGTGAGATTTTGGATCGGAGTGTAAAGCATCGCCAGGTAACTCACAAAAACGGTCAGTCCCCCGAGCGTGAGCTTGCCGTCGAGAACGTGCAGCGTGCCGACGTAGATGAGCAAAGCCGTGCCCAGCGCCATCAGGCTGCTCACCATGAGCGAGCTCCACATGTTGGTGAAGTTCATGCGCAGGTTGGCCTTGAGGCTCTCCAGCGCGGCCACGAAGAAATCCTCCACCGCCTCGCGCTCGCGTCCGAATGCCTGCACCACCTTGATCGAGCTCATCCCCTCCTGCACCGTCGCCAGCACCGCGCTTTCCCGCTCCTGGATCGCCGTGGATTCGTCGCGAATGCGCGTCGCGAAGTGCTTCAGCGCCCAGACCACGAACGGGATGATGCCCAGCGACGTCAGCGTCAGCACGTAATCCATCCGAAACATGATGACGAAGGTGCTCACCAGCATGATCACGGAGCCGACGATGCTCGTGAACCCGCGGTTGTAGAAGGTCTGGAGCGACTGCGAGTCGTAGGCCACCCGGAAGCTCGAATCGGAGCTGCGCCGCAGGTCGTGAAACTTCAGCGAAAGATTATTCAGCGTGGTGAAGAGATCGGTGCGCAGGCGCAGCAGGGCATTGAGACCGACTTTGATGTAAATGTACGCCGTCGCGAGCCCGAGCAGGCCATTCGCGAGATGGAGTGCCACCAGCAACAGCGCGAGGATGGCCACACTTTGCCGAACCTCCCACGGCCCGCCGAAGTGCGGCGCCACCGAGCGGCTGAAGTCCCCGGCCAGATAGTGCGCCGCCCCCGGAAGCAACTCATCCACGATGACCTTGAACGGCCACGGCATGAGCAAGCTGAACGCGGTTGTGACCAGCGTTAACAACAAGCCCCAAAGGGTCGGCAGCGCGTAAGGCCGGAAGTATGCAAAGACGCGCTTATAGATCCACATGGCAAAGCCGGGTAGGTCCCGGTGCGTATCCGTTCGAAGCCCCTGAAGCAAGTGTCGCGAGGGCGTTTGCTCGATTCGTTCCGCTGCGTCTAATCTTCAGGACCGACCCGCTCTTCAATCGTCTGGCGGGTCGAATGGGGTGGGTTGCTCAGACCAAATCTCGACTTCGTAGCCGTCGGGATCCCGGAAGAACACAAAGGGACAGCCGGGACAAAATTCCCCTTCGCGGAGAATCGTTCCGCCCGCCTTCTCGATCTCACTGGCAGCGCCGCGGATGCCACTCGGATCGAGCAGTCGAAAACCAAAATGAATCACACCGCCCTGCCGGCCCGCCCGTCTCTTATCCTCCTCAAAGACCAGTGCATCGTGACTGCCGGGAGTCTGGGCCTGAATCCAACCCTCCGCGCGATAAACTTCCACCGCACCGAGAACCGCTTCGTAGAAGCGAAAGGCTCGTTCGGCATCACGCACAGCCAGAGCGAAGTGGCTAAGGCCGCGGGTCTTAATCATCGGCGGAGGAACTCGCGCACACTTTCAAGTCAACGACGCGCGCCCTTACGCCCTTGCCGCCGACCGCGCGGCCGCGAGGGAAGTCTGGATCTCCTCGCGCATGGCGGTCGCGTCGGGGTAGCGTTCGTCGCGGTCCTTGGCGAGCGCCCGGCTCACGATCGCCACCGTGGCGGGCGACGCGATCCCGAGTTTCTCCAACGGCGGCGGGGCCGTGAGGTGCATCGACATGAGCCGATGCGGGCTCTTGCTCACAAAAGGCGGTTCGCCCGCCAGCATTTCAAAAAGCATGCAGCCCAGGGAATAAACGTCGGAGCGCCCATCCAGGTCGCGCGCCTCATCGCATTGTTCCGGACTCGAGTATTCCACCGTACCGCGAAATCCGATCGTGGAAGCGCCGGCGCCGCCGCCCAGATCGTTCCCCACGCCCTTGGCGAGACCGAAATCGATGATCTTGAGGAGACAGCCATCGGAGGACGCGTGCGGCCGGTAACGCGGGTGATCGGGGGCGAATTGGATCACCATCACATTGGAGGGCTTGAGGTCCCGATGGATGATCTGCTGCTCATGAATCGCCTCCAGCCCGCGCGCGACTTGCTCCGCAAACGCCAGCGCACGCACCAGGCCCAACGGGCGCTGCTTTTGCAGCAGCGAGTAGAGCGAGACGCCATCCACGAACTCCATTGCGTAAAAAAAACGTCCCGGCGTGTCATTCAGGTATACGACCGGAGCGACATTCGGGTGCAGCACGCGAGCCGCCGCCCGCGCCTCCCGCACGAAAAGGCGCTCGATCTTGGGATCCTGCAGCCGGGAGGGATGAATGACCTTGAGCGCGACATCCATCCGCAGCTTCGTATCGATCGCCTTGTAAGTGATTCCCATTCCCCCGGCGCCGAGCATCCACGGCAGTCCCGATGGCCGGGTCAGCACGCGATAATGCGCGTACGCGAGGGGGTCGCGGGCGGGCGGGGAAAAATCATCGGACATGCGCGACGCAATACGTCGCATTCCGCACGACGTGCAAGCGCGCTGGCGAGGGTCCCAGCGCGCAGCATTCCCGGCCGGCCGACTTCGTTACTGTCGCCGGGAAACGGAGTTATCGACTTCTTCGCGGCGCCGATCCCCTTCCGGGCTTCGGCAATGGCTTGATTCACGTGCGTGATCGCCATGACGCGGTAACCGCCTTTGTCGGCCTCAGCCCGCTCGAGCGCCGCTTTGGCCTCCTCAATTTTCTCGATCGCCGCGGGCATGTTGGGTTGATCGGCGGAAACCGTCGGCACATTCAGAAAAGAAGCCGCGGTGAAGAGGAGCAGTCCGATTACGATGGGTTTGATGGATTTCATTCGGTATCGAGACAGAGGAGCGCGCCATTCGCGCGTTCCCGGAATGAGAACGTGTTGGCCTCGGCGGAAACTTGAGCCAAGCCTCTTTCGGTGACGAGAACGTGATTTCGTGATCCCTTGCTCCCCTCGCCGGCGCATTCCGATGAGATCGCTGCTCCACGAGCCGCGGTCCTGGGAGTGGCGCTGGCCTTGGAGTCTGAGCGGCCGATGACCGGCTCTGCGATCAAAACGAAGTCTCCGAATTCTCAGAAATTCGCCCAGGGGCTGGTAGCCGTATTCGGGTTTCCCACAGGGCCAATCAGCGTGCCGCTGGGTGGGCCGTAGTTGACCCCGACATTGCTGCGCGAGACATTGTGCAGGACGACGTCGGTACCTCCCACCACGATTCCCGGCTGCTGATTGGACTGCACAAGATTTCCCTCGAGCCGGCTGCCGCCCCCGTAGGCGACGATGCCGTTGCCCAGGTTACGATTGGCGACGCAGTGGATGACGAGGCTTTCGCCCGGAAAGGCGGGGCCGCTGATTTGAATCCCGCCATTCGTATTCCCCAGGGTCGTACAGTCTGCGATCAGAGATGAACTCCCGGAGAATATTCCCGCGCCGCCATTCCCAGTTAGCGAACAGCTTCGGATCACACACCCGTCACCGCCGGTGATGCCCGACCCGCCGTTGTTCCGACAGATACAATCGGTGGCGAGGCAACTCCCCAGCGCGATCCCGACGTTGGTATTGTTCATGGCGGTGCAGCCGGCGACCGTGCAGCCATCGTAGGCGTAGATCCCAATGAAAGTGTTGGCGTAGGCGGTGCATCGCGAAACGGTGCTGGCATTGGTCACCAGGAATCCGGAACCAGCATTCCCGCGCGAAATGCAGTCGGCGACAGAAGCCACCGGTCCCACCGAAATCCCATCGCCCGGTGAACCGGTCGTGGCGAGCACCTGGCATTCGCGCACAAGGCAGTTGTCGAGGCCCTTGATGCCAATCCCCACATTGCCGGAGGCGACGCAGTTCCGCACTTCGCCGTCTACATCCACTACGATGCCGTTGCCTCCGCAATTCAGCACGCGGACATTTTCCACCCGCACCCGGGCATTTCCCACCCCATCGATCCCACGACCACCCCAATTTCGAATCGTCCCATTCCGAATGGTTACGTTGGTTTGCCCGCCACCGATGACGATCCCCTCGGAACTCCCCGGCACGCCGATGAGTTCGAACCCATTGAGGTCGATGGTCACGTTGCTGGCGAGGACGACGATACCGCTCATGCCACTCGTCGCGGTGAGGCTGGCCGTGAGGTAATACGAGCCTGTTCCGATGGTCTGTCCGGCCACCGAGATCGCCGCGCGCGGCTCGAGTTGGGCGAGAGTTTTCAGGTTCGGAGCCGGCGGGCCCGGCGGTGTGAGCGAGCCTTGAGCCCTGGCCAGGCCGGCGGGAAGGAGCGAGAGAGCAGCGAAGATCGGGACCGCGCGGGAGTGCGCGAAGGACTGGCGGGTGAAGCGCATATCAGGCTGTATGACGAAAAGGGCGGCGCGTTACAGACGGGGGCGGAATATCGCGCCTGAGTCCGCCTGCGTGCCGTCTATCAAAATCGCCAAGCTGCCAGGAAACCCGCCGACGAGCGCGGATGGAAACAGGAACGACGCACTGGAGCGAACCAGCTGGTCGACCTGAAGGATTATTCTGCCCCCACGGTATGTAGACGTTCAAGAAGTTCACGACATCCGCATTCGCGGGTTTCAGCGGGCGTGGCGAAGGCTTGGGAGTCTGAGCGACCGATGGGTGGCTCTGAGATCGAAACGAAGTCTCCGAAATCTCAGAAATTCGCCCAGGGACTGGCGGCCGTATCCGGGGTTTGCACGGGGCCCATTTGAAACCCGCTCGCCGGGCTGTAGTTGCCCCCAGTATTGCCTCGCGAAACATTGTGCACGACGATGTCAGATCCACCGGCCACGATTCCCGGCTGCTGATTGGCCCGCACGAGATTACCCTCGAGCCGGTTGCCGCCGCGGTTTGCGATGATGCCATTGCCCGTGTTACGATTCGCGACGCAATTGATGACGAGACCTTCACCCATGTTGATGCCGCCGCTGATTTGGATTCCGGGCCCGGCATTTCCCATGGCGGTGCTGCCCTCAAGGTGAACTGAACCGAGGGAGTGAAACCCTATGCCCGCGTTCCCGGTCAGCGCACAATTGCGAATCGCGCACCCATCGGCGCAATAGAAACCGTCGCTACCGTTATTGCGGCTGGCGCAGTCCGTAGCGATGCAACCGCTCGAGAGCCCGATGCCGAGGCCGGCACCCGAATTCATCGACGTACAGCCGGCGACCGTGCACCCATCGCCGGTAATGATGCCACTGAAGTTGGCATACGCGACGCTCCGGGAAATCGTGCTGGCGTCGCCCACGAAGAAACCTACGCCCAAGTTTCCGCGGGAGATGCAGTCGGTCACAGAACAGGCCGCGCCCACGGAAATTCCATTGCCCGGCGAACCGGTCGTGGCGAGCACCTGGCATTCGCGAACCAGGCAGTTGTCTAGACCTTTGATGCCATTCCCCACGTTGCCGGAGGCAACGCAGTTCCGCACTTCGCCGTCTACATCCACTACGATGCCGTTGCCTCCGCAATTCAGCACGCGGACATTTTCGACCCGCACCCGGGCATTTCCCACCCCATCGATCCCACGACCACCCCAATTTCGAATCGTGCCATTCCGAATGGTTACGTTGGTTTGCCCGCCACCGATGACGATCCCCTCGGAACTCCCCGGCACGCCAATGAGTTCGAACCCATTGAGGTCGATGGTCACGTTGCTGGCGAGGACGACAATACCGCTCATGCCACTCGTCGCGGTGAGGCTGGCCGTGAGGTAATACGAGCCTGTTCCGATGGTCTGTCCGGGCACCGCGATCGGCGCGCGCGGCTCAATCTGGGCGAGAGTCTTCAGGTTCGGAGCGGGCGGGCCCGGCGGCGTGAGCGAGCCTTGAGCCCTGGCCAGGCCGGCGGGAAGGAGCAAGAGAGCGGCGTAGATCGAGACGGCGCGAGCGCGCGCGGAAGCCTGGTGAGTGAAGCGCATATCAGGCTGTATGACGAAGCGGGCAGCGGGTTACAGAAAGCGGCGGAATTCGCTCACCTTCTCGCGCCTGTCCCACACCGCTACGCTGCTCGCCAATGGCCAGGTGCTCGTGGTGGGGGGGCAGAGTGCGGGCGGCGTTATCGGCAGCGCGGAACTCTACAATCCGGCGCTGGCGCAGAGGATAGGGCTCTGCTGAGGAGCTGATTTTCCGGTGGCTGACGCGCACCGGCAGCCGAGCTCGCGAGACAGATCGACATACTCTGATTCTTGCCTCTTCCAATCGATCGACTCTCTGGTGGCCCTCCGGGCCCAAGAACTGACAAGGGTCCTCTGCCGAAACGGACTTAAGTGAGCGCCATTCCCGCCCGACCCCTCTTTCCGGTGTTGAATCTTTCCTGCCCGAAGCCTCTTTCGTTCTTTCCCCGATCGGTGCTAAAACCGAATCGCCATGCCCAGCAACGCCCACACCGTTCAGGAATATTTGCAGGAACTACCCGCAGATCGCCGCGAGGCGATCAACGCGGTGCGAAAGGCCATTCTCGCCCATCTGCCCAAGGGCTACGAAGAGTGTATGAGCTACGGCATGATCGGCTATGTCGTGCCTCACTCCATTTACCCCAAGGGGTACCAGTGCAATCCGAAGGTGCCATTACCCTTCGTGAACCTGGGTTCGCAGAAGAACCACATGGCTCTGCACTTGCTGTGCTGTTACAGCGATCCGGAGCTGAAGGCCTGGTTCGAGCAAGCGTGGAAGGCCACCGGCAAGAAGTTCGACATGGGCGGAGGTTGCGCGCGGTTCAAAAAGCTCGAGGACGTGCCCCTGGAAGTGATCGGACAATTGGTCGCCAAGCTGCCCGTCGATGTTTATATCCGCCGGATCGAGAAAGCGTTTTCGGCAAAGGCGGAAGAGCGAGCCACCAAGAAGACTGCGACAGCGAAGCCCGCTAAGAAAAAAGCCGCGAAATAGCGCGCCGAAACGAGGCCAGCGCGATTCAGCCTCGCGCATCTCTGCCGATTCCTGGCAACGCCCATCCGCGCCCTCGGGCGTTATCCGCGGTCAAACCGCGACCGAAAGGACTTCACCGCAAAGAGCGCAAGGGACGCAGAGAATGGGACACGAGATCGGTGAGTCAGCCGAGTTTCCGCGGAATGAACGTGATGTTGGAGCCCGGGTTGGCGTTGGCCGCGTTGATGCAAGAGCGAATGTCCCCTCCAAAACCGACCCCGGTGCCCTCATCGCCGCCGAGATTGACGGAGAAGGTGTTGGCCCGAATGGTGCCGGCCGCGAGGCCGCTGACGCCGAGGAGAAGCAGAAGGCGACGTCTGGAAGAAGCCAGCGCGCGAGGGAGATAGGTCATGGCTGGGGTGGGCGGATAACCCCGCCATGTGCAGCAGAAACCCACTTCTGAGGCGAATCGAAAGTGACGAGCGCATGGATTCCTGTGACAAACGCCAGATCAAGGCGCGCGCGGTGCGAGCGATCCACAAATCCGGCGCTCAAATCGGCCAGGCCCGGCCGAGCGTGATTAGGGCAGCGCGGCGAACATCTGGCTGGCCCTGATCCAGAATTCGCGCGCGTGCCCGACCCGCCGACTTGCGGTGTCGTCCGATCGCTCCATCTGTTCCGCTCGTTTTTCCGAACCTATGACCCAGCACACCTTTCAGACCGAAGTCACGCAGTTGCTCCAGTTGATGATCCACAGTCTCTACTCGGAGCGGGAGATCTTTCTGCGGGAGTTGATTTCCAACGCTTCGGATGCCTGCGACCGGCTGCGCTTTCTTTCGCTCACGGAGCCGGAGCTGATGGCGGGGGATGGAGAGTTGCGCATCGTCATCAAGTCCGATCCCGAGGCGAAGACGCTCACGCTATCCGACAGCGGGATTGGGCTGACGGAGGCGGACGCGGTGGAGCACCTGGGCACCATCGCGAAATCGGGCACAAAGGCGTTTTTGCAAAAACTGAGCGGCGATCAGGCGAAGGACGCCAACCTCATCGGGCAATTTGGCGTCGGTTTTTATTCGGCCTTCATGGTCGCCGAAAAGGTGGTGGTGGAGAGTCGTTCGGCCCAGGCTGCGAGTGAGGCGGGGGTGCGCTGGGAAAGCACCGGCGACGGCAGCTTCGTCACGGAAACCATCCACCGCGAGCAGCGGGGCACCACCATCACGCTGCACCTGAAAGACGATGCCACGGAATTCGCGCAGAACTGGCGCATGCGCGAGCTGATCAAGAAATACAGCGACTACGTGACCTATCCGGTCCTGCTGCCGAAGCACGTCAGCGACGAGGAGCGGAAGAAAGGCGTGCAGGGAGAACTGGAGCAGGTGAACGCCGGCCAGCCGCTTTGGACGCGCCCGAAAGACAGCATTACCGACGAGCAATACCAGGAGTTCTATCGCTCGGCCTGCAAGATGTGGGACGAGCCGGCCACGCGCCTGCATTTCAGCGTCGAGGGGATGCTGTCGTTCACCGCGCTCCTCTTTGTGCCGGGCCAGCGGCCGATGGATCTGTTCGATCGCGATCGCAAGGGTCTGCACCTCTACGTCCGCCGGATCTTCGTCATGGACGATTGCAAGGATCTGCTGCCCGACTACCTCCGCTTCATGCGCGGGACCGTCGACAGCGACGACCTGCCGCTGAACGTCAGCCGCGAGATGCTCCAGCAGCAGGGCACCGTGGCCAAGCTGCGCAAGCAACTGGTCAAGCGCATCCTCGATCACTTGTACAAGCTCGCGAGTTCGGAGGACGAAAAGGAGCAGGAGGCCTTTGCCGCGATCGATCGGAATTTCGGCACGATCCTGCGCGAGGGCCTCGTGAGCGAGACCGACCACAAGGAACGGCTGGCCAAGGTGGCGCGCTATCGCTCGACCTGGACCACGGCAACGCCGCCGGAAGGCGAGAAGCGCGCCGAGAAAACGGGCCTGGAAGATTATTTGAAACGGATGCCAGAAGGGCAGGAAAAGATTTACTTCGCGCTGGCCACCTCGCTGGAAGCAGCGAAGTCGAGCCCGCACCTCGAAACATTTACGAAGAAGGGTTACGAAGTGCTTTTCTTCGTCGATCCGGTCGACGAATGGGTGGTGGGCCAGCTGACCGAATTCGAGAAGAAGCCGCTTGAAAATGTCGCCAGTGCCGCGGCCGATCTCACGAGCGAGGAGGAGAAGAAGGCCTTGGAAGAAAAGGCGAAGTCATTCGAAGGCTTCCTTGGCTTCTGCAAAGCGGCCCTGGGCGAAAGCGTGAAGGACGTCCGCCTGACCAATCGATTGACCGACAGTCCGTGCGTGCTGGTGGACGAAGGCGCCGGCCGGAACGCGCAAATTGAGGAAATGATGCGGCGGATGGGTCAGCCGGTGCCACCCCGCCAGCGCATCCTCGAGCTCAACGCGACTCATCCGCTGGTCGAGCGCCTCCAGGCGCTGCAGTCGACGGACCCGACGGACACGAGACTCGGCGGCTACGTGAGCGTATTGCGCGACCAGGCGCTCTTGGCCGAGGGCGGTCAGATCGAGGATGCCGCCGGCTTCGCCAAACGCGTGCAGGAACTGCTCGCCTCGGCGGTCGCGGCGCGGTGACTGCCCGGTCACTTCCGATTCTTCCACTCAATGTCCGTTTATTTCACCGTTCGAATCGTGGTTTTCGGCGTGCTGTTCGACTCTCCCACCCGTCTGCCAAGCAGTTGACGACCGAGGGGCGATTCGGCGGTAAGCACCGTGCCGGTAGTCTTGGCGACCGTCACCTCCGTGCCGCCGCCGGCCGGACCGAGGTAGAACCAGGCGTGCTCGTCCGGGAATTCGAGTTCCACCAACGCGTCCATTTCGACTTGGCCGTCCGCCGACAGGACGCGGTCATCGAGCGCCTTAAAGGCCGCCGCCGCATCCAGGGCGGCTTGGGCCTGTTTGGCCAGGCCGTCGGCGAGATAATTCTCCTCGGTCGAACGGGTGTCGTATTTACCCTCCGCCTTGCTGGCCGCGTCGTTGCCGGTCGCGCGGGTCGACTTCGAACTCTGCAACCTCGACGCGAATTCCTGGCGGAGCGCCTGAATGATGGCTTGGCGGACCTTCGACTTGTTCATGTGGGAAGAATTTAGAATGCAGCCGGTCGGTTAGAAAATGATTGGTAACACCATTCGATAGCCAGGGTCCGGAAAAATGGCGCTCACTTAAGCGCGGAAGCGCGATCGACGATCTTGTTCTTCGTCCCGTAGGGACCGCGGCGAATAGCCGGTTGGCGCGAGCCACCGGTACGAAAACCATTCAAAACCCAAGTGCCGCAGGCACGGAGGGGACCGTTTGAGGCGTCTTCCTCCATGCCTCCGGCACTCATTTCCGCTGCGCTTGATCCGGTGGCTTTCGCCGACCGGCAGCCGAGCCTGCGAGACAGGACGACAATTTTCGACTGTTCCCTCTTCTGATCGATCAATTCGCCACTGCGCCTTCCGCGCGCATCGGCAACCAAGACGACGATGATCACGCCCTGATTAACGAACGAGGTCGCTCCACCCGCCTAAAAGACGGCACACGCCCGGGCATGCTCAGCCCGCCTGGCTGCGCTCGTAAGGGATGATATTATCCCATTCCTCCGCCGAGGAGCGGGCGACGAAGGCGACGACGGGCTCAGTCTGGCTCAGGTTGAAGACCTCGTGCGGCACGCCGGGCTTGATGTAGATGAAATCGCCCGCTTCGTTCTCCAGCACCTGCTTGAGCCCGGGTCCAAATTCGTGGCGCACTCTTCCCTCCACGATGTAGAGGATCAGCTCGAAGCCGACGTGGATGTGGGCCTTCGCCACGCCACCCGGAGGGATCGTGGCGATGTTCGCGGAGAGCTTGGTGGTGCCCACATTCTTGGCAGACATCCCCTGCTTGTAGTGAATCCCGTTCCAGTCCCGCCGGGAGCCGCCACCGCGAATGGTGAGGAGCCCATCGTGATCTTCCACGGCGTGGAGTTGAATACTGTCTCTCGGGTCGGTCATAAGTTCCCGAATCAGTAACATGACCCTCCGAGACCAAGCAATGTTTGCGCAAGCCGGGGCGTCACCGACCGGCCTCGCCGAGGTGTTGCTTGAAGAAGCGCACCATCTCCACGGTCGAGCGGATCCGGTTGGGAATCTTGCGCCAGCCGTGGCCCTCGTCGGCAAACAAAATGTATTCCACCGGCACGCCGCGACCCTTCAACGACTGCACAATCTGCTCCGCCTCGTTGACCGGCACGTTGGTGTCGTTGGCGCCGTGCTGCACCATGGTAGCCGCCTTGATCCGGTCCAGCTTGTAGATAGGCGACAGCCGATCCAACATTTCTTTCTGCGTGGCCGGGTCGCCGTACTCGGTCTTCGAAATGGCCGCCATCCACGGTTGCGTATGCGCAAAGAACGTCATGAAGTTGACGATGCCGAAAAGGTTCACGCCGGCCGCAAACATGTCCGGATACTCCGTGAGGCCGGCCATGGTCATGTAACCGCCGTAGGATCCGCCCGTGATGCCGAGGCGCTTGGGGTCGGCCAGGCCCTGGCCGACCAGGTAGTCCACGCAAGCTTTGATATCCTTCACGCCGTTGACCCTCAATTCGCCGTTGTCCAGGTTCACAAACTTTTTCCCAAAGCCGGACGACCCTCGCACATTCGGCGCCAACACGCCGATCCCCTGCCCCAGCAGCGCCTGATAGTCACTGCGAAAGGGCGCGCGCTCCTGTCCCTCCGGGCCACCGTGAAAACTCAAGACATACGCTCCCGGACCGGACTGATTCCTCGGCCGGTACAACCAGCCGCTGAGTTCGAGCCCGTCGAATGACCGGAAGGTCACCAGTTCCGGCTTTACCAGCGCCGCGAGATCCACGCCCGCCTGCGGGCTGAAGGTCAGCTGTCGAAACTGCCGGGTCTTCACCTCCAGGATCCAGACGTCCGCCGGTTGCGCGGCGCCGGAGACGTTCATCGCCAGCTTTGAGCCGTCGCGCGAGAAAGACAGTCCGCCGACAATCTCGCCCGGCAGCTTGAGTCCGGGCAGGTGCTTGCCTTGCGCCAGGTCATAAAAGGAAAGCTCATTCCGGCCTTTGCTATTCCAAAGGAGCGCAACCAGCGTTCCCTGCGGGTTGACGCGCACGCCTTCCAGTTCGCCGTCCGCGCGCTCCGCCAGGATCTCGAGGCTGCCCGGCGTTCCTTCGGCGGAAAATTTGATCCGCCCAAACGCTATCAGGTCGCGGTCCTGGTTCGAGCCGAGGTAGGCCGCGCCACCGTCCGGTGCCATCTCGCCGAAAAAGAGCGCCACGCCGTCGTGCTTCGTCAGCAGCGTGTCTTTTCCGCCCGCCAAATCCAGCAAGTAGAGATTGTTGTCGCCGCGATTCTGCAGCCGGCTCAACAGCGCGCGCCGGCCGTCGCGGGAAATTCCCTCGATGTTGCCGAGGCCCGGGTTTTTCGCCACCAGACGGGCTTCGCCCGTCGCCACGTCGATGAGAAAGCTGTCGCGGCGCGCGGGATCGCTTCGGCTGGAATCGATGGCAATCTGTTTCCCGTCTGGCGTCCACTCGTTGAAGGCGTTGTTATCCTGGCCGCCCAGCGTCAGCCGTTTCAGCCCAGTGCCATCCGGCTTCACCACATAGATCTGCGAGTTCAGCCCGCCACCCGGCGCGATCGTCAGGGCGATCCAGTTACTCGCGGGCGACCACGCCTGCTGCGTCACGGGATCGTCGCCGTTCGTGACCATGCGCGGATACCCGCCCTCCGCCGGCATCATCCAAACCTGCGGCGTGCCGCTCAGATTGGCGATGAAACTCACCCATTTCCCATCCGGGGAAAATCTCGGCGCCACCGCGCTCCCCACCCGTGCCATCTGCGCCACGGCCGCGGCGACCTCCTGGGACTGGGTCGGTGCGGGCGTCGGCTTTGGGTCGGGATTCGGTCGAACGGTCATGCCATCTTGTGCCGGCATGGGCGCGGCGAGAAGAACGCAGGCCACGCCGAGGGCCCCGGACCGCCAAGGTCGGCTCGATCTTGAATTCATCGTCCGACGTTAAAGGAGGGAGAATCGCACTCAAGAAATCTCCAGAGCACGACCCCAATGCTTCTGCTGTCGTGTATTTCCCCCATTCCGCTTGTCACCCGGCGGCCGTTGCGCTTCACTCAGCGCGTTCCCTTCTTATCCGGCTCGCAGTCCGCGGCTACGAGATCCGGGTGCGGCGGATCAGCCCAGAACCACTCTGGGCGGCCCGCGGAGAAGCAGAAGCATGAAGACTCCCCTCGTTTTACTCGACCGTGCGGCCGAGGTCGAGGGCATCAACACCACCCGCGCGCCTGAGATCCTTCACGAAATTCTCCGCCGTTGAGCCATTCTCCCGCATGCCGGCCTTCAACCTCGATTTTCTCCTGACTCCGGATCGACCGACGATTGGGCGTTCGCCAGCCGAGCTCGTCAGCGCATCGACCGAGCGCCGCGAGGAGAACATCCTCCAGACCCCTGTCCCCGGAAGTCTGCCGCGACTCCCCGCGATGCGCCTTCCGCCGGTGGCGGTGCGGGACGAATCCTGCCCCTGCGGCGTCGACGGGTGCGTTCAGCGCCCGGCCTCCCGCGGCCCAAAGATCGGGCGGAATGACCCCTGCCCCTGCGGCAGCCGGAAGAAGTTTAAGAAATGCTGCGGAGCGGGGAGCGGTTTGTAACCGCCCGCCGATCGCAGCGACCTTCCCCGGCAGCGAATGCGTTTCGTTTCCGAATCGATCCATCCAACGGCCTTCCCTTGCCCGGAAAGGGAGGGCGCGCTGCCCGGGATGGTGCAGCCAGTGATCGCGCGGCTTCTCTGCCACGGAAGCCCACCGGTTCCATCCCCAGTCGCCGCAGAGCAGCCACTTTGGATCGCTCTCCACACCTGCAAGACGACGAGTCACTGGAACGAGAGTGACTTTCGAGGGATGAAGGCATCGTCTCCTTCAAACATGTCGTCGTCATCGTCCAACGTGGAATCGTCTCGCTTGAACGACCTGCGGTCATTCGCCGGCGTGGATTTGTCTCAAACGAGGCACGCGTTGTGTCCTTGCCTTTCTCCCCTTCTCCTCGAGCAATCCGCACCCCCTTGCGGTTCAGTTGCGTCCTTTGCAGTTTACCAGTTCCGTCCGCCGTTTGATGCGCCGCCAAGGTAAACCGTTGTAACGGTTGAGTGGCCCTGCCTTGGCGGCTGCACCGGTCTGAAGGCGCGGTGTTAATGAGAAGAACCATGGCACGCTCCTGAACAAGGAAGCCTGCGTAATGAAGGCCGGTAGAATCATCGACTCACTCAATAGCATCGCCCCATTGCCCGCTCAGGGACTGACCACAATGCGGTAGAAGCTCTTGTCAGGCGAGCCGTTTACCCTTCGTCCAGCGAGGCATTGGCTTACATCCACTGGAGTCCACGATTCGGTTGCGCAGAGCCGGCGGGGCCGGAGCGTCAGCATGTTGTCGGCGAGCTGTTTACGCTGGATCCGACTTTCTCTCGACTCTCCCCCTTCCCCGGTCCAAAGACGAACGCCGCGGCCGTTTTCCTCCTTCCCATGATTGCCCCCAGTCCACTTTCGCGTCAGTTTTCCCGCGTCGGTGCCATGGGGCTGGTTCTGGCCCTCGCAAGCGCCGGGACCGCCACCGCGGCAAACCCGCCCGCGACCTGGACCACCGGACCCAAGAAGATCCTCGTCATCCCGGTGCGCTTCACGGATTTCGCCGGTCCGGTCGATGGACTCAGCCCGACAGGCCGGCCGAGCGGCTGGGGAGACATGGTGAACGGGAATCTCCCGACGCAGATCAGCGCTTTCATGGCTTCGCAATCTTACGGGAAGTGCACGGTGGAATTCACCGTCCTGCCCGAGATCGATATGGGGGTCAGCTACACCGCATACAACGCGCCGCTCAATTCGGACAGCCCGAGCTCAAAATTCACCCGCTTCGGCGAGCCGGGCTCCTTCCTCGACGACGCCCGCGCCCGCGCCCGCCAGGCCGGTATCGCCGCGGGGACCCCCGCGCTTTATGACAGCGACAACTACGACCTCGACATCGTCGGAACCGGCTTCATCCCGGGCCAGGGCGAGTACGCAACTTCCGTCACGTACGGCAAGGGGATCTACGCGAACCTCTTCACTCCGCTCCCGCATGAGATCGGCCACAACCTCGGGCTCAGTCACGCGCAGGGCGTTTCCCGTGCCACGTACTACGCGCCGCTCCCGCGGAACACCTACTTCGACGACAAGTACGCCAACATTTTCGACCTCATGGGCTACAAGGACGTGCGTTCTTCCCCGCTGCCGCCGGATCGCGCAGTCGGCGCCTATTGGAAATATGCTCTCGGCTGGCTGCCCGACACGAACATCATCACCGCCTCGACCTCCGGAACCTACCGAATCTTCCCCATCGACACCGGGTCGCTCGAGAGCGGAAAGCAGTATGGAATGCGCTTCGTGCGCGATGCCTATCACACCTACTGGTTCGAGTACCGGCAGGCGATCACGGGGCAGGACACGCGCTGGCTCGACAGCGGATTGCTCGTCTACTTCGGGGCCGAATCGTACCTGTCCTCCGCCGGCAACACGATCATGATCGACACGACTCCCGGCAGTCGCGGGCTGCGCACGGCCGCCTACACGACGATGCACGACGCCCCGCTCGCGCTGGGCAAGACGTATTCCGACTACGAGGCCGGACTGCACGTCACGCCGATCCGCAAAGGCGGCACCACGCCGGAGTCGCTCGACGTCGTGGTGAACATCGGCCCGTTCCCCGGCAACAGTGCCCCAACCCTCGCGGTCTCGCCCGCCACCGTGACGATCGGGGCCGGCGTCCCGCAGACCTTCACCGCCACCGCATCCGATCCGGACGGCGATACGCTCGCCTACTCCTGGGAATTCGATGACCCGGACCAGCCGGCCGGAGTGGCTTTCGGCGGATTGAATCCCGACGCCCGCCTCGCGACACAGGGGAGCCACGCCTGGACGCGCGCGGGAGTCTATCTCGTCCGCTGTTCCGTGACCGATATGAAAGGGCACCGGACGATTATCTCGTCCCAGGTCACGGTGACGGGTGGCGCCACGTCCATGCTCACGATCAGCGGCGTGGTGAAGGACGAAAACGGAAATCTGCTCGCCGGTGCGATCGTGAACAACTTCAGCCTGCTCGCCGCGCCCGTGGTCAACTACGACTCGACCAACTTCGTCGCTTCCGGGGAGACCGCCGCCGACGGGAAATACCGCGTTCAACTCCCCGTCGTGAGTGGAGCGCAGACGTACAAGCTCTCGGTCATGCATCAGGGTTACGCGTTCAAAGCCGACATCGGGACCGGCTCGATCACGGTGTCCGGATCGAGCGTGTCCAACGTGAACTTCACCCGGCTGCGCGCCAATCGGACCATCACCGGATCGGTCGCCGTCGCCGGACGCGGATACGATCCCTCCACCGACGGCCTGCTCACGATCAGCTCAGGCGCCCAAAGCGTGCAGCTCACCCCGGCCAATCCGTTTTGGAACATGTCCATCGCGGACGGCACGCTCGTGAACCTGACGGCCACGCCCGATAATGGGACTTACGGCGTCACCAGCTTCTTCTTCAAGCCGCGGCTGATCGTCGCGGATGACAGCCTGTTTTATTTCGCCATCGGCATCCCCGGCAAAATGCCGCAGACGGGTTTCACGAGCGAGGGGGCAACGAGCAACGACAGCGTCGGCACGGTGAACATCCCCGTCCCGATGACCCTGCCCGCGGGCTCCACCACGTGGCCCGCGCAGCAGGACTTCGACTATTGGATCGATCCGAGCGGCACCGCCGAGTACGGCGTCGATTTCAAAGCCGGCGGCGGGCAGATCACCTACTACGGAAGCAAAACACCGGTTCCCTACCAGATCCCGCTGAAGATCATCCCAACTGGCCAGCCGAAGAACAAAACCGTCGTGATCAAGATGCGTTACGGCAGCGTCATCGCGAATCCGGGGCCGATCACCACGTTCACCTACACCATCAACAATCCCGATCCACAGGCCGCTTTCCACGCCTACATGGACGCGCTCTACCCGGGCGTGAGCGATCCCGCGATCATCGGACCGAACGCGGATCCGGACGGCGACGGCGTGCCGAACCTGCTCGAGTTTGCACTGAAGGGCGATCCAACATCCGCGAAAAGTTCCGGCCTCACCACCACTCTCGTGCAGACCCTCAATGGCGTGTCGGGCAAGGTCTTCACCTACGTCATTGCGTTCCGCCAGGGCGCGGTGTTCACCCCGCAGCCGGACGGCAGTCAGAAGAACGTGACCGCGGTCGATGGTCTGCACTGCACCGTGCAGGGCTCGACCAGCCTGACCGGCTTTAACCAAACCGTGTTTCATCAAGGCCCTTCTTTCACGGCGCCGACGACGACAAATTTACCCGATCTCACCGGCACCGGCTGGGAGTATCACACGTTCTATCTCGATCCGGCGCTCGGCAGCCCGCGCGGATTCTTGCGCGCGCTGGTCGACCAGAATCCTTAATCTCGCCGCAGCCTGAATGCCACCGAATTGGCAGCAAATACACTGGTTCTCACGGATCGACGATCACGCGATAGAATCCCTTCGCGCCGCTGGCGCTGCTGTCCGTGAAGGTCAATACCGTGACGCCGTTCTGCACGGCGCTCGCTCCTCCGAAGTTCGTCCCGGCCAGATCGGAACTGCCCTGGAGTTGGCAGGTGTGGCCGTCATAGCCGTCGATCGTGACGGTCACCGTGTTCCCGACCCGCGTGGCCGTCTTCGTTTTGACCACGCTGGAATCGAGCAGCACTTGTGCACATCGTGCCCGCCCTGCCGGAGGACCGAGGCGGCCCTCTCCCGCCAGCATTTCACGCGGCGGTTCCAGTTGTGATTAAGAATTCGCTTCCTCGACGATCTCATCCAAGCCACCGAGTCGGTAGCGTTGGCAAACGCTCCGGATCGCCGACAAGTCTGCCTCCGGATTTCGGGCCAGCAACTCGACAATGTCGGCCTTGGATTTGATGCCTCCGGC
The DNA here is from genome assembly GCA_038226705.1 of Chthoniobacterales bacterium. Taxonomy (GTDB): domain Bacteria; phylum Verrucomicrobiota; class Verrucomicrobiia; order Chthoniobacterales; family SZAS-18; genus SZAS-18. The sequence goes on along the minus strand of JBBRQH010000040.1, from coordinate 15,769 downwards.
GTAGAGTTTGAGCGCGACCAAATGCGGCAACGGGACCAGTCGCAACGCGCTGTCCGCCCGCACCAGAAGGGTCGACTCCCGGATGGCATCTTCGACCACCGCGGGGAAGCGCTCGGCGAAGCTGATGATCTGAATCTGGCCGAACGGTCCTGTAACGTCGGTCACTCCGCCTAGCGGATCGTCAGCGTCCGGAGGATGGAACTCGGCGGCATAGCCGGCCCGCTCCAGCGAGCGAACGACCTCGATCATCTGGGTCGGCGGCACATTGACTGCCAAATCGAGATCGTCGGTCTGACGGACGTAGTGGTAGGCGGCGAGCGCGACGGCGCCGATCACTACCGCCTCGATGTGATGACGGCGCAGGATGTCCACGACTTCTTCAGCCGCAGCCAGGAGCGCGTCCGGATCGCTCATTTCCAATCGTTCGCCGGGGCCGGGTGAAGCCAGGCGAATCTTTCGTGCAGGCTCAGGGCTGCCTTGATCCGATCCTCGACGGACATCGCGCGGAGACGCTCCAATTCCGAGGCAAGAGATCGACTCCCCGAAGCGCTCCGGCGCCGCCGGGTGAATTGCGTCGGCGGTCGTTCGCGTGCGGACATAGCGGAGAATCGGTCAAGACACCGGCACAGGCAATGCGTCAATCGCCGCCTTTGGAGCGCTGTCGCGCGTCGCCATCGAGCTGGAGCGAACAAACGTAGATTTGGTTTGATCACCACCCTGTCTCGGAAGCACTCCAGGTGTATGGTGTGCCCGTGGTGCCTGCGGCCATCTCCTGCAGTCGTACCATCGACGCCAGCATCGCATCGTGGTTGAGCGCCCGCCCGCGCCCAATTGGACGCCGATTTACCGCGAAATTATTTCACCTTTCGAATCGTGGCTTTCGGCGCGGTGGTCGACTCCCCCACCCGTCTGCCGAGCAGTTGGCGACCGAGGGGCGAATCGGCGGTAAGCACCGTGACGGTGGTCTGGGCGAGCGTCACCTCGGTGCCACCGCCGGCCGGGCCAAGGTAGAACCAAGCGTGCTCGTCCGGGAATTCGAGTTCCAGCAACGCGCCTATTTCGATTTGGCCGTCCGCCGACAGGACGCGGTCCTCCAGTGCCTCAAAGGCCGCCGCCGCGTCCAGCGCGGCCTGGGCCTGCTTGGCCAGCCCGTCGGCGAGATAATTCTCCTCGGTCGAACGGGTGTCGTATTTACCCTCCGCCTTGCTGGCCGGGTCGTTGCCCGTCGCGCGGGTCGACTTCGAGCTTTGGAGCCTCGACGCGAATTCCTGGCGGAGCGCCTGAATGATGGCTTGGCGGACCTTCGACTTGTTCATGCAAGATTGAATCTAGTCGAATGCTGTCGGTCGTTTGGAAAATGATTGGCAACACCATTGGATAGCCAGGGTCCGGAAAAATGGCGCTCACTTGAGCGCGGAAGCGCGGTCGACGATCTTGGTCTTCGTCCCGGAGGGACCGCGGCGAATAGCCGGTTGGCGCGAGCCACCGGTACGATAACCATTCAAAGCCCAAGTGCCGCAGGCACGGAGGGAACCGTTTGCGACACCTTCCTCCATGCCTCCGGCACTCATTTCCGCTGCGCTTGATCCGGTGGCTCGCGCTCACCGGCTATTCGCCACTGCGCCTTCGGCGCGCACGAGCAGGCCAGACGACGATGATCGCCTATGACCTCCTGGTAGTTGAGCGTGGCGCGAGCGGTCACGGTGGTTACCCCGGCACAATCGCTCCGTGACAGGCAGCGGTCCGGTGCACGGAAAACCGGGGCCGGCCCACAATTGGATTTGTGAGCGCGGCGGGAAGTTCTAGCCTCGGTCCGTGGCTGGTTTTTTTACGCGTGGGGCATGGTTCGCATTTTGTGGGCTCGCACTTCTGCCGCCGACGGCTACCGGGGACGAAGTTCTCGCCGATCTGCGTGGGGTCCAGCAGGCCGATTTCAACCCGGACGGTTCGCGCCTGTTGGTGCAACTCCGCGATGCCAGGATTGGCCTGTGGGATTGCGCCACGGGCAGCGCAGTTTGCCCCGATCTCGGCCGCGGACGGCCCACCGATTTCTATACGGCGCGTTCCGACCGCAAAGTGGCTTTCGTCGCATTTAGATCCGGCGGGGCACAGCTTTTCGATCTCACGACCGGTGAACCCGCCTCTCCTGCGTTCGAGGTTGCTGCGCTCACCGGCCAATTCGCGCAGGCGGTCTTCTCGCCCGACTTCCGGACCGTGGTGGTGGTCGATCGCGAACACTCCGTTCACATTTTCGACGCGCAAAACGGGCAGCGGCGCATTCCCCCCGTGCGCACGGGATCGCAACCTTCGGAGGACAACGAACGGCATCGCGAGGTGGTGTTTGCCGCGAAAGCCTCTGCCTGCTTTGTCTCCGATTTCGACAGCTCGGTCCGTCGATACGAAACGAAAACCTGGCAAACGACGGGACGCCCGATCCGCCACGTCCGCGAAGAATATTCTTTCGGCTTCACGGTCAGCGAGGACGGGAAATTTCTGACCACGTTCGACGATGAAGGAGAACACGGCTCGAGGGACCTCCTGCAGCTTTGGGACGCGGAAACGGACCGTCCGCTGGGGAAACCGCTGCTGGGGCAGGATGGCGTCGTGGGGAAATTTCTCACTCGCCCATCCCGGCTGCTGGTGACGAAAGGGAGGCTCGGCTCCGGTGTTTTCCAACTCCCGTCCCTCCGAAAGCTTTTTGCGATCGAAGAGCACGACGATGTCAATGGGCCACTGGTGCGCGTTTCCCCGGAGGGGCGCTGGATCGCGTCCGTCGGCTCGGACCGTTTCCTTACCCTCCAGGACGCGATCACCGGCGAGCGGCGGGCGCGGGTAAATCTCGGACATCGAGCTGGTTCAATGCAGTTCGGGCCCACTTCAGGCGCACTTTTCCTCGAATTGGACCGATCCCCGCCGGACCAGCCAACGCGCTCCACCTTTTCCGTCGTTCGGGTCCGGCTTCCAAAGCTTGAAATCGACGGCAGCATCGACGGATTGGAGTACGTGCAGCGGGTGGTGATTTCCCGCGACGGACGGCGCATGCTGATCGTGCATGGCGCTTGGGATCATGAGCGCATCCGCCTTGTCGATTCGAACGCGATGAAATCCATCGAATAGCCGGGGGCTTGATTGCGAGAATATTATTCCATTCTTCAAAAATGGCGCGAGCAGCAGTGCCAGAACCGGCGATGCCCCCAATACGGGAATGCGTTCTGCCAACTACTGATCGGGTCAAATTCAGCGACGCGGAAGATCCATCTGAATACCAAATATCTAGAGCACGACCCTAATAATTGCTTCGGACGGAGCATGACCCCAACCGCTTGGCCGAAGACTCGTCGCCTTCGCTTCGCTTCCACATGAGTGGGGGAAAAAGCGTCGAGCTTCGCGCACAAAGGGCGAAGCTTGGCGCTTGGTTGAGACACGTTCGCACATAAAGCGCGAAGCCTGACACTTCGTTGCGACGTGTCCGCGCGTAAACCGCGAAGCTTGACCCTTCGTTGCGACGCATTCGCACGCAAAGCGGGAAGCTTCGCATTAACTGACGACACGTTCGCACGCGAAGCGGGAGGCTTCGCACTTTCTTGAGACGCGTTCGCACGCAAAGCGGAAGGCTTGGCCCTTCTTCGCGGTGCATTCGCACAAAAAGCGCGCAGCTTCGCGCTTTGACGATCCGCGCTGACCTAAAAAGCGGGTAGCTCCGCACTCGGTCGGGGCGCCTCCGCGCGATTGACGCGGCAGGTGAGACTCCCTTATCAGGCCGTGCGACGCGATTGCCGGGTCTGCGGGCGGATCGAAGGGAAAGATGAGCTCCAAGTGAAAGGGGCGGACAAGACGTGCTCGCGAAGGAGGCCGCCACCGCCTCGTTAGGCGGGGATTTGTTATGATTTATCGCCTTCTCTATAGGCGCGGGCGCCGCATCGGCTCCCACCGAGAATCTGCGGTAATCCTCTGCACCAGGAGTCTGCCTCAGATTGCTGCCGTCACGGCGCACTTTCCGCTTCACCTCGGGCGAGCTCCGGTTGCAATCTCTCGACATGAGCTACCAGCCGATCGAGAACTACGGGGTCATCGGAGACCTCTACACCGTGGCCCTGGTCGGGATGGATGGGTCCATCGACTCCATGTGTTTCCCGCACTTCGACTCGCCGTCGATCTTCGCGGCTGCGCTCGATCACGAAAAGGGCGGTCGCTTCAAGATCGCCCCGGCTTTCAAGGAAGCCCGCCAGAAGCAGATTTACCTGCCGGACACCAATATTCTGCTCAGTCGGTTCCTCTCGGAAGAAGGCGTGGCGGAGGTCTCGGATTTCATGCCGGCGGCCGAAGAGCATCGCGGACACCAGTTGATCCGCCGGGCCAAGACGGTCCGGGGCGAGGTTTGTTTCCGCATGGTCTGCGCGCCCGCGTTCGACTACGCCCGGGCTTCGCACCGGGCCGAATTGCGGGACAAGGAAGTTATCTTGAGCAGCGACGGGCCCGATCAGACCGTGATCCGGTTGCGTTCCACCGTCCCCCTCCGGGTGGAGAATGGGGCGGTCGTCGCCGAGTTCACCCTCAAACCCGGCGAGACGGCCACTTTCATTCTGGAGGATGTGAAGGTCTGGAAGGACTCGGCGCCGGTTTCTTCCCCGGAGGTGGCCCGCGTCTTCAAGGAGACGCTGAATTTCTGGCGCAAATGGGTCCGCCGCTCCACCTACCGCGGACGCTGGCGGGAGATGGTCAATCGTTCCGCCCTCACGCTCAAGCTGCTCACCTCCTCCCAGCACGGCGCGATCGTGGCGGCGCCCACCTTCAGCTTGCCGGAAGAGCTCGGCGGGGTGCGCAACTGGGACTATCGCTACACTTGGGTCCGCGATGCCTCCTTCACGCTCTACGGCCTCATGCGTTTGGGCTACACCGCGGAGGCGGCCGCCTTCATGCGCTGGATCGAGGCGCGCTGCAACGAGATCAAACCCGACGGCTCGTTGCAGCTGATGTACGCGCTCGACGGTGGGCACGAACTGACGGAATCCATTCTTCCGCATCTCGAGGGCTACAAGGGCTCCGCTCCAGTCCGGATCGGCAACGGAGCCGCCGGCCAGCTGCAGCTCGATATTTACGGCGAGCTGATGGACTCGGTCTATCTCTACAACAAATACGGCGAGCCCATCTCCTACGACTTCTGGCAGCAGCTCACCCGGCTGATCGAATTCGTCTGTCAAAACTGGCAGCGGCCCGATGAAGGCATCTGGGAAACGCGGGGTGGGCAGCAGGAATTCACCTACTCGCGCGTCATGTGCTGGGTTGCGCTCGATCGTGCCATCCGCCTAGCCCAGAAGCGCTCGTTTCCGGCCCCGCTCGAGCGCTGGCTCGAGGTGCGGGACGCGATCTATCGCGACGTTTACGAAAATTGCTGGTCGAAGGAGCGCCAGGCCTTCGTGCAGCACAAGGGCTCGCAATGCGTGGACGCGTCCTGCCTGCTCATGCCAATGGTCAAGTTCATCGGCCCGACCGATCCGCGCTGGACTTCCACGATGCGCGCCATCGAGTCAGCCCTGATCGAGGATTCCCTGGTCTATCGATACGACAACGAAGGGGCCGTCTCCGATGGGTTGACGGGCCGGGAGGGCACGTTTTCGATGTGTTCGTTTTGGTACGTCGAATGCCTCTCCCGGGCAGGCGATCTGGAGAAGGCGCGTTTCATCTTCGAAAAGAACCTGGGCTACGCGAATCACCTTGGCCTCTATGCCGAGGAACTGGGCCCGCGCGGCGAGCATCTCGGAAATTTTCCGCAGGCCTTTACCCATCTGGCGCTCATCAGCGCGGCCTACGACCTCAACCAGCGCCTTTCGGGGCCGGTATAAGCGCAGGGCGATCGGACGGGACGGGCCGAAGGCCGGCTGATTGTCTTTACGAATGAGTTGGCCCGCTCGCGCTTCCACCGGAACGCCCAGCTGGTGCAGGAGAAAGTCCAGCAAGTGGCGGAATACAGCCTTCGCCAGGGCGAAAAGCTCGACCGCATGACCACCGCGCTCGAGCTCTACGTCGGGAAAAAGCTCGGCCCAGAGGCAACGCCAGCGGACATCCCCGCGCTCCCAGCCGGCAGTGCCGCCCGCGACCAGCGGATCGATCGCGTCATCAAGCCAGTCTGACCCCTCTGCCCCAAGCCGGTCGATTCACTCACTCAGGCCGCAGATTCAGGAATGTTCAGCCCCGGGACCGCTCGTCCAGCGCACGCTGAAAGGCCGCCACGGTGCTACTGACCAGCGGGCGATAGAGCCAGCGCAACATCGGACCGGGCAAGCCGCGACCGCGCTCTTCCTCGGCCACCCTCCCGCGCGGATGATCCATGAAGCCAAAGGCCGAGGCCCGAAAATGGCGCGCGTCCGACCAGAATTCGATCCGACTGAGGTGCTTGACGTTTTTGTAGCCGTAATGAGCCGGCGCGACCAGCCGCAGCGGGGCCCCATGCGCCAGCGGGAGCGGCTGGCCGTCGAGCCGGTCAGCCAGCAAGACGTCCGGGGCGAGCAAGTCCGCGAACGGCAGGCTCGTCCGGGCACCGTCCTGACCGCGGAGAATCACCAGCGTCGCCGCTGCCGCTGGACGGGCCCGGGGCATCGCGTGGTGGTGAAAAAAATCGGCGAACGCGAATCCGCTCCAGTCCAGCCCTCGCCGGCTCCAAGTCGTTACGCAGTGGAAGTCAGAGCTCCGCGTCACCCGCGGGAGCGACGCCAAATCCTCGCCGCTCACGGTGCATTCCTGCTCCACTTCGCCCTTGAGCAGCAGTTCGATGCGCTCCGTCTGGGTGGGGAAACGTCGCGCGAACTGGGTCAGGCCGAAGCGGGGGAAATCGCTCCGTTCGCGTTGTCCGGGAGGCAGTGGCGTGGACATCAACTCGGACTGTATGGAACGAAGCTCGGCGGCGGTGTCTCGCGGGTCATGCCCTCGGCCGTGATTCCCCGTTCGAGCCGCAATTGCGCGTGGAGCTCGGCCGGAGACTCGCTCACCCAGACGACCTCGAGCAATGCGATCCGGTGATCGCCGAGCACCGCGGGCGCCGCGCCGCTCCGCTGCCCGATGGGGAATTCGAGCTCCCAGAAAGCTTTCTCGTACCCCGCCAGCACGCGCCGCGCTCGCACGCGCGTCCGCCAGGGCTCGTCGCCGCTCGGCGCGTTGGCGTCGAGCTCGATTTGGACATAGTCCAGATAGTCAAAGCCTCCCCATGAAGTGGGCGGCTCGAGCTCCAAATCCTGCACGCCGAGGGTGCTGAGCCAGAAGGTGCACGCTTCGCCATCCACGAGTTTGGTTCCGCGCCGGTTTCGAAGCGCTGTAACCCGGTCGACCACGGCGCGAGCGCGCGGCGGATCGAGCGTGACCGCGGTCAATCGCCAGCGATAGCGTCCGAGCCGCACGCGGCTCATCTGCATGTGCTCTTCGAGTTCGGTGCAGTCGAAATCGGACCCCGGATATCGCGGATGGTCGCCAAACCGCCCGACCAAGCTGCTCGCGGTCGTGCCGAACGTGGAGCCGACGCTCTCCGGGGTGAACACCGCGTTGAGCGCGAGCGTGAGCTCGCTGGTGACATTTGGACGACCCGGCTCGACCTCGACCTCGGCGAGCGTCTCGGCAGCCGACGGCGGCTCTGTCAGGTCGGGTAGCTCCACGGCAAGAGCATGGCAGATCACGTGGACGACCGTCTACTGCAGCGTTTCCCCGGCCACCGCGCCCCGGCCGGAAAAATACCAATCCAGAATGTCCTTCGGTGGCGCGGGGGACGCGGGCTCCCGGCTCGTCGGATCGGAAGCGGAGCCCAGGATGGAGTCAGGCCGCCGAGGGCAGGATTCCCTTGGAGAAACAGCTCCGACAGCGCGGAAAGCTGGCGGAGGTCGGACGGCAAGGCGTCCAGTTCGTTGTCGTGGAGGTAAAGCCGCCCAGTGCATTGAGATGGCCAATTTCCGGCGGGAGCGTGCGGAGCCGATTCTTATAAAGCTGGAGCTCCGTCAGCGCAGAGAGCTAGCCGATCTCGGCAGGCAGCACGCTCAGCTGATTGTCACCCAGTTCCAGCTTCCGCAGCGCGAAGAGGCCGCCGAATTCCGGCGGCAGCGCGCTAAGACGGTTGCTGGAAAGATAAAGCCACGTGAGCGCGTGCAGCCGGCCAAACTCCGGCGGCAGGGCCTCCAAGCGATTGAAAGAGAGGTCCAGCCAGACCAGCGCGGACAAGCGGCCGAGCGCGGACGGCAGGGTGCTCAACTGGTTGTGGTGGAGGTCCAGGCTGGTCAGTCGAGAAAGCCGGCCCAGCTCCGGCGCAGAGTCTCCAGACGATTGATGCCGACGTTCAGCGCCGTCAGCGAGGCCAGCCGGCCGATCTCCGGTGGAAGCGTGCTCAGAGCGTTGCCGGAGAGATTGAGTTCGGTCAGTTCGGTGAGCTCGCCAATCTCGGCGGGGAGACGGCTCAATCCGAGAACGCTCAAATCGAGCGCGGAGGAGCTGCCGCCTCCGCGCGCCTTGCAAAGAGCGATTTGCCGCTGCGCCTCGTCTTAAGCGTTTCGTTCTTCGGCGGTCATGACAGGCTCAGGGAGGGAAAGAGTCGAAGGGGCAGCGAGGTCGAATGAGAGAGGCTGAGCTGAGTCCTATGTGCCCTTTGGTTAAACGCTGCAACCACCCGGCTCAGACCTGGATCAGGCATGAGTGGCGCGCAGAAAAGTGGGTTGTGGGATGATTTTTCGGTTTGCTGGAATTGGGGCTGCTGCGGTGGGCCCCGTTCTCCAGACGTGGGGGAAACGCCTCTGACTTCTCTCGCGACCATCTGTCCGCCGGACAAAAAGCTTCTCCACGGCAGGCGCGCTGCCATCATCGTGCCCACGGCGGCAGAGCGTTTGCAAGGGTCCGTCGCCGCTCCCGACGGCCATGATCAAAGACTCCGACGAATCCGCCCTCGCCGACCTCGTAAACGCCATGGGCCATTTGCTCGGGCGGGTCATCACCGAGCAGAACGGGGCGGAAACCCTGGCCCTGGAGGAGTCGATCCGGAAGCTGGCCAAGGAGAGCCGCAACGGCGACAGCGCCGCGGCCGAACAACTGCGCGCGGCCGTGCACAGCCTCACCGCGGAGCAGGCCTACGAGATGGCGATGGCCTTCACGATCTACTTCGAGCTGGTCAATCTCTGCGAGGAGTTGCACCGCACCTCCAAGCTCCGCCGCTACCGCGCCGAGCGCTCCGCGGGCCGGCGGGCCGAGCCGGTCCGGGAGTCGATCGAGGCGGCCGTGCTGCAACTCAAGGAGATGGGTGTGACCGCCGAGGAGCTGCAGCGCACGCTCGACCGGCTCTCGATCGAGCTCGTGATGACGGCGCATCCGACCGAGTCCAAGCGCCGCTCGGTCCTCTCCAAGCTGCGGCGGTTGGGCGAATGGATGCGCGTGGGCGATCCGGCGGCCAGCTCGCCCGAAGTCGAGGCCGGTTTGCTGCGGGAAATCGTCTCGCTCTGGCTGACCGACCGCGCTCGGGCCGTGCAGGTCGGCGTGGTCGACGAGGTGAAGACCGGCATCTGGTATTTCGACAGCACGCTCTGGCAGGTGGTGCCGCGGCTGCAGCGTGATCTCGAGACCGCCCTGGCGCAGCACTATCCCGGGCTCCGGGTGCCGTCGCGCTGGCTGACTTTCGGCTCCTGGATGGGCGGCGATCGCGACGGCAATCCGAACGTCACCGCCGCGGTCACGGCCGACACCCTCCAGCGCCTGCGCAAGGTGGCGATCGATAAGGCCCATGCCGGCGTGCGCGAGCTCTCGCGCCGGTTGAGCGTCTCGAGCAACCGCGACGCGATCACGGCCGAGGTCGAGGCGCTGAGCCAGCAGCGGCCCGATGCGACCAGCCGCGTGCAGATGATCTCGGAGCGTTATCCGGACGAGCCCTACCGGCGCGTCCTGGCCGGGTTGGCGGCGCAGCTCGAGGAGGCCTTTCACCGGACCGACGACCCGGCGGCGCCGCCGGCGCTTTCGGTCGATGACGCCCGGGCCACGCTGGCGTTGCTGACCAAGAGCCTCTGCGCCGGCAAGGCGGCCCGCCTGTCGGAGGGCGAGCTGGCCGAACTGCGGCACCAACTCGAAGTTTTCGGCTTTCATCTGGCGCGGCTCGACCTGCGCCAACACTCGGCCTGGCACGAAGCCGCGGTCGGCGAGGTGCTCTCCAAGCTCGGCGCGGAGGGCGATTATGCGCAGCTAGACGAGCCCGCCAAAGTCGCGCTCCTGACCGCCCAGCTCGGGTCGGCGGAAGGCGCGCTGAAGCGGGCCGGCGAGCTCGGGCCCGAGGCGCGGCGCATCCTCGAGCCGCTCCAACTGGTCCGCGAGACGGCCGCCCGGTTCGGGCCGGAGCCGCTTGCGAACTACGTCATTAGCATGACCAACGACCTCAGCGACGTGCTCGAGTTGGCGCTGTTGCTGGCCTGGACCGGGGCCGACCTGCCCATCGTGCCGCTCTTCGAAACGCGCGACGACCTGCGCCGCGCGCCCGAGGTGCTCCAGGCAATGTTTCAACATCCCGGCTACCGCGAGCGCCTGCGCGCCCGGGGCGACGAGCAGACGATCATGCTCGGCTACAGCGACTCGAACAAGGATTGCGGCTACATCACCGCGAACTGGGAGCTTTATCTCGCGCAGGAGACGATCGCGGCGGTCTGCGGGCGGTTTGCCATCGGTTTCACACTCTTCCACGGCCGCGGCGGCACGGTCGCGCGGGGCGGCGGACCGGCGGCCAAGGGCATTCTGGCGCAACCGGCGGGGTTGATCGGCGGCCGCCTGCGCATCACGGAACAGGGCGAGGTGCTCTCGACGCGCTATCAGGACCCCGACCTGGCGCGTCGTCATCTCGAGCAGGTGACGTACGGGGTGCTCCTGGCCGCGCACCTGGCGCAGCGTCCGAAGACGGTGCCGCCGAGATGGCTCGCGGCGATGGAGCAGGTCAGCGCCGACGGCTTCGCCGCCTACCGCGCGCTGGTGCATGACAATCCGGAATTCCTCCAGTTCTGGGAGCGGGCTACGCCGATCGCCGAGATCAGCACGCTCAAGGTCGGATCCCGCCCCGCCTTTCGCCGCCAGACCCGGAGCGTGGCCGATCTGCGCGCCATCCCGTGGGTCTTTTCCTGGATGCAGGGCCGCTTCGTCCTGCCGGGCTGGTATGGCCTCGGCTCGGCGCTGCAGGCGCAGGTGGACGCCGGTCAGCTCGAACGGCTGCAGGAGATGTACCGGGCCTGGCCGTTCTTCCAGACCACCCTCGACAACGCCCAGCAGAGCCTGACCAAGGCGGACATCGGCATCGCCTCGCTCTACGCCACGCTGGTCGAGGACGAGGGCTTGCGGGAGCGCATCTTTGGCGTCATTCAGGCGGAATTTGATCGCACCAGCGCGCTGGTCCTGCAGATCGCGGGGCAGACCTCGCTGCTCGAGAACGAGCGCACGCTGCAGAAGTCGATCCGGCTGCGGAATCCGTACGTCGATCCGCTCAACTACATCCAGGTCGAAATGATCCGGCGGCTGCGCGGGTTGGTGGCGCGCGGGATCGCCGAAGGCCCCGAGGTGAGCGCGCTGCGCCGGGTCATCGACCTGACCATCAACGGCGTCAGCGCCGGACTGCGGAATACGGGCTAACTCGATCGCTGGCAGCCTACCCCACCTTAATCCCCACGGACTCGAGGGAATCCAAACGCCCCTTGGCGGACTTCCCCAAATCGGACTTGGGACTCAGGCTGATCACCTTTTTTAGATCCAATTTGGCCGCCTCGTAGTTCTTCATTTTGGCGTGGAGCAGCCCGCGGCTGAAGTAGGTATAAGCGTCGTCCCCCTTCAGCTCGATCACCTTGTCGTAGTCGGCCAGGGCTTTGGCGTCCTCGCCTTTTTGGGCATACACGAACCCGCGGAAACGGTGCGGCTGCGAAGCATCGGGCTTGGCCTCGACCACCCGATTGTATACTTCGAGCGATTTGTCCCAGTCGGCCTTCTTCAGGTAGGCGTACGCGAGTCGGGAATCGATCTGGGGATTGGTCGGAGCGAGTTCCCTCGCCTTCTCGAAGTCCGCTACGGCCAGGTCGTATTTCTTCTGCTCCATCCGTGCGCTGCCGCGGCGCAGATAGCCGCCGGCTTCGGTCGGATGGGCCGTCACGAAGGCATCATATTGCGCGGCGATCTTGTCCGGCGTCCCGAGCTTCGCGTAGGCGGAGGCGCGCAGGCGCAATGCTTCCGCGTTGTCGCTCTCGAGCTCCAGCGCTTCGTTCAAGTCCTCCAGCGCCGCCTCCGCGTTGCCCGCCGCCAGCTTGGCCGCACCCCGCTGGGTGTAACCGCGGGCCGACTTGGGTTCGAGCGCGATCATCTTGTCGTAGTCCGCCATCGCCTCCGCCTTCTGCCCGGCCGCCAGCTTATAGGACGCCCGCTGATTCAACGCGGCCACATCGTTCGGCTTCGCCTTCAGGACCTCGTCGTAGTCGGCCACGGCCGCCACGTAGTTCTTTTTCTTCGCGTAGACGAAGGCCCGCAGGCGCAGGGCATCGACGTTGTTCGCCTCGTATTTCAAGCCTTCCGTCAGATCCGCGAGAGCCGGCTCGAACTTGCCGCTCTGCACGAGGGCCGAGCCGCGCAGGAAGTAGCCAGTGCCGTCCTTGGGCGCGAGCCGGATCATCTCGCTGTAGTCCGCCATGGCTTTGACCGCATCACCCTTTTTCTTATAGGCGAAGGCCCGGCTTTGGTGCAGGTCCGCGCTGCCGGGATTGGCGGCGATCGCCTTGGTAAATTCCGTGATCGCCTCGTCGAATTTCCCCGCCTTGAGCGCCTCGTTTCCCTTGCCCGCCGCATCTTCCGTCTTCGCCGCTTCAGCGGGCTCATCCGCAGCTTTCGGTTTCTTTTTCGCTTGAACTGCGACGGGCAGAATTGTGACGAGCAGAGACGAAGCGAGGACGAAAGCGATCTTACGCATGGATAATCTCCGAACCTCGGCGCCAAGTCGGATGCCCGCAATCGAAGATATGACGCACGAGAGCATGGTCGTCTCGGTGGTGGTCGGTGGTCGCATTTCCTGGAAACGGCTGTGTCCTCGCTGCGGTCGCCTAATCCGCCGCGCAGCGGCCAAGCGAAAAGTGTCGCTGCGCGATTGAGATCGACGGTAGTCCCGCTTTGCGTGCCCTGCGCGGACAGCCGCTCCCAGGCTTACGAACCGCCTTCGCAATCGCCCTCTCCCAAGGCAGACACCCGCCTGATTGCAGCCGTGCCTTCCCCAACCTATGGATTGAGCATGACGCGATAAAACACCTCGCCGGCCGGCGCGGCGGGATCGGTGAAGGTCAGAGTGGTGCCGGTCACGCCTGCCTGGGAAGGGAGATTGCCGCCGCCGACGATTTGCACCGGCTGGAAGGTGTCGCTCGCCAGGCCGGTGGAGCGCTGGAGCGAATAGGTGTGGCCGTCGAAGCTGTCGATGGTGATCGTCACAACCGCACCGGCGCGGGCGGCCGTCTTCACCTTCACAACGCTGGCCGTCAGCACGATTCCCGTGCCCGTGATGGTCGGCAGGGTCGTGCCGGCGCCGGCGGTGATGACATCGAGCACGCCGTTGTTGATGAAGCTGGTGGCGGTTCCCGCATTCAAGACTGCGCCGCCGCTAAAGCGCATGACGCCGTTGTTGGTGATGGCGCCTTTGAGCGTGAGGTTGCCGCTGCCGCCGTAGTTGACGAGCACCCCGCTGTTGACGGTCAACCCGCCGCTGAGCGTGCCGTTGCCCGCCAGGGTACCGGAGAGCGTGACGAGGCCCTGGACATTGCCGCTGTTCTGCAGCGTGGCCCCGCTGGACACTGTCGTGGCGCTGGTGGCCGCGAGCGACGCCCCGCTGGTCAGGATGAGGGTGCCGGCACTGAGGGTGGTCGGGCCGCTGTAGTTCTGGGCCGTGGAAAGGGTCAGGTTGCCCGCGCCGGTCTTGACCAGTCCGCCCGCGCCGCTCAGGACAGTGCCGAACGCAACCGCCTGCCCGTTCGTATCCAGCCGGATGAAATTCCCGCTTGTGACGGCGGCGAAGCGCGGCGAGAAATCCGTGTTGATGCCCTCCAGGCGCAGCGTGCCGCCAACGAAGGAGAGCGGCCCCGTGCCGAGCGCAGTCGGGTGGCCCACCGCCAGGACTCCGCCACTCAGGCTCGTGCCGTGCGGGTAGGTGTTCGCGCCGTTGAGCCGGAGGATGCCGGCGCCCGTCTTGGTCAGGATGGCGTTGGGGGCGCCGGTGAAAAACTGGATGGACGAGTCGATCTGCAGATCGACCACGCTGCCGGGCTGGCGCTCCACGTTGAAAACCGTGGTAGGGCCATAGAGATAAAAGATCGGCGAGGTGATGCTCGCGAGGAGCGGGCTGGCCTTGGTCGCGAGGGTCCCGTTGAGGAGGAATCCCCCGCCGGCGGCCGGCGAGGAGAAGGTGCCGCCGGTGATGATCGTGTTTTGCAGGGTCGAGCGGCTGCCGGCCACGGCGTCCGTGGTCACCGTCCCGCCGTTGACCACGAGATTCGCGTTGCCGGCAAAGTAGCCGAGCGCGTCGACTCCCTCGCAGAGCAGGGTTCCGCCCGCGTTGATCGTCACCGTGCTGCCGCCGGCGAAGGTGCCGTTGAATCCGGTGAAGCCCGCCGACACGGTGCCGGCGTTGATCGTGGTGCCGCCCGTGTAGGTGTTCGCGGCCGTGAGCCGCAGCGTGCCGGAGCCGGTCTTCGTCAGGCCGGTGGCCACTTGGACGTTTGCTCCGTTGTAGCCATTGCCCAGGATGGCCGAGACGGTCAGGTCGGGGTTGGGAGAGTTGGTCACGTCGGCCACGGAGAAGACCGTCGCCCCGGCGATGCCATCCAGTTGTACCGCGTTGTTCGTTCCCGATGGCGCGGTGATGGACGAGGGCGTGGTGCCGCCCACCGAGACCGTCCCGCGCAGCTGGAAGGCCTGGTAGCCAGCGTTGGCCCCGCCATTGGCGCGCAGCTCGGAGCCGTTGTTGAGCGTCAGGTTGCCCAGGGTGTTGAAGAAGTTGCCGGAGTTTTCGGCCCGCGCGTTGTCGAGGGTCACGGCGGTCAACGGCGAGACCACGGCGTTGCCGAAGGTGTCGTTGCGCGCGAAGGAGAGGACCGCCCCGCCGCTCACCGCGAGGCTGGAGCCGGCCAGCGCGCCGTTGTTGTAAACGGAGCCGTTGCCGATGAACTGGAGCATGCCGCCGCTCACCACGGTGCCGCCGGTGTAGGTGTTGGCGCTCGACAGGGTGAGTGTGCCGGCTCCGATCTTGGTCAGCGCGAGCTTGCCGCTGCCATCGACCAGGGTGCCGTTGACGTTGCCCTGATTGATGGTCGGATTGACCGTGAGCGTGGCCGTGGTGGCGGGTTTGTCGTTCCGCACGGAGGCATTGGCGCTCAAGATGAAACTCCCCGCGGAGACGTCGAAACCGTTTAGGTCGAGCAGGGGCACGTTCGGCCCGCCGTTTTGGGTCAGGAAGAGTTTGTTGCCCGGAGTGCCCAGCGCGGTCGCTGAGCCGACCACGAGCTTCCCGCCGTAGATGCCGGTGGTCCCGGTGTAGGTGTTGTTGCCGGAAAGCGTGACCGAGCCGGAGCCGATGAAATTGAGAGCGTTGGGCGCCTGGGCTGGCTCCCCGTAGAGATCTTCGGACACGGTCTGGTTGGAGCTGCCGCCGAGATCCAGGCTCGAGCCGAAGTAAATTGCCCGACCGGCCGCGATCCCCGGGCTGGCCGGGCGGCCGGAGGCGGTGGAGAACGTCTGGCCGCCCGGGCCCGCGGTCACACTG
>JBBRQH010000039.1:0-45456 GCA_038226705.1 Chthoniobacterales bacterium | reverse complement strand
CACGCGACGCGACGCCTCCAGTGACCGAGCCTTTTCCGTGCTTGCTGACCACCGAGACGCGGGCGAGCATCGCGCAGACGTCAGCAACGACGGGCATAGCCTCTCGCTTCAAGCCGTTCCGCCAAATGGCGCGTCTTTATTAGTTAGTGGTACGTCGGTCGGCTGCGGACGACGTTCGCGTCCCGTTATCCCTGAGGACACTTTACGTCAAACCACCCCGCTTGAGTCGGCTCGGTTTGAGGTGCTCGATTGCCCGGACGCGATTGAAACCATCGCCAGTGCGGTCAATGCGCAAGGCGAGATCGTTGGGAGGTACGACACGTCCGACCGGCGCACACATGGATTTCGACTTCGGGGCGAACATTTCGAGACCTTTGAAATACCGGGTGCAGAGTTCACGATGATCCGTGGGCTCAATGACCGCGGGGACGTGGTGGGCGGTTGGCGTGAGCCAGGCCGGAAGGAGAACCGGGGGTACCTGCTGCGCGGCGCGAATCGAACCGACTTGGAGCCTCCGGGCGCGCACTCAGCCAATGCTTTTCAGGTCAACAATAACCAGGACGTCGTCGGCGCCTTCGTTGCTGCGGACAATATCTCACGGGGTTTCTTTTACCGTGACGGTGAGTACATCGTCCTTAACTACCCAGAGGCTTCGCTAACCTATGCGACCGGGATCAACAATCACCGCGAGATCGTTGGTCGGTGGGACTCAGCGGATGGGCGCCAGCACGGCTTTCTTTGGCGCGACGGCAGATTCACCCCTATTGACGTCCCCGGCGCCACGCGGACGCTTCCCGATGCGATTACCGACCAGGGCGAAATTGTGGGACTCGCCGAATTCGGTGATGGGAAAGCGTACGGATTTCATCGCAGCGCGAGCGGCGTGCGTCGGATCGCCTATCCCGGCGCGGTGCGGACTGTCGCCCGCGGCATTAATAAACGCGGCGATATTGTTGGTCGCTTCCAACTTTCGGACGGGAAAGGTCATGGCTATATCCTGCGCGCATCCACGCTGAAAGGTCACGAATGAGCGCAGCAAAGCGCCCTCAATACAAGGCAATTTGGCAGCTTATTGGACTTCTCGCGTGGAACGTTCCGGTGATTGCCGTATTGTTTCTCGCGGGCGAGTGGGCTGCCATAGCTGTCGCCGTTGTCTCCCTTGCTACGTTTGGCTACTTTCGCTACAGACTTGGTCTAACCCTACGAATTGCTTTGCCACGACGCCGGCAAGCAACTCGCCAACAGCTTCGCCGTCGCTCAGTGTGGGGCGTGACGTGAACACGATGGATTGAAGGTGATGAGAGAGATACAACCGTCGCCCCAGCTTGCTGACCGGGTATTCTTCAGTCTCTCCGGCTTGTGGTTCGTCGTCTTGACGTTCATCGGCTTCTCGCCGACATTTTTTCTTCGAGTCGTCCCGGAACCTCTGCCCGCGCATCAGGTCGTCCACGGCGTCTTGAACTCCGCGTGGGTTGCCCTGTTTCTCGTCCAAGCCCTGCTGATTTCCACCCGTCGTCTGCGTTTGCACATGACGCTCGGCGCAGCAGCGATGCTACTGCTGGCCATCATGATTCCGGTCGGGATTCAAGTGGTGCTGGTCAAGACGGCTGCGGGCCTCAAGACTGTCGATGAAGCGGGCTTCAATCTCACGGGACTGGCTTTGGTCCTTGCCTTTGCACTTGCTGGCCTGGCAAACCGCAAGCGGCCCTTCGTCCACAAGCGGTTGATGCTGTTCGCGACCCTGATGCTGACGGTGGCGGCGGCGGACCGCGTCGCGCTCGTCCTCGGACTGGGAGACGAGCGGGCCTTTCGCAAGGTTCTTGCTGTCGCACCCGCCATCGCCCTCGTCGTCTACGACGCGTGGCGTGGGCGGCGAATCCCGACCCTCAGTGTCTCCTTGCTCGCCCTGGTTTGGCTCTTAATCTGGTTCAACGTCTCCGATCTGGTGTTTATGCACCCTGCGGGCGAAGCGATCATTCAGACAATGACGAGAATCTTTGTCTGGTAGAGACGGCGCGTAAAGATTAAAGAAGTGAGGACAACGACGGAAACCAGGCGCTGCAGCAAACGGCGGCGGGCCGTCCAACTGCCAATCGACGTGCTTCATGACCGGCGTCGATCAGCTTGGGTCGTTAGATGCTGAAACCCTCAACTGTGGTATATTAAACCAATGAAACGCGCCTTCCTATCGCTGCCTCTTTTGCTCCTTCTCACTGCGTCGTACGCATTTGCTCAAACCCCCCGAATCGACTCAGCCTCGCCGAAGCCCGAGCCAGACGAAAAGGGAATCAAACAGGTGGTGACAGGCTTTGTCGAGGCCTGGAACCAGCATGACGCCAAAGCTTTCTCGATGGCTTTTGCGGAGGACGCTGACTTCACCAACGTACGTGGCATGAGTGTGCATGGCCGGACGGAAGTCGAAAAGGTGCATGCCCCGCGGTTCGCAACCAACTTCAAGGACAGCAACCAGAAAATGACGGAAATAAAGATCAGGTTCATCAGGCCTGATGTCGCAGCGGTTGATGCGCGCTGGGAGATGACGGGTGCGAAAGGCCCAGACGGTCAGGACACCCCGTTAAGAAAGGGGATGCTAAATTTCATCATGACGAGGTCGAACGGCCAATGGCTTATAACAGTCATGCACAACATGGATTTGCCTCAGCAGTAGCGGATCTGCATCTCATCAGGCGATGCAGCCAACTGCGGGGAGGAGTACTGCTTCACTTCACTTTTATGAACATCCGTCTGTTCACTTCCGCATTATGCCACTATTCATCTTTGAGAGTCGATTGATGAAGGACAAATCTCGTGGCCTAAAAGACAAACTTATACGCTTGGAGTTGGCGCGCCCATCTGCATTGCGCGCGCACTGCGGCTAGATTGCGGGCATGGAAAGCCAGTGGAACGACGCCGACGCCGAGGCTCTGACGACGCATTACGCCGCGCAAGGAATCCCGCGCGACCTGGCGCTGCGGGTGTACACGACGCGCCTGCTCGGGCGCGATCCGCGGCTCGTGCTGCATGGCGGGGGCAACACTTCCTGCAAGACGACCGCCACCGATCTCGTCGGCGATTCCTGGCCGGTGCTGTGCGTGAAGGGCTCCGGCTGGGACATGGCCACGATTGAACCCGCCGGACTGCCCGCGGTGAAGCTCGCGGGTCTGCGCAAAGCGCGCGGGCTGGCCAGGCTATCGGACGAGGCCATGGTGGCGCTGCAACGCTCCAACCTGATCGATCCAGCCGCGCCGAACCCCTCGGTGGAGGCCCTGCTGCATGCCTTTCTACCGCATCGTTTCGTCGATCACACGCACTCGACCGCGATCCTCTCGGTGGTCGATCAGGACGACAGCCGCCGGCTCTGCGCGGAAATCTTCGGGGATAAACTTGCCTTCGTGCCCTACTTGATGCCGGGCTTCGAGCTCGCGGTCGCTGCGGCGGAAATATTCGAGCGCGATCCGTCCGTCGAAGGACTGATCCTCGACAAGCACGGCATTTTCACCTTCGGCGAGACCGCGCGCGAAGCGTACGAGAGGATGATTCACCACGTCTCGCGGGCGGAGGAGTATCTCGCGCGCCAGGGCCGGACGAATTGGCCGGAGGTGGCCCTTCCCGCCGCACTGGCCCGGCCGCGGGAAATCGCTCCGCTCCTGCGCGGCGCAATCGCCTGGCGGCGCAGTCCGCGCGAGATCGAGCGCTTCGTGTGCGAGTTCCGCACCTCGCCGACGATCCGGAAATTCGTCGCCAGCGCGCAGCTGGAGGACCTGGCCCAGCGGGGCGTCAGCACGCCGGACCTCTCGATCCGGATCAAGCCCGGCCCCCTCGTGCTGCCCGCCCCCGACGCCACGCCAGGCGCGGACTTCGGGTCCGTCATCCGGGATCGGGTGGCGAAGTTCGTCGCGGACTACCGCGCGTATTTCGAGCGCAACAACGCCCGCGCGGGCGGGACGAAGCTCATGCTCGATCCGATGCCGCGCCTGACGCTGGTTCCCGGCCTCGGGCTGTACGGCCACGGCCGCTCGCGCAAGGACGCCCGGGTGGCGGCGGACTGCGCGGAGATGTGGATCGAGACGGTGCTCGGGGCGGAAGCGATCGGCGCCTTCCGTCCGCTCCCGCCCGACCAGCTATTCGAGCTCGAATACTGGTCGCTGGAACAGGCGAAGCTGAAGGCCGCTCCCGCCCAGGTCCTGACGGGCCAGGTCGCGATCGTCACGGGCGGCGCCGGAGCGATCGGCCGCGCCACTGCCCGGCTCTTTGCGGCCAGCGGCGCCCATGCGGTGGTGTTGGATCTCGATCGCGCCGCCGCCGCAGCCGCCGCGCAAGAGGCGGGGAACGATTCCATCGGCCTGGCCTGCGACGTCACCGACCGCGCGGCCGTGCGCGCCGCGTTCGATGCCGTCATCGATGCGTATGGCGGCGCCGACATCGTGATCTCCAACGCCGGCGCGGCCTGGGAGGGCGCGATCGGCGAGCTCAGCGACGAGCTGCTGCGCCGGAGCTTCGAGTTGAATTTCTTCGCCCATCAGACTGTCGCGCAGGCGGCGGTGCAGCTCTTCCGGCAGCAGGGGACCGGCGGCGTTTTGCTCTTCAACGCCTCGAAACAGGCGGTCAATCCCGGGGTCAACTTCGGCGCGTACGGGCTGCCCAAGGCCGCGACGCTGGCCCTCTCGCGGCAGTACGCGCTCGAGTATGGCGCCGACGGCATCCGCGTGAACGCCGTCAACGCCGATCGCATTCGCTCGGGCCTGCTCGACGAGGCGATGATCGCCAGCCGCGCCGCCGCACGCGGCCTCACCGTAGACGGATACATGAGCGGGAATCTCCTCGGGCAGGAGGTCACCGCGGACGACGTCGCGCAGGCCTTCCTGCATCAGGTCCTCGCCGCCCGCACGACCGCCGCCATCACCACCGTGGACGGCGGCAACATCGCGGCGGCGCTGCGTTGACAAACGCAGCCGCACAAGGCTGAAAGGACGGCATGTCATCCCCCTACGAACCGCTGCAGCCGGCCACGCTGCCCGGGCGGCTCGGGAGCAATCCCGTGCTGCGCGAGCGCATCGGCGCGGACCCCGCCGACTGGCAGGTCCGCGAGGTCGGCGACGGCAACCTCAATCTCGTCTTCATCGTGGAGGGGCCGCTCGGGACGGCCATCGTCAAACAGGCACTGCCCTACATCCGCCTAGTCGGCGACAGCTGGCCGCTCACCCTGCGGCGGACTTTTTTCGAATTCCACGCCCTCCAGCGGCAGGCCGCCCGCGATCCCGGCTCCGTGCCGGCGATCCTCCACTTCGACGAGGCGCAGGCGCTGCTCGTGCTGGAGTTCCTCACGCCGCACGTCATCCTGCGGCGCGAGCTGATCCGCGGCCGGCGGTTTCCGAAACTGGCGGGCGATCTCGGGCGGTTCCTGGCGCGGACGCTCTTCCGCGGATCCGATCTCTCGTTGTCCGCGAGCGGGCGCAAACAGGACCTCGCGCTCTTCGCGGCGAACGACGAACTCTGCGCGATCTCTGAGAACCTCGTCTTCTCCGACCCGTATTTCGAAGCGAAGCTGAACCGCCACACCTCGCCGCAGCTCGATGCGCTCGTGGCCGAACTCCGGCGCGACCGTGACCTCAAGGTTGGCGCGCAGCGCCTCAAACAGGTCTTCACGGCGAAGGCGGAAACGTTGGTGCACGGCGACCTGCACACCGGCTCGATCATGGTCACCGGGAGCGAGACGCGCGTGATCGATCCGGAGTTCGCCTTTTACGGGCCGATGGCCTTCGATGTCGGCATGCTGCTGGCGAATTTCTGGACGGCTTTCTTCGCGCAGCGCGGCCACGAGCAGGACGGCCCGCGCGACGGGATGCGGCGCTATCTGCAGGAGACCATCGTGGAGACCTGGCAGGTTTTCCGCGCCGAATTCTCGCACCTCTGGCGCACGGAACGCACCGGCATTCTTTACCCGCGGAGCGTGTTCGAGGACCGTGACGATGCGTCCGGATCCGAGCAGGCGCTGGAGGAGGTGTTGAGCGGCCTCTGGACCGACATGCTTGGCTTCGCCGGAATCGAAATGCACCGGCGGATCCTGGGCCTCGCGCACAATGCCGAATTCGAGACCATCGCAGACGCAGATCTCCGCGCGCGCTGCGAGGCGGCGGCGCTGAAGCTGGGTCGTCACCTCGTCGTCCACCGCGCCCATCTGCACCAGCTCAACGACATCAACGCACTGGCCGAAAGACTGGATACCGGAGCCGTCGCATGAGGGTGGACGGACGCCATCTCCGGACCATCTGGTGGCAGCCCGACGGACGCTCCGTCGCACTCATCGACCAGCGCTGGCTCCCGCATGAATTCAGGATCGAGACGATCCGCTCGACTGCGGCGATGGCGACCGCCATTCGCGAGATGTGGGTGCGCGGCGCCCCGCTGATCGGTGTCGCCGCGGCTTATGGGCTGGCGTTGCAGTGCGCGGAGGATCCCTCCGACGCGGCGCTCGAGCAGGCCGCGCGACTCTTGCAAGCGACGCGGCCGACCGCGGTCAATCTGCGCTGGGCGCTGGACGAAATGCTCGCCGTGCTCCGACCGGCGGCAGCCACGGACCGGAGCGCGCTGGCGCAGGGCCGCGCCGCCGCGCTGGCCGATGAGGATGTCGCCATCAACCAGGGCATCGGCCGGCATGGCGTCGCCCTGATCGAGGCCATCGCGCGCCGGAAGCCGCCCGGGGAGCCGGTGCACGTTTTGACCCATTGCAATGCCGGCTGGCTCGCCACGGTGGACTACGGCACCGCGACGGCCCCGCTCTACCTCGCGGCGGAGCGGGGCATTCCGCTGCACGTCCAGGTGGACGAAACGCGGCCGCGGAATCAGGGGGCCCAGCTGACGGCGTGGGAACTGGGGCAGGAGGGCATTCCGCACACCCTCATCGTGGACAATGCCGGCGGGCATCTCATGCAGAGGGGCAGGATCGATCTGGTCATCGTCGGGACCGACCGCACCGCCGCGAACGGCGACGTCTGCAACAAGATCGGGACCTACTTGAAGGCCCTGGCCGCCTTTGACAACGGCGTGCCGTTCTACGTCGCGCTCCCTTCCTCGACCATCGACTGGACGCTCCCGGACGGCCGCGCAATCCCGATCGAGGAGCGCTCCGCCGACGAGGTGTCGTTTGTCTGGGGCCGCACCGAGGGCGGAGCGATCGGCCGCGTCCGCATTTCACCGGAAGGCACGGCGGCCGCGAACTACGCCTTCGACGTGACCCCGGCGCGGCTCGTCACCGGATTGATCACCGAGCGCGGCGTCTGCCCCGCCTCCGCCCAGGGGCTGCGCACGCTTTTTCCGGAGCGGGGCTGACCGCTCTTTTCCTTCGAAACCCGAAGGAATAGGGTCAGTCGAATCAAATTCGGCGGAGGGTTGTCCCACTCGATTTTCTGATTGCGATTTTCTGATTGCGTCCCGCCTCATCCGCAGGTGAGCTTTGGCCGTAGGTCCGATTCCGGCGGATTTCTACGGATTTATCCCATCCGATCCGCCTCCAAGCAGCTTCGAAGAACACATCCGTGCGCATCGCAATCATGGGGTCTGGTGGCTTGGGAGGCTTCTTCGGCGCGAGCTTGTGCGAGGGTGGCTCGGAGGTCCACTTCGTTGCTCGCGGGAAGCACCTTGAGGCCATGCGCACCAACGGTCTTCAAGTTGAGGGTCCAAAACCCGTTTATATCCCCCACGTCAACGCGACCGATGATCCGCGGCAAATCGGGCCCGTCGACCTGGTGATGGTCTGCGTCAAGCTCTGGGACACGGAGGCAGCCCTTCAGCAGATGCGCCCACTTGTCGGGCCCACCACCACCATCATCTCGTTCCAAAACGGGGTTCTCAAAGACCGCTATCTCCGGGCCGCCTACAACGAGTCGCAACTCATGGGAGGAGTAGGCTATGTCGCAACCACCATCGATCGACCCGGCGTAATCCGTCAGACAGGACCCATGCAGCGGCTGATCGCCGGGGAGTTTGACGGCACTGAGACAACACGTGGCAAGGCGTTCCTGGCGGCTTGTCTCGCGGGCGGAATCAACGCAGAGCTCTCCGCGAACATCCTGCGCGAGATCTGGCAGAAGTACGTCTTCCTGGTGGGACTCTCCGGCACCACAACGACGGTCCGCCAGACGATCGGCCCGATCCGCAAGAACCCGCAGACCCGGGCTTTTCTGCTCGATGTGATGCGAGAGGTGGTCGCAGTAGGGCGCGCACATGGCGTAGACCTCGCGGAGGACTACGCCGAAATCCGACTTCAACTAGCCGACGAAGTCGCCCACGACATGACGTCGTCCATGCATCACGACTTGGAGAGAGGCAATCCTTTGGAAGTGCGCTGGCTTGCCGGTGGGGTGGTGGAACTCGGCGCTCAGAAAGGCGTTCCCACCCCGCTAAATCGCGCCATCGCCGATATCCTGGAGCTTCACGCGGCAGGAAAGCCGGCCGCAGCGTTGGAGCGCGGTTCGATGGGGCCCAATCCTACACCGCCGCCGGCGTGCCGCACTTCCAGCACTGCGTGAAGATTCCCTCGACCGTGGTTCCGCACTTCGCGCAGGTCCACTCTGGGAACGTGTTTGCGCCGGCGTCGCGGCGCAGTTCCCGGAGAATACCGGCCGCCTGCTCGCATTGCCCGTCCTCCTTCACCCAGAGCTCCGGGAAACACTCCACAAACGGAACCTCGCCCATGATGCTCGACATCATGCTGTTCCGCAGCTCGGTGTGAATTCCCTCGCTTTCGAGAATGGACTGGTAGTTTCCCACCAGCGTGAAATCGGGGTGTTCAAAGACCTTCGTCATCGGGATGAGGGGAAGGTATCAGTAATCCGGCCACTTGTCTGCGGCGCAGAGGACGCGTCCCGCCCAGGTGCTCAATCTCTCTCGGCGGTGTCGGATTTGCGGCGAGCGGATCGTCCACAGACCCCGCGTTTGCTCTCCGCCGCCAGGAAGTCGAGGAACACGCGCGCCGCGGCGCCCCAGGATTGACCGGAGGCGCGTTCGAGCGCCTGGGTGGCATTCAGGCCACTGCGATAATAGAGTTCGAAGGCGCGCTTCACCTCGGCCCTTTCGGCTGGCGTGCGTCCGCTCCGGCGCAGCCCGATCACGTTCAAGCCGTGGATAAGATTGATCCCCGCCCCGACCGTGAAGGGGGGCAGGTCCATGCTGAAACCGCTGTTGCCCTGGGTCGTCGCGCCGTCACCCACGCGGATCGATTGATGGAAGACGGACCCGCCGCCCGCCACGATTTGATTGCCGAAAACGACGTGCCCGCCGAGGAGCGCGTTGTTGGCGAGGATATTGGCGCTGCCGACGTGCACGTCGTGGCCCAGGTGCACCCCGACCATGAGAAAATTCCGGTGCCCGAGGCTCGTGTCCTTACCCGCCGCGGTGGCGCGGTGGATCGTGACATACTCGCGCAGCGTGTTGTCGTCGCCGATCCAGACGCCGCTGTCGGTGGCAGGATCGAAGTGCAAATCCTGCGGATCCGTCCCGATGATGACCCCGGGGCCGATTTTATTGCGCACTCCGATGCTGACGCGGCCCTGGATGATGGCGTTTGGACCGATGCTGGTTCCCGCCCCGATCTCGATCTTTCCGTCGATGATGGCGTGCGAACTGACCCGAACATCCGCGGCCAGGCGGGCTTCCGGAGAGATGATCGCGGTGGGATGAATGCGCATGCCGGATTCATCACGCCAGGCGCGGCCTGTGTCGAGTGCTCTGCCTCCGCGCCTGCCTTTACTTCTCGGTCAAAGTCCACGCCCCGGTCCAATCGGCCCCGGGCGGGTGGGTCAGGAAATGCTGGCAGCGCTCGATATAGAGTTCGGCCGGCCGGTCATTGGGAATGAGTTGCAGGCATTCGCGGAAGCCATCGAGCGCAGAGCGAAACTCCTGCGCGCGATAGGAGCGGAGGGATTCGGCAAAAGCCTCATGCGCGGGAGCGATCCCCGCGAGTTCCTCGGGGGTGAGGTAGCCGAGTGCCTCGTACACGGCAACGGGCAGCGTTTTACCTTTGACGATGAGGAGATCGAGCTCTCGCATCGGCCGGGGCGAGGTGAGGGCACGCACGGTGGGCTCCGCGACGAGGATGGGAACATCGTAACGCCGGGTGGCCGCTTCGAGCCGGGAGGCCAGATTCACGCTGTCGCCGATGGCGGTATATTCCTTGCGCTTGGGGGAGCCCATCTCGCCGACGATGGCGGAACCGGTGTTCAGTCCGATGCCGGTGCCGATGGGTGCGCGACCCGTGCTTACGCGCATGAAATTGAAGCGTTTGAGCGCGATCGTCATCCCGCAGGCGGCCTCAAGAGCACGATCCGCATCCCCCTCCCGCACGAACGGCGCCCCGAAGAGGGCCATGATCGCGTCGCCGATGTACTTGTCGAGAATGCCGCGGTTTTGCGAAATCACCTCCACCATTTCGCCGAAATAGTCGTTGAGCATCGAGACCGTTTCGCGCGGTCCGATCGCCTCCGAGATGGTCGTGAACCCCCGGATATCGGAAAAGAGAACGGTGATTTCCTGTTCGCGTCCTTCCAGGGCTCCACCGGAGCTCAGGAGTTCGTCGGCCACCTCCTTGCTCATGTAGCGCGCCATCGTGTTGCGCACGCGCTTCTCGGCGCTGAGATCTTCAAAAATCAGGAGGGTGCCGACCGTCGACTGATCGGCCGCGCGCAGCGGAACGGCGGTCATGTTGACGGACGCCGTCTGGCCGTTTGGGCAGACGAGATCCGTATCCGGCGTGAGATCGCGGTCGCCGGTCGCGGCAACTTTTTCCACCGCGGCCGCGACCCAGGGATTGGCCTCCCCGAAGATCTGCGAAACATGCTGCCCGAGGAGCATGCCGAGATCGACGCTGCCTTCGCCAAACATTCCGATCGCGGCGGGATTGGCGGAGGTAACCCGGCCGACGGCATCGAGGGCCAGCATGCCGTTGGAGGTCGAGCGCAGGATGCTCTCGTTGTAATCGCGAATCCGACTGACTTCATCGAAGAGCCGCGCGTTTTCGAGGCAGATGGCGGCCTGGGCGGAAAACGCCCGCAAGCGATTCTCGTCGTGGCGGGTAAAGGAGCCGCCGCGTTTGTTGAGCACCTGGACGACCCCGATCGGCTTTCCTTTCTTATTGAAGACGGGGAGGGCGAGAATGTTACGCGTGTGGAAGCCGGTCTTGCGATCGAACTCCGGATTGAAACGCAAGTCGTTGTAAGGATCGGAGATATTTTCCTTGTGCCCGGTGGTGAAGACGGAACCCGCCACGCCACGGTCCGCGGGAAAGCGCAGTTCGCGCGTGCCCAGCCCTTCGGCAAAGCGACTCCAGAGTTCATTGGTGGGGGGATCGTGGAGGAAAAGCGTGCTGCGCTCGGCGTCGAGCAGCTCCGTCGAAGCGCGCATGATCCGCTCGAGCAGGGGATCGAGCTGTAACTCGCCCATGAGGTCCTGCGAGAGGCCCAGAATTTTCGCCTCCTCGCGCAGGTTGTCGGTGATGAGATTGAAGCCGCGGAAAAGGTCCGCGTATTCATCTGTCGACGTGACATGGAGGTCGATGTTGTGGTCGCCGCGTTCCACCCGGCGCATGCCGTCGAGCAGCTTGGCGGCCGAGCGCGAGACCTCGCCCGCGGTGAGCAGCGCCATGAGGATCGTGCCGCACATGCAGACGAGCACCACACCGCCCACCCAGAGCCAGATGCCCAGCAAGGCACCCGGCGGCGGCTCCACTCCGAGGCGCGCCACCAGTTGATAGATCTTGAACAGGACCGACGACGCGAAGAAAGCGAGCGGCAGGGCCGTGACAAAGACGGCGAGGTAAAGCAACTTCCGCCGCAGGCTCGTGGAGCGCAGATTGGCCCGTTGCTCTTCCGAATCGATACTGCCGCCAGGCAGCGCGGAAAGCCGTTCGACCGCGGGTGCGACCGCCCGGGCGACGGCGAAAAACTCGAAGATCGCATGCGTCGGCGAGGCGAAGAACAGGACGATCGTGAAAAGCGTCCAAATCTGCCAGTTTTGCCAGCCGCCGCCGAACAACGCATTCCCCCCGAGCATCAGGATCATTCCCGCCAGGGCAGCGCCCGGACCGTGGATGAACGTAATACGCGTGAACGCGTACATCGGGAGGTTGAGCGCCCGCACGATTGCGCGCGAGACTTCCTGCGGCGGCGGGATGATGCCCCGATCGAGCTTTTCCAGCACCACGCCGAGCCGGTGGTAGTTCCGCAGGATGAGATAGACATCCGGCGCGACGTAGAGCGCCATGCCGAACGGGATGGAGGCAAGAAAGAGGATCCATTGCCGCAGAGTCCACTCGAGCCCCAGGTAAAAGAGGAGCATGCAAACGCCGATCGCCGCCGAAGATCCCTGGATGTACAGCCAGACCAGATGGCGGCGCAGGTAACGCGCAAATCCCATCTCCTCATCATCGGCTTCGGGCGCAGAGCCGCGCGCGTTGCGCTCAGACGGTTGCGGCGTCGTGCTTACGCTGGAGTAGGGGCGGACCGAAGGAGAGGGCATGCGAACGTCCCGGCTGTACGCGAGTGAAGGCAGCAGTGGGTCCGGTGCCAAGTGCCAATTGACAGTTTCAGAAAAAAGGCGCGCCCGCGCCCGTTGCTGATCGCAAGCACTTCGCCGCGATCCCGGCGCCACTTTGAACCCTCCGATCAGACCGTGGTCGGGAACCGCGCTTTCCATTTTGCCAGCGCCGCGACGATGTCTTCGGCCGTTTGGCGGGGGGACATTTCCCATACAAAGGGCGCGTTTGGAGGCAGAAGGGGGATCAGCCGATCGTAGTCGATTGCGCCGGCGAACGGGACCTGATGGTCGCTGCCCGGCCAGACAGTGTCGTGCAAATGGGCGCCGAAGAAACGCGCGCGCTTGGCGGCAAGAGCCTCGAAGTGATCGGCCAGGCCGAGATGGTGCTTCACCTGGAGATGCCCAAAATCGTGCCAATAGCCCACGTGAGGCGTGTCGAAGGCCGCAAAGACGGCGTCAAACTCGCGCTCGTTCGGCACCTCCTCGTAAGAATGCCGGCCTTCGACGCCGAGGAAGATGCCCCGGTTCACCGCGTGCTCGACGATCGGTTTCAAGCACTCGATGGCGCGCTCCACATAGGACGGTCCCGCCTTTTCCCGGTCGCGCACCCCGGCAATCTTCCACTTGATCGTCTCTTTGGTGAGCAACTGCCCGTCGCCCAGCAACTCAATCAACGGGCGGGTGAACGATTCCATCGTATGCACCCTTCCGAGGTGGAGCACCACGTAAGTTGCGCCCAAGCGCGCCGCATAATCGATGGTCTGACGCGTGAGCTTGACGGCGCGTTCGCGGTCCTGCGGCCGATGGGACGTGAACTCGTAACAATCCGGGTTGCCCGTGGTGATCTCCACGGGCAGCGGGCAGAAATTGTGCAGGCTGCTGAGCCGGAGACGGCCGGCATCCGCCATTTTCTGGATGCCGGCGAGGAGCGAGACGCGCGTGCCGTGCCCGAGTTCGAGCGTGTCGAAGCCCAGGTCGTGAATCTCCTCAATCATGACCGCGCCATCGGTCTGGCGGCCGGCGTTCCAGCAAGTTGAGAAGCTCAGCATCGGGCGGGCGCTCGCGGCGGTTTCATTTTCCAAACGCCTCAATCTCGCCCCGGCGCGCCATGGCCGGCGCGGTGCCGGGGCGCGTGACCGAAAGCGCGGCCGCCACGTTCGCGAACTGCGCGGCCCGCTCGAGATCGGCCCCGAAATCGACGAACGCCGCGGCGAAGGCCCCGACAAAGGCATCGCCGGCCCCGGTGGTATCGACCACCTGGATTCCGGTCACTCCCGCAACCTCGAAGAATCGTTCCGGAGTGGAAACGAAGCAGCCCCGTGCGCCCAGGGTGACGACCACGACTCGGACCCCGAGCTGGCGACAAAGCCCATGCAAGGCCGGCGGGGCCAGCGCCGCCAAATCCCGATCCGAAAAATCAACGCACTCGCAGTTCGGCACCATGTTCACGAGCGCCGTAAATTCGGTCTCGTTGGGAATGAGGATGTCCGTCAGCGCCAGCAGGGCGATATCGAAATCCGCCCGCATCGGCGCGGGATTGAGCAGGGTGGTGACGCCGGCCTTCCGTGCGATTTCGAACGCGGACGCCGCCGCGGCCAGGTCGATCTCGAGCTCGCCCACGAGAATCTTCGCCTGGCCGATAAGATCGCGGTCGAGATCGCTGGGCTGCATCGCCTCGTTGGCCCCCAGCGCTACGACGATTTGGTTTTGCCCGGCGCTGTCGACGAGGATGGCCGCGGTCCCGGTGGCGTGGAGGGGTTTCTCCGCCAGCCGGTGGTCGATCCCTTCCGCGGTGAGAAATGCGCGCGCGCCGTCGGCGAAGGGATCGCGGCCCACCGCGCCCATAAAGGCCGTCGACACGCCGGCGCGAGCGGCTGCGACGGCCTGGTTTGAGCCTTTTCCGCCCGGACCCGTGTAAAAGCGGCCCACCACCGTCTGGCCCGGGTGGGGAAACGTCTTGGTGGCGAAGGTGAAATCCTGCACAAAACTGCCGACGACGACGATGAGGGGACTGGGCATGGAGGTCAGCGAAAGGGAGGGGGAAGCGAGCGGAAGGGAACGGAGGATGAAGAAATATTGGCGGCGGATCAAATGGCGAGCCGCCGCGCCACCAGGATGCTGCCGAGCGCCAGGACGGCCGAGATCCAGCCGATCGTGCCGTAGCCGTGCAAGGATCCATCGGCCGCGGTGAGTACCAGAAAGCCAGAGAGGTACGCGGAGACGCCGACCGCAAAGGTCTGCATGGAGGAGTTCAGGCTCATGAACGCGCCGCGCAGGCGCGGATCCGACGCCGAAGTCAGCATCGCCATGGCCGGCACCCAGCGCCCGGTCATCATGATCATGAAAAGGCTGGTCGAGGTCAGGATCAGGGCGAGCGGCAGCACGGGTAAATGCGTCAGAAGCAGGGTGGGAAAAATCGAGCCGGCCGCGATAATCGTGAAAACGGTCAGACGGGGGCGGCGGTCGGTGATCCGGCCGATGACGTTCATGCTGATGAGCGTGCAGGCACCGCCGCAGGCGTAGACGAAAGGAATCTGGTTTTCCGCCACTCCGGCGTTGCCCACGAGATAAGCGGCAATGTAGGGGACCACGCACATGCCGGAGAGCGTGAGAAAGACGGTGAGCGCGAAGGCCCGGCGATGGCTTTCAGGCGCGAAGACGCGGCGCAGCTTCGCCCACGGATTCTCCCCGCCGCCGCTGCGCGCGCCCACGTGAGCGCGCATGGGCGGCAGCAGCCAGGCGGCGAGCCCGAGCAGGGCGAGGCCGCCGATGGCCAGCGTAAAGAAGGGAGCATGCCAGCCGAATTTCGAGGCCAGCCAGAGCCCGGCCGGCAGTCCCGCCACGGTGGCCAGCGAGAAGGCCGACATCAACACTCCGGTGGCGCGTCCGCGATGCGAGTCCGGAAACAAATCGCCCGCCGCCGCGAAGGCGGTGGCGCCAATCACTCCGCCAAAGAATCCGCAGGCGATCCGGGCAGCCAGCAAGGCGGCGTAGCTCTCCGCCAGCCCGCAGCCCGCGGTGGCGACGATAAGTCCGGAGAAAAGGAGGAGCATGGCCTGCCGGCGATCGTAGCGATCGAGATAGAGCGCGGCGAAAATTCCGCTGATCGAGGCGGCAAAAGCATAGACTGCCACCGCCCGCGAAAACTCCTGCGCGGAGATGCTGAAGATCCGCATGAACTGCGGGCTGAGCGGCATCATGATCATGAAGTCCACCATGTTGGTGAACTGGATCGCCGCGAGCACCAGGAGACTCAGCCAGAGCCGCCACGGCAGTCGCGCCTCCGCGGCGGGAGCGCTGGCGGACGGTGGCGGGGCGAGAGCGGACACTTGTCACCCTCGCCGTGAGGGCGTGACGCCGCAATGCGTAGCAGCGCTCCGTCAAAACGGGACCGCCAGAATCGCGTTTGTCCGAGCGCGGCGTTTCCGCTATCCAACAGGAGTTCTCCCGTTCCCGCATGTCCGTCCCCCCCGATGCTCCCCGGCCCATCCGAAGGCGAGAGCGCAATCTGGTCGAGCGTACCCAGCCGGACGCGCAGCCTTCCCTCGATGTTAAGCTGGCCGAGCTTTCCGCCGAAATTGCCAGGTTACGCTTGGAACTCCTGCGCGGGAAACCCGCTGCGGGTGTCTCTTCGAAAGCTGAGGCGGAAGAGGAAGCGACAGAGGGGGTGCAGGCACGGGAACGCGGGAGCCATCGCTTCGCGATGCGGTCTCCCGCGACCCTCTCGCCGACGGCCGATCGCGAACTGCCGCCGCCGCCGGCGCGTTTTGCCCTGCCGGGAGAGCTCGCTCCCGCCACCAAGGCATGGATTGCGGCTGGCTGCGGGATTGCTCTGTTTGCAATCGCCTATTTTTCCGGATTCTTGCTGGGCGATCGGGCGATCCGAAAGGAGGCGGAGGCAGCCCGGGCGGCCTTGCGGAGCGAACTTATTCCGCCGCAACTCCCGCGCTGGAATCAGCACGAAATCATCGAGCTGGATGCCGCGCTCGTCGCCCTGCAAAAAGGGGACGGCTTAAACGCTGTGAAATCGGCTGAGGCGCTGGCGGTCGCCAATCCCCAGCTGCCCGGAATCGACTTCCTGCGAGGCTGTGCCGCCGTCGCGCAAGGGCGCTTCACCGCGGCCGAAGTCCACCTGAACGCAGAGCAGTCCAGTGCCAGTGTTTTTGCCGCCCGCTCTTCCCTCCAGCGGGCGCGCGCGTTTCTCGCGCAAAACAAGACTGTCGAGGCCGCGGGCTGTCTGCTGGACAGCGCCCGCCGCGCTCCGACTTCGGCCGGGGCCTTCTTCTGGCTGGCCGAGCTCAACCGGCGGGCCGGGCGGGTAAACGATGCCCAGACGCTCTACACGCGAGCACTTTTGCGCACACGTCCCGGCCGCTCGCCCGATGACGCCCTGATCGGGCTGCGGAAATGTCTCGGACGGGTGGAAGGCGGGCGGGAGGTGGAAGTGCGCGCAGAAGTGGAAGCGGCCCTGGCGCAGCCCGCTCCGCGCCCCGAGTGGTTTCTTGCGGCCGCCGCTCTCGCCTTGCAAGCCAACGATGCGCGGAGCGCGTCCGGGTGGCTCGAGCGCGCCGCTAAAAACATGCGCCCGGAGCGCTATATCGAGTGCCTCGACGATTTCATCTTTCGTGCCCACATGGGGCGGTCCGAGCTGAAAGCGCGCTTCCCGAGCTCGGAGGAAAGGGCGCGTTGGATTCTGCGCGCCCAGCCCATCCTCCTTAATCCGTAGCCCCGCCGATGCAGAATCCCAACGTTGCGAGTTGTCGCTGCCCCGGCGGTTGGAGTAAGCATTCCCGTCGCGTGGCCCCCTGACCGGCTGCCGCGTGTTCCGCGATGCCAGACGACCTGCCTTCACCCGCTTCCAATTCCGGCCGCGTGCGGCGGCGCATCCACGTGGGCCGGCCGGAGAGTTCGGCAGCGGGGACACCCCCGACTCCCACTTCGATTTCGAATTTGGCGGCGAGTCCGCCTGCCCCGGTGGCGGCGCCGCCAGGAGCAGGCGAGATAATTTCGGCTTCCGCGTATTCCCGGGCCGCGGCCGCCGCCCTGGGAGTTCCCCGCGGTCTGGTGCCTTTCCCGCAGTGCGTGGCGTCTGCGGTAAGCGACCCCGGAGCACCTCCGGCCGAGGCGACGGGGGAAGGGCTCGAAGCCGAGATCGCGCGTTTGCAGCGCGAATTGGAGGCGCGCCTGTCTGGTCGCGATCCGAAGCGCGCGGCGCTCCGCACGCCCGGTCTCCGCGTGGCCGGGCAACCGGCGCTGGCGCAGACGCCGATGCGCACGCCGCGCTCCCATCACCACGGGCCGAGTTTGACTCGTTTGCTCGTCGCGACAATCGCCATCGTCTGCACGTGCGCGCTCGCGGGTTACGCGGGTTACCTGTTCCGGGGAAAAGTCGATCCGGACAGCATTGGCGCCTTCTCGCCCCGCCGTCCGCAGACACCCGTGGAGTCGGAGAGTGCACCTCCCCGCGAGAGCTGGACCGCGGAACTATTGCCCGTCCTGGACGAGGTCTTGAAAGAGGAGTCGCAGCGCGGGGGAGACGGCATGGGCCGGGCGCTCCAGGTACTCACGGGGGCCCATCCGAGCCTCCCCGGGCTCGACTTGTTGAGCGCGCGGCAGGCGATGCTCAGCCGGAGCTATGCCGACGCAGAAGTGCGTCTCTCTCGAGTGGGTGCAGCGCCCGATGGCCCGCAGGCGGAAGCGCAGTTTCTGCGCGCGCGAAACTTTGGCGCGAGGCGCAAGCTCGTCCAAGTGCGCAGTTGCCTCGATGCCGCCATCAGCTTCGACCCGACGCGGGCCGAGATATTCTATGCACGGGCCGAGACAGACCGGCGGATGGGAAACATCGAGGAGGCCCTGGCTGGCTACGATCGCGCGCTGCACCGCACGCGGGCTGGCCATTCGCCCAGCCGGGCGTTGATGGAATTTCGCCGCCGGCTTCTCCTCATCGGGGCGGGGCGCGAGATGGAAATCGGCAACGAGGTGTACGCAGCGGAAATGGCCCGTCGTCCCGTGCGGGGAGAATGGAATCTCACGGCCGCCGCGATCCTGATCCAGGGCGGCCGGTACTCGGACGCTGCCCAGTGGATGCTGCGTGCCCGCGCGGCCATGCCGCGCGACGAGTATCTTGGTGCGATCGACGATTATTTTTTCCGCGACCACGTCGGGCGGGCCGAATTGCGCGACTGCTTTCCGAACAACGCCGAACGCTTGGAATTTATCGCCCGGGCGTCGCCCTTGCTGGTCGATCCGTAGGGGTGCCTCAGGCGGGCGCCAGGTCCAGAAGCTCAACGCCCGGATGGCGTTCGCGAAAATAGCGCTGCGTCCAGTCGCTGGGAAAAAGCAGCGCGAAGCGGCCGGAACTGTCCTGCGCGAGACGGACGTCGGTGGGAAGAGTGAACGCACTCGTATCGACCCCTTCCAGGAGCCATTTCGCGCACTGCCAGGGGGCGCTCTCGAGCCGGGTCGCCGCGCCGTATTCACTCTCGAGCCGATACTGCACGACTTCGAATTGGAGGGGTCCGACCGCCGCGAGGAGCGGCACTTTTGTGAGTGCTCCCACGAGATGGAAAAGTTGCACGACGCCTTCCTGCAAAAGCTGCTCCAGCCCCTGGCGGAATTGTTTGAACTTGGCGGTGTTCGGGTTGTGGAGGTGGGCGAAACACTCCGGCGGGAAGCGCGGAATCTCGTGATAAACCACGGCTGGATCTTCACTCAGCGTGTCGCCAATGCCGAAATCGCCGTGCCCCACCAAGCCGATGATGTCACCGGGATATGCCTCCTCGATCGTCTCCCGATCCTGGGCGAATAGGCGGTGCGCATTGGAGAGCCGCACTTTCTTTCCGGTCCGGGAATGCACGACCTGCATGTCCCGGTCGAACCGGCCGGAGCAGACCCGCAGGAAGGCAATGCGGTCGCGGTGCCGCGGATCCATGTTCGCCTGGATCTTGAAGATGAAGCCGCTGAAGCTGTCGCGGTCGGGCGGCACCAGCCCCAGCTCGCCCGCCGGGCGCGCACCCGGAGGGGCGGAGCGCGCCAGAAAAGCGTCGAGCAGAAGCTGGACGCCAAAGTTGTTCATCGCGCTGCCGAAGAACACCGGGGTCTGGCGACCCGCCAGCACGGCTGCCTGGTCATACTCGACGCCCGCAATCTCGAGCATTTCCAGCTCCTCGAGCGTGCGAGTATAGGTAATGTCGTCCAGCCGTTCGCGCACGATGGGGGCGGAAAGATCGGTGACTTGCACCGGCGCGAGGTACTGACCGCCACCGGGAATCTTCTCGAAGAGATGCACCTGCTGCGCCTGGCGGTCGAAGACCCCGCGAAACTCGAATCCCGTGCCCAAGGGCCAGTTCACGGGGAAGGCGCCGATGCCCAGCACCTTCTCCAGTTCGTCGAGCAACTCGATCGGATCGCGCGTGGGGCGATCGAGCTTGTTCATGAAGGTGAAGATGGGCACGCCCCGCTGCCGGCAGACCTCGAAGAGTTTGCGTGTCTGCGCCTCGATGCCCTTGCCGGCATCGATCACCATGATGACCGCATCCACCGCGGTCAGGACGCGGTAGGTATCCTCGGAAAAATCGCGATGCCCCGGCGTGTCGAGCAGGTTCACCCGATAGCCGTCGTAGTCGAATTGCAGCACCGTGGAAGTTATCGAGATGCCGCGCTTGCGCTCGAGTTCCATCCAGTCGGACGTGGCCGCGCGCTGCGACTTCCGCGCGGTCACGCTGCCGGCGAGCTGGACGGCTCCGCCGTAGAGGAGCAGCTTCTCGGTCAGCGTCGTCTTGCCGGCGTCGGGATGCGAGATGATCGCAAAGGTACGGCGGCGGCGGATTTCTTCGGGCGGAACAGGCATGGCACAGGCCCGCGCGGATGCGGGCGCGCATTCTCGCGAGAAAGCGCCCGCGCGCAACGCAGGCCGCAGGATCGATTGACCCGCCCCCGGCTCCTCCTAGGTTATGCTCCCATGTCGACCACGTTCGTCCCCCTCATTAGTTCCGGCGTCGCCGGACCCCTTGGCGTCCTGCATCTTCCGCGTCTTTGGTTGAAGATTTCGCTGGAGGCCCGCGACAAACTGGCGGCCGGCTATCCGTGCGCCGGGCAGGGATACGACCAGATGGTGATCGACGCCCTGGGCCTGGATCGCGAAGCCGTGCTGAAGTTCATCACGGACATGCGCCCGACCTACCCCGAGTTCGAGAAATGGGTGAAAACCCAGCCGGGCGTGAAGCTGGACCCCGCTTCGATCGAAGCGTTGAACGCCTCGATTCGCGGCTACCTCCACGAAGATGAGACGCGCCAGACCATTCTGGCCGCGAATGGGCTGCCCGATGACGCGTCCGCCCCGCGCGATGCCGTGACGCTGAACAACCTCGACGATTGGTTCGAAATGCATCAAGCGGTTTTGCGTTGACCGACCGCACCGGGTCGGTTCAAACCGGGATCGGCGGCTCATCCGCGGAAAAGCCGGTGCGACCTCTTTGTACGCAACCTGCTGACGCTGCGCTTCCCTTGTAAGTCGGGCTGAATTGGGGAAGGGTTCCCGTTCACGTCGTCTCCCGCCGCATCATGATCAACTGGATCCTCAAGAAAGTACTCGGTTCGAAAAACCAGCGCGAAATCAAGCGCATGCGGCCCCTGGCTGCCCGCATCAACGAAATCGACGAAGAATTCAAGAGTTTGTCGGACGACGAACTGAGGGCCAAGACCGCGGCCTGGAAGGCGCGTCTCGCTCCGATCGAGGATCCGCGCGAGCGCCAGGCGATCCTCGAGGAGCTTCTGCCCGAGGCTTTCGCGGCCGTGAAAAATGCCGCCCGGCGCCTCTGCGGCCAGACCATCCTGGTGTGTGACCAGCCCATCGTCTGGAACATGGTCCACTTCGACGTCCAGCTTATCGGCGGCACGGTGCTCCACCGTGGGCGCATCGCCGAGATGGGCACGGGCGAGGGCAAGACGCTCGTCGCCACGGCCCCGCTTTTCCTCAACGCCTTGACCGGCCGCGGCGCACATCTCGTCACAGTCAACGATTACCTCGCCCGCCGCGATTCCGAGTGGATGGGCGCGCTCTACAAGTTCCTGGGGCTCACCGTGGGCTGCATCCAGCACGACCAGGCGCCCGACGATCGTCGCGCCCAGTACAACTGCGACATTACGTACGGGACGAACAGCGAGTTCGGGTTCGATTACCTGCGTGATAACGGCATGGCCACGTCGAGCGACCAGCAGGTCCAGCGTGGCTATATCTATGCGATCGTGGACGAGGTCGATTCGATCCTCATCGATGAGGCGCGCACGCCGCTCATCATCAGCGGACCCACGACGCTGAGCACCCATCAGTTCGACAAATACAAGCCGCTGATCGAGCAGCTTGTGCGCCGCCAAACGCTGCTCTGCAACCAGCTCGTGACCGATGCGAAGTCGCTGATCGATGACGGCAAGGACGAGGAAGCCGGCCCGTTGCTTTACAAGGTGAAGCTCGGTCAGCCCAAGAACAAGGCGCTCCTCCGCCTGCTCGAGGATCCGGTGAACCGGCGCACGCTCGAGAAGGCCGAACTCTCGTTTCATCAGGATACGCGCAAGGAGGACATGTTCGCCCTCAAGGAGGAGATGTTCTTCACGATCGATGAGCGCGCGCAGGAAGCGGACCTCTCGGAGAAAGGCCGTACTTTCCTCAATCCGAACGATCCGGACGCTTTCGTGCTGCCGGACCTGGCCACGGCCTTCTCGGTCATCGACGTCGACAAGAGCCTCTCCGACGAGGAGCGCCTGGCGGCGAAGCAGAAACTCCAGGCGGCTTCCGACGAGCGCGCGGAGAGCATGCACAACATCTCTTCCCTCCTGCGCGCCTATTGCCTGTTCGAAAAGGACGTGGAATATGTGGTCGAGGAGAATAAGGTCGTCATCGTCGACCAATCCACTGGCCGCAAGATGCCCGGCCGGCGCTGGAGCGATGGGCTCCACCAGGCGATCGAGGCGAAGGAGAGCGTGCAGATCGATCGCGAGACGCAGACGCTCGCCACCATCACGATTCAGAATTTCTTCCGGCTCTATCACAAGCTCGCCGGCATGACGGGCACGGCCGAAACCGAGGCCAACGAGTTTCACGACATCTACAAGCTCGACGTCAACGTCGTGCCGCCAAATCGCCCGATCAAGCGCGTCGACAGCAACGACCGTATCTACAAGACGCGCCGCGAGAAATACAATGCCGTCATCGCCGAGATCAAGGAGGCCTATGCCAAGGGCCAGCCGGTCCTCGTCGGCACGGCGAGCGTGGAATCCAGCGAGCTGCTCAGCCGCATGCTCAAGCTGCAGAAGATTCCGCATAGCGTCCTGAACGCGAAGTATCACATGCAGGAGGCCGAGATCGTCGCGCGCGCCGGCCAAAAGGGATCGGTCACGATTTCAACCAACATGGCCGGCCGCGGCACGGATATTAAGCTCGGCGAGGGCGTGTCCGACGTGGGTGGCCTCATGGTACTCGGCACGGAACGCCACACGGCCCGGCGCATCGATCGCCAGTTGCGTGGACGCTGCGCGCGCCAGGGAGATCCGGGCTACTCGCGCTTCTATGTGAGCTTTGAGGACGACCTCATGCGCAACTTCGGCGCCTCCGAGCGAATGACGAAAATCATGGAGCGTTTCGGGCTCGAGGAAGGCCAGGAACTGGAGCATCCGTGGCTCGATAAATCGGTCGAGAACGCCCAGAAGCGTGTCGAGCAGCGGGATTATCAGATTCGCAAGCGGACGCTCGATTTCGACGACGTCATGAACAAGCAGCGCGAGGTCGTGTACGGCCTCCGGCAGGAGACGATCGACACGGAGAACCCGCGCGAGATCATCCTCGAGACAATCCGCGATGCCATGCCGATGAAGCTGGAGGAGTACTATCGCACCGATGACGGAGAGGAGCCGAACTACAAGGGCTTGCTCAACTGGGCGAACATGACCTTCCCGATCGGCCTGACCGCGGAAAAGGCGCTCTTGGAGTCGCGTTCGCAAAGCGAGAACGCGGCCTACCTGATCGAGACCGTGCTGGCAGCCTACGAGCGCAAAAGCAGCCATGAGGAACCGGATGCGGTGCGCGGTTTGGAGCGCTACATCATTCTCAATGCGGTGGACCGGCTCTGGCAGGAGCATCTCTACGCCATGGACGCATTGCGTGAGGGCGTGCACTTGCGTTCCATCGGGCAGAAAGATCCGCTCGTGGAGTACAAGAACGAAGCCTACGAAATGTTCGTGGAGCTGATGCGGCAGATGAAGTTCGAGATTCTCAACAATCTCTTCCGCAGCACTTCGAACTTGAAGGCCTTCGAAGAATTCCTGGCCAGCCTGCCCCAGCATTTGCTGGGCGGCAGCTCGCTCGACGGCGGCGCAGCGGAGCCGGCGTCCGACCAGATGGAATACACGACCACGAGTGGCACCGGCAGCAGCGGCGCCATGCTGCCGCAACGCAGCCGGCGTGCTCCCGTCGTGGATGCCGATCCCGAAGCGCCGCAGATTACCATTCCCGCCAAGCGCGAACTCCCGAAGGTGGGCCGCAATGAGCCCTGCCCGTGCGGGAGCGGAAAGAAATACAAGGCCTGCCACGGGCGCGGCCTAGTCTGATTCAGTTACTCCTGGTGTTGGCGGCAATTTGGGCGCGCAGACGTTCCTCCTGAGCCTGAAGCTCGGGGGTGAACTCCGCGCCGAAATCTTCCGCCTCGAAAAGCTGGCGGATCTCGATCTCGCTCTCTCCCTTCATCGGATTCGGGCATCTTTTGACCCACTCGATCGCTTCGGCCTTCGACTTCATCGTCGGGTTTGTTGCTTGGGATGGGGGCGGGGATCCGGACACTCTTGGTCCGGTGTGAATGAGCCTTCGCTCTATTCTACCAACAACCAGGGCCGGCGAATCGGACGGTGAGAGCGAATTCTTCGAGGCCGCGAAAAGCCTTTCCACCGATTTAGGCTACGCGGTGCTTTCGAACTGGCGGAACGCCTGCCAACCTGCGCGGGATGGAATTTCGCCGATTCGCTCCGCATGCGGTGCTCGTCCCGTGGGTGGAGTGCTATTGGACACTACGGCGCGAGATCCGCACCGCCACGGCGCCGGAACGAATTCTCCCGGATGGATGCATGGAGCTGGTGATCAACCTGCGTTCACCGGTGAGCGTGACGGGTGCGGGCCAGAGGCCCCGGCTCCAGCCCCGGGCGGTACTCGCGGGGCAGATCTCACGCTATCTGCTGCTCGCGCCCAGTGGCGACACGGAGATCGTGGCGGCTCGCTTCACGCCGGCGGGAACCGCTTTGTTCTTCGGCTTCGCGCTCGCAGAAGCGACCGACGGAGAAGTTCCGCTGGATGCATTCGGGCCACCCTGGAATCGGCTGGAAAGCCACCTGCAGGACGCGGTGCCGCTCGAGCGCGTTCGGCGGCTCGAACAGGCCTTGCTGGCAGCGCGGCGGAATGCGGAGGACCGGGACCTTCGCGTAAAACACGCGGTTGATCTTATCCGAGAGGGTGGCGGCGCGCTGCCGGTCGAAGGAATCGCTCGGGCTGCCGGATTTTCCGCTCGACAGCTCGAACGCGTTTTCGCGCGTAACGTCGGGCTCGGGCCGAAACATTTTTCACGCATCGTGCGATTTCAACGAGTCCTGCGGTCGATCGAAGGAGGCGACCCGCACTGGTCGGAGGCCGCATTCGACGCGGGGCTTTACGACCAGGCGCATCTCGCGCGCGAATTCCGGGAGTTTTCGGGTTCCGCGCCCTCGGCCTACTTCGCGCATTCCACGCCGATGGGCGAGGCGATGCTGCGATAATTGGTTGTCGGCGCAGAATGTCGGATTTTTCCAAGACGCCTGCATCCCTGAAGTCACCGTGCGGAAATGAAACCCCTCCTCCTCCCTCTTTTCTATGCACTGGTCTTCGCCCGGTCTGCGCTGCCTGCTGCCGCGCAGGACAAACTCACGATCGCGACCGTTTCGTTTTTAACCGGACACTGGCGCGGCATGACCACGGATGGTCGGGAGGCCGAGGAAATCTATTCGAGTTCGGAAGGGGGAGTGCTGGTGGGGGCGAGCCGTGAATTCAGCAAAGGAAAATGCGTCTTCTACGACCTGGAAGTGTTTAGCGAGAAGGACGGCACCATCGTTCTCACGCCTCACCCCGCCGGGAGGAAGAGCCCCCATT
This sequence comes from Chthoniobacterales bacterium, assembly GCA_038226705.1. Classification (GTDB taxonomy): domain Bacteria; phylum Verrucomicrobiota; class Verrucomicrobiia; order Chthoniobacterales; family SZAS-18; genus SZAS-18. The sequence continues at coordinate 19,766 of JBBRQH010000039.1, read as the reverse complement.
CATTTCCGCTCCTGGCCACGGAGACCCGGAACAATCGCGCGGTCTTCGAGAACACCGAACACGACTTCCCGAAGCGCTTTGTCTATGAACTGGTAGGGCCCGACAAGCTGCGCATCACCCTCACCGGCCTGCAAAAGGGGAAGGATACCATCGAGGTCTACGAGCTCTTGCGGGTTGCGGACAAAAAGTGATCGCCTCACGGAGCCCGAACGGAGAGGTCGGCGCCGCGCCGCGAGGAAAGACCGGGTTGAATCTGGAACCCCGAGCCGACCGCAAGGCGATACTTGCATTCGTCTTGCGCCCGCAGAAGTAGCGGGATGGGTCAGGCCAAAAAAAACCGCCGGGAATGCCCGGCCGTAGGACGCGCGATTTCCGGCTTGGAATGCGGGGAAAATCGAATCACCCACTACGCGTGCCCCTCCACCTGTCCCCATAATCCGTTTGGGCCGGAGAACTATTCGCAGGTGGCAGACATCAGCTTTGCCGCCCTGGGGAAGCTGCGCGAGCGCATGACGCGCGATCTCCGGGGCCGTCGGATCGCAGAGGCAACGCTGTCTGGTACGGCGGGCCTGAGCGCAGAACATCAGTACCTGCTTGCCTTGCTCCAAGACCGCAGCGAACACGGCAGGACGCTGCTCGAGACTTGGCGCGACGAGCGGTTTCTGGGGTTGAAGAACGACGAAAAAGTCGTTGTGGCCGCAATGTTCGAGCTGCGGCCCGCGCTCCTCGAGATCGAACGGATTGTGGATGGCGAGCGACTGAGAGGACGCGACCTCCTCTCGCCGCCCGACGCTCCGGCGCTCGAGTTCCGCGACTCCAACCTCTGCGAAGGCGGGTGGCAATTTGGAGTACAATTGATCTGGATTCAGCCGTTCCCGCATTATTGGCGAGCGTGGGGCGCCGCGGTACCGTTGCCTTCCCAGCCCACCTTTTCACCCCGGGAAGTCTTTGACCGGATCGCAGCCCATCAGGGTTACCGCGGCGACTCAGAGAGAGGGCTGCGCGAGTGGATCACGACCAATTTTCTTCGCCTTGTCGAGGCCTTCGGGGCGCTCGACCCGGCGCAGCGGAGGCGCGCGAACCAAGATCTCGTTCCCTCGGACTTGATCGAGAACGCCCGGAAATCGGTCGGAGAGAATATCGTGTCCAGACAGACGGGATTGACGGCCGGAGGCGGCGCCGAAGACATTCCGGAGATGCTCGCTTTGCGCTGGCTCGAAGAGCGAGTGCCGGCTCTCGGAGGGCTCACTCCGCGCGTTGCGATCCGTGACGCCGCCCTTCGTCCGAAAGTTGGGCAGTTACTCCGCCACTTCATCTCGATGGAAGACCTCAATCGAGTGCAGGGGCGGCAGTTCATCGATTATTCGCCCGTCGCCTTCGAGCTCGGATTTCCGGAACTCCAGCACTTCGTGCCAGCAGGGTGGGTGCCGCCGCAAGTGGGCAACGAAGAGGACGATTTCGGGACGTCGAACGATGGCTTACCGGAGATCGATCAAAGCGAGTGGCCGGAGCATCTGCTCAAGTCATCGACCGTGGAACCCCCTTACACGGCGATTTCCAAGGCGGTCCTCGAACGGCATTTGAATGAGTTGCCAGGATCAGAGTGGAAAGGTCCGGCGCTTGAGTTATTGCGACGCGCCTACGCGGATTTCTTCGCTTATTTCCCCTTCGTTGTGCCGGATTCGATAAACACGGTGGAAACGTCTCATGCCGCGATCACATTTCTGGCGTTCGCGACGCTCGTCGCGCCGCCAAATGAACTGCGGTATGGCTTCGACCGGGACCGGTTGTTTGATCATTTTGAGGTGCTCCTCGCTGAACTCAATGACGATGTGGCGGCCGGTGAGAGTTCAAATCTCGAGCCGAGACTTGATGAGCACGCCCGCCAGGCGGCTGTGGCCAAGGAGGTCGCAGCGATCCTCGTCAAATCGGCGTTTGAAGGGCCAAAAGACGAACGGTCCCGGCCTTTCATGGTGCCAAATCTCATCGCCGCCGTGGTGAGCTTGCTCGACGAGCTCGACGTTTGTGCCGCAGCCTGGCGCCACGAACACGGGCGCTCGGAACTCCGCAGTTGAATGCCGCTTCCGCGGGAGATCTTGCCGCGCTCTCGATCGGAGCGCGCGTCAGCCCTGCGTCGCGCGAACGGCCACCAACGCCTTTCTGAGAACGGCGCCCGACGCTCTGCAGGAGAGCAGGCCTCTGACGAGGGAAATGCCCTTTCTCGTCGCCGCGTTGGTCTGTTTGCTCGACGAACTGGATGCGTGCTTCACCGCTTGGCAGCTTGAGTACGGCGGTGGCCGGAATCCCGGCTAAGCCCGCGATTCAATCAATCGCCTCCTGGTAGTTCGGCCGACCGTTTCAGCATGCGGGTCAGATAGAGCTGCTCGGGTCCGACTTGGGCGAGGAGCAGGGCACGCCGAAAACTCTCCGCGGCGGCCCGGTCGTTCTTCAGCCGCCAGTGCAACTCGCCGATGACCGCGTGAAGAAGGTAGTGAGATTCCAACCGGTCGCGTTGCGGGATCTCCGCGATGGCGTCGAGACCCGCCTGGGCTCCGTGCAGATGCGCGACCGCAACCGCGCGATTCAGCGCCACGACCGGCGATGGTTTGATTCGGCCGAGCTCATCGTAGTGGCGCAGGATGCGCGTCCAGTCGGTCAAGGCGGAGTCGGCAGCCAGGCAGTGCAGGGCGGCGATGCCCGCCTGCAAATGATACTCGCTCAAGTCGCTCCCTTGCGCGGCCTCCGCCAAGTGGAGGAGTCCCTGCCCGATGAGCGCTTGGTCCCATTTGGAACGGTCCTGGTCATCGAGCCGCAGCAAGACCCCATCCTCGTCGAGGCGGGACGGAAACCGTGCCGCGCTCAGCAGCATGAGCGCGAGCAGGGCGTGGCTTCGCGGCGTCCGGCCCGCCGGATGAGCGGCGAGAAGCGACGCCAGGCGGATCGCCTCCTGGCAGAGTTCCTCCCGCAACAAGTGCTCGCCGGCCGAGGCTTTGTACCCCTCGTTGAACAGGAGGTACAAGGCGGCGAGCACACCGTCGAGACGGGGGGCGAGATTCTCCCCCACAGGCACTTCGAAACCAATCCCGGCGAGTTGAATCTTTTGCTTGGTTCGCGTGATCTGCTTCTCGATCGCGGCCTCGCTGCTCAGAAAGGCGCGCGCGATCTCGCCGGTGCTGAATCCGCAGAGCACTTTCAGGGCAAGCACCACCTGGGCATCGGGGGCAATGGAAGGGTGGCAGCAGACAAAGAGCAGCCGCAACGTGTCGTCGCGAAATTCGGGTTCGCTCTCCTTCGCCCGGACGGGAGTGGAACGCGTTTGTTCGAGGTGAGTGATGATGGCGTCTTCCTTCGCGCCCGCCATGTTCTGGTGCCGCAGGGCGTCGCGCGCCAGGTTCAGCGCCACGCGCGTGATCCAGGCGGAGGGATTGGCCGGCACTCCCCCCATCGACCAGGTGCGCAGCGCCCGCAGCAAAGCCTCCTGCGCCACATCCTCGGCCAGCGCGAGGTTCTGCACGCCGAGCAACCGAAGCAGGGTGCCATGCAGGCGCCCGGTTTCATGGCGGAAGAAATGCTCCACCAACTGGGACGGACCCGTCAATTCTGCGGTCTCACTGGCAGCTCCCGCCGGCAGCGAATCTGAGGCCGGGGACGACACGAGCAGGGCTAGGCGTTTACGAGTTGTTGCGCGGAATTCGCGCTCGTGTTGACCCCGAGATGGCAGTGGTCCGTCAATTGGCGGACTTCGATTTTTAGGCCGTATTCCAAGCCGGGATGCCGTTTCGCGATCTCGGTGGCTTCGTCCAGGCCGCTGACGAGCAGCTTCACATAGCCGCCGATCGCTTCCTTGGCTTCGGCGAAGGGGCCATCGACGACTCGCGCTCCGCCGGGGCCGGAAACGAGGCGGGTTTCCGTCTCCAGCGGCTGCCCTTCCACCGCCTTGCCTTGCGCGGCCAGGCCGTCGTACCAGGAGTTCCAGCGGGTCACCAGTTTTTGGCGCTCGTCCGGGGAGAGATGCTGGTGGTTTTCGGGCCCAGTGTTGCGGAAAAAGAGCAGGTACGCGGAAGGGGAGGAATTGAGGCTCGAGTCGGTGGCCATGGCAGGGGGTAATTTTTGGAGTTGAGACAAACCGTCAACCGATACGACGAACGATAAGCGGGCGGGCGGACATTCGGAGAGGATTTACGAAACCATTTTAGATTTTTCGCCGGGAAATGTCCGCTGCCGCCGCCCTTAACCGTTAAGACGGTTACAACCGGCACTCTCGCTCTCTTGCTCGAATGCCGAACGCTTCTTGACTCCGACCGTCCTCACCCAAATTCTGCCGACCGCGCCAGAGCGGGCACGACTTTCCTGGTTCTCACCCAAGGCACCCCAACCTTCCGCTTCGCTTCCACTTCAACCGCATTCCCTCCATGCTCAAAAAAATCCTCCTCGTTCTCGTCCTCTTGATTGCCGGCTTTCTCGTCGTGGTGGCGATGCAGCCACCCGATTACCGGGTTGTGCGCAGCACCACCATCGCCGCTCCCCAAGCCTTCGTTTTTGAACGGGTAAATGACTTCCACAAGTGGGAGGCGTGGTCTCCCTGGGCCAAGCTGGATCCCAACGCGAAGAACACGTTCGAGGGTCCGCCGGCCGGGAAAGGCGCGGGTTTCGCCTGGGTGGGCAACAGCCAGGTTGGCGAAGGACGCATGACCATCACAGAAAGCCGACCGAGTGATTTGATCCGGGTCAAACTCGATTTCGTCAAACCCTTCGAATCGACCGCGACGACGGAATACACCCTCACTTTCGCGAACAATCAGACCACGATCACCTGGGCGATGTCGGGCCAGAAAAACTTTCTCTCCAAGGCGGTCTGTCTGTTCATGAACATGGACAAGATGGTTGGCGGCGACTTCGAGAAGGGTCTCGCGAGCTTGAAATCCGTCTCGGAAGCAGCTGCCCGAAAATAATCCCATGAGCGTTACGACTCCGCCGACAAGCGCGCCGGTCTCCAAGGCGATGCTTTGGACCGGCTATGTCATGAGCGCCCTCCCAGTCCTCATGTTGCTCATGAGCGCGAGCATGAAGTTCATCAAATCCCCCTCTCTGGTGGAAGGATTTGCCCACCTCGGCTATGCGGAGAGCCTCGCCTTCGGCTTGGGCGTGGTCGAACTCGTCTGCACGATCCTTTATCTCATTCCCCGCACCGCGGTGCTGGGTGCGATCCTTTTGACCGGCTATCTGGGCGGCGCCACGGCCACGCATTTGCGCGTCGGCGATGCCACTTACTTCCTGCCGGTCCTGCTCGGCATGATGCTGTGGGGCGGTCTCTTTTTGCGCGACGGACGCGTGCGCGCCCTGATCCCTTTTCGGAATACCTGATTGCTTCGGGCATTTTGGCAAGCCTGCCGGAATCGTCATTCCGGCCAAAAAAACGCCCGGCTGATGCAGTGGACCAGCCGGGCGAGTTGGAAACGAGACGGAGCGAACGGCGGCCTACTTCAGCAGCTTCATACTCTTCACGATCGTGCCCACGTCCGGCATGTGTTTCTCCGCCTTCTCTGTGGTCGCCCAATAGGTCAGGACAAACACATCGGATCCGACGGTGAAGAGGGTGATAGAGATGGTGGCAGGACCGTCTTCATCCTTGCCCGAGAAAATCATCTCCTCGGCGTCCTGGCCCGCGATTTTGAATTTTTGCGTCTTCTTGGAGTCCTTATCGAACTCGACCTTGTGCTCCTTGAGCATGTCGAAGGTGCTGGTCATGATCGCTTCCATGCCTTTTTCGCTCTTGGTCGATTCGATCGAGAGGAAGACAGCGTCGTCCTCCGACTGACCCTTCACGCCGTGGTCAATTTCTTCCGGATCCCAATCATCCGGGATGGTGACAGAGAGCACGGGCTTCTTTTCCGGCAATTTGAAGTCTTTGGCGAACCCTGCGCTGGCGGAAAGAGCCAGCACGAGAATGGAAGTGTAGAGGAGTTTGAACATCGCCCTCCGGATATCACAGGCTGCGCCATGCGCAACCGGAGGTCAGGTTGCGCGCGGCATAAGATTTTGTCGGATGGGGCCTTACAAACCGGTCCTATTTCTCGGTCAACGAATGAGATTGCCGTAGCGGTGGCAGGTTTCGCTCACACTTTGCTCGCGCAGCCAGCGCGTCAGCTCGATGCGGCCCTCGCCGCTTAGGGGCGCGTCAATCCAATTCATTTCCGCCGCATTCGCAGCGCGGAGGATTTCGTCGGACGGAACTTCGACAGTGCGCAGAAATTCCGCTCGCCGGGCCAGGGCGGGCAGGCACCGGGCGAAATCCGCCTCGCTTTCGGTCGTGGCGTGGCTGACGACCAGGTGCACTCCGCATTGCGCGGCCGCGAGCACGGCGAGGGCCTCGGCGCTGGCGTCAGGCGCCGGCAGGCGAAGGACGACCCCCCGCGCTGGGCGGTAGCGGAAGACATTGCTTTCGCATTTCAAACCGGTTGGATCGTGTTCCACGCTGAAGTGCTCGCTCCACGCCGCCCGATAGCTGGCGGCAGCGCGGTCGGGTCGGGGTGTCACAAGGTCCTCGCAGCGGCGAAACAGATTGACGTAATTCGGTCCGCCCGCCTTCGCGCCGGGTCCGATGCTGCTGCGCTTCCAGCCGCCGAAGGGCTGGCGCTGCACGATCGCTCCAGTGATGGCGCGATTGATGTAGAGATTGCCCGCTTGGGCCTGCTCCCTCCAGACGGCGATTTCCGTCTCGTCGAGCGAGTGGAAGCCTGCCGTGAGACCGTAAGACACCCCATTTTGCTGGGCCGCAGCTTCCGTGAGGTCGGTGGCGCGCATCAAGCCGAGCACGGGGCCAAAACATTCGGTCTGGTGAAACCAGGAACCCGCCCGCACTCCGAGGCGAATGCCGGGCGACCAGAGGCAGGGATCGTCTGGACTCTGGCGCGGTTCGAGCAGCCACTCCTCGCCAGGCTCCAGCGTGGTGAACGCGCGGTGCAGGTTCTCCCCCGCCTCACGGATGAGCGGCGTCATCACGCTGCGCGGATCGGTCGCGGACCCCACCGGCAGGCTGGCGGCGGCGTCGCGGAGCTGGCGTCGGAATGCCGGATCGTCGTAAACTTCCGCCTCGAGGATCGCGAGGCTGGCGGCCGAGCATTTCTGACCGGCATGGCCAAAGGCCGAGCGCACGAGATCCTTCACGACCAAGTCGCGATCGGCGAGCGCGCTCACAATGAGCGAATTTTTGCCGCTCGTTTCCGCGTAGAGGCGGAGGGAGGGACGCCAGGATTGAAACATTCGCGCGGTCTCGTAGCCACCGGTCAGGACCACCGCAGATGTACGTGGGTCCGTGACGAGCGCGCGGCCTTCGGAGCCATCGGCGCAGACAAAATACTGCAGCACATCGCGCGGCACGCCGCCTTCCCAAAGCAATTGCGCCAGCCACCAGCCCAGTTGGATCGTCTCGGGCGCCGGTTTGAGGATGACCGAGTTTCCCGCCATGAGGGCGGCCAACACCCCGCCGCAAGGGATGGCGAAGGGAAAATTCCAGGGTGGCGTGATTACGACCGTGCCGAGCGCGGTCGCTTTCACGCCAGACGGTGTCGCGCCGGCCTCCGCGTAGTAATGGGCGAAATCGATCGCTTCGGAAACCTCACCGTCCGCGTCGCCAATCGCTTTCTTTCCTTCGTCGCGGAGGAGCGCGATGGACTCCAGACGATGTGCCGCCAGAGTCTCGCCGCAGCGGTGCAGGATCGCCGCGCGCGCCGCGTCGCCCCGATTCTCCCAGGTCGGTTGGGCCTGCGCGGCAGTGTCGAGAAGCGCGTCGAGGGACGGCATCGGGGGCAGCGGCGCGGGCTTGAAACTTGCCAGCGTTTTCCAGAGGGCATCCCGATTCGACGCCTGGGTCCAGTCCGTGTCCGCCGCGTTGACGAAGCCGGCTGCCCCATGTCTTGGGAGCGCCGCCCGACGCGACGCGGCCGGGACGGTATTCCGCTGCTCCCAGGCAGTGCGAAAGCGTTGCTCCTGTTCCCGCCAGGACGCGCTCCCCGGCGCGAGGTCGAAAAGATGGCGGAGGAAATTCTCCTCCGCGGTGTTTTCGTCGAGCCGGCGAATCAGGTAGGCGAGCGCGCTGCCGAAATTCTCTTCGTGCACCACCGGAGCGTAGACGAGCAGGCTGCCAGCCGCTTCGCGCACGGCCCGGGCCTGGTGGTCGGCCATGCCCTCCAGCATTTCGATTTCCACGGACTCCGCCACCCCGCGCTCCTCGCGCAGAACGAGGGCGAGGGCGACGTCGAAAAGATTATGACTTCCGACGCCCAGCCGCACCGCTGCGGCATTCTCCGGGCGGCAGGCATAGTCGAGCATCCGCTTGAAGTTGGCGTCGGTGTCCGCCTTGGATCCATAGGGCGCGACCGACCAATCGTGCAGTTCGGCCTCCACGCTCTCCATCGCGAGGTTGGCTCCCTTCACGAGCCGCACCTTGATGCGCGCGCCGCCCGCCGCTACGCGGCGCTTCGCCCATTCGGTCAGTTCCTGCTGCACCGTCCACGAATCCGGCAGATAGGCCTGCAGGACGATGCCCGCGGCGAGCGCGTGAAATTCCGGTTCATCGAGGACTTCGCGGAACGCCGTCGCCGTGAGGATGAGGTCGCGATACTCCTCCATGTCGAGATTCACGAATTTTCCCGCCGGCAGCGCGGCGCGATAGAGGCGGCGAAGCCGCTCCTTGATCGCACCGAGCGTGGCGTCCCAGGCCAGCAGGTTGATCTGGCTGAAGATGGCGGAAATCTTGACCGAGACGTAGTCCACATCCGGCCGGGCGAGCAGCGCCAGCACGGCCTCGAGCCGGTGTGCGGCCTCCTCTTCGCCGAGGATGGCCTCGCCGAGCTGGTTCAGGTTTACGCGCCAGCCGGTCTTCTTTCGCTCCGCGAGATAGCGGGCCAACGGGGCGTCCTCGGCCGCCAGGATGACGCCGCTGCTCTCATCCCGCAGACGTTGCCGCACGGCACGCATCACCACGCCGGGCAGGAATTTCGATCCCATCCAACCCATGGCGAGCAGACCCCGCTGGAGGAACCCGAATCCTGGCGGGAGACCGAAGGTCCCGAGAAGACGGCGCCAGCCGGCGGCTGCGCGATTCGTGTCCTCGCTCCGAATGAGCCGGTCCGTCATCGCCATGCTCAAGCGCTTGGCCTTCGGGTCGGAAATCAGACCGGCCATGCGCTGCGCCTGCGCATTTTCGGCCGGGCGCCGCTGGGCGAGCGCGGAGCGCAGGAGCTTTTCCGCCAGCACCACGGCGGCGCTGGCGGGATCTGTCCCCGTCGAATCGGGCGGGGCGGGGACGGCGGGAACGGAGGGGGCGAGGGGAGCAGACATGGGAAGGCGCGTTGACCCAAACTTCTACCCGATTGCCGCCCGCGGGTCTTTAGCTTTCACTTCAGGGCGGATGTCGAATTTACACAAAAACGCGATCGCCGAACTGCGGCGCAGTCTTTTCCGGGACGTGCCGGGACTGGCGGCCCTGGATGCGTTGATGGAGTCCGCCAGTGACCTCGTCTTCTGCGTCAAGAATCGCGCCGGCCAATATCTCGCTGCGAATGCCGCGTTTCTCCGGCGCACCCGGCTGGGCGGAATCGACGAACTGCTCGGGCGCACGGCGCAGGAGATTTTCCCGAGCCCGCTGGCCGTCGGATACGAGCAACAGGATTCCCACGTTTTTACGACGGGCGAACCCATTCGCGAAAGGCTGGAGATGATCACGAACCCCGACGGCAGTCGCGGCTGGTTCCTAGCCGACAAGGTGCCCGTGCACGATGCTTTGGGAAAGGTCGTGGCGCTGGCCGGAATCTCCCGCGACCTCCGCGCCTCCGCCGCCGACAAACGCCTCGGTCCGCTGGCGCGGGCCGTCGAGTGCATCCGGCGCGACTTTGCCAGACCTTTGCGCATCACCGCCCTGGCGGTGGAGGCCGGTCTTTCTCTGAGCCGCTTCGAGCGGTTGATGCGCGCCGTATTGCACGTCTCACCCCGCCAGTTGCTCACGCGCCTGCGGGTGGAGGCGGCGGCCGAGGCGCTGCGCAACAGCGAAAAAAGTCTCGCGGAGATCGCGCTCGATTGCGGGTTTTGCGATCAGCCGACCTTCACGCGGCAGTTCAAAGCCGAACTCGGAACGGCGCCGGGACGGTATCGCCGAAATAGTCGAATGCGTTAAGATTCCTTTCCTTCCCAAACGGCTGTTCCCGTCCCGCAAATTTCGATTGCTGAATCCCGGGCTGCGGTCGCAGCATGCAGAGATTTTTATGCCCTTTCGACTCGAGCCCCATGAGCATCCCGGCCGGGGCTTGAAGCGGCTTTACGGCCAGGAGGCCGGGGCGGCGATCGCCGAATGCCGAGCCGCGGATGCGGCCCTCGCGCCGCGCGTTCATGAAGTGCGAAAGCACCTCAAGAAAATGCGGGCGATTCTCAAACTGCTCCGCGAGGAGATTGGTCACCGTGAATTCAAGTCCGAGAATTTTCGCCTGGGCGATGCCGGGCGGCAACTTTCGCCGGTGCGCGATGCCGAGGTGCGCTTGGCCACTTTCGAAAAGCAGCGCGAAGCGATCGCGGAGCTACGCGGCGATTTTCCGCGTGTCCGCCGTCGGCTCGCCCGGGAGGCACGTGCGCAGTCGGTCGGGGCGGGCCCTGTGCTCGAGGGCGTCGTCGCTGTCCTCCAGACGGCCCACCGCCACGCGGGCGCTTGGAAGGTCGCGGGTTTCACGACCGGCGACTTCTCCTCCGCCCTGCAAAGCAGCTACAAGACCGCGCGCGACGCCTATCGCGCGGCGCGGCGCGAAATGACGGTCGAAAGACAGCACGATCTGCGCAAACGGCTGAAGGACTTTTGTTCTCAGTTGGAAATGGCCCGCCCTCTGCATCCCGACGGATTCGAGAAGGAAATCGGCGCCGCCAAAATCCTCGCCGATTTGTTGGGGCAGCATCTCGATCTCGCGGTTTTGCGCGAGGCCTTGATTCAGGCCCGGTGGAAGGCGGAAACCGCCCTGGAACGCGATTCACTCCTCGGGCTGCTCGCCGCCGGACAGCTCGCGCTGGAAGAGAAGGTGCTCACGGAATGCGATCCGTTCTTCCGCGAGGGCCCGAAGGCGTTCCGGGATCGCCTCAGCCTTTTGGTTCACCCGCGAAAGTGAGCAGGGCTCCACGCCCCGCGTCTGAACGCCGCCGCCGGAACGCGACGAGACCGCTCGCGCGAATCGCCAGCAGCAGCGTAATTCCCGGCTCGGGAATGGCCCCCGCGGTGATCGCGGTTCCCGCCACGTTGTCGTGCGCGGCGCTGATGAAGTTGATTCCGGTGATCCCTCCGCCGAAACTGCGAGCGATCATCAAAGTCGGAGATGGCCAGAGGCAACATCAACGCGGTTTTCCTCCTTTCACCCGTCACTTCCGTTAACGTCGGGAATGCGCCCGACTCGCGTGAGCCAAATCGGCGCGGCGTGACGCCCGGCATCGATGCTGCTGCGGTGCCCGTCATGCGCTTTCCTGAAATTCCCCCGTTGGCAAGGTGCCTGCCAGCCAAAGGCTTTGCCTGGTCGGTGTGGTCATTCTCGTGCGCGACGGTCTGCGCGACGGCGTTGCTTTCGATCGAGGCGGGAGCCGCCACGATCAATATCACGCCGGCCGACAACTTCGTGAAGATCGAGGCGGCGCAGCCAGGCGATGAAGTCGTCATCGCCCCCGGGACGTATCGCTTCCGGGTTCATCTCACGGCACTGGGCACACGCTCGAATCCGATCAAGATCCGGGCGCTGGACCCCAACAACAAACCGGTTTGGGACATGAGCGCGTCGCTGGTGGAAAATGCCGCGGGCAGTTACACGGCGGGGGATCGCGGCCGCGGGGGGTGGCAGATCAGCGGCGGCGCGAACTACCACATCTCGGGCCTCGTTTTCACGGGCTGCCACAACGCCAGCAAGAACTGCGCGGGCATCCGCTATTACAACGGAGCCACCGGAATCTATGTCTCCGACTGCATCTTCCGCGGGAACGACAATGGAGTTACGGGCGGGACGGGCGACAGCGACGCCGTGTTCGAATTCTGCGAGTTCGACAGCAACGGCAACGTCACGGCGACCGCGTTCACACACAATCTCTACATCTACGGCGGCACGTTCGCGCTCCGGTATTCGTATGTGCACGACAGCCTGCAGGGGCAGAACTTCCACATCCGGGCGCACGATTCCTACCTGGAATACAACTGGTTCGCCCGGGCGAAGAGTTACGAAGGCGATTTGATGACCGACGACGATTTCGCCGGGAACGGGCCGTTCTTCCAGACGATGCTGCTGCGCGGAAATATCTTCATCCAAAACACGACGCCGGCGAATCACTCGCAAGTCCTCGTGCTCTACAACGACAACGGCGTCCCGAATGTGAGCATGGCGATGCAGGTGATCCAGAATACTTACGTGGGGAACGGGATTCCCGGCAACGGGGCAGCGGCGGCATTCGTCCATCTTTCGAATGCCGATGCCACGCCGATGAGTGCCGTGGTCTCGAACAACATCATCTTTGGTACGACGCTGCCGGTTTTGATCGAAGATCCCGTCAATGGCTCCGTGCAGGGAGCGAACAATTGGCTCAAGACCGGCGTGGCGCCGGCCGGACTCTCGAATTCGGTTTTTTCCGCGTTGCCCGGCTTTCAGAATGCGGCAGTGCTGGACTTCACACTCGCGCCCGGCAGCGCGAACATCGGCCTGGCGGGTGTGCTGGCTTCCGGGCTGATTCCCACGCGCGAGTATTTTCAAAACCAAGCCGTGGCGCGGGCGTTTCGTCCGCGGGCGGTCGCACGCGACATCGGTGCGCTGGAAAGCACTACGACCGGCGGGGGAGTCGGGCCCTCTGGCGCACCGCCGCTGCCAGGCCTGGCGGTGCAACTCAGCGGCGGCAATGTCCTGCTGTCCTGGCCGCTCACCGCGCCGGAATTTGTCCTGCAGCAGGAGAGTGCCCTGGATGGCTCTACCGTCTGGAGCGAGGTCCCGGGTGCCTACGTGAACAGTCCGGCGGACTTCAGCCTCGCGTTGCCGCAGCCGTCCGCAAAACGATTCTACCGGCTCGCGCGGCCTTGATGGAACAGGCGCTCATAAGTAAGCTAAAAGGAGGCTCTGATTTCGACTCGCGGCAGTGTCGCAGGCGTTTCCAGACCGCCGCGTCTCGCCAGAAAAAGGGCCCGCAAAAGGGCAAGGTGGGAGACCCCCGATTTCTTGCGCCACTTGCGTCATTTCCGCTCCGCCCGAACGCTCTGGCGCCCCGACTTCCGCCGTTTACTTCTTCGGCTTGGGCGTGGCGGAAGGAGCCGCCTTCGGGGTGGCGGCGGAGTCCGCGGACTTGGTCTTGTTGAGCGCGGTGATGATCTCGTTGGTGAAATCCATGCCCTCGCGGGAGTAGAGGACGAGCGGCACGCCGCTCACGCTGTTGCCGGCCTTGTCGAAAACGAGTTCATACGCACCGGCGGCAACCCGTTCGTTTACGACCTTCATGATCTCTTCCACGATCGTCCCACGCAGGCGCGCGGCCTGCTCCTGAAGCTGGCGCTCCCGGGTGGTTTTGAAGTCGTTCAGCTCGCGCTCGAGGTTCCGCATGTCGGCGACTTTCTCGTCGCGTTTTTTCGCCTTCGCTTCGCGCACGGCCGCGCTCGACGCCGGGTTTTCCGAATCCTTGTTGAGCGTGTTGATCTCCTCGATCAGTTTGTTTCGTGCCCCCAACCTGTCGTCCATCTCCTTTTTGGCGGCATCGCGCGCCACGTTGATGCGCTCTTCGGCGTCCTTGGTCTTGTAGTAGTCCGTGAAGACTTTGGCCATATCGACGACGCCCACTTTCATCTGCGCATGCGCAGGGGTGGCGGCAACGAGGCAGAGGAAGAAGGCGAGGGGGGCAATGAAACGGGAGATCATGGGATGGCGAAGCGGGAAGGGGTCCGGCGGGGCGCATGCCGTAATCGAGAAGTCGCCCGACTGCAAGATCGGCGCGTGACTCGATCGAGGGCGAACCTTTCCTGCAGGGCTGGCGCCGGTCCCGTTTCCTCGTTTGGTGCGCAACCCGGCGTCCTTTGGTGGGCGCAACTTCTGTACTTCAATCGTGGCTACGGCTTCCGCTTCTTCTCTTCCCATCGCGCACGCCCCGACCCGGGCACAGCTCCTCGCCGTCGGCCTAGCCGGGGCGTGCGGGTTTTTAAATCTCTACGCGACCCAGCCGATGTTGAATGAATTGGGTGCCGCCTTCGGTGTCACACCGGTTCGCGCCAGCCTCACCGTCGGGGCGACCGCCTTCGCGGTGGCCCTGGCCGCGCCCTTTGTCGGACTGGCGGCCGATCGGCGCGGACGAAAAGGCTTTATCGTGGCGTCGCTCTTTGTCCTCATCATACCCACGTTGCTGGCCGGGACGGCCGACAGCCTGGCCGCTTTGACCGCCTGGCGCTTCGCGCAGGGACTGGCGATCCCAGGCGTCATCGCGGTGATGATGGCTTATCTCGGCGAGGAATTCGGCCTCGGGAACCTCGGTGCGGTCATGAGCGCAAATGTCACCGGCAATGTCGTGGGCGGCTTTAGTGGGCGCTTCATCGGCGGCTGGATGTCGGATAATTTCGGCTGGAAATGGGCCTTCGCCGTCCTCGGCGGACTCACGTTTATCGGAGCGCTCCTGGTTTGGAAATGGTTGCCGCCCTCGCGCCACGCCAGACCCATCGAGCGCTCCGCGTCCCTCGGCGCATTTTTCTCTGTCCTGCGCAGACACCTCGCAAATCGTTCGCTTCTCGCCGTCTTTGCCGTGGCCTTCAACGTTCTTTTCTGCCTCACCGGGGCCTTTACGTATGTGATCATCCATCTCGGCGCTCCGCCGTTCTCGCTGAGCGCCGGCGCACTCGGTTCCATCTTCGTCGTCTATCTCGCCGGGGCCGTGACGACGCCGATCTTCGGCCAGTATCTCGATCGCATGGGATACCGTCTGGCGCTAGCGCTCTCCGCCTCGGCCGTGGTGGCCGGACTCGGTCTCACCCTCGTCCCCTCACTAGTGGCGATCGGACTCGGCTTGGGCATCATCTCCAGCGCGACTTTCGTCTCGCAAAGCGCGGCCACCAGCGCGCTCAATCGCACCGTCACGCACCAGCGTTCCGCCGCCGCCGGATTGTATTTGTTCTTCTACTACGGAGGGGGCGGAGCCGGCGCGCTTCTCCCCGGGCTGGCCTGGCAGGCTGGAGGCTGGTCCGCGTGCGTGGGACTGCTCGTGCTCGTGCAGATCGTGACTGTCACCGTCGCGCTGGTCACGTGGCCGCGGGGCCGGGCGGGTGGGAAAGTTGCGGCCGCGAGTGAAGTCTTGCCTTGAGTCGAGGGCGTGGCGAAAGCTTTTGCGTTCTTTGTGCCTTCTTGCGGCCATCTTGAAGGAATTATTCAGACGACCTGAAAGAAGGCGATCGGAGTGCCGGGGAGGGGCTGTTCGAGGAGAAGATCGGTTGCGGTATCGCCCCCTATAGGGTGCATGGATTTTTGGGGCGCAGACCCAGCCCGTTGGACTGGGCTAAGGAATCGCGGCCCTTCGGGCCTCTCCAATCGAGCAATCTCAACGCTTCCCCGCGTTTCGGTTGGCGCTCTGGCACTCTGGCGCTCCGGCGCCCCGCCTATCCGATCGCTTCAGGCAATTTCTCGCGCAACTCCGCGACGTAGCGGTAACTGGCGCGCACGGGCTCGGCGGTGCCCTCGAGGTGCACGAGGAAGATGGAATCGGTCGAGCGCTCGAGGCGCTCGACGTGCGAAAGATTCACGATGACGTGGCGATGCGCCCGGGCGAAATGCGCGTGCGGAAGAGCCTCCTCCCAGGCCTTCATCGTACGCCGGACAAACACGCGTTCCCCTCCGCCCAGAAGGACGGCGCTGTAGTTTTTGCAGGACGACACGCTGCGGATTTCGGCCACCCGCACGAAGCGCTCCCCTTCGGTGCCGAGCTTCAGCAGCACGCGGTCATCGTGGTTGAGCGCCGGTGCCGGAGCGTGCGGGGCAAACGAGGAAGGTGCCGGCGAATTGAGCCGGGCGAGCGCGGTGGCAAGCCGCTCGGGCGAGACCGGTTTGAGCAGATAGTCGAGTGCATTCACCTCGAACGCGCGCACCGCATGCTGATCGAAGGCGGTGACAAAAATAATGCGCGCCCCCGGACGAACGTCCGGCACCAGGTCAAGGCCGCTGCCGCCAAGCAGTTGCACATCGAGAAAGACGAGGTCGTAGGTGGCGCGGCGCAACAGCTCGCGCGCTTCGTGCACGCGCGCCGCCTCGCCTACCACGGCGATATGCGGCGGCAACAGCGAGCGGAGGTCGGCCCGCGCCAGCGCTTCGTCATCGATAATGAGGGCGTTGGGCATCGCGGCCGGCAGAATGCTACGTCACAGGCGGGCCGACAAGCCGCAGACGCGCTCTGACCCACCCATCTGCGGTCGTCGTCGTGAAATCGTGCGCATTGGGATAAAACCGGCGCAAGCGCTGGCGCAGGTTTTCGGCCCCGATGCCCAGGGAGGGAATCGATCCGGCTTCGGGCTCGACCCATTCGCCGGTGTTGGCGATCTCGATGACCAGGGCGTCTCCGCTGACATGCGCGCCGATTCGGATGCCCAGGCGGTCGGGCGAAGTGGCGCGGCCATACTTCAGCGCATTCTCCACCAGGGGGAGCAGGAGCAAGGGGGGCACGCGCTGTTCCGCCGCCGCCGGCTCGATGGCCATGGTCACGTTCAGCCAGTCGCCCCAGCGCGTTTGCTCGATGGCGAGGTAGGACGAAACCATCTCCATTTCTTCCGCCAGCGTCGGATGATTGTCGCCGGAGGGACGGAGCAAGGTGGAGCGGCAGAATTCCGTGAGCTGGCCGATGGTTTCGCGCGCAGCCTTCATGGCGGCCGGCAACTGCGCACGCACCGAGGTCAGGGCGTTGAAAAGGAAATGCGGGTTGAGCTGATACCGGAGGACCTCGAGCCGGGCCTTCTCCTCGGCGAGGCGGGCTGCGATTTTTTCATCCAGCTCCAGGCGATGCAAACGTGCGAGCTCTGTATTGCTGCGCTGGAGTTCCTCGGTCCGTTCGGCGACCACGATCTCGAGCCGCTCGGCGCGGCGTTGCAAGGCATGCGTGCGCTGCCGCACGCCGCTCGCCAAGACCACGCCGAGCAACCCGACGTAGCCCGCCCACGCCCAGCCGCTCGACCACCACGGCGGCCGCACGGTGAACGCGAGTTCGATCGGCGCGCTCCAGCTCCCAGCGCCGCCCCGGGCGCGCAGGCGCAGCCGATAGGCGCCGGGCGCGAGCGCGGCAAAGCTGCGTTCCGGCGTGGCGTCGATGAGGGTGATCGGCTCGGCGTCGCTGACGAGGGTGCTTTCGTAGCTGGCATTCGTGTCCCCTTGCAGGTCTGGCGAAGCAAAACTCAGGCGGAGCGATCGCTGCGCGTAAGGCAGTTCCCAGCCGCCGGCCAGCGGGAGGCGCTCCCCGCTTCCACCGGTCACGCCCCGCAGCACCAGCGCAGGGTGCGGTTCGGTGCTCGTGCGCCATTGCGCGAGGTCGGCCCGCACGATGCCGCTGTGTCCGCTGATCCAAAGTACATCGTTCTCAAGGTTCAAGTCGCCGACATCATCGAGACGCGCCAGCTCGGGAATGCGCAGGGCATGCCAGCCGCTGGCGTTCGCGAGACCCAGATCGAGCGGAGTGATGAGTTCCGCCTGGCCGGCGGCGCGGGCGGCGATCCACAGCCCGCCGTGCGGATCTTCCACGAGGGTCCTCCCGGTGAAGGTGCCATTGGCAAAGCGGCTGCCGAATTCCTCGGTCGGAAAAAACTTTTCCTGCGCCGGGGAGAAGCGCAGGAAGCCCTTTTCGCAGCGAAGCATGATGTGCCCGCCCACCATCATCACCCGCGCCCAGCCGTGTCCTTCGGGCAGGCCCTCGGCCAAGCCGAACTTCTTGAGCACCGGCTTCCCCGGACCCGCCTCGGACGCAGCGGGAAACGAGGCGCGCAACACTCCGCCAGTACTCTGGCCAAACCACCAGGAGCCGTCCGAATCCTCCACGATCGAGCGGACGTTGTCACAGCCCTCGATTTTGCCTTCCGCGTGCCAGTTCCCGCCCTCGTTCCGAAACGTGTACATCTGGTCGGCCGCCAGTAGGAACCAGCGGCCGGGTTGGTGCACGGCTGCCACGAAACTCTGCCCGTCGTTCAGTTCCTTTTCCAGCATCCGGCTCTTTTCGCCCCGCCATTCAAAGAGCCCCTGCTCGCCGAGTCCGATCACGGCGTCTCCGGCCTCGACCAGCGTGCTGAGGAACTCCGGAAACCCGGGTACCGGGGCGAAGCGTGCCGGCGATTCCGACGTCGCCGGTTCCAGGCGCAGCAGGCCCACGTTGCTCGCGGCCAGCAGCGCGCCCTTGTGTCGAAGGGTGGCAAGCTGACTGCGCGGGACACCGCTCGCCGGCCCAAACCAAGTGAGCCACGGACGCGCATCCACCCGGACCACGCCCCGCTCGAGGCAGAGCCAGAGGCCACCGTGGCGATCCGTCCCGACGTTGAGAACCGTGTTGTCCGGCAGACCACCGCGCTGGTCGAGATTGGCAATGAGTCTGCCTTTCGCGTCGAAAAGAAACAGGCCGCCTTGGAGCGAGGAAACGGCGAAGCGGCCATCGGCAAGACGGCAAGCGCGGTACGGGCGTTTTTGTTTGAGGAGTTCGTCGGCCCCGGTGGGGAATGGCGTGATCTGCTTCCCATCCCAGCGCGCGAGCCCGGCCCGGCCCGTCCCGAAAATGAATTCGCCGGGAGCCGCGCCGGGAACCGCGAAAAGCTGCACCGCCGTGGCAAAGACGGCCGGGCGCTCTACCGGGTTCAAGGAGAGCGTGGTGCCGTCATCGGTCAGGCGATTCCAGCCGTGCTTGGTGTGACTCACCCAGACGGTGTCCCCGGCCAGGACCTCCTGCCAGCCTCCGGGCGCCGGCAACGCTAGCATCGCGAAGGCCTTCCCATTCCAGCGCAGGAGGGCGGTATTCGACTGAAAAATGGGGCCGCGCGGCGTGATGAGCACCCGCCAGACCTCGCCGAAGCCCCGGGCCGCGGCCGGCACTTTGTCCTTCAGCGAAACGAACTTCCGCGCGCCCGTCGCATCCGTCATGGCATAGCCCAGCTCGTCCACCGCGCCGATCCAGAGCGTATCCTGCGCGTCAAACGCCAGCGCCCGGACAAACGTCGTCTCGGGCACCAGGAAATGGGACCAGCGCGTTCCGTCGAAGGTCAAAACGCGGCCGAAGTTCCCGAAGTACAGCACGCCGGCCGCGTCCTCCACCACGCTCCAGACCTGGGTGTGCCCACCATAAACCCGCGGCTCGAAAACTTCGAAGAACGGCAGCCCGATTTCGCGTTCCGGCAGCGGAACGGGCGACTCCGCGCCGCGCGCCAGTCCCGCGGCCACGACCAGCAGCGCCAGGCCGCAGAGGAGGGGCGCGAAATGCGGTCGCAGGGAAGCGGGGAAGAGCATGCGGCACTGCAGGTGGGTGGGAGGTTGTCGGAGCAAAGGGTATTGCCGGAATGTTCCCGATTTGCCAAGCGTCAGCGCAGGTATGACCAGCACAGCATCCGCGACTCGAACTCGCTCGGGCGAGTTCTAAGCCATCGCCTCCGCGGGAAGCATCGCCGAATCGTTTCCGACAGATCTTCCGTATCGGAATGGGATCGGCTCGGGGGCTGCAGAAGCGGAGGCGAAGTCGGGTGGGGATTTGGGTACGAAAGGGATGCTTGGGCCAATCTGGAGATT
>JBBRQH010000038.1:0-48984 GCA_038226705.1 Chthoniobacterales bacterium | reverse complement strand
AGTGGCCTTTCGCTCCCTGCGCAGCGGAAATCCGGACGAGGCGCGCCGCAAACTCAGCGCGGTCTGGGCCACGGAGCCAGCTTCCGTCCGCTCCGCGCTGCTGGAGGAGTTTTCCGCCGGCCTCACCCTCGCGGATGAGGATTTCCTCGAGGCCGCGCTCGACGACCGCAGCAAGGACGTGCGGCGCGCCGCCGTCGATCTGCTGAGCCGTCTGCCGGAATCGCGCCTCGTCGGGCGCATGATCGCACGCGCCGCTGGGGTGCTCGCGTTCAAACGCGGTGGACTGCTTTCGCGTTCCGCGCTCGAGGTGAATCTGCCGGGTGAAAGCGATGCGACGGCGAAGCGCGACGGGCTCGACGCCAAGGCGCTCGGCGCCCAGACCGTCCTCGGCGAGCGCGCCGCGCTCCTCCTCCTCCTGCTTGCGTCCATTCCGCCGGGATCCTGGACCACTCAATTGGGGCAATCGGCCGCCGATCTCATCGCCGCGGCGGATCGGCATGAATTCGCCACGGCGCTGATCACGGGTTGGACATGGGCCGCGACCCGCTTTCGCGAGACTGCCTGGGCCGAACCGTTGCTCAATGCCAACACGCCTTCGCTCGGATCCTACGCTCCCGGAAGTGCGTTGATCCCGCTCCTTCCTCCCGCCGCCCGGGTGGCCCGGCTGAGTGCGCGAATGGAGCAGGAGGGGTTGTTGAGCCGGGATCAGGGAATGGCGGGCTCGCTGGTCGGCGCATTGCTCGATTTCCCCGGCGACTGGCCGCGCGAACTGAACGCAAAGGTGCTCGCCGGTCTCAACGCTCTCGCCGTCAACGCCCACCTCGCGAACGCGCGTCCTTTCATCGAGCCGCTCCTGCTCCGCGTCCCGCGCGCGCTGCTGGCCGAGAGCCTTCGCCTGCTCCAGGCCGCGCCTCCGGACGCCGCCGCGCTGCGCGATTTCCTCAGCTTCCGTCTCGAAATTCTCCAAGCGCTTTCCTCCCTCCCGTCAAACCCATGAGCCAATCCATTCCGTCCGTACTCCGCGCGCATGCCGAGCATCAATTCGCCGCCGAACTCGCCGCCCTCGCGGTGATCGACGACAAGCCGCGTCCACCGAACTGGAAGCTCTCGCCCTGGGCAGTCTCGCTCTACCTCCTCGGAGGCAAGACGGGCGAGACCACGATCGTGCCCAAATACATCGGCCAAAAACGCGTGATCGAAATCGCCATCGCGACGCTCGCGACCGACCGCGCCCTGCTCCTCCTCGGCGTGCCGGGCACCGCGAAGTCCTGGGTTTCCGAGCATCTCGCCGCGGCCATCAGCGGCGATTCCACGCTGCTCGTGCAAGGCACGGCCGGCACGTCGGAGGAATCGGTGCGCTACGGCTGGAATTACGCGCTCCTCCTCGCGAAGGGGCCGAGTCCCGAAGCCCTTGTGGCCAGTCCGATCATGCGCGCCATGCGCGAAGGCCGTATCGCGCGCGTCGAGGAACTCACCCGCATGCCTTCCGATGTGCAGGACTCGCTCATCACCACGCTCTCGGAAAAAATGCTGCCGGTGCCGGAGCTCGGGATGGAGATCCAGGCGCGCAAAGGCTTCAACATCATCGCCAGCGCGAACGATCGCGACAAGGGCGTGAACGAACTCTCGAGTGCGCTCAAGCGGCGGTTCAATACCGTCGTGCTTCCGCTGCCGGATTCGCTCGCGGAAGAAGTCGAGATTGTGCGCATGCGCGTCGAAAGCCTGGGCCGGGCGCTTGAGATTCCCGCCGAGCCGGCGCCCCTTGAGGAGATCCGCCGACTGGTGACGATCTTCCGCGAACTCCGCGGCGGCCTGACCTCCGATGGCAAATCCAAGCTCAAATCGCCGAGCGGTTCGCTCAGCACCGCGGAAGCCATCTCGGTGCTGAACCAAGGACTCTCCCTCGCGGCCCATTTCGGCGACGGCTCCCTGCGCGCCGCCGATCTCGCGGGCGGACTCGTCGGCGCCGTGGTTAAGGATCCCGTGCAGGATCGCGTCGTCTGGCAGGAATACCTCGAGACCGTGCTCAAGGAACGCGATGGCTGGAAGGATCTCTATCGCGCCTGCCGCTCCATCGGCTGAGGCAAGTGGCCCGACATAAATGATCGCAGGCGTTCACATCCTCGGCATCCGGCATCACGGCCCGGGCTCCGCGCGCAGCGTCTGCGCCGCGCTCGCCGCCATTCAGCCGGACGTCATCCTGCTGGAAGGTCCGCCCGATGCGCAGGAACTGCTGCCGCTGGCGGGCGCCGCGGGGATGAAGCCGCCCGTCGCGCTGCTGCTCTACCGGCCGGATGCGCCGACGCGCGGCGTTTACTATCCCTTCGCGGAATTTTCACCGGAGTGGCAGGCGATGCGCTACGGCTTGGGCGCCGGCGTGCCGGTGCAGTTCATGGATCTCCCGCAGCGGCATCGCCTGGCGGACGAAAGCGAGTGCGAAGCGGAACTCCCGCGCCTGCATTCCGATCCGCTTGCGCTCGTGGCGGAGGCGGCGGGCTACCAGGACGGCGAGCGCTGGTGGGAGGAACAGTTCGAGCGGCGGTACGCGGGGCTCGATGCGTTCAAGGCGGTGCTCGAGTTGATGACGGCGTTGCGCGAGGACGAAGCGCAGCCCCTTGCGCTCGGGGAAGCCCGGCGGGAAGCGTGGATGCGGCAGACGCTGCGGGACGCACAGAAACAGGGCTTTCAGCGCATCGCCATCGTCTGCGGCGCGTACCATGGACCGGCCCTGGCCAAGCTCCCCACCGCCAAAAGCGATGCCGATCTGCTCAAGGGACTGCCCAGGGTCGCCATCACTGCGACGTGGGTGCCGTGGACGCACCGGCACCTTACCTTCGCGAGCGGGTATGGCGCCGGCGTGCACTCGCCCGGCTACTACGAGCATTTGTGGAGCACGAGCGCACGCGAGGAAGTCGCGCTGCGCTGGATGGTGCGCGTCGCGCATTTTCTGCGCGCCGAGGACCTGGAGACATCCACCGCCAGCATCATCGAGGCCACGCGCCTGGCCGATACCATTGCGTCCCTGCGCGGACAGGCGGTGCCCGGCCTGGTGGAGTTTCAAGAGGCGGCGCGCGCGGTCTTTTGTTACGGTTCGGACGCGGCGATGCGTCTGGTGGGCGAGCGCCTCGAAGTGGGCCACGCGCTGGGCGCCGTGTCGGAGGACGCGCCGCGTACGCCGCTGCAACAGGATTTGCAACGGGAACAAAAACGCCTGCGCCTGCCGCCGGAAGCGCTCGACCGCACGCTCGAGCTCGACCTGCGCAAACCCCATGACCTCGACCGCAGCCTGCTGCTGCACCGGCTGAGGCTGCTTTCCGTGCCTTGGGGAAAGACGGAGACCGTACGCGGCAAAGGCACCTTCCGCGAAGTCTGGAAGCTGCGCTGGGAACCGGAATTCGAGGTTGGCCTGATCGAAGGCGCCCCGTGGGGCAACACGGTGGCAGCCGCCGCGACTGCGCTGGCCAGCAACCAGGCAATGCTCGCCCGCTCGTTGCCGCAACTCACGACGCTCGTGGGGGCAGTCCTGCAGGCGAGTCTCCCCACCGCCGTGCCGCCCGTGATGCAGGCGCTCGCCAATCACGCTGCGCTCACCGGCGATGTGGGCCATCTCATGGAGGCCGTGCCGCCACTCGCCGAGGTCCTGCGCTACGGGAATGTGCGGCAGACCGATGGCGAGATGCTGCGCCCGGTGGTCGAAGGTCTCGTCGCGCGCATTTGCGCCGGGTTGCCGCCGGCCTGCTCCGCCCTGGGTGAGGAAGCGGCGGCGGAAATGTTCGCGCGGCTGAACGCGACGCACGGCGCGCTGGCAGCACTGGCCGATGACGACCTGCGCGGGCCCTGGCAGGCCACGCTCGCGCGGTTGGAGGCTTCCGAAACGGTGCCGGGACTTCTTTCGGGTCGCTGCACGCGCCTGCTCTTCGACGACAATGTGCGCACCTTCGAGGAGACCGAGGGGCAACTCTCGCGGAGCCTTTCCCGGGCGGCCGAGCCGGCGCAGGCGGCGGCCTGGGTGGAGGGATTCGTCAGCGGCGGCGGCTTGCTGCTCATTCATCGCCCCGAACTTTGGGCGCTGCTCGACCAATGGCTCGTTACGCTCCCACCCGAGCATTTCACGGCAGCGCTTCCGCTGCTCCGGCGCGCCTTCGCGGAATTCAGCGTCCCAGAGCGCCGGCAGATGGGCGAACTCGCCGCCCGCGGCAGTGAAACGGCCCGCAGCGTGAAACCCTTGGAAGAAGCGATCGAGCCAGAGCGCGCCGCTTGTGTGCTCCCCACGCTGGCCGCCATCTTTGGCATCACGCTCCCCGAACCTCCAACTCCATCGTCCCTGCCATGACGATTTCTCCCACCGAACGGCTGCGCCGCTGGCGCTTGATCCTGGGCGACGTCAACGGCGGCGACGGCACGGGCCAACGGCTGGAGGGCGATGACCTGAAGATGGATGCCGCGCTGCAGGCGCTCTACGACAGCGAGCGCTCGGGCGGACTCGGCGCTTCGTCGCCCAATGTGGCCCGCTGGCTGGGCGACATCCGGCAGTACTTTCCCAAGTCGATCGTCCAGGTCATGCAACGCGACGCCCTGGAGCGGCTCGACCTCAAACGACTCCTCCTCGAGCCCGAGCTCCTCGAAACGGTGGAGGCCGATGTGCATCTCGTCGGCACGCTGATGTCGCTCAACGGCGTGATTCCCGAACGCACCAAAGCCACCGCCCGCGTGGTGGTCCGCAAAGTGGTGGACGAACTTGAGCGCCGTCTCGCCAACCCGCTCCGCCAGGCCATCGCCGGCAGTTTGAATCGCTCCCTGCGCAATCGCCGGCCACGCCACAACGAGATCGACTGGCCACGGACGATCCGCGCCAATCTCAAGCACTACCAAGCCGACTACCACACCATCATTCCGGAGACCCGCATCGGCTATGGCCGGAAAAGCCAGTCGCTCCGGGACATTGTGCTCTGCGTGGATCAAAGCGGGTCCATGGCGGGATCGATCGTCTATTCCAGCGTCATGGCCGCAGTCATGGCCTCGCTGCGCGCGGTGCGCACGTCGCTGATCTTCTTCGACACGGCCGTGGTCGATATGACTGAAAAGCTGGCGGATCCGGTCGACGTGCTCTTCGGTGCGCAACTCGGCGGCGGCACGGATATCTGCCGGGCCGTCACGTATTGCCAGGGACTCATCACCCGCCCGGCGGACACCATCATGGTGTTGATCAGCGACCTGATTGAAGGCGGGAGCAAGGAAGCGCTCTATCGTCGCGTCGCTTCGATCACGGCGTCCGGCGTGCGGCTGATTGCGTTGCTGGCACTGGAAGACGGCGGGAAACCGTGTTTCGATGCGGAAGTCGCCGGTGCTTTCACGGCCCTTGGCGTGCCCGCCTTCGCGTGCACGCCCGATCTCTTCCCTGACCTCATGGCGAACGCGATTCAAAAACGCGATATCGCGCAATGGGCCGCCGCGCAGGACATCTCCGTGCAGCGCGGGAGCGGCTGAGCAGCAACCTGCGTCAGGGGCTACGGCAACTCGTACGCCTCGACAAGCGCGACACCCGTAGCCGCGCCAACGCCCCGCACGATCGCAGTGTAAGAGCCCGGCTGGAGGGTGACGACGATGGCGCATTCCCGATTGTCCGGCGGGGCAAAACCGGTGGCCTGGATTTCGGCTTGCTGCGTGTCCCGCCAGTTGTCGTTGAACTGCACGCGTTGGCCCTGCACGTTCAAGAGTTCGAGCGTCGGATCGCTCAGAGCTCCGGCGACGCCAAATTGCGTCAGCGTCGGACCGAGCGTGCGGATGAGGACGCGTTTGCTGCTGTTGCCTTGAATTACGATACCACCGATCACGACATTATCGCCGGTCTGCACCCGCGCGCGCGTCGAGAGGTTGATCAGGCGCGCGCCCGCCGAGATCGCATCGAGATCGTAAACCTCGACCAGGCCCACTCCCTGCGTCCCATTGCGCCCACTCAGGATTGCCGTGTACGAGCCCGGCTGCAACGAGAGTACAACGGCCGACTCCGCGGATGAACTGGGCTGAAGGCCGGTGGCCTGCACGGCCGTTTGGTTGGCGGGAGTCTCCGCCCAATCATCCACGTGCGCGATGGACGCACCGGTGCTGTTGAAAACGTCCAGCACCGGATCTACCAGCGCGCCCACGACGCCGAAACTCGTCAGGCTCGGACCAATTCCGCGCACCAGCAATCGTTTCGTGCCCGTGCCGCCCACGACAAACCCACCGATCATGACGTTGTCACCGGTCTCGACGCGGGCCCGGGTCGAGACATTGATCAGGCGAATGTTCTCTGTTCCCGGAACGGGCGTCGGAGTCGCGGTAGGCGTCGGCGTGGGCGTCGGAGTCCGCGTCGGGGAAGGCGTGGGTGTGATGGTCGGCGTCGGCGAGGGCGTCGGAGTCGGCCCGATCGTCGGCGTCGGAACCGCCGTGGGCGTGGGTCCGCCGGTGAGGGCGAACTTCTGCGGATTCACCGCGAAGAAAATGTTACCGACCGCCTCGACTTTGATCCGGCAGTTCGCGGCGGTGATGTTGGGCAGCGTGACCGTGGCGGAGCCGTTGTTGGGAATTCCCGCCGCGAGAATCTGGGGAAACGACTGCGCGTCATCGGTCGAGATCCGAATATTGACCGTCGCGGCATTCACCCCTCCGCCCGTGGTGCCGGCCACATTCCAGATGACTCCCATTTGGCTGCCTCCGGCGACCGATGTGCCTCCCGCGGGTGCGGTGACCGTAAAGGGTCCGGTGGCTGTCGCCACATTGATCGAAGTCGCCGCGACCGCGACGCCGCCGCGATTGTCCCGTGCGGTGACCCGGAAGTTGAGCACCCTGGTCGGGACGCCCGTGTAGGTCGGGAGTTTCTCCCCGAAAATGGCGCCGCCATTGGGAGAACTCAGGAAAGTGCTGAGCGCCGGGATCACCCGGGTGGCGCTAGTGCTGGGCGAGAAGGAACGGATAATGGGGCTCGCCCCATTGTCCGGCGCGTCGACCGTGGCGGACTGACCCCGGTCGTATTCCTCCCAACAATAGGTGAGCGGATCGCCATCGGGATCCGATCCCGTGGCTGTCAGCGCGAATGGGGTGTTATTCGGAATCGTGAACGCGCCCGCCGCGGGCGCCGAAACGGTCGGGGCGCGATCGCCGGTGCCAATCGGCGTCGGACAGCCTCCGGCCCCAGACGTGATGTAAGTGATGATTTGCTCGAAGCTGACCGCGTGAAAATAGGGGTCGTCATTCGTCTGAAGATTGTCGTCCACGCCCGTGTTCGAATTATTACAAATGCCCGCATAGTCGAGGATGGTGGAACCGCTGCCCGGCTGATAGGCCGTCAGGGTGTTGCGATTTCCCGCGCAGAGCCCCGTGACGCTGTTGAAGGCGTGGTCCGCGTTGAATTGATGCCCAAATTCATGCGCGACATAGTCGATGTAGAACGGGTCATCCACCGGACGACTGAGGCCGGTCGTCCCCTGCGCTTTGGCTCCAGCCCTGCACGCCACGCCGAGACTGGCCAGCCCGCCGCTGCCGGTGCTGAAGACATGACCGATGTCGTAGTTCGGATTGCCAATGACGTTGTCGGTGTTGGTCTGATTCTGCGTGAGAATCACGTCGGCATTCGCGTTGCTGTAGGGATCCGAGCCCGCCGTGGTGTAAATGAGATTCTGGGTGTTGCTGACGAGCGCAAGGCGGATGCCGACTTCCTTCTCGTAAATCCCCGTGACCCGGTTGACCGCCACCATCATGGCGGAGAGCGCCTGGGAGACTGTGCCGCCAAAAAATGCGGCGTATTGATGGGTGCAGGCGAGCGCGAGCCGATAGGTGCGTAGCGTTCCGCCGATAGGGCCGGCGAGATTCGTCACTGGCGGAACTGCCGCCAGCGCACGCTCCAACGCCCCCGGCTTGCCGGGAACCTGGCAAGTCCAGCCATCCTTCGGCCGCACGGCATCCTTCCGGGCGAAACTCATGTAGACCCCGGTCTCGAGGTGGTAATACGGATTCACGTACCAGGCGCCGTTCGGACTAAGCACTTGCGCGTCGAATCCGAGCGCGGTGAACGCGATCCGCGCGCTCGCGGCCGGGTCGTCCAGCCCGCGACCCACGTAAGTGCGGAATTCAGGGAACTGGGCCTGGAGCGCCGGCTCCAGGATGGAGGCTTCCTCGACCTGAAAACGCTGCAGTTTGCCGGACGGATCGGGAATCTCGAGGACGATGGGGTCGGCGGATTTCGTCGCACCTCTAGCTTCCAGCGGTGCCCTGGCCAGCGTGGCGCGGAGGCCCTTCGCATCGACCGTGAAGAGGCGGAAGTTCCGGGCCTTGATGAAGTTTTCCGCCCCAGCGGCCGACCGCTCCGGAAGACCCGCCCCGATCTCCTGCCAGAGTGGCGATTCTGCGGCGGGGGACTGCGCCCCAATGAACGCCACGACCAAAACACAAAACAAAGCCACCAGGGTGGCGTAGACACGAAATCTCATAACAACTTGGAATGCTGGTGGATTGGCACTGCGATCAGGAGCAGACCCGATGCCAATCCCACTGGCTTCACCATAACCCCGTCACACCCGAATCGTCTCGCCAAAACGCGGCACCCGGAAGTCCGATTCCGGAATGTTCTGTTCCCGCCGGGCCCTCTCGAGAGCGCGCAGGGGCTCGTCGATCGCTTCATCGGTCAGGCGAAACGTGCCGAAATGCATCGCCACGCTCCGGCACGCCCGCAGATCGAGGTGGGCGCGGGCGGCTTCCGCGGGGTTCATATGCTGGCCCTGCATGAACCAGCGCGGCTCATACGCGCCAATGGGAATCAGGGCGAGGTCCGGCGCACCAAGCCGTTCCCGGATGCCGGTGAAAAGCGAAGGATGGTAGCCGCTGTCACCCATGAAATACCAGCTGGGCACTCCCGGCCCGGCAAAATGCCAGCCGCCCCAAAGGGTGCGGTTCGTATCCCCCAGGCCCCGCCGGGACCAATGCTGCGCGGGCGTCAGCGTGATGCGTCCCGCCCGCGGTCCTTCGATCTCGCGCGTCTGCCACCAATCTAATTCCATCACCCGGCGCAGCCCGCGGCGTTGCAAGTGCGCGCGCAATCCCAGGGGCACCAGAAAAAGCGGCGCATAGGCCGCTTCGAGCCGCCGCAGGGTCGGCAGATCGAGATGATCGTAATGATTGTGGCTGACGAGGACGACGTGGATCGCCGGCAGATCTCCGAACGCCAGCGCGGGCGGACGCACCCGGCGCGGGCCGATGAATTGCACCGGGCTGGCGCGCTCCGACCAGACAGGATCGGTCAGGATGTTCAGTCCGCCGGGGTGCTGCAGGAGAAACGACGAATGACCGACAAAGGTGGCGGCAAGCCCGCCCTCGCCGGGTTCGCCGAGATTCGGCGCGACTGCATCGAGGATCCGCCCCGGCCAAGGGGCCGGCCGGGAGGTGAGTTGCCATTTCAAGACGTCGTCGAAGCCCCTGCCGGCGGGAACGCCCGTGCTGTTGCGAAAATAGGTGCCGTCGAAGTGGTCGCTCGCGGGCCCAAGATATTTGCCCAGGGCGCGGGCGTAGCAGACGCCCGTGCCAAGACCGGCGGCCACGGAAGCGAGCGCAGCAGTGCGGACAAAACGACGGCGAGTCATGGGTGCGGACCATTGGGCCCGCGCTGCCGGGCGGCAAACGGGATCAAGGTCCAGCCGCGTCACCACGGAGGTGCCGCTCGATCGCCGCACCGATCCGGCCGGCGTTCCGCGAGGCCAGGAAATTCTCCTCGACCCACGCCCGCGCCGCGCGCCGCAGCCCGATTCGCAGCGGCGGGTTTTCCCGTAAACGTTCGACCGCGGCCGCGAGGGCCGCCGGGTCGCGCGGATCGGCGATGAGTCCTGTCGCCTCATGCACGATCGCCTCCGCTGCCCCGCCGCCTGGACTGCTGATCACGCATACCCCCGCCGCCATCGCTTCCGGCACTACATTCGGCAGGCCGTCGCGATCGCCCTCGGCGTCAACGATTCCCGTGTGCAGAAAGATGTCCGCCGCCGCATAGGCACGCTGCACTTCTTCCTGGGCCAGGGCGCCGGCGAAAATCGCGTTCACTCCGAGCGCACGCGCCTGCGTCTCCAACGCGTTCCGCAGGGGGCCTTCCCCGATGATCGTAAGCTCCGCCGGGAGGCTGCGACGGTTCAACTCAGCCAGCAGCGCGAGCTGGAAATGCTGGCCTTTTTTCTCCACGAGGCGACCGACCGAGAGCAAACGGACGGGACGCGTCCGCCAATCTTCCTCCGTCCGAATCGGCTCCGGCGGAAGCTCCGGCAGACCGCGCCGAGCGAGCACGATCTCCGCGGTCGCGGCGGAGAAACGCTCCCGCAGCACTTCGACGTTGGACGCCGTGGTGGTGTGTACAAAGCGCGCCCGCTGCAGCTTGAGCGGGAGGAGCGGATCGCCTCCGTGCCGGTGCAAATCGTACGCATGCGCGCCGAAGCTGAAAGGACGGTCGAGCAAAAGGGCAAGGCTCAACGCGACGGTGGCTGGTGCGGTCGCCCAAGCGCCATGGAGCCAGTCGACCGGTGCACGGCGCAATTCCGCGGCCTGGCCCAGCGCGCAGACTCCGCCCCACAGACACATAAACCACCCTTCTGCAAAGCGCGGACGATGCCGGAAGATCGCGCGCACGCCCCGCCAGACCAGCCCGGGATGTCGCGCCGCCTCGAGGAGCGCGCGCCCCAGGAGAGACAGGAAGGCGGGGCGGACGACGCGCGGACCGCCCGGTTCCGGGACCAGACGATTGCCAAAATCCCAGACCGGATGGACCTCCACTTCGAAGCCGTTTGCGATCAGACCGCGCATTTCGCGATCGAGAAAAGTCTGCGTCAGCGCCGGATAGCGCATCACGAAATACGCAACTCTTTTCATGAGAGTCGCTTTCCGAGACTCACGACTTCATCGTTCGATGGTACCACTAGACCGCAGCGGCGCCAGAGTGCGACGACCGCAGTTTCGTCTGCCGGAGCGAAGGGGCGAATGTTCATGGTTCCGGGTCCGGCCGGGAAAATTCCGATTCGATCAGGCGCCGGACGCGCGCCACGACTTCATCCGTGCCATCGACGTGCCGGGCGACGGCATTCGCGCGGTAGAGATCCAGGCGCGCCTCGAAGTCGCGCAGGAGCAACGCACTGGGCGCGGGATCCGTGGTGTAGTCGCCGAGACCGAGCTCGCGCACATGCCAAGCGTTGAGCCATTGCTCGAAAAGCATGGGCACCGGGACACAAAAAACCGGCTTCCCGAAGTGCAGCGCTTCGCAGAGCAGATTGTGCCCGCCGTTGATCACCGCAAAAGCGCAGCCCGCGAGATCCTCGAGAATGCGGCGGTCGTCGAAGATCCGATACGTCACGTTCCCATCGCGCTCCTCCTTTGTGTTGCCCGCCCCGTAAGCGATGACCGGACGCGTCTGCGAGCGCAGCGCTTCGACGAGGGCGCGCGATGAGTCGCTCGTCTGGTAACAGAGAATGTGATCCCCCTCGCGGGGCGTCATTTCGCGCACGCTGGGCCGCAGGACCGCGGGCAGCATCTCGTCCGTGCGTCCCGCCCGCAGGGGCGGATGGTAAAACGAGACCACGAGGCTGCGCGGCACCCGATCGAAGAGCAGCCGGTCGCTCTCGTAAGCCAGCCGCCAGGACAGGCGCTGGTCGTCCGGCACGCGATACTGGCAGGCGACGAGCAGGTGGGAGTGATCGATGGACACCACCGGCAAACCCGTGCTCTGGCAGGCGAACGGCAGATAGAACTCGCGATCGACGAACGCCACATCGGGCTGCCAGCGCTCGATCAGGTCACGAATGCGGCGGGTGACGAAGGGGATCGCGGCGAGGCCCCGCGCGATATTCCAGCCGGCAAGCGGGACGGAAACGCGCCCGGCCCGATGCGCCGCCGTGCGCAGGACGGGCACCTCGAGGCAGGGAAAGCGGCCGTGCAGGTTTTCCGGAACGCGCCCACCCCCGACGAAATAAAACTGGTGCTTCGGGTAGAGGGGGGACGCGATGGCGAGCGAGCGCATGATGTGCCCGTGCGTATTGCCCATCACGGCGTAGAGAATGCGCGCCATCGCGCTATCCTACGCGGCTTGCGCTCCGCC
Source organism: Chthoniobacterales bacterium (assembly GCA_038226705.1). GTDB lineage: Bacteria > Verrucomicrobiota > Verrucomicrobiia > Chthoniobacterales > SZAS-18 > SZAS-18. The sequence goes on along the minus strand of JBBRQH010000038.1, from coordinate 36,884 downwards.
ACCGTGAAAAAACTCCGCCGACTCCAATTTCGGCTCGCGCTCCTTTTGGCGGGGGCGTTTGGGATCGGGATTCTCGGTGCCCTGACTTCGCGGGGGGAGATTTTCCCGCTCGCCTCCTGGTTTCTCTTTTCCCTTGTGCCGCAGCAGGTCGTTTCCTACGACCTGCAGGTGCGTCATTTCAATGGCCACGACTTCGACCCGCCGAAACCCTTTGCCGACGTCGCTGGACTCCTGCTTTCCCGGCCTTCCATTTCCGCCTATCAACTTGTCCAGCGTTACGGAGTCGCGTGCGAAAAGAAGGACGCCCCGGGTGCGGCCGAGGCGCTGCGTCTGCTGAGCGCCAAGTTCTCGAACGCTCCGCTAAAATTCGACGTGGTCCGCGTCAGTTACGATCCGCTCGCCCGCTGGCGCACGGGCCAGTTGAACGTGGAGACCATCGCGCAGCCTTGAGCCATGTTGATACGCCTGCGTTCCATCCGCCGCCTCCTCGGTCCCGCGCCATCCGGAGATGGGCCCTTTCGGCTGGACAACCCGGACACGTTTCTCCGCGCGCAGACCCTGATTCGCGCCTTCTACGCTTTTTTGCTTGGGCTCGCGCTTTGGCAGGTGCCGGACTTTGCGAACCTGGTCCAACCGCGCGAGCTCGACCCCCTCTGGCCCGTGGCCTGGCTGGAGGCGCCGGGAAGCCAGTTCCTGGGCTTGCGGCTGCTGCTCGGCTTTTATCTGGGGTCCAGTATTTTCGCGGCGGTGTCCCCTTCCGGCCGCACCGCGCGCTGGCTGGTTTTCCTGGGTTTGCTCGAATTCGTCGCCCTCAAAAATTCCACCGGCAAGATCGGGCATAGCCTGCATCTGCCGATCCTGGCGTCGCTCGCACTGCTCTTCCTGCCGCCTGGCTGGGAACGCAGCGGGGCGCCACGCGCCGTGCGCGCCAGCACGCTTTTGGTCTTTGGCGCGACCCAGGCGCTCCTGCTGCTGACCTACTCGATGTCGGGCCTCGGGAAGCTCGGCGGCGGTCTTTACGAATTATTTACCGGCCAGTTTCACCCCTTCCAGCCGGAGGGCTTCTCCCGGGTCATCGCGGAGCGCCTGCTCCAAACCCATTCCACGAGTGTCGCGGGTGCGTGGCTGATCGAACACCCCTTCGCGAGCTGGCCGCTGCTTCCGCTAGCCATTTACGTCCAGATGTTTGCGATCGTTGCGGCCTTCCGCCCGGCGCTGCATCGGCCGTGGGGTTTGGCCCTCATTTTATTGCATGTGGGCAATTCCTTCATCCTCACCATTCATTTTCCGGTCAGCGGCGCGCTGCTCGCATTGTTTCTGCTTTGCTCACCGTTCGCGTCACCGGGCTTTGACTCGAAAATCTTTTTCGCCGAATTACCGCTTCTTTCCGCCCTCAGGCGGGTTTTACGCACCCGCGCGAAACCCGCCTGAAGACGGAGCGCCCCAAATCCGAAATGCGAGTCCTTATCCTTAGCTCCAGCACCGGCGGCGGCCACAACATGCGGGCGCGCTCGTTCATCGAGTGGTCGCAGGCGGAGAATCCGCCGCGCATCGAAGCCCGGATGGAAAAGGTGCTCGAGAATACGAACGACCTGCTGGCGTTCGGCGTGCGCGCCTACAACTGGATCCAGCGGGTCTATCCCGCCCTCCATAACGTTTATTTCAATTTCCTCGAAGTGGCGGCGCCCTGCGACCACCCGGCCAAGGTCTTCGGTAAGGATCGCTTCCGCTCCATGCTCGACAAGCACGCGCCGGACGTCGTGCTCTCCGTCCATGGCTTTCTCAACCACGCTTTTTTCGATATCACGCGCCAGCATCTCGGGCCCGCGGTGCGCTGCGTGACCTACTGCGGCGAGCTTTCCGGCCGGTACGGCTTCAGCCGCCATTGGGTGAATCCGGCGGCGGATCTTTTCATCGGCGCCGTGGACGAAACGCGCGAGCGGGCGGTCGAACTCGGCATGGCCGGGGATCGGGCCGTCGTGGGCGGCTTCCTCCTGAACCCGGTTTTCTACGAGCCGCCCCTCGAGGCGTCGGAACGCGAGCGTTTCCTGGCTTCGAATCTCGCGCTGGATCCCGCGAAATTCACCCTGCTGCTCAGCACGGGCGAGCACGGCGCGAACAACCACCTCGAGTTCCTCCGGGCCCTGCGCCAAGGTCTGCCCGCCGCGCTCCAGGGGAAGTTGCAGGTCATCGCGCTCTGCGGGCGGACGACCGAGACCTTCGACTCCGTCCGCGCCTGGGGCTCCGCCAACCCGGGTTTCACCGTGCGGCCGCTGCCTTACGCGGATAGTTTCCACATGTCGCGCCTGATGCAATGCGCCTCGGCCGCGGTGATTCGTCCAGGCACCGGCAGCACCTGCGAGGCGATCCAGAGCGGCTGCCCGATCATTTTCAACGGTCTCGGCGGTTTCATGCCGCAGGAGCGGATCACCCTGCGCTTCGCCAAGCGGCGGCGGTTCTTGACCCGCGTGCACGTGGCGTCCGAGCTGGCCTCGGTCCTCGCGCCCTGGCTCGAGGACCGCGATCATCCCGAGTACCATGCCCGCCGTGAAGCCGTCTCGGCTTCGCGTCCCGAGGAGCGTCCGACCGATATCCTGAATCACGTATTGCGCGTGTCCGAGCGGGAGCCGACCACGGAAAACGCGAGCGCACGTCACCGCCGGGAAATGGAACTGAGCGAGGCGACGCTGGGTTAGACCGCGAAGGCGGTGCCGCCAGCGGGATGGTCCCGCGCTCCTGCTGAACGCCGCGGATGGATCAAGCCTCGCTCCTCGCCCAGCTGCATCTGCACGCGGTGCTCCCGGCTCTCGTCGAGCTCGCCCGGGACGATGCCGTGGCGAAAGAAATCGCCACGCGGGCTTTCGCCGTGGAACTCCACGCGGGCGACGGCCTGCACAATCTGGTGGCCGCGGAGAATGGACTGGTGCGCATCTCGCCTGACTCGGTCCCGACGCGAGCGGTGCGCCTGCGTTTTTCGTCCGCCGCGGCGTTGAATGCGCTCTTCCTGGGCCGCGCCGCGCTCCCGCCACTGCCGACGCGCGGATTCTGGCGCATCGGCGCGCTGCGGCGTTTCATCAGCCTCACCAACCGCCTGAACGCCGTGCTCCAGCCGCGCGAGCCGATCGCCGAGCGCGCGCTGCTTCGCCTGCACGCCCGGCTGTCTTTCGGTGTCGCTCTGCGCGCGTTGCCGCTCGTGGCGGAGCACGATGTCGCGGCCCGGCGCATTCGCGCGGCCACGCCGCCCGGAGTTTTTTCCCTGCAGGTCCCCGAGGCGGGCTTCCGCGCCTGGGCGCGCTGGGACGGAAGCGCCGTGACCTCCGGCTTTGGCGAACCGCCGGCGGCGGTCACTGCGGCGGTCACCGTGCACGATTTCGACACCGCCCTCGCCATGCTTGCCGGCTCGGCGGATTCCCAGGCGGCGGTGGGACTCGGGCGCGTACGGGTGGAGGGACTGCTCCTGCTGGCCGATGGAGTCGATGCCTTGCTCCAGCGGGTCGACGCGTATCTTGGCCCCGCCGCCCGCGCCCGCTCATGAACCCGCCGAACTACCAGAAATCCGCCGCGCTTTTCGCGCGGGCCGTCGAGGTGATCCCGGGCGGCATCTACGGCCACACGAGCCCCGCGCTGACGCTGCCGGGCGCGTCGCCTTACTATGCCACCCACGGCGAAGGCTGCCGGTATTGGGATGTGGATGGCAACGGGTTCATCGATTTCCTCTGCGCCTACGGACTGAACCTCCTGGGCTACAACCATCCCGAGGTGGAGGAAGCCGCAGCGCGCCAGGCCCGAGCGGGAAACACTTTCAACCATCCGACCGCGCTGATGGTCGAACTGGCCGAACGGCTCGTTGCGCTGGTCGACTTCGCGTCCTGGTGTGTTTTCGGAAAGAACGGCGCGGACATGACGACGTGGTGCGTGCAACTGGCCCGCGAGCACACCGGCCGGAAAAAGATCCTTAAGGTCGCCGGCGCCTATCACGGAGCGCACGCCTGGTGCGCGCCGGGCCACGGCGGCTGGATCGAGGAGGATCGCACCCATGTGCATGCCTTCCCCTGGAACGACCTGGGTGCGTTCGAAAATCTCCTCCGGCGGCACCGCGGGGAAATTGCGGCCGTCATCACCACCGCCTTTCATCACCCGAGTTTTGGCGACTCCGAGCTGCCCGCGCCCGGATTCTTCGCGGGCCTGGAGGCGGCGTGCCGGCGCGAGGGCATCGTGCTCATCCTCGATGACGTGCGCTCCGGTTTTCGCCTCCACGCCGGCGGCTCGCACCGGATTTACGGTTTCACGCCCGACCTGATCTGCTTTTGCAAGGCGCTCGCGAACGGCCATCCCATCAGCGCGGCGCTCGGCACCGCGAAACTGAAGCAAAGCGCCGGACACGTCTTTCTGACCGGGAGCTATTGGAATGCCGCCGTGCCGATGGCCGCAGCGTTGAAGACGCTCGAGGTCATCGAGCGGGACGACGTCATCGGCCGCATTGCCCACGCCGGGGCGCGCTTCCGCACCGGCATGACCGACCTCGCGACGCGCCACGCGCTCCCGATCCGCTGGAGCGGACACGATTCGATGCCGTTCCTGACCTTTGCGGATGAACGTGACTTTTTTCGTTCCCAGCATTTTTGCCGCGCGGCGGCGCAGCGCGGCGTTTTCCTGCACCCGCATCACAATTGGTTCATCTGCGCCGCGCACACCGACGCCGAAATCGATGCCGCACTCGCCGCGCTCGAGCCTTGCTTCGCCGCCACGCGGGCGGCCTTTCCGGCCTGATCAGTCGATCACTTCGACGAGATCCCCGACTCGCAGAGCGCCTGCACCACTGTGGATCCAGTTCTGCCCGAACATCACGTGGCCGTCCGGCGCGCGCCGATATTTGGCGAGCGTCCGCAGCGGCTCCTTGCCATGGCGACCGGTGCTTTGATCGTTCGTCGTGACGGTGCAGCGCAGGCAGGGTCCCCCCGCGCGGAAAATCACCCCCGCAATGCGCACGGTTTGCCAGCGGTCCTCGTCGTAGGCCGCCGCACCGCGCACGACGACATTGGGACGGAAGCGATCCATCGGGAGCGGCACCGTCAGACGTGCGTTGAGATCGCTCAGCGACTCATCCGTCAGCGCCAGCAATGGAAAGGCATCGGAGAATGCGACCGGCACATCCGTGAGGACGTCGCGATGCACCGCCGGCACCCGCGCAACGGGCAGGCGCCGGGCGAAGCGCGGCCCGGTATGCACCAACCGGCAGCGGTGACCGAGCGCCCGGCGGAACCAGTCCGCCGCTTCGTCCCCGAGGTCGCGCGCCTCCACGGTGTCGCGCCAGACCGTCACTTTCACCGTCGCCTCTGGGGCATGCTCATCGGCGTGCGGCAGCGGGACATGCAACTCGCGCAGGCCCGGCGCGCTGACGACCAAATCGCGCGGGTGGAGCGCCGTTTCCACGAGCGCCATCCTGGGCATGGAGCGCTGCGAGAGGAAATGGCCGGTGACATCGACGACCAGAAAACGCCGGTCATGCTCCAGCCCGAAGGAATCCAGGCGCGCCGCCGGTACGCTGAAACCGCGGCATGATTTGATGGGGTAGAGATGAAGTGCGCTGACGACAGGCATCGGATCGGCCCTCGGCCCCATGCATTAGCGAGTGGGACTCCGCTTGGCGAGGATTCTCGCGCCCGCGCCAGATTTCTTGCGGCCCCCTCCGAGCACCGCTAAAGAGGGAGAGACGGCGCCACCGCCGCGATCGCTTCCAGGGATGAGACTGTTGCTCCGGCTTTGGCCCGTTTACCTCGCGGGCATGTTTGTCCCGCTGGCGGCCGGGGCTGGGCTGGATGCCGCCTTTCCTCCCCCGCTCGAGAGCTACGGCGATGGGAGCCTGGTGGGGGTGTGGAACAAGCTCGTGCATCGCGCGCACGCCGAGCCCTTCAACGTCGCGGCCACGGCGATTTTCCTGCTCGCGATTGTCCACACGTTTTTCGTCGCGAAATTCCGGCATCTCGCCCATGCCCGCGAAACGGAACTGGAAACTCTCGCCGCCCGCAGTGCCAGGCCCGACAACGCCGTCCGCGCGCGCCTCGATCGCCTGAAGTTTCGCGCCACGATCTACCATTTTCTCGGCGAGGTGGAGGCGGTCTTCGGCTTCTGGCTCGTCGGCCTCTTTCTCGCCATCTGCGCGTTCCGGGATTTTTCCACCGCGGTGCACTACATCGACGGCGTAAACTACAACGAGGCGATCTTCGTGACGGTCATCATGGCGATCGCCTCCACGCGTCCCGTCATCGTCTTCGCCGAACAAATCCTCTCGCTCGTCGCCGGCTTGCTGGGCGGTTCGACGCGCGCCTGGTGGCTCGCCATCCTCACCGGAGGCCCCCTGCTCGGCTCGCTCATCACGGAGCCGGCGGCCATGACGCTCTGCGCGCTCCTGCTGGGCCAGCGTTTCTACGTGCTGCAACCCTCCCTGCGCCTGCGCTACGCCACGCTCGGGCTGCTCTTCGTGAACATTTCCGTCGGCGGCACACTCACGCATTTCGCCGCTCCGCCCGTGGTCATGGTGGCGGGTACGTGGGGCTGGGATGCCAGTTTCATGTTCGCCACGTTTGGCTGGAAATCCATCGCGGCCATCATCGGCTCCAATGCGCTCTACGGCCTCTTTTTCCGCCGGGAACTCGCTGCGCTTCGCCCGGTGGCCGACGACCCGGAACAACGCGGTATTCCGGTCTTCGTGACCCTCGTGCACTTGTTCTTCCTCGTCTGGGTCGTGATCAATGCGCACTACCCGAGCATCCTCATCATTGCGCTGCTCTTTTTCGTCGCGTTCCTCGCCGCCACCGAGCCCCACCAGGAGGCGCTGGCCATCCGCGGTCCGCTCCTCGTCGGTTTTTTTCTCGCCGCGCTCGTGGCCCACGGGAATTGCCAGCGCTGGTGGATCGAGCCTGTGCTGGGCTCCTTGCAGCCGTTGCCGCTCATGCTCGGCTCCGCCCTGCTGACGGCCTTCAACGACAACGCCGCCATCACCTATCTCGCGGCCCTCGTTCCCGGTTTCTCCGATCCGATGCGGTATGCCGTCGTCGCGGGCGCGATGGCCGGAGGCGGACTCACGGTCATTGCAAACGCTCCGAATCCGGCCGGTCAGTCTCTCCTGCAGAAATACTTCGGGAGCGATGGCATTTCTCCCGGACGGCTTTTCCTCAGCGCCCTCGCCCCCACCGTCATTGTGGCTTTGGCGTACTGGATCCTTTGAGGCGCGTCCGGAGCGATTCCGCCAAGCTCAACAAGCTCAAGTTTCGGCCCGATCGAACCCCGCCGAATCGATGCCTTCGCCCCGGCGCGGCGGCGGTTCGAAGCGTCCCCGCGCAATCTTTTCCAGCAGGTTTATGTGCTCGCGCAGCGCGGGCGCACGCCGCCGCATCTCGCCGTAGAGACGCGTATTGTAAGCCGACCACGCCTCATATTTTACCTCGTTGGTGCGGGCGGTATTGGCCCGGTCCCGCCAGGCGAGAAGCACCGGATCCGAAGTGGCGAGTCGCACCTGGATCACCCGGGCCTCGGTGCGCACCGCCAGCGGGGTGGCGCGTAGCCGCGCCTGCAGCCGGACGTCGACGCGGGCGGCCGATCCGCCGTCGCCGGCGGAGGCCCCGAGCGGCCTTTTCGATCGTTGGGAGCGGGGCGGGGCGGCCACTGCGCTCGCGGCAAATGCCAGCCCACAAGCGACGAGGACGAGAACGCGGAGTCTCATGGGGCACAACATGCCTCGCCTTCCAGCGCAGTGCCAATCGAAAGACGCACCGGGTGGCGTTGACAGTCCGAGTCGGGAGAATAGCGTCGCTGCCAGGGGCCGATGGTCGCGCAGGCCCGATTTTACCTCCCTTCCCGGCCGACGATGCACATGCCGCGACCCAACCACGACTCTGCGGCCGTCATCCTTGATTACGGGGTGGATACTGCGCAGTTCCACGACGGCGACCTGCGGCTGTCGCCGCGGGGACTCGAGTTAAAGACGCGCTGGCAATTCGAATTGGGCTCCGAACTGGGCATCAATGTCGTGCTCGGCGTCGGCTCCAAAGCCCGGAAACTCAAGCTGCAGGGCATCGTGGTGGGGTGCCACCGCGACGCGAATTGTCCGGAGGAAACGCCGTATCTGCTCACGTTGATCTTCCTTGATCCGCCCGAGGAACTCGCGGGGGCCGTGCGCCAGATCACGCGGACCCTCGCCCGTCGCCGGGGCGCGGCCAGCTAGCGGCATGGTCTCCGGCATACGGGGCTGGCTGGGCGCGCTCGCCTCCCTCTTCCATCCGCCGCATTGCGCGGCTTGTGAAGCCCCGCTCGGCGATGAGGGATGGTTTTGCCCGGCCTGCCAGGAGGGCATCGAGAAACGGCGCGTGCGGCCACCTTGCTGCCATGTCTGCTCCGAGCCCTTCGAGGGGGCGATCGACAGCGCATTTCGCTGTCCCAACTGCGCCGACCGTCGCTTCCGTTTCGACCACGCCGTGGCGGCCTACCAAAGCCGCGGCGCGGTGCGCGACGCCATTCATCAGTTCAAATACAACGGTTTCATGCATCTGCGACACCCACTCGCCTCCTGGCTCGGCGAAGGCCTCGCCGATGAACGGATGCGCACGCCGCAAATCGATGTGCTCGTGCCCGTCCCGTTGCATCCGCGACGGCGTCGAGAACGGGGCTTCAACCAGGCACAAGTGCTCGCCTCCATCGCGGGAAAACGCGCCGGATTGGCGGTCGAAGCGCTGCTGCGCCGCCGGCGCTACACCACCACCCAAACGCATTTCGATCGCCGCGAACGGGTGGAGAATCTTCGCGGCGCCTTCGTCCTGACGCGGCGCGCGCAGGTAAAGGCGCGTCACCTCGTGCTCGTGGATGATGTCTTTACCACCGGATCGACCGCAGATGAATGTGCCCTGACGCTACGCAAGGCAGGCGCCGCCAGCGTGCGGGTGTTGTGCGTGGCGCGGGCGTAGCATTTCGATCCCCCTCGCCCGCGAGTTGCGCCCGGCGGATTTCTGCGCGAACCGCCCCCATGAACCCTGGCCTGAACCGTCAATTTCTCCTCCGCCGCCGCCCGACCGGCCTCGTCACCCGCGATGACTTTGAATACCGCGAGACGCCCCCGCCGAAACCCGGCCCGGGCGAGGCGCTGGTCCGCAATCTCTACCTTTCGTTCGATCCGTCGCAGCGCATCTGGATGGAGGATATCCCCCAATACATGCCCCCCATCCAGCTCGGGGAAGTCATGCGGGCCGACGGCATCGGGCAGGTCATCGAATCGAACGATCCGGCGCTCCCCGCCGGCACCCTCATGCACGGGCTCATCGGCTGGCAGGATTACTGTCTCACCGGCAAATCCATGATCTTCGGAGCGACTCCGCTGCCGGCCAATCTGCCGGTGCCGCTGCCGAGCCTATTGAGCGTGCTCGGCATGACCGGTGTGACCGCGTACTTCGGTATGCGTGAAATTGGCGCGCCCAAGCCGGGCGAGACGGTCGTAGTTTCCGCCGCCTCCGGCGCTGTCGGCTCGATTGCCGGACAGATCGCCAAGATCGAGGGCTGTCGGGTGGTCGGCCTGGCCGGGTCGCCGGAAAAATGCGCCTGGCTCACGGACGAGCTGGGCTTCGATGCGGCGGTCAATTACAAGGCGGCGGACTGGAAGGAGCAGCTCAAAGCGGCCTGTCCGAAAGGCGTCGATATCGACTTCGAGAATGCGGGGGGTGAGATCATGCACACGGTCTTCTCCATGCTCCGCCTGCACGCGCGGGTTGTCCTGTGCGGACTCATCTCGGGCTACAACGATCCCACTTCGAGCGCCAACAAAGCCGATCTCTCCATGATCCTGATCAAGCGCGTGCGCATCCAGGGCTTCATCGTCATCGACTACGCGAAGCGCTACATGGAAGCGGCCCTGCAGCTCGGTCAATGGCTCGCGGCCGGCAAGATCAAGCACCGCGAGACGGTCGTCGAAGGCCTCGAGAAGGCGCCGGAAACGCTCAACCGGCTTTTCGACGGCGACAAGATCGGCAAACTCCTCCTCAAGGTTGCCGATCCCCAGCCATGAAATCCCCGCTTTTCCTTCGCGTCCTGACCCTCACACTGGTGCTTGGCGTCGCACCGGGACTCGCCTGCAGCGTCCGCGCCGAAAGTCCGGCGAAGGGCAAACCCGCCGCCAAGGCGGATGCGCGCGCGGCTTACGATGCCCAGGTGCGCGCAATCATCTCGAAACGCTGGGATGAAGTTTCGAATCGCAACGAAAACATTCTCGAGAGCGGCACCGCGCGCATCAATTTCCTCATCGCGCCGGATGGCTCCCCGCGCGATTTGCGCGTCGTGGCGCTGCCGGCGAGTGGGGGCACTCTCGCCCGCCTCACGCGCGAGATGGTGCAAGCCATGCGCTTCCCGAATGTTCCCGCCTCGATCGTGAAGGATTCCAACGGCAAAGGCATGCCGGTGGAGTTCACGTTTACGGTTTTGTAAGCGCACTCCCGCCCGGCTGCCGCACTTTCCGAAACGTCACTTCGCGAACTGCACGACGCCCGTGTCGAGGTCGTAGTAACCTTCGACGACCCGGACGTCCGCCTTGGCGAGGGAAGAAAGCGCCGGTTGGGAGTCGCGGATCTTCTTCGCGACATCCGCGGCGTTTTCCTTCACGGCGTTCTCGAGCGGATCGCCCGGCCGGCCGTTGATCCGCTCCACCGCCGGCGTGATCGCCTCGACGAGGCTTTTTACATGGCCGCCGTCCGGCGCTTTCTGGAGGGCCGCATCGACTGCGCCGCAACGCTCGTGGCCCAGCACCACGACCAGGCGGGTGCCGAGATGCGCCACCGCGTACTCGATGCTGCCGAGCGCGTAGTCATCGACCAGGTTCCCGGCCGTGCGCACGACAAAGAGATCGCCCAGGCTTTGATCGAAGACGATTTCCGGGCCCACGCGCGAATCGGAGCAGCCGACAATCACGGCAAAGGGATGCTGGCCTTTCGCGACTTCCAAGCGGCGTTTCCGGTTGGGCTTCACCTGGCTGAAATTATATTTCACGTAACGGCTGTTTCCGTCCTTCAAGCGGCGGAGCGCGTTCTCGGGCGACACCGTGGCGGCTTCCGCGGCGGGCGGGTTGGCCGGGGCCGGCAAAACAAAGGCGGCCGCGGCAATCAGGGTGAGGAGCGAAATGGGGTGGAACAGAGACATTTTCATGGCCGGAGGAGCACGGGGGATCTAGGGTTTGGGGGGACTTGCAGCTTGAGAACAGCGAGGCTTCCAGCCAAGCGAAATCCGGCGCAGAGCCGTCAGCCCCGGCTGCGCTCGCCCAACGAAAGCGTTGGACTCCCGCCACGGACTCGCGGTAGGTCGCAACCGCATGCTCGCGTTCATCGTCCGCCGCCTGATCGGGCTCGTGGTCGTCTTGTGGGCCGTTGTCACGTTCACGTTCCTGCTGATTCGCATCACGCCCGGAGGTCCGTTTGACCGGGAGCGCAAGCTCCCCGCCTCGATCGAACAAGAGCTGCTCAAGCGCCACAAGCTCGACGGCACCGAGGGCCGCGCCTGGGGCATCCGCGTCGGCGCCGAGTTCGGGCTCAAGGAAGGTCTCCGCATCGCCCTGGGGAATGCGGGCTCACTTGGTCAGCAATATTTTTCCTACCTGGGCGATCTCTTGCACGGAGATCTGCGGCTCTCGACCAAATACCGCGATCGCTCCGTCAACGAGATCCTGGCGGAGACCCTGCCGGTTTCGATGCTGCTGGGCGGCCTGGCCTTTCTCGTCGCCTCCACCGTGGGCGTCTGGCTGGGCTGCTACGCCGCCAGCCATCGCGATGGCTGGGGCGATCATGCGGCGATGTTCAGCGCGATCGGGGCGATCTCCGTGCCCACGTTTGTGACCGGTCCGCTCGCGATCCTGCTCGTCGCCATCCTGCTGCCGATCTTTCCCGTGGGCGGCCTCAACGGTCTCTGGAGCCTCATCCTGCCCGCGCTCGTGCTGGCCTCCCCGTATGTCGCCTACATCGCGCGCCTCACCCGGACGTCCATGCTGGAAACCCTCGGACAGGACTTCATCCGCACGGCGCGGGCCAAAGGCTTGCCCGAGCGCGAGGTCGTTTACAAACACGCGCTGAAGGTTGCCATCCTGCCCGTAGTCTCCTTTCTCGGCCCGCTCGCCGCGAATCTCCTCACCGGCTCGATCGTAGTGGAAGCGGTCTTCAACCTGCCGGGCATGGGCGGATTCTTTGTGAACTCCATCCTCAACCGCGATGGCTTTCTCCTCGGCGGGGTGGTGATCGTCTACTGCGCGTTCCTCGTCTTGATGAACCTCGTCGTGGATGTCGCGTACACGCTGCTCGACCGGCGCATCAGACTCTTTTGACCGATGGACGCCGCGACCGCTCCCGCTCTCGTGCTCGATGCGCCGCCGTCGCTGCGCCTTTCTGTGGTCACGAAGGCGTCCCTCGTCTACCTGCTTCTGGTCGCGCTCGGCGCGATCTTCGTCCCCTCGCTCCTGCCCGAGGGGTTTGGGCAGCCCAGTCCCCAGCAATATCTTCCCCCGGGCGCGGAAGGTCATTTGCTCGGCACCGATTTGAATGGCCGGGATCTCCTGTATCGCGTCTTCACCGGCGCGCGCATTTCTCTGCTGGTCGGGCTCGCCGGCGCGTTGATCGCGCTCTTCGTTGGCACCGGGTACGGTATTCTGGCGGGCTACGTCGGCGGCCGGACCGATGATTGGATGATGCGCGGCGTCGATGTGCTCTACGCGGTGCCGCGGCTGATCTTCATCCTGCTCCTGGTCTACGCCGTCGAGCAGCCGTTGCGGGCGTGGCTTTTCGCCACCTTTCGCGACACGGCCTTGGTGGGGCTCGCGCAGTATACCAAGATCGTTATTCTCATTTTCAGCCTCGGCCTGATCGAATGGCTGACCATGGCCCGAATCGTCCGCGGCCAGGTGCTCGCGCTGAAGTCCCTCCAATTTGTCAGTGCGGCCCGGTCCCTGGGGCAGACCAACTGGAAGATTATTACGCGGCACCTGCTCCCGAATCTGGCTGGCATCATCACCGTCTACCTCACGCTCACGATTCCCGCCGTCATGCTGGATGAATCGTTCATGTCCTTCCTCGGTCTCGGCGTCGATGCCTCGCAGGCGAGCTGGGGCACGCTCCTCGCGGATGGCGCCAACGTCATCAACCCCGTGAAGAGCTACTGGTGGCTGCTCCTCTTCCCCGGCCTGTTGATGAGCACCACGCTGCTTGCGCTTAACTTTCTCGGCGATGGCCTGCGCGACGCACTCGATCCCCGGCGGCGGGAGCGGTAACCGCTCCCGGTGATGCGATCTGCCGATGACTTGCCGGGCGGCTCCGCCTACTCTGAAATACTCCTCGTGTTGATCAACGTAGGTACGCCGAGAGAGCCGCCGAACCCCTTGGGAACATCGAAACGAGCTTGCGCCGGCCAGGCCGCAGTATCCACGGCGCCGGCAACTCCTCGCCGGAGGATGAAATGAAGATTCTCCTTTCCCGCCTCGGTGGTGATGTTTAGATGCCGCAACGATGGGAGATTCCGGGACCGATGCGCCAACGCCACTGCCCGCGTCGCGCACCTGCCCGCGTTGCGGCGCAAGCTATGTGGGCGATATCTGCCCCACTTGCCCCGGGACGAAGGACACAGACTCGCGCCTGGAACCGGCCGGCGGACGATTGCCGGGCAGCGTCCTGCATTCGCCCTCCTCCCGCCGGCGAAGAAGCGGCCGGCCCTTCACGCGCCTGCGTTCCGGCACCCGGGCCAACCTCGAATCGATGCGGGCGCAGCCGGCTGACCGGCTGCACCATTTCAGCATCGAGAAAAATCCGGATGGCTCCCTCCACGAACTGGGGCGCGGCGGCATGGGAGTCACCTACAAGGCCTTCGATGAGCGTCTCCGCCTGTTGGTGGCCCTCAAGGTCATCGTGCCGTTTCGGGAACACGACACCGCCGCCCAGGCCTTGTTTTTGCGCGAAGCCCGCGCCGCGGCCCGCGTGCGACACTCCAACGTCGCGAGCGTTCTCTACCTCAACGACGCGCCCGGAAATTTTTTCTACGCGATGGAGTTTGTTGACGGGGTTTCGCTGGAAGCGTGGCTGAAGTCGCAGGGCCCGGTCGACCCGTTCCTCGCCGTTTCGATCGGCGAGCAAATCACCCGGGGATTGGCCGCGATCCACGACCAGGGCATCATTCACCGCGATCTTAAGCCCTCGAACATCATGCTCGTGGGGGACTCCAGCCGCCCGAGGACCGCACCGGTCGCGAACCGCGTGCCGATGGCCAAGATCATCGATTTTGGCCTGGCCCGTCCGATCGCCCGTTCCGAAACGGAGACGCAAAGCATCGGCTTTCGTGGCACCGCGCTCTACGCCAGCCCGGAGCAGTGCGAGGAGCAAACGGCGCTCGACGGCCGCTCCGACCTCTACTCGCTCGGCTGCATCCTTTTCCAGATGCTAACGGGCAAACCGCCTTTTGCGGCGAAATCGCACCGGGAATTGATGAATCTGCATGTGAGCGCGCCGGTGCCGCTCGAACGCCTTGCCCTGGCCCCGCCGGCGTTGCAGCGAGTCGTCATCTGCCTGCTGGCCAAACGGCCGGAAGAGCGGCCGGAGAGCGCGGCCGCGGTAATTGCCGAACTGGAGCATTGCCGGGTCGAGCTTTCGCCCCGGCGGACGGCCGCTCCGCAGACTACGCCTTCGCTCGGCGGTTCGTCGAAGTCGTGGATTCCCAGTTCCACGACGAGCGCACTCCGGGCGGCGGTCGACCCAATCACCCTCCGGTTTCCTGAAATTACGACGACGACACCGATCGAAGAATCGCTGCCCCGTCCGGCCACGACTCCGGTGCCTGTCGCCACGCCGAGCCTGGAGCCGGCTGCGCCCCCGGCCCGGAGAGCCGCACCCGAGCTCATTCCGATGCCCGCTCTTCCTGAGCTGGTGAGGCCCGTCCCCGCCCCGCGCGCTCCCCGCGTCACCCGGCGCGGAGTCATCATCGCCGCCGCCGGAATCTTCGTGCTTGGACTAACTTTGGGAATTCTTCCGCAACTGCGCCCGACCTCGCCGGAGGCGGAAGAAAAACCCCTGCCCAAGGCGCGGGTGACGGCCGCGACGGCCCCCGTTCCCGTCCCATTGCTTCCGACGAATCCTCCGCAAGCCCCGCGCAAGGCGGTGGCGGTGCTTCCTTTTGCCAACCTCACGGGCGGGCAGGAGACGGCCTACTTTGCCGAAGGCATGCACGAGGACATTCTCACGAGCCTCGCCAAGGTCCGCGATTTGCGGGTGATCTCCCGGAGTTCCGTGCTCGGATTCAAGCCGGACGGGGAGAGAAATCTTAAGAAGATCGCCGCGACGCTCGGGGTCAGTGCCATTGTGGAGGGGACGGTACGCCGGGCCGAAAACAAAATTCGCGTGACGACGCAGCTCATCGACGCGGAAACCGGCGACAACCTTTGGGCGGAGGCCTTCGACCGGGAGATCACAGATTTCATCGCGATTCAAAGCCAGATTGCCCTGGCGATTGCGGGGGCGCTGAAGGCCAATTTGTCTCCGGGCGAAAAAACGGCCCTGGCGGAGCCGGCCAACGCCAGTTCCAATGCGTACGAGCTTTTTGCCAAGGCGCGTTCGGCCGTGAAAAACGTGCGGAATCCGCGCGAAGGGCTCGCGACGGCGGAGAAGCTCCTCGAGGAAGCCATCCAAGTGGATCCGAGCTTCGCCCGCGCTTACGCGCAGCTCTCGGTCGTGCACATGTTGCGTTACGCTTGGGGGAGCGACCGGACGGACGATCGGCTGGCCAAAGCCTATGCCGCCGCGCATCGGGCAGTGCAGGCGGGCGGAGACTTCGCGGATGGGCAGGTCGCGCTCGGGACCTACTTTTTTCGCGGCGTCGGAGATCGCTCGCGTGCGCTCGGCCATTTCCAAAAAGCGCTCGCCTCCGAACCGCAGAACGCGGACGCGCTCGCCGCCATTGCGAACATCCAGCGCCGCCTCGGGCGGTGGGAGGAGTCCGTCGTCAGCTATGCCGCGGCCGTGCGGCTGAATCCGCTGGATCAAAACCTGCAGTACAACTATGCCAACACGCTCCGGCTCATGCGGCGGTTCGATGAAGCCGCCATCGCGCTGGCCGAGGCCACGGCGAAAATGGGCGATAATCTCCTTTTTGGATTCGTGCGCAGCGACCTCTTTCTCGCCTGGAAAGGGGATCTCAGTCCCTGGCGTTCGGCGAACGCGGCGCTGACGCAGCTCCGGGAAGGGCATGAAGAGATCCGCGTCATGCGGGAAGTGCAGCTCCTGCTCTTCGAGAAAAAGTATGCGGAAGCCCGCCAGACGCTGGAGCAAAGCAAATTCAACCTTTTGGACGGGCAGCATCTTTTCCTGAGCCGGAACGCCCTCGCGGCGGAGATCGAGCAACAGGCCGGGGAGCGGGAGAAAGCCAGGCAACTTTGGCAAAAGGTCGTGGAGGATCTCGCTCCTTTGGTCGGCGCCCGCTCCGATCCGCGCCTCGCCATCGCGCTGGCCACGGCCAAGGCGGGGGCGGGAGATTTCGAGGCGGCCCGTCAGGAGGCCGACCGCGCCGCGCAGGATCCGAAGGTGGCGGACGATCAGTTCGACGCCGTCTTTTATCTGCAGCGCCGCGCGTTGGTGTACCTGCGCTCCGGACGTCCGGGCGAGGCGCGCGCGATGATCGAGGAACTCCTGCGGCGACCGGGAGATTTCTCCCGGGAATTTCTGCGCCTCGCGCCGGAATGGCAGAGTCTTCCCGCCCAACCGTGATGCGGGTGCGGGCAGCGCTGGACTGGGGAGCCCGCCGAAGGCAGGCGACCCAAACGCCGCTCTTTCGGGCGATTGCGTCGCTTTTTTGGCTTGGGTTGCGCGCGGGCCCTCGGGCAGGATCGCGACGGCCGGCGTTCGGCCATCAAACCGCGGGCCTCACGCCCAATTTTCCAATCATTCGATTCCATGAACGATCAAAATTCTTTCCCGACCGACGTCTCCCGCCCCTCGAACTCGGTCGTTCGACTCGTGCCGCGCCCGAAGCTGGCCGCGCTCGGGGCCTTTTTCTCCGATTGCCGCTGCTACTCCGATCGGCAGACCGATGAAGACAGCGCGCTGGAAATGATGACGACCGCGCAGGGGTTCTTCGAATTGCACGCTGCTTTTGCCGTGCCGGATAACCAGCGCGATGCCGTGATCGCGGGCTTCGCCAATTTCACGAAAGACTCGACCACGGCGAAGACGTTCGGAAAGCAGCTCGAGGAACTTTCCAACCTGGGTCCAGCTACTCCGATCGCAGCCATCCTCGCGCGGCGGGCCAAGACGGCGGCTCAGGGGCAGCCCGCCCATCCGACTTCGTTCGAGGGCTGGAACATCGCGCTGCGTTTCGAGAACATCGCTTTGGACACCACCGACGAAAACGGCAATCCGCTCGGGCCGGACCAGTACTATCGCACCTACAGCCCGACCACCCGTCTTGTGGTGGACGTCACACTTCGGGTCCCGCTCGGGGACGATATCGCGACCTGGGGTACGATTCGCGACAGCATCGAAACCGAGGATGCGGAGACGCTCGCCGGGGTGAAAGCCGATCTCATCGACATCATCCAAACGGAGGGACTCGGCGTGGAAGCGGAGAACATCGTGGCCGCACTCGAGCTCCAATAAGAATCAGCCGTTCCGGGCCCTGGGCCAACAGCGCTTCCGATGGAGACATCGCGCCGAAAACTGGGGCGGGAAGAATATCCCGTCCCGCCCGAGGAATGGGCGCTGCCAGCCGGATATTCGGCCGATGGTGCCCGATTCGTCTCGCTGCGCGAGAGGGCGGACGGAATTGCAGCGGTCCCGCATCGCCGGCTCACCTCGGAGCAATTGGAACGCCTCGTGGCCGCCCGGATCGCCGGCTCGACCGGGGTTTCGGCGCTGACCGGCGCAACGGATTCGACGCGGCGTACGGGTTGGCGTCGGTCCATGCTCGAGGTGGAACTGATCGCCCTGGATTTTATTTGTGATGCCGCGGGCGTGCGCGAGCCCGCGTAACGGGGAATGGGAAGAATCCTGGCCTTCGATGCGCGCGGCGACGCCTTCGCGATCGCCGCGGGGCAGTATCGGCGGACGCGGCTCTATCCGGAGTTGAGCGCGGGCAACGCGACGCTCGAAATGCTCGAGGGCCAGGGAGTGACACAGGCGACTCTGCGCGCGGCCCTGGCGCCCGGTCCGCCGGGACTGCTGACCGGCTCTGGACACGGTCGCGCGGGGGCGTTGTTTGGAGATGCCTTCGACCTCGTGCTCAACGTGGACCGCTTCCGGCGCCATGTTCCTGAGTTGCCGGGCAGCATCGTACATTTGCTGGCCTGCAAATCAGCCCGCGAGCTCGGACGCGCCTTGGTTGCGGCCGGCGCGGCCGCCTTCATCGGTTACGACTCCGATTTTTATTACGACGAGCGCTGCCCGGAACTTTTCTTCGCCTGCGACGCCGAGATCGTGCGGGGTCTCGCGAACGGACTCGGCGTGGGCGCCGCACTAACGAGGGCGCGCGCCTCGTTCGCCGCTGCGATCGAACGCCTGCGCCGCGAAGGAAAGCCCTATGCGGCCGCGATGCTCCAGTTCAACTTGAACCACCTGTGCGGCCCGGATCGCGATGCGGCGTTTGGCGATCCGGGGGCAGTTCTTGCCACGATTCCGCGGGACGAAATATCGGAAGAACGAGAAAGAACTCGTCCAACGAGGGGATCACGGCCTTAAGCCAAGAGTCACTGGCAGTAAGCCTCGAATCACCGGCCTTCAGCAAAGAGTCACCTGACTTCGGCCGGGAACCAACGGCATGCGGTCAAGAACCCGCGGCCATAACCAAAGAGTGAGCGGCGATAAACCAAGAGTCAGCGGCCTCAAGCAAAAGGTCCGCGGCCTCAAGCAAAAGGTCCGCGGTCTCAAGCAAAAGGTCCGCGGCCTTAGGCAATAGGTCCGCGGCCTTAAGCTATAGGTCCGCAGCTTAAGCAAAGTGTCCGCGGCCTTATTAAGCGAAGGGTCCACGGAATTCGCCGAAGGGTCCACGGCGTTAAGCGAAGGGTCCACAGCCTTAAGCGAAGGGTCCGCGGCATTGAACAAAAGGTCTGCGACCTTAAGACTGGCGTCAGCGACCTTCGGGCGGGGGTGCGGCGACCTTCGGGCGGGGGTGCGGCGAACTTTAGGTGAAAGTCAGCGGCTTGTGATCAAGAGTTGGCGGCATTCGACCAAGGGTCCGCGGAACGTCGCCAAAAGTCAGCGGCATGAAGGCAAACGCCAGCGACTCTTCGCGAAACTCCGACACCCCAAGCGCGATGGACAGCGGCATTCAGACAAAGGTCGGCGGCATCGAGCCGACCGCCGCCAGCGTCAACCCAAGAGTCAGCGACGTACGCACAAGAGTCAGGGACACCATGCGAAGAGGCGCCGCACCCCCAGCCAAGTGCCGGCGGCGTCAGACCAATGGTCTGCGGCATAAACCTTAGGGCCAGCCGCACTCAGCCAAGGGGCGACGGCGCTTCGCCAACCGTTCGCGGCATCTTCGCAAGAGTCAGCGGCGTGGAACGAATGTTCGGCGGCACTTCGCATGACGCCCGCTTCACTCGCACTAAGGTACGGGTACCTCCGCGCGAAGGTCTGTGTACCTCCGCTCCAGCTGCGCCATCTCCCGACTCAAAGCGCCGGCATCTTGCCGCCCCCCCATCCGCATCCGGCTGGCCAGCGCGATCATCCGACGTTCTCTTCCCGGGCCAGAGTACCGGGACAAACTTCCGCTTTTGAGACGAGGCGGAGCGGTAGTCCGAAGTTCGAACGCAGTGAGTTTATTAACGGAATGCTCGCGTGAAAAGTGAAAGGCTCGTCATGCTGGTCACGTTACCTGGGGAACGAGAAGCTACCTTCGGCCGAATTCGAATCGGTGCACTCGTCCTCCTTTGGTTGCTCATTGGAGCGACCGGAGTCTCGCGGGAGATATCGCTTCATCCAAGACTTGGGTACCGGACCGCGGCCGGACATCGTTCCCGCCCAAAGCGGCTGAGGACATTGCCGTCGGTGCAACCGACAGGCGTGCACGCTAAATCGCCCAGCAGCCATTCCGCCGCTTGTCCTGATTGTGACTGGCACTAAAGTACTACTTTTATGCGAACCGAGCTTGTGACCACGTTGAAACGGAAGGCGACCGAAATCATCGCGGATCTCGACTCCCACCAGGATCCGGTGCTCATTACCCAGTTCGGCAAGCCCGCGGCGTATCTCCTGGCCGTTGGGGTGTTCGATTCGCTGCAACGCAGGCTCGGTCTTCTCGAGGGAATCGCGCGGGGTGAACGCGCCGTGGACGAAGGTCGCGTCGTTCGCGTCGTTACGCATGTTGAGGCGAAAAAGCGCATGGCTCGATGGCTAAGCTAATCTGGACCGAA
Source organism: Chthoniobacterales bacterium (assembly GCA_038226705.1). Classification (GTDB taxonomy): domain Bacteria; phylum Verrucomicrobiota; class Verrucomicrobiia; order Chthoniobacterales; family SZAS-18; genus SZAS-18. The sequence continues at coordinate 16,483 of JBBRQH010000038.1, read as the reverse complement.
CCGGCACTCCAAGACCTGGATGCCATCGCCGATTACATCGCTCTCGATAATCCGCTGGCAGCACGGCGCCTGGTTCAGCGAATCTTCCGACACATCGAACAGCTTTGCGAGCATCCCGAGAGTGGCTCTCGCCCACCCGAAATGCGGCGCTCCCGCTACCGGCAGATTGTTGAGCCGCCCCACCGGATCTTCTATCGGTATGACGGCTCGCGCGTATTTGTGCTCCACGTCATGCGCGGCGAGAAGGGTTTTCAAAAGACGCGGCTCCTCAAGCGCGACTCCGAAACGTAGGGTAGCGACACGTCCGATTGAACGCTCTCGATGAGCAGCGCTGTTGAGACGGGCGGGACCGCACTCCGTTTCGCCTCCCGCGTCAGGCCGTCGGCAGCGTCACACCCTCATAAGTCTCTTCCACGATCCGGTCCATGACCGCGCGCAGGTCGTGGGTGCGGCCCCAAGTCTCGAGTTGGCGATCGGCGCCAGTACCCTCGTTCAGGATCCGCTCGATGTGCTTCATCTCGGCCTGACTGCCGAATTCCTCGACTTCCTTCTCCACGAATTCCATCAGCTCGTGCACCAGGCTACGCGTCTCCACCTCGGCCTGCTTGCCGAAATCGATGAGCTTACCCTGCACGCCGTAGCGGGAGGCGCGCCACCGATTCTCGTCGATGAGACGGCGGCGGTAGACGCGGAACGTCAGGTTCCGCCGCATCAGCTTGTGCAGCTTGGCCACGACCGCCTGGATGACTGCGGCCAGTGCAATCGTGTCGTCAATGCGGCTTTGCGCGTCGCACATCCGAAATTCCAGCGTGTCGAAAAACGGATGCAGCCGGATGTCCCACCAGATCTTCTTGGCGTTGTCGATGCAGTTCGTCTTCACGAGGAGTTTCAGGTACTCCTCATACTCGGAAAGACCTTCAAAGGCGTCCGGAATGCCGGTGCGCGGGAAGCGCTCGAAGACTTTGACGCGGTAGCTCTTGAAGCCCGTGTTGCGCCCGACCCAAAACGGAGAATTCGTCGAGAGTGCGAAAATGTGCGGCAGGAAATACCGCGCCATGTTCATCACCTGGATCGCCATTTCGCGATCCGGGATGCCCACGTGCACGTGCAGTCCAAAAATCAGGTTCGCCCGCGCGACCTGCTGCATGTCCTGCACCAGTTCCTGGTAGCGCGCGCCCTCGGTGATCTTCTGCTCGAGCCAGTGCGAGAAGGGATGCGTGCCCGCTGAGGCGATCTTCAAGCCCGACATGGCCGCCAGTCCGGCGAGATCGCTGCGGAGCTTGGTTACTTGCTGCCGGGCGTCGCGCACGTCGCGGCAAATGTCGGTGCCCACCTCGACCACCGACTGGTGCATCTCGGGTTTCACCCGCTCGTGCAACACCATCTTCCCGTCTTCCAGCATCTGCTGGATGTGCGAGCGCAGTTCGCGCGTCTCCGGATCGATGATCTGGAATTCCTCCTCGATGCCGAGGGTGAAGAGATTCTCGGCGCTCATGACGTCGTCCGCTCAGAGCACCGCCGTCAGCGGGACGCCGTCGCAACTGGTTTTCAGGAATTTGCCCCAAGTCAGGTTGTTCATCCCGGGCACATGCTCCTGCGCGCGGCGGATGGCCATGTTCGCCGCCGCCTCCACGATCCAGGCGAAGTTTTCCGGGCCCACCGAGTTCACGTCCGCGTCAGGCGCAGGGTTGCAGAAATCGATCGCCATCGGCACGCCATCGCGCACGGCGAACTCGACCGTGTTGAAATCGTAGCCGAGGAAATGATTCAGCTTCAGGCAATCCTGCTCGATGCGTTCGAGCAACGCTTTCGAGGGGTTGAAGTTCGCCGAGTAGCGCAGGTGATGCGGATTCCGCGGCTCATAGGGCATGATGTGGACGTGGCGTCCGTCGAGGCAGTAGCAGCGATAGTATTGATCGAAGACGACCTCCTCCTGCAGCATCATCACGAGCTGGCCCGTCTCGTGGTAGGCGCGGTAAAAAGCGTCGAGATCGGTCAGCTTGTAAACGTTTTTCCAACCGCCGCCGGCGAAGGGCTTGAAATACGCCGGCCAGCCCACGTAGCGAAAGATGCCCTCCCAATCGAGCGGGTACGCGAGATTGCGAAAGGACTTCTCGTTGGTATCGGCGGGATGCTGGTTCGAAGGCAGCAGCACGGTGCGCGGCACGGCCACCCCGATCTTCGTCGCGAGCGCGTTGTTGAAGAATTTTTCGTCGGCGCTCCACCAAAAGGGATTGTTCAGGACGGCGGTGCCGCAGAGGGCCGCATTCTTGAGAAAGCCGCGGTAGAAGGGGACATCCTGCGAGATGCGATCGATGATCACGTCGTAGCCGGAGGGTTCGCCCTGCACGACCTTGGCGATGTTGACCGCCTCCGCCCGAATGCCCGCGATGCCCTTGGAGTTGACGCGCTCGATGAACGCGGCGGGAAAGGTGGCTTCCTGCCCGGAAAGAATGCCGATGGTTTTCATGCGGGAGAGAACTGCAAAGGGGGTTGGAAAGCGAGGCCGCGAAAAGGCGGCGTGAATGCGGCCAGTTTGCCGTGGCGAGAGCACGCGGCAACGTAAATCGCCCCGGGAATCACCCCTTTTCCAAGGGCAGGAGCCGATCGAGCTCCCGGGCAAAAACTTCCGCCACCACTTCGCCAAACGTGTGCACATCGGGCGCCTGCACCGTTTCGTTTTCGAGTGCGGTCATGACCACGCCGTCGATCCCGCAGGGGGTGATCGCGTTGAAAGGCGGCAGGGCGGCCCGGGTGACGTTGAGCGCAAAGCCGTGCTGGCTGATCCAGCGCCGCACGCCCACGCCGATGGAAGCGATCTTGCGGTTTTCCACCCAGACGCCGGTCAACCCTTTCCGGCGCCCGGCCACCACCCCGAACTCCGCCAGGGCGAGAATCAATAACTCCTCGAGGGTGCGGAGGTAGAGATGCAAATCGCGGCCGCGCCGCGCGAGGTCGAGAATGGGATAACCGACGAGTTGGCCCGGGCCGTGGTAGGTGGCCTGTCCGCCCCGGCTAATCGTGAGCAGGGGATGCGGCAGTTGGCTTTCATCGAGGAGCGAACCGCGATCGGGCGTGCGACCGATGGTGTAGACCGGCGTATGCTCGAGGAGAAGGAGGCGCTCCGGCACGCCGTGCGGATCGGAGAGACGTTCATCGATGCAGGCTTCCTGCCGGGACAGGGCGGAGTCGTAACTCACGCCGTGGCCCAGCCATTCGACTGCCATTTCGTCGAGCGTTTTCACCATGCTTCTCCACTGCTTTTCATGGCGGCGCGCACCGCGAAGCCAGCCGCCACCGCCGCGGGCACCAAGGCGAGAGCGAAGCGCACCCATTCGTTCCGGATCGGCAGGAGCCGGGTAAAGAGCCAGGCCAGGAAGATGGCGGCGAGGAGAAGCAAGGTGCTTACCACCGTGAGATCGGAATAAAAACGTGCCTGCACGAGAATCGAGAGAAGAGCGAGCGTGGCCAGGGCCGGAACCGCGCCGAAGGCCGGAGATTCCGGCTTCCACCAGGCAAGGAGAACGAAGGGCCCGATGATCGCCGTAAAGATGCCGAGGGTCTGCGCGAGGGCGGCGCTACCCGAGGAGACGATGGTAATCGCAGCGAGCGTATAAAGCGCCGTAAGAAAGATCATCGCGGGTGCCCGGCGGGACGATTCCACCACGCGGGCGAGCATGGCCCAGCCGAGGGTGCCGAGGATCACGATCAGGGTGGTGATCCAAACGGATTCCACCGGCTGCCAGGAGACCCGCCAGAGCGAACGCACCTGCACGATCGTGACCCCCGCGACGACGAGGGCGATCAGGGCCGCTCGCCCGGCCCCCGTCATCTTCCCGAGCGCAGCGGCCGCCAGCGCCGCCACGATGGGCACATACACGATCCAGTGCGAAGATTCCCGGGGCAGGAGTGGGATCTTCGCGAAGATCAGGAAATACCCGACGAGAAAGGCGCCAGCGAGTTCCAGTCCCGCCACGAGGACCGCCAGCACCGGACTGCGGCCGAGGGCGAGAGTCACGATGAAAATTCCCATTGTGGCGAGCACTGCCGGCACGATCACGGGCAGCAGGACGCTTTTGAGAAGTTGTGGGTCCATCGGGACTTTGGAAAATGAGGCGGCCCTTTGCGCCCGGCCAGCGCACCATCCCGGGCTCTCGCCATCGGTTGCAGTCCGACATTCTAATGCGTCTCGCGGCCGAACGCGAACGAACTGACAGACTGCGGCACGCTTTTCGCGCGACGGGCCGACGAAGGATGTCAGCAGGAAACGGGCGCGAGGGCGACAGGATTTCCTCCCGGCCGCTCGCGCCCGGCTGCTGGCTTAGGCTTTCTTTCCACCCTCAAAGCTCACCATGATCTCGATCTCGTCACTCAGGGCCTGGGGATTGAAGTTCGAACCGAAGTCCGAGCGCTTCACCTTGAAGGTGACTTCGCCACCGGCGGAAAGATCGCCGTTCGGCTTCTTGACCATGCCAACCACGTTAAAGGTGGTGGTCAGGGGCTTCGTCACGCCGCGCACGGTCAGGTCGCCGGTGACTTCGTAGGCCTTGTCGCCCGTCTTCACCACCTTGGTGCTCTTGAACGTGATCATCGGAAATTCCTTGGCGTTGAGGAAATCCGGGCTCTTGAGATGTTGATCACGCTTCTCGTTCGCGGTGTCGATCGAATCGGCCTTGATCTCGACGCTAACGCTGCTCTTCGAGGGGTCGGCCTCATTAAAGGTGACCGAACCGGAAACGCCGTTGAAACGGGCGTAGCCGTGGCTGACGCCGCCATGCAACGCCTTGGCGATCGCCACAGAGTGAACGGGATCGATGTCGTATTTAACTTCCTGGGCGGAGGCGGAGAGGGCGCCGGCGACGAGAAGAGTGGCGGCAAGCGCGAAACGGTGGGTTTTCATGAGACAGTTTGGGATAGGTGGATCTGAACGTGAGGCGGAGCAGGAGCGACCGCAGAGTGCGTAACAATCGACCTTACAAATCCCGCGGTGGAGCCGGGCGTCAAATCCGTTCGAGCGGAACCACCATTTTCAAGCCGCCCTGGGCCTGGCGCAAATGGGTGAGGCCAATGGCAAGCGCGTCGGCAGCATCCGGTGGAGGCGTCTCGGTCAGGCCGAGCAGTGCGCGCACCATGAAAGCGACCTGATCCTTTTGCGCGCCACCGCGGCCCACCACGCTTTGTTTGACCAGCCTGGGCGCGTATTCGTAGATCGCCAGACCTCGTTCCGCGGCGGCGACGAGCGAGGCACCGCGCGCCGCCCCGAGCGTGATCGCGGTGCGGTAGCTTTGCACGAAGATCACGCCTTCGACCGCGCAGCACTCGGGGGCGAACTCCTCAATCAAGTCGCTCACGCGGCGCCGGATCGCGACCAGACAGCCCGATTGGAGCAGCTTGGGGGCGTTCTTGATCGTGCCGTAGGCGAGGGCGCGCGCCTGGTCCGGGCGCGCCCCACTTTCGATCACCGCATAGCCGGTCGCACGCAAAGAGGGATCGATGGCGAGGACGCGCACGACGGGCTGTCGCGCGGAACGGCGCATTTCGCGACTTCAATCTGGACCCAGGCCGCCGCGAGTTCGGGGTTTCGAGAAACGGTTTTCGCGTTTAGAAGCGTGGACCCATGAGTATAGCCACCCGCACCGGCGACGACGGCAGCACTGGCCTGGTCTTCGGCCAGCGCGTGCCGAAGCATCATCCGCGCATCGAAGCGGTGGGGCGCTGCGACGAGCTGAATGCCGCCCTGGGCCTGGCCAAATGCGGGGTGACGCGCGAATCGCCCATCCACGCGCAGCTCGAGAGCGTGCAGCGCGATCTCGTCAACGTGATGGGAGAACTCGCTGCCGACGACGCGGACCAGGCGCGGTACGCAGCCTCCCGCTTCGGCAAGATTACCGACGGCGAACTGGCGCGGGTCGATGCCCAAATCGCCGAGCTGGAAGCGACGCCCATCAAATTTGAAGGCTGGGCCACACCGGGCAGCACCCCGGCCGCGGCGGCGCTCGACCATGCGCGGGTGACCGCCCGGCGCGCGGAGCGGCATCTGGTCTGGATGCGGGATGCGGGCGGCTTCAGCGTGCGCCCGCTGTTGCTCCAATATGTGAACCGCGTTTCCGATCTTTTGTGGCTGCTGTCCCGGCGGGCGGAGCGGTAGTGGAGTGGACGATTCGGATGACGTGGACGATGGGAATGCCCTCCCGACCCGCCGGGACGAACACCTCATGTCCGCCAATCAACCTCTCGTCATCGCCGGACGCACCATCCGCTCCCGCCTTTTCGCGGGCACGGGCAAGTTTTCCTCGAACGAGATCATGCGCGACACGCTCGCGGCGAGCGGCGCGGAGATCGTGACCGTCGCGCTGCGCCGCGCGGACCTCAGCGGCAAGAAGGATCCCTTCGCCAACATTCTCGATTTCATCGATCCGAAAGAGTACCTGCTGCTCCCGAATACAAGCGGCGCCATGAATGCGGAGGAAGCCGTGCGGCTTGCGCGCCTGGCTGTGACGGCCGGCCTGCCGAACTGGGTGAAGCTCGAGATTCACCCCGATCCACGCTATTTGCTACCCGACCCGGTGGAGACGTTCAAGGCCGCGGAAATCCTGGTGAAGGAAGGCTTCGTGGTTCTGCCCTACATCAATGCCGACCCCGTCCTGGCGAAGCGGCTGCAGGAAATCGGCACCGCCACCGTGATGCCGCTGGGATCGCCCATCGGCAGCAATCGGGGGCTCGAAACCCGGGCCCAGCTCGAAATCATCATCGAGCAGGCGACCGTGCCCGTAGTGGTGGACGCCGGGATCGGCGCGCCCAGCCACGCCGCGGCGGCCATGGAAATGGGAGCGGATGCCGTCCTGGTGAATACCGCGCTGGCGATCCCGAGCGACCCCGTGCGAATGGCGCAGGCCTTCCGCGCTGCGGTCGAGGCCGGTCGCGCCGCATTTGAAATCGGACTCGGCTTCCGACTCGAAGCCGCCAGCGCGACGAGTCCGCTGACGGGGTTTCTGCGCGGGGACTAACCTAGCTGCCCGGCAGCCCGTGCGATTCGGCGAAGAAGTAATCCTTCCAGCTCGCGGGCTTGGTCTTGATCGAGCCGACTTTGAGCATGAACTCGGCGAACTTCATCGTGTTTCGCGGAGTGGTGGTGAACTCGGTCGCCGGGGCCTTCATCATCTCGACAATCTGGTCGGGCGTGAATTTTTCCTTCGTGGTCGTCAGATAGACTTCCGCCGCGGCGCGCGGATCTGCGGCGATCATGGCGTTCGCCTCGTTCAGCGCCGCGATGAAGGCTGCGATCACCTTCGGATTCTGATCGTGAAATTTCGTGGTGCCGAAGACGATGGCGTTGGTGAGCGGGCCGCCGATCACGTCGGCGGAGCTCAGCACGGCGTGCAGTTTGGGATCCCGGCCCTGCGCGTACTGGTAAGGCGGCGCGGAAAAGTGCGCATTGAGCTCATGCCCCGCGTTGCCGAGCGCGATGGCGGCATCCGGATGCGCCATCGTCATGGTCAGGGCATCGAGCTTGTTGCGGCCTTCCGGCCCAAATTCCTTCTCACAGGCCATCTGGAGGATGGTCGCCTGGGTGGAGACCTTTACGGTCGGCACCGCGATCTTGTCGTTTTCCGTGAAATCGCGGATCGATTTCACGGCCGGATTCCGGCTGAAGAGGATCAAGGGCACAGCTCCGGCAGCGGTGACCGCTTTGACGTCGCCTTTCGTTTTATCCCACAGGGTGAGCAGATTGCCGACCCCGCTGGTGACCAGTTCCACACTCCCGGAGAGCAGGGCATCGGTCGCGGCCCCGCCGCCGCCGAGCTTGACCCATTCCACCTTGAGCTCGGGCAGACCCGCCGCTTTCGCGTGCTTTTCGACCAGGTGTTTTTCCTCCATCAGGACCAATGGCCAGTAGATGATGCTCGGTTGTTTGGTGATCCGAAGCTCGGTAACTTCGGCTTGGAGCGGCGCGAAACAGGCGGAGGCGGCGAGGAAGCCGAAGGCCAGCAGGCAGGGGAAAATTCGGAGTTTCATGAGGGCTGCCAAACATTGGGCTGTCGCGGCTGAAACCGGCAAGAAAAACCCGTTGCTCCGCCCGGCCGCCCACTGCGAAGGTCGGCGTGTGATCGAAGCCCGCGCGCTGACCAAGATATTCAAGGACAAGAAGAAAAGTGTGATCGCGGTAAACGAGGTGAGCTTCACCGTGGGCGCCGGGCAAATCTACGGCCTGCTCGGGGCGAACGGCGCGGGCAAGACAACGACCATGCGCATGCTCGCGACGATGCTGCGGCCGACCTCCGGCAGCGCCTCCATCGCAGGGTCGGACGTGGCGCGCGACCCAGAGCGAGCGCGGTCTTCGCTTGGTTTTCTTTCCACCGCCACGGCGCTCTACGGCCGGCTGACCGCGTTCGAGATGGTGCAGTATTTCGGCCGGCTCTACGGGTTGAACGAGCCGGACATCCGCAAGCGCGCCGACGCCATCTTTGAGCGGCTCGACATGGTCGAGTTTCGCGATCGCCGGTGCGAGAAGCTCTCGACCGGGCAGAAGCAAAAGGTCTCGATTGCGCGCACGCTGGTGCACGATCCGCCGGTGATGATCTTCGACGAACCAACGCTTGGGCTGGATGTGATGGCGGCGCGCACCATCGTGGAGTTCGTGCGCGAATGCCGCACCCGGGGCAAGGCGGTGATTTACTCGACCCACATCATGAGCGAGGCGCACAAGCTCTGCGACCGCATCGGCTTGATCCACGATGGACGACTGCTCGCCGAAGGCACTCCGGCGGAGTTGCTCGAAGAGCATGCGCCCAAGGGCGACCTGGAGGATGCGTTCGTCGCGATCGTCGCTCGCGGGGGAGTCTCGTCCGACCTGGCAAAGGCAACATCATGAGCCCCGTTTACGCCGTCTATGCGAAGGAGTTGACCGATATCCTGCGCGATCGGCGCACGATCATCTCCATGATCGTCGTGCCGATGCTGGTGATCCCGCTCATCATGCTGGGATTCGGCACTGTGGCGGGAAAGTTGGTGCAGGACGCCATGGCCCAGGCGCCCGAAGTGATGGTGCTGGGGGCCAAGGATTCGCCCAAAGTGCGCGCCGCTCTGGAGGCGGACAAGAAACTGAAACTCGTGCCCGAAACTCCGGACCATGCCAAGCGCATCGGCGACAAGGCCCTGCGGGCGGCGGTGGAGATCCCGGATGATTTCGATGCCCGCCTCGCGGCGGCGGACGGCACCGTCATGGTAAAGATCTACCACTATGAAGGGGAGCTGCGCTCGGGATTTGCAGCCAATGCGCTGGAGAAATTTTTCCGCGATTACCGGGATCGCGCTCTCGCCGGCCGGCTGGCCGAGCACGGCCTGCCCGTGCAATTCGCTCGTCCGCTGGAAACCCGCCGCCAGAACGTCGCCCCGCCGGAAAAAGTCGGGGGCAACATCGTGGGCTCAATCCTGCCCTACGTAATCATCCTGCTTTGCTTCACCGGGGCGATGTATCCGGCGCTCGACCTCACCGCGGGAGAAAAGGAACGCGGCACGATGGAGACGATCCTGTCCTCTCCCGTCCGGCGCGGGCAACTGGTGTTGGGGAAGTTTCTCGTCGTGCTCACCGCCTCGCTGGCGGCAGCGGGTTTCTCGGTCGCCTCCATGACCGGGATGTACCTGCTCACGAAGGGAGGCTTCGGCATCGCAAAAGAGATGCCGCTGGGCGATTTCACCATCGCCCCCGCCGCGGTGCTCGCGGTGATCGGCATGCTCGTACCCCTGGCGATTCTCTTCAGCGCCGTGCTCGTTTCCGTGGGCACGTTCGCGCGCAGCTTCAAGGAGGCGCAAAGTTACGCCGGCCCCATGGTGATGGTCGTGGTCCTGCCGGCCATGGGCGCCTTCCTGCCCGGGGTGGATCTCACCTGGAAGCTCGCGCTCGTCCCGATCCTCAATGTCAGCCTGGCGAGCAAGGAGGTCTTCACCGGAACTTACCCCTGGGCGATGCTGGCGGTGATCTTTCTCTCCACCTGCGTCTACGCCGCCATCGCCTGTGCCTTCGTGACCCGCATGTTCAACCGGGAAGAAATCCTCTTCCGGACCTAAGGCTTGCCGATTGCAGATGACGAGCGGGGGAATTCAATCCGCGATTTGCCGCGCGCAGGCCGCACGGGCCGAGTTTCCCGGCGTGCACGCAAGAGTTTGACCCGGGAGGCTTTCTCCGCACCTTAGTCGGCCCTTTTCCTCTTATGGTGCTCGAAACTTTCCGCAAAAACCAGCGCTGGCTGATGATCGTCATCGCCGCGCTCGTCATCATTTCGTTTATCTGGTTCTTTAACCGCACCGAACTGCAGAAGCTCGACCAGGGTCGCGTGGCGCAAATGTATGGCCGTTCCATCACCCTGCCGGAGATCGATCGGATCCGGCGCAAAGTGGAACTCGGCTTTGGGCTCGGGCTCACTAATCTGACGAACAACGAAATTGCCGAACAGCAGAACTTCGCCTGGAACATTGTGGTGATCGAGCATGAGGCGGCGCGCATGGGGGTCATGCCGGCGGAGTCGGAGATTACCGAGACGATCAAGCGCCTGCCGGCTTTCCAGACCGCGGGCCAATTCGATCCGACCAAGCTCGCCACCTTCCTCGGGGAGAAGCTCGCCTCGCGCGGGTTCGGCCAGAAGCAACTCGAGGATGTGGTTCGACTGGACCTGCAGATCGGACGCATCCGCCAGATGATCGAATCCGCCGCCGTCGTGGCTCCGGCCGAAGTGAAGGAGCTGTTCGATTTCGCCAATACCAGGGTCGAGGCTCAGGTAACCCGCCTGAAGCTCGCCGATTTCGTCGCGCTCGTGACGGTGACCGACGACGAGATCAAGGCGATCTTTGAAGATCCGAAGAAGAAAGACGGATTCAAAAAGCCCGCCGTCCGCAAAGTGAAGTATGTCACGCTTGCCCTGACCGAGGACGAGAAGAAGCTGACCGGCCCGCCGCGGCGTGAAGCGCTGCAGAAGATTGCGGACAAGATGGAAGCGCTCTCGCAAGGGATGCTCGAATCCGGCGCAAGCTTCGATCAAATCGCGGGTAAACTGGAACTGACCGACAAGGTGAAGGAAACGCCGGAGTTCAGCGACAGCGAAAGCCTTGCCCGGCTGCCGGAAGGCGGCATTGCGGGCTTCACCCAAGCCGCCATGGCGCTCAACCCGGAAAATCCGGGCAGCGATGTGCTGCAAGGCGCCGACACGTTTCATTTCCTGGCCCTGGCGGCTTGGACGCCCGAACGGCCGCTCACGCTCGAGGAAGCGAAGCCGCTGATCGTCAAGCAACTGCAGGAAGAGCGCGGCCGGATCGCGATGGACCTGAAAGCAGGCGAAAGCCGCGGGCGTATCGTCGAGGCGATGAAGGCGGGGAAGAATTTCGCCGAGGCCTGTGAGTCCGTGGGACTGAAAGCGGATCGCTACCCGACGTTTTCCCTCAACGAGCCGAACATCGAGTCCCCCGATGCCCGAAACGTCGTGGAAGCGACTCTGGACCTGGCCGACGGCCAGCTCAGCAAGCCGGCCAAAACGGCTGATGGTTCCGTGATTGTCTTTGTGGGCAACCGCACGCCAGCGGATGAAAAGAAATTCGAGACCATGCGCGAGGGCATGGCGTCCAGCCTGCGGGCGCGCAAACGCCAGCTCGCCATGCACGAGTGGTTGAGCGCCAATCGCGACGCCGCCGGCCTCAACCAAATGGTCGAGCTGCGGAACTGAGCATTCCGTCGCAGGACGGAGCGCAGGCCATGAATGAAGAGCTCGAAATTGTCTTCGACGAAGGCCACACCCATCTTGCCCTGGGCGAGTTGGAGGAGGCGGCGGCGTGTTACCGGGAGTGCGTGACGCTTGATCCCGCCTTTTTCGATGGCTGGCATGCGCTCGGCATGGCGCTGATGAAAGTCGGCCGTTATCCCGAGGCCATCGAAGCAGGACTGCAATCGGTGAAGCTCGCGCCCAATGACCAGCTCGCCTGGTCGAGCCTGTCCCTTTTCTACGTGCGAAACGGCCAGATCGCCGAAGCCGAGGCCGCCGGCTCCAAGGCAAAAATTCTGGGCTGGGGCGGAAAAGTCGCGAATGCAGACGGGACTCTGCGCGATCTCACGCCGGGGTAAACAGTAGCGGGTGGGCGGCGATTTCGAGAAGAGCCTGGCCCGGCTCAAGACTCTGGCCGTCAAACCGTCGAGCAAGCACGCAAAAAGCCCCGGCGCGGGGCCGGGGCTTTGGCAGATGCGGAGGAGCGCCGAAGGCGGACTAAACGTCGTAATACATCGAGAACTCGTACGGATGCGGCCGCAAGCGGATCGCATCGTATTCCTTCTTCTTCATCTCGATGAAATTCTCGATGAAATCCTTGGTGAAGACATCTCCTTTGAGCAGGAATTCGTGATCCATTTCCAGGGCCTCGAGGGCGCCGAGCAATGAATCCGGGGCACTGGGAACCTTGGCCAACTCCTCCGGTGGCAGGTCGTAGAGATTCTTGTCGAGCGGGTCGCCCGGATCGATGCGATTCAGGACGCCGTCGAGTCCCGCCATCAGCAGCGCCGCACTGCAGAGATAGATGTTGGCCGCGGGATCAGGGGTGCGAAACTCGATCCGCTTGGCCTTCGGACTCGACGAATAGGTCGGGATGCGAATCGAAGCGGAGCGGTTGCGCGCGCTGTAGGCCATGTTGACCGGGGCTTCGTAGCCCGGCACGAGCCGCTTGTAGCTGTTCGTGGTCGGATTGCAGAGCGCGCAGAGCGCGCGCGCATGCTTGAGCACGCCCCCAATGTAGAAGAGCGCCATCTCCGAGAGTTGCGCATATTTGTCGCCGAAAAAGAGCGGCTTGCCGTCCTTCCAGAGCGACATGTGGGTGTGCATGCCCGAGCCGTTGTCGCCGAAGAGCGGCTTCGGCATGAATGTCACGGACTTGCCGTGCCGGGCCGCAACATTCCGGACGATGTACTTGTAGTACATGATCCAGTCGCCCATCTGCTTGAGCGGCGCGAAGCGGATGTCGATCTCGGCCTGGCCCGCCGTCGCCACCTCGTGATGCTGGCGCTCGATCGGAATGCCGCACTTTTCCATCTCGAGGCACATCTCATTGCGGATATCCTGCTGGGTATCCGTGGGTGCGACCGGGAAATAGCCTTCCTTCGGCCGGATCTTGTAGCCGAGATTCGGGCTTTCTTCACGGCCGGAGTTCCAATGCGCCTCGATGCTGTCCACCGAGTGCATCGAACTGTTCCCGGTGTAGGAATAGCGGACATCGTCGAAGATGAAGAACTCCGCCTCGGGGCCAAAGAACGCCGTATCTGCGATGCCGGTGCCCTTTAGAAAAGCCTCCGCCTTTCCCGCGATGCCGCGAGGATCCCGGTCGTAGGGTTCTTTTGTAATGGGGTCAACGATGTCGCAAATGAAGCTCAGGGTCGGCTCGGCATTGAAGATATCCACCCAGGCCGTGCTCGGATCCGGAACCACGAGCATGTCGGAATTGTTGATCGCCTTCCAGCCCCGGATGGAAGAGCCGTCGAAGCCGAGACCCTCCGTGAAGAGGTCCTCGTTGTACTCGGTCAGGGTAGTGGTGAAGTGCTGCCAGGTACCGAGGATGTCGCAGAACTTGAAGTCGATCAGCTTGATCCCCTGTTCTTTGATGAGCGCCGAAATGTCGGCGGGTGTACGTGTCTTGTGCATGCGTGCGCTGGATTGGAGTTGGTCGTTTTGCTGCGGACGTGCACGAGGCGGAGGGAACCCCGGCGGTCAGAACGATGGGAATAAACAAGCCTCGTCCCGGCGCCGTGCTATGGCTGCGCGGGCGCAGATCGCAACCGGAAAATGGTACCCCGGCGCGTCCAAGCCTCAGCGGAACTGCGTACTTTACCAGCCAGGCGGTCGGCGCTGCACCACCCCGGGGGCGACGAGGCCGCAGCGAACGCGAGTTTAGCCGCGCACCAATGAATTTGGCTGCCGGACGCGGTCTCCCTATTCGTCCTGCGCCTTGACGAGGGTCGCCAACACGGCGGCCTCGATCTCTGCGTAGAGCGCGGCATCCTTCTTGAGCAGTTCCTTGGCGGCGTCGCGCCCTTGGGCCAACTGGCTGCCCTTGTAGCTCATCCAACTGCCCCGCTTTTCGATGATGTTCTTCTCGAGGGCTAGGTCGAGCAGCGATCCGGTCGCAGAGATTCCCTCGTTGTACATGATGTCGAACTCCGCTTCCGTAAACGGTGGCGCGACCTTGTTCTTCACGATCTTCACCTTCGTGCGATTGCCGATCACCACGCCATCGGCGTGTTTGATCTGGCCGATGCGGCGAATGTCCACGCGTACACTGGAGTAAAACTTGAGCGCCTTGCCGCCGGGGGTGGTCTCGGGGTTGCCAAACATCACGCCGATTTTCTCCCGGATCTGATTGGTGAAAATCACGATGGTGTGCGCCTTGGAAATGAGGGCGGTCAGCTTCCGGAGCGCGGCACTCATCAATCGGGCCTGTGCGCCCACCGTGGTGTCACCGATCTCGCCTTCGAGTTCCGCCTTCGTCACCAGGGCCGCCACGGAATCGAGGACGATGACGTCCAGCGCATTCGAGCGCACCAGCGTCTCGCAAATCCGCAGGGCTTCTTCCCCGGAACTTGGCTGGGAAACAAGCAGGTCGTTCACATTCACCCCGAGCTTGCGGGCGTATTGCGGATCGAGCGCGTGCTCGACGTCGATGAAAGCGGCGAGCCCGCCGCGCTTCTGCGCCTGCGCAATTACCGTCAGCGTCAGGGTCGTCTTGCCCGAGGACTCCGGACCGAAGACTTCCACGATTCGCCCTTTTGGGAAACCGCCACAACCGAGCGCGCGGTCGATGAGAATGTTGCCGGTCGGGATCGACTCGACCTTCATGTTGGTCTTGTCGCCCAGGCGCATGATCGCGCCGTCGCCGTAATCTTTCGCGATCTGCTGAATCGCCAGATCCAGGTTCTTATTGGTCTTGGCCGGGGTGATTTTTTCTTCGGCGGGAGCAGTTTTGGCAGCCATTGGGCCCCCTGCGTAGCAGCGAAAGTCACATGTCGAAACTCGAAACTCGCAAAAACTCCAAATGGGCCGCCCAGAGGTCACTGAGCCTTCGCCGCCTGAAGGAAAAAAAGGGGCCGGAGGAGAGCCCGAGGGCCACTCCTCCGCACCCCATCAAAGAGTTGCTTCGCCTGGCGCGAAGCAGTCCACCAATTTACGCGTGGATCTCGATCCGCCGCGGCTTGGCTTGCTCAGCCTTCGGCAGCGCAAGCGCGAGCACTCCATCCTCGAAACAGGCGGTAATCCGCGTCGCGTCGATCGCCGGGTCGAGCTTGAAGACGCGGCGAAATTCGCCGTCGACCGACTCGCGGAAGACGAGTTTCGCCTTCTCCGGATAGTGCGAACGCCGTCCGCTGATGGTCAGCTCGGCGTTATCAAACGCGATGTGGAGATCTTCCTTCCGCACGCCGGGAAGATCGAGCGTGAGGACGTAGCCGTCCTCGTTCGCGGTGATCGTTGCCGGGGGACGAAGGGTGTTGGGATGCGGCGCGACGGCATTTTTCGCCGCGGCCAAGGTCGGAGCTTCAGCAGTTTGCATGGAAATAAAGGGATTCGGTTGGGTTGGGGAAATTCCACCCGGCAGCCGAGCCGAAACCTCAGCCACCGGGTTTTTAAGAGCGCCCGCCGACGAACGCGGCGGCCGACGCAAATTGAAAGGAGTTAGGCGATCGCGATGGTGCGGGGCTTGGCCTCATCCGCCTTCGGCAGGGTGATCGTGAGAACGCCGTCTTCGAAGACAGCCTTCACTTCTCCCGCCTTCACCGCAAAGGGCAGTGCCACGGTGCGCTCGAAGCGCCCGAAGATCCGCTCGCGGCGGAGATGATCCTTCTCCTGCGCATCGGTCTCCTGCTTGCGCTCGCCTGCGACCGTAAGCGTGTCGTCCTCGAGAGTAAGCTGGATTTGATCCTTCTTCAGACCAGGCAACTCGGCCCGCACGATCAGCGCGTCCTGTTCTTCGTAAACGTCGAAGGCGGGAACCCAGCCGGCCGGCGCAAATCGCGCGCCGCGCCCGAAAAAGGGAAGGTCAAAGAGCCGCGTCATTTCGTTCGCGACCGTGTGAAAACGGCCGAACGGGGTAAGCGTGGCACAAGGTGTCTGGTAACGAATGAGGTTCATAGTCTTTGGTTGAAGTTCTTGGATTGGATCCGACACTTCGATCGGATACATTCCCTTAAGCTTGGCGCGTGCCACGCGTGTTTCGAATGGCCATTTCGAATCGTAACCTCCTAATTTGTAATGTTTTAGTGATTAAATGCACAATCATCATTCGACCTCCACGGGTCACCTAACTGCGCCGATATGGCTCAAACGGACCGATGGAGAGACAAATCGAGATGTGCCACTGTGGCGCAATCAAGCGCATTTCCAGATGCTGGTTCCGGGCTACGTTGCGCCATGAAGTCCGCCCGAAAAATCTCCTCAAGGGAGGAAGTCGACCAACGCTTCATGTT
>JBBRQH010000037.1:0-49645 GCA_038226705.1 Chthoniobacterales bacterium | reverse complement strand
GACGGAGTTCGACACCCTCTATCTCGTCGGCGATCTCATCGACATCTGGGCGCTGCGCCGCGGCATCTACTGGCCGCAGTCGCACAACGATGTGATCCAGAAAATCCTCCGCAAGGGCCGCAAGGGCTCCAAGCTCATCTACATTCCCGGAAATCACGATGAACTCGTCTCGGGCTTTCTCGGTGAGTATGGCAGCATTTCCATTGTCGCAAATGCGATTCACGAGACCGCCGACGGACGCCGGATTTTCGTCATGCACGGGCACGAGACCGACACCGTGGTGCAGAACCATCGCTGGCTCGCCTATGTGGGGGATGTCGGGTACACTTTCCTGCTGCGGCTCAACCCGCTCGTGAACTGGTTCCGGCGGCGTTTTGGCGCGGGCTACTGGTCGCTGAGCGCCTACGTGAAAAAGAGCGTGAAGAACGCCGTGAACTTCATCGGTTCCTTTGAATCCGCGATCGTGCGCTACTCCCAGGACTACAAGGTGGATGGGGTGCTCTGCGGCCACATCCATTCGCCGGCGGTCCGGCAGATCGGGGATACGATGTACTACAATTCGGGCGATTTCGTGGAAAGCTGTTCCGCGATCGTGGAGCACGCGGACGGACGGCTGGAGCTTTTGACGAATCTGTTCGTGAACGCAGCGTCGGTACCCGAGGAGGAGAGGGAGTCGGATTCGGAGAAGGCCGCGGACGCCACGCCGGCGGCGGCATAGGAATCGAGGCTCAAGAGGAGATAAGGAATAAGGGAAGATGAACGAGCCGGTGCGCACGGACAGGCGATTCCAGACTCTTGAACCTTTCTCTCCTGGATCCCCTTGGCCCTTGATTCGTGATTCTTGAATCCTCCCGCTTCGGGCCTTCCCGCCCGGCCGCGCCGCGGCAAAATATTTGGCACACGATGAATTTTCCTTGCGCCGGTGAAGCCGGGGGCGCTCAGTACCGTCCATCGACTACATGATGCGCCGAAGTAATTCGTCTGTGCGCGGCTCCGGCTCCCGCCGGTGATTTATGCCGCGCTTCCCAGTGTCGCCGCAAAAGCAGGAGGAACTCCTGCGTCGCATGTCAGCCCTCTCCTTGGCCGAGCCGCAGCTCGCCGAGGAGTATTTCCGCGTCGGCGGCGGAATGAATGGGGTCCATTTGCTCCATCGGCCCACCGGTATCCGCGTGCGCTCCCAGCGCGAATGGAGCCAGGGGATGAACCGATTCTTCGCGCGCCGGCTCCTCGTCGAGGAGCTGGAAGCGCGCGCCCACGGCCAGACCCGGCACGAGGCCAAGGCGGAAAGATTGCGGGAGGAAAAGATGCGGAGGAAGAACTCCCATCGCAGCTCGCGTGCGCCCGCGGCGCGGCCTTCGTCGCTGTGGCAGCCGGGGCGGCCGCCGGGGGATGCCACTCCTACCTTCGCCGAATTCCTCGCCCGGATGGATGCCTACACGCTTCGTCTTCCCGCGCCGGGAACGTGATCGGCCATTGCCAAAATCGGGGTGCTAGGCACAGTCGGCGTCAATGTCGGAAAAAGAAGACGCGATCTCCGCCGTAGGAACTGTCAAGGAAGTGCTTCCCGGCACGATGTTCCGGGTGGAGATGCCCGGTGGGCGCCTTGTCCTGGCTCATATCTCGGGCAAGATGCGCAAGCATTTCATTCGCATTGTCCCAGGCGACAAAGTCACCCTCGAGCTCTCGCCCTACGACCTCAGCAAAGCGCGGATCACCTTCCGCGAGAAGTAATCCAGGCCAAATGCGACTTTGAACGGTCCCGCCTTTCCACCCGTCACACCTCACGCCATGAATCCCGAAGCAAACACTCCCGACGAATCCAACAACGAAGCGCAAAGTCGTTTTGAGACCGGCAAGGCGCATGTCAAACGCGCCGCTGAAGAAATGAAGGCGGCCGCGACCGCCAAGGCGCAGGAACTGCGCGAGACGGCCACCGCCAAGGCGCAAGAATTGCGCGAGGCCGCCCAGGCCAAGGCCGCCGAGTTTCGCACCGCCGCCCAAGCCCGGGCCAATGAATGGCGCGATTCCGCCGGCGATTATTACACCACCGCCCGGGAGCGGGCCCGCACCTTCCAGGACGAGAGCGAAACCTATATTCGCGAGAATCCCATGCGCGCCGTTCTGACGGCGGTCGGCGTTGGCTTTGTCCTCGGAGTTCTCTTCCGGCGCTAAACCGCGCAACCGCCCCACGAGTGGATGCCCCGACCCGCCGCGTCCCCGCCACCGCGGCGCCGCCCGGGCTTGTCGAAAGCGTGCGCCTGCTCGCCGGCTCGCTGGTCGGCTCGCTTTCCGCGCGCCTCGAACTCCTCGGCCTCGAGTCCCGTGAGGCGGCGGCAAACTATCTCCGCGTCCTCGTCCTCGCCGTGGTGGCGTTGATCGGCCTCGTTTTTGGCTATTTCTTCCTCGTCCTCGGCTTGGCCTTTCTGGTGCAAGCCGGGACCGGCTGGAGTTGGGTCACGGTGACCGCCGCCTTCGGCGCCGCCCATCTGGCCGTCGCCGTCTTTTGCGCCTTCAGCATCAAGACCCGGCTCGCCACGCCCGCCTTTACCGAATCGCTCGCGGAGCTGCGCAAGGACCGCGATTGGCTCAATCGCGATCTCTCCACCTCCGCCACAGACTCCCCGCGCCGATGAGCAACGCCGAACGCAAACGCCAGCTCGCCGCGGAAATCGCCCGGGCGCGCAGCGCCATGACGCGGAACGTCGAGTCGCTTCGCGCCAGCCTCGACGTGGCCACGCGCGTGAAGTCGTCGATTCGCTCGAATCCGTGGCCTTGGCTGGGCGCCGCGGCGGCGGTCGGCGGGATCACCTGGGTTCTCCTGCGCCCGCGCCGCGCATTGCCTCCGCCTTCCGGCCTCTGGGAGAATCTAACGACGAAATACGGTCCGGCCCGCGCGGTTCCGGTGGAGCAAAAGGTCGCCCGGGGCGGCGCCGCCCTCGCGGCCGTTCTCGCGTTGGGGCGGTGGGTGTTTCCCCTCGTTCGTCCGCTCCTCCTCTCTTATCTTTCCCAGCGGGCTGGCTCCTATTTTGGGGGTGGCGAACCGGCAACCCCACGCCGCCCTGAATGATGTCTGCACCCTACGATTGGGAGGCTGCCTACGCCGCCCTCGACACGCCCTGGGACAAAGGCGAGGCCGCGCCGCCCTTGCTCGATTTCCTCGCCCGCGATTCCATCGCCGGAGACGTGCTGGTGCCGGGATGCGGGCGGGGCTATGAGGTCCGCGCTCTCGCCGCCGCTTCCGCGGCGGCGCGCGTGGTGGGTCTCGATCTGGCCCCAGGCGCGATCCAGGCGAATGCGGAGTTCCCGCGCCACGGAGCCGAAAGCTATCTCGTCGGCGATTTCCTTGCCCTTCCCGGCCCGCTGCGGAGCGCCTTCGACTGGATCGTCGAACACACCTGCTTCTGCGCCATCGATCCGACCCTGCGGCCCGACTACGTGCGCGGCGCACAAGCGGCCCTGCGTCCAGGAGGACGGATCTTCGCAATTTTTTACCTCAACCCGCGGCAATACGAGGGCGAGTACAACGACGACGACAAGGGTCCGCCCTTCGGCGTGCGGGTGGAGCAACTCGACGAACTCTTCGGCGCGGCGTTCGAAGTCGAAAAAGAATGGGTGCCCGAGCACGCTTTCGCGGGCCGGGAAAAGCGCGAACTCGTCCGCATCTTGAGGCGGCGCGATTGACGCGCCATGCTGCGGAATGACCGCCCGCACCGCCTTCCGCGTCACCTGCCTGCTCGGTTTTCTGGCGGTGGCGCTGGGCGCATTTGGTGCGCACGGGCTCGAAGGCAGGCTCACGGAGCGCCTTCTCCGCGGCTATCAGACCGGCGTCCTGTACCAGTTTTTCCACGTCCTTGCGATGCTCGTGGCAACGCGGATGCGTCCGTTCCCCTTCGCCGCCTGGCTGAGTTTCCTGACGGGAGTCGTCCTTTTCAGCGGCAGTCTCTACGTCCTCGCACTCACGGGGATTCTTTGGCTCGGCGCGATCACTCCCTTCGGGGGCGTGGCCTTCCTCGCCGGCTGGCTCTTGCTCGGGTGGGCGAAGTGGGAGGGGTGAGAGCGCTCTGAATTTTCCGGCAGGGTTCTCCTGTCACCGGGAATCGCCCAACGGCGGCTACGTCCAGCTTGTGATTGGGACCCAAGCCCGCTTGCATGGTCGATCATGTCCGCGGTCTTCAACTACTTGCGTATCGTCTCGCGCGGTCGCATGCGGGACTCGCTGCGCGCTCTCAAGTCGATCCGGCGTACGCCTGGGCACTCGCTCAGCATCTTCGCGTTGGCGGGAGGCAGCTTCCTGCTCGTGCTCTGCATCAGCGTGCTCCTGCATGCGGCGCTCCACACCGACGACCTGCAGCTTAGGATTTGGGAGCTGATCTGCCTGCATCAGGAAGATGGAGAGGTGGGTCTTTCGGCCACGCAACTCGAGCGAGTGGAGAAGGCCCTGCCTTCCGCAGCATTCGCGGTGATGGGCGTGAAAGATCGCCCAGTCGCAATCCGTGCGCATGAAACCGGGCCGGTTCTTCACGCGCGCGCCTTGGCCGTCTCCTGGAATTACCTGTATGTGCTGACGGCGTTCCCGGTCGCCGGTCGCGACTTCCGCGTGTCGGATGCATACGTTCAGGCGGGTGCACCCCCACCGATTCTGGTCGGACAGCGGTTCATCCGACGACAACTGGGCGGCGACAGCTCGATCGTCGGCCGCTCGCTTTCCCTGGACGGAATACCCCATCGGGTAATTGGGGTGCTCCCCGAGGGGATCACGCGGCTCCACAATGCTGACGTGCTGTCAGTCCTTCCGCAGCATCCGTTCGATTCGACGTTCCGGGGAGTGGGACTAATGCGAATTTCGAAGCCCTCGAAGCCCCGAGCCTTGATCGCATTTCTGCAGCCGGTTTTGGTCGCGCGCTGGAACGCGAGCGACGTGCAGCGACTCCTCCTCGAACCCGCGGCGACACAGACGGAAGCGCCGAGGATTGTCGCTGAGCCTCTGCTCAATTGGTGGCTGGGGGATCGCGTCGCCGGTATTTTGCTGGCGCTGGTCTCGACGGTCGGGGCATGCGTGGTGGCACTAGCTGCGGCAGCCGGGATCTTCCTTTCGCGCGCCAGCGCCCGTCGAACCGAACTGGCGACACGCGCAGCCCTCGGTGCCGGTCGAGGCGAACTCCTCCGCGAACTCGATACCGAATTCCAACTCCTGACGGCAGGCGCTTTTATCCTGTCCCTGACCGCGGTTTTTGCGGTGCCCCCACTGCTCTCCGCATCCATCTCATCGGAGTACCTCACAATCTCAGGCGACGATGGTTTCGGAATGCCCTACCTCCTTTGGCCGCTCGCTCTCATGATGGCGATGCTGCCGCTCATCGCCGTGCCATCGTGGCAAATCACGAGTGATCTCCGGTTGGCGGAGTTGCTACGCAGCGGAAGCCTCTCTCGCATCCCTGGGCGTCCGAGTCGCGTTGCACGTCGCCTCGCAGTTTTCCAAGTGGCCGGTGCCTTCTTTCTGCTAACCATGCTGCTGTTTGCGGGATGGGAACGGCTTCGGCCTGGCCCCAAGGCTCTGCTCCCGGCAGCGACGTCGGCCACGGCGATGCCGACGGACCACCGGCGCGAATCGGATGCAGCCATTCAACGCCTCACCCTGTCGTTAGCGAGTGGTGCAGGGCTTTTCGCCGGAGTTCTGAGCGTTTTTGCGGTGAGTCAAGTGATGTCATTGCAAGTTCAACTTCGGACGCCTGAGATTGGCCTCCGCATGGCGCTCGGAGCAGATGCGCAACAAACTGCACGCCTTATTCGAGGCGAGGCCTTGGCGCTGACGCGAAACGGCATTTTCCTGGGGTTGCCGCTATTTTTGCTTGTCTTCCCGATCGTGCCGGGAACCTCACGGGGCCTGCTCGCTCCGTGTCTCTGCGTGATGGGCGCTGCGGGAGTGACGCTGGGCGCCGCCTGGCTCGCGTGTATTCGTCCCACCCGGCGAGCGGCGCGGATCGACCCGGCGGAAGCGCTGCGCGATCTGTAAGGAGCTGGGGACTAAAATCGCGCTACCGCGCGGCTCGACGAATCGTCTTCAGCCGTCGGGCGAAGTCCTTTTCTGCGTCGGCGAGCCATTCCCGGAGCGTGTCGACGGAGATCGTATCGGCCCCAAAGGAGTAGGCCGTCTGCCGTTCCATGGCGTCCGACGTGGCCACGGTCATGGACTTGGTGGCCGCATATTTTGCCGCCAGGCGTTCGACGAGGTCATCGGCCGTATGTCGGTTGGAGGAATAAAACACCTGGATGCCCCCAGCCTCGGTAACCTCATTGACCCGTCCGCCCTTGCCGTCGAACACCACCACCACGTGGGTGCCGCTGGCGTCCTGGTAAGCCGTCAGCTGCTTAACGAGTTCCTCCCGCGCCGCGAGCGAACTGCGCGCGTGCATGGCCCGCAATTCAGGCCAGCCGAAGATCACGCTGTGGCCGTCGACGAGGAGATAGTCCACCTTGGAAGGTAGACACGATCTTCCCCGCTCGAAACCCGAAGGAAGCGGAGAAAACCGTCTGCCGCGCTTCGAGTTTCGAGCTTTCCGGAGTTACGCGGCCGGGGCGGGAGCGACTTCCGCTTTCTTGGTTTTCGGCTTCGCCGGGGCGCTGGCCACGGGAGCCGGCTTCGGAGTTGCCTTGACCACGACCTTTCGCGCGGCATCTTTCCGATCCAAGTAGGACATCCGACGCTTCTTCTTTATAACCTTGTTGTATTGCTTGCCCATAAGGGGTGAGGGAGTGGTCGATGGCTCGCTTGGGTATTCCTTGGTCCGGTGGGGACGAGGAAAATTTTGACCCGCGAACGTCGCGGGTGAGCCACCGTCATTGCAGTCGCCGCATCTAGCACCCGTTTCGCATGGAGACAATTCGTAACATCGCCATCATCGCCCACGTCGATCATGGCAAGACCACCCTAGTGGATCAACTGCTTCGGCAGAGCGGCACCTTCCGCGCCAACCAGAAAACCGCGGAGCGCATGATGGACTCCATGGACCTGGAGCGGGAAAAGGGCATCACCATCCGGGCCAAGAACGCGGCCTACAAATACAAGCATTACCACGTCAACATCGTCGATACGCCCGGCCACGCCGACTTCGGCGGCGAGGTCGAGCGCATCATGAAAATGGTGGACGGGGTGCTTCTGGTCGTGGACGCCCACGATGGTCCGCAGGCCCAGACGAAGTTTGTGCTCAAGAAAGCGCTGGAGAATGGCGCGAAGCCGATCGTGGTCATCAACAAGATCGACCGCGAGAACGCCCGTCCGCACGAGGTGCTCGACATGGTGTTCGAACTTTTCCTCGAGTTGAACGCGACGGACGCGCAGCTCGACTTCCCCACCATCTACGCGAGCGCCAAAAACGGCTTCGCCAAGAAGGAGCTGGCCGATGAGAGCACCGATCTCGTGCCGCTCTTCGATGCGATCATCCAGCACATTCCGGCGCCGACCACGGCCAAGGAGACGTATTTCCAGATGCTGGTGTCGAACCTCGAC
Source organism: Chthoniobacterales bacterium (assembly GCA_038226705.1). Lineage (GTDB taxonomy): Bacteria > Verrucomicrobiota > Verrucomicrobiia > Chthoniobacterales > SZAS-18 > SZAS-18. The sequence goes on along the minus strand of JBBRQH010000037.1, from coordinate 42,138 downwards.
TACAGCGACTATCTCGGCCGCATCGCCTACGGGCGCATCATCAGCGGACGGGTCCGGGTGGGCGACAGCATCGTCTGCGCCCATGGCGACGGTCGCCGCGAGCGCACCAACGTCACCGCGATCTTCGGCCATCAGGGCATGGAGAAGATCGAACTGCAGCACGCCCAGGCCGGCGATATCATCGGGCTCTGCGGCTTCGAGGATGTTTTCATCGGGGAGACGCTGACGGATTCCGAGGAGCGGCAAGCCCTGCATTTCGTGGACATCGATCCGCCCACGATCACGATGGGCATCCTGGTGAATGACTCGCCCGGAGCCGGGCAGGAAGGAAAATTCCTCACTGCCCGCCATCTGCGCGAGCGCCTCATCCGGGAGACCCGCCAGAATGTGTCGATCCAGGTCAACGACACGGAGAGTGCCGCCCATTTCGAAGTGCGCGCCCGGGGGGAAATGCAGATCGCGATTCTCGTCGAACAAATGCGGCGCGAAGGCTTCGAGCTCCTCGTTTCCCGGCCGGAAGTCATCTTTCAGCAGCAGGACGACGGCGCCATGTGGGAGCCTTATGAAACACTCTACGTGGATGTGCCGAACGAAAACCTCGGCGATGTGCTCCAGACCCTTGCCACCCGCAAAGGCGAGGTGACAAACATGGTGCATCATCCCAAGAACGTGGCCGTCGAGGCCGTGATCCCAACCCGCGGCTTGATTGGGTTCGAGACCGACCTCGTCAACCTGACCAAGGGCATGGGCATCATGAGCCACATCTTCAAGGAATACGGCCCGCATAAGGGCGAGATTCCCAGCCGCAATCGCGGCGTCCTGGTGGCGATGGAAAACGGCACTTCCACCGCCTATGCGCTCAGCAGCACACAGGAGCGCGGCAAGCTCTTCATCGGTGCCGGCGAGGTCATTTACGAAGGAATGATCGTAGGGGAAAACACCCGCCCGGACGATATCATCGTCAATCCGTGCAAAACGAAGCACCTGACGAACATGCGTTCCCAAGGCGACGGCAAGGGCATTTCCCTCGAAGCTCCGGTGCGCATGAGCCTGGAACGTTCGCTCGAGTACATCTCAGAGGACGAATACGTGGAAGCGACCCCGAAAAGCCTGCGGCTGCGGAAGAAGATCCTCGACGCCAACGCCCGCAAGCGCGCCGCCAATCGCTCCCTCGCGATGGCGGAAGCCTGAGAAATAGACGGAAATGGGCGGATTCAGCCGATCCGCCCCGTGCCGGCAGAATCCATGTTTGACAAACCGTGACTCCTCGCGTCTGATTGAGGACGGTTTGATCTCCGCCCGCTGCGTCGGGCTGGCCCGCATCCGCTGACGGGTCATTCGTTTTCGACTTTCTGCCGCCGTCCCAACCGGTGGAGTCCGCAAAGCAGGGAGGCTTGTCCGCTCGCCTTAATTCGCCCGCACCACGGGCACTTGTCTGTATTTTTTTGGTTTCTCCATATGGCCGGCCACAGTAAATGGTCCAAGGTCAAGCGGATCAAAGGTCCGCTCGACGTGAAGCGGGGGGCGCTTTTTAGCCGCCTCTCCAAGGAGATCGCTCTCGCCGCCAAGCTCGGCGGCGGCGATCTCGGCGCCAACATCCGCCTCCGTGCCGCCATGCAGGGCGCCCGCGACCAAAACATGCCCAGCGAAACCGGGGACGCTTTCGAAATTCTCACCCCGGTGGACCGCTTCTACGCGGTCGGGGAAGCCCTCCGCGCCGGTGGCATCACGCCCGAATCCCAAAAGCTCGCCTCCCTCCCCACCACACTTGCCACCCTGCACGACGAAGCCATCGCCCAGCAAGTGATGCGTCTGCACGACGCCTTCGAAGACAACGACGACGCGTAACACGTCCACCTGAATCTCGAGATTTCGGACGAAATCATCGCCCGCCCCTCCGTTTGATTCCCCCGGCACCCCATTTCCCCCAACTCATTTTTCCCATGACCGAAGCCCTCGAAACCAAACCGCCGCACGACGCACCTGCGTCCGACGCGAAATCCAAACGGACGCGCAAGCCCAAAACCGAGCCGGCCATCCCCGCCAGCCCGGAGAGCGAAGCGGCGCCCGCGAAGAAGCCCACACGGACGCGCAAGACCGCCGCGGCGCCCGAGAACGAGGCGCCCATCGTCACCGCTCTCGCGGGACCTCCCTCTCCCACGCCTGAAACCAAGCTGAAGCGCGGACGCAAGACGACCAGCGCGTCTGCCCCCGCGCCAGGAGGAACGGAAGAGAAGGCGTCGGTCTTGTCCCAGGCGTCGGCCGCACCCGCACCGCCGGCAGAAACTGCGGCGGCGGCAGCGACGGTCGAGCGCCAGCCCGAGGCGCCGACAGTCGAAGCGACTCCCCCGATGCGCAGTGCGGCCTCCTCCGACGCGCCGGCAAGGCAGGAAGCGCCGCAACAGGGCGGCGGGCAGCAACAGGGCGGGCAATATCAGCGCCGCTTCGACAAGTTTCGCTTTCGCGACCGCAATCGCGGCGAACGCGGACCGCAGCAGGGTGACCGCGGACCCCAGGGCGACCGCGGCGGACAAAACGACCGTGGCCCCCAAGGGGAAAACGGCTCGGGTTCCTCCGGGGATTTTCGGGAGCAGCGGCAGCCCCAGGGCGAACGCGGTGATCGTCCGTCCCGGGACCAGCGCGAATTCCGCGGCGGCCCGACCCAGGAGCCCGAGCGCGACCCAAACGCCCCGATCGAATATTCCGAGGGCATCCTCGAGCTTTCCGGAAAGGGCTTCGGATTTCTGCGCGAAACCAAGCGGCAGTTTGCCCAGCATCCGCTGGATACCTTCGTCACGCCGGAAGTGTGCCGGAAATACAACCTCCGCGACGGCATGTGGATCAAGGGCGAGATCCGCAAGAGCAATCGCGGACCGCAAATGTACAAGCTCACCTCGATCCACGACAAGGACCCCGAGGAGCAGCGCAACGTGCCGAACTTCGAGGAACTCACCGTCGTAAACCCGAAGAAACGGATCCGGCTCGAGACCACGCCAGATCGCTACACGACCCGCGTCATGGATCTCATGGCGCCGATCGGCAAGGGCCAGCGCGGCCTGCTCGTGGCGCCGCCGCGCACGGGTAAAACCACCTACCTGCGCCACATCGCCGAGGCGGTGGAAAAGAATCATCCCGAGATTCATCTCATCGTGCTGCTCGTCGATGAGCGCCCGGAAGAGGTGACGGAATTCAAGCGCACGATTCACACCGCCGAGTTGATGGCGAGCTCGAACGACAGCGATCTCAAAAGCCACACGAAAATCGCCACGCTCGCAATGGAACGCGCCAAGCGCCTCGTGGAAATCGGCAAGGATGTCTTCATCCTGCTCGACTCCATCACCCGCGTGGGACGCGCCTTCAACAATGTGCAGACCGGCGGCCGCACGATGTCGGGCGGTATCGATGCCCGGGCGATGGAGATTCCTCGCAAGATTTTCGCCGCGGCACGCAATACCGAGGAAGCCGGCTCGCTCACGATCATGGCCACCGCACTCATCCAGACGGGCAGCCGGATGGACGACGTGATCTTCCAGGAATTCAAGGGCACGGGAAACATGGAGCTCGTCCTCGATCGGGCGATCAGCGACCAGCGCATCTTCCCGGCGGTGGACATCTATCAATCTGGCACCCGGCGCGAGGAACTCCTCCTCGCCGAATGGGAGTTGGAGAAGATCAACGTGATCCGCCGCGGCCTCGCCGGCGGGAAGCCGATCGACGCGATCGAGCGGCTCCTCACCTTCATGCGCAAATCGCCCACGAATTCGCAAATGCTGGCCAGCATCCCGGGCTGACGACCGCTTTCCCTCAGCCCAGCAGGGCCTGCAAGAGGCGGCATTCTGCGAGGAGTTCCGGGCCGGCGGCGCGGTGAATGGCTCCATTGACGACGCCTCCGCCCAGAGGGAAGCTTTCGCCGCGTTTACGATCGCGTCGACGTTTAGTTTCGTAATGTCGCTCTGCATTGCGCGCAAAAGGGCCCTGGTGATCGAAGAGGCTGTAGCGGGTCTGGTGGATGATCCTACGGCGATGTCCCTGCCCTTCAATTCACGACACAGCCACGCTGAACATCCCGTCACTTCGCGCGTCTTACTCCACGTGTCAGCTCCTCCCGCCAAAACCATCGATCTCGAAGTCCTCCCGCCCGAAAGGGCAGCGGCGGTGTCGCAACACCCGTGGGATCGGTGGCTCGGCGTCATCGCCTACGTGATGGACAATCTTTTCCGGATGCCCGGGACCCAGCGGCGTTTCGGACTGGATCCGCTCATTGGACTGATCCCCGGGATCGGCGACGGGGCGAACGGGGCGCTGGGCGCGATGACGATGGTGCGCGCCGCCCAACGCGGCGTGCCCAAGACCGTCATGGCCCGCATGGCGTTGAACATCCTGCTCGATTCCGGGGTCGGCGCGATTCCAGTGGTCGGCGATGCGTTCTCTTTTTGGTTCAAGTCGTTCGCCCGAAATTACGCCCTCCTCGAAAAACATAGTGGCGAAGTTCCCACGGCGCCGACGGTCGCGGACAAGGTCTTCGTCTGGTCATTTGTCGCGCTCGCCGTCGCCCTCCCGCTCGCGGCGATCGTGCTGCTCGCCTCGCTCTGGGTGCAGGTTTTGCGCTTCGTTTTCGGTTAAGGCCGGCGGCGGCTGGGACGAGGCAAAACCTTGCGCCCAGGCTGTGAAGAGGAACGCGAACCACAACGGATAGGCGGCGGAGAAATTGCCGGGATGATTTGCCGGGAAGGACGTGACCGTAACGAGCGTGCCGATGAGGAGCAGGGAGCCGATCGCAGCCAGGAATCCAAAGTTCAACGCGAGCAGCGCGGAAAATTTCCAGCGCCAGATTTGTTGCGTGCTGAAGAACAGGAAGGCGCCCAGGGCCGCCGCGCCGGTGGGCACGATCAACCAGCGATAGACTTCTGCGATGCCGGCCAGGATGGCCACGCGCACGTGGTCGAGCCGCCGTTGGGGACGCGGCAGGCGCGGTCCATCGGCAACCGGTGAAAGTCGCCCGCGCGTCAGGGCTTGAAATAACTCCAGCGTTGCCGGTGGCCCCACGCTCGGAGGAGGGACGACAGAAATGTCGGCGAGCGTGCAAAAGATCCGCCCGGACGCGAGGGCAGTTTTCGTCGCGAGCGGCAGATCGAGGCGCGACAGCGGTGGGAGGAATCCGGAGCGGCGTCCATCCGCGGCGATCCGTCCACGGTCGCAAGCCTCGTTCACCTCCTCCGCGAGGCGCCCGTAAAAGCGCATGGCGTCGCCGCCCGACTTCGCGTGGCCGGCGAGGGCGACGGCATCGCGCAGAGCCCACATGAACCAACCCCCGCCGATCTCGTGAGTCTCCGCCTCCAGACCGGTCACCGGCGCGGAAAGTCGGGCCCAGTTTTCGCCCAACTGCCCTTCGAGATAAGGCTGCAATTCCGCGAAGGCCGGGCTAAGCGGGTACAGACGCTTCCGTGTCTCGCGTGCGACCGGCACAAACGGAATCGGGTGTTCCGGACGTACGCGTACCAGCGCGCCATAAGCGTCCTGAAAGCTTCCCACCCGATACTCGCACGTCGTGAAAACGCCGTAGTGCCGGTAGTTGAGCCACGAAACGGTGCCGGTGAGAAGTCCCCACCAGAGCGCCGGCACGAGCAGCCAGACGAAGGACGGCCCACGCTGCAACGGACCGGTTCGCCACGCTTGGAGCGCCAGCCAGGCGCCGAAGACGCCGAGCAGCGGCAAGAGCCAAACGCCTTCCTCACGCGTCAGCCAAAACGCCGCGAAACTGATACCTGCAAGGGAAGCACAGCCAAATTTTTCGCGCGATCCGGCGTCGGGTGGCCCAGCCAGCTTCAACAAACCGGCGACGGTCAACAGAACCAGCGAATGAAGGATATTCTGCCGAAAGACTCTCAGGTGGTGGACGGCTTCGAATGTCACCGGATTGAAGAGCAGAACGACGAAGAACGCTCCCTGCAGCCAGCGGGTCCGCAGCCACGGCTGCAGTGACCAAGTCAGCGTCGCCACCGCCGTCGCGTACAAGAGATGCTGGGCGGGAAAGAGCGGGAGCCCGGAGAGAAAGACGCCTGCAACCCAAAGTGGATACGTCGGACCCTTTGCCAGCGTGAGATTGTCGTAGGGTCCGAGCCATTCCCCCCGTAACAACTGATCCGCGAGATTGAGAAACAGCCGGTCGTCATGGACCGCGGTGCCGATCGCGAAAATCGTCTGACCCGCGACCAGCCAGAGCTTGAGGACGACCAGGGCGATTCCACCAGCCAGCCACCAACGCAGTCCAGGACTCGAAAGTCGCGCGCTCATCGGCGCAACGGCAGGGTGAGAATGCTCAGAAAGAAACTGACGAGGATGGTCTGCATTCCGAGAGTCAGAAGAGTCCCGCCCGGAATCACCCAGCGCAGCAATCCGCCGGGATCCAGATTGCCGAAACCTTTGGCGCGCCAATAGGCCAGCGCCCCAAGGGAGAGCCCGAGGCCGAGCAAGGCGAGCATACCGCCGACCGCGAGTCCGAGTTCCAGGGAAATCCAGCGGAGCCAGGCCGCCTCGCGAGCGGGAGCCGGCTGCAGACCGGCCTGAATCGAGTACACCTTGGTCATGATCGCGAACGCGATCGACTGGGCGCCCAGCAAGACTGCCACCGCACAGAAGAGCAGCGTGTGCACATCGAATTCCACCCCGTGCACGCGTACGGGACCGGAGAGGAGCGCGCCGCCGCAGACGAGTCCGCCGGCCGCGGCGAGGACGCCCGGATAAAGAAAAAGCCAGCGCGGACTGAACAGCAGCATGAAGCGCAGATGCCGCCAGCCATCGCGCCACGGGCGCAAATGCGGCGGGCGTTTGCGTCCATCGCGGCGGAGCTTGATGGGAATTTCTGCGGTCCGGAGGCCGAGGAGTTTCGCCTTGATCACCATCTCGGAGGCAAACTCCATGCCATCGGTTTGGAGGTCGAGCCGGATGAAGGCTTCCTTGCGGAAGGCGCGCAAGCCGCAGTGAAAATCCCGGCAAGGAGCGTCGAAGAGAATCCGGCCCAAGCCAGAGAGCACCGGATTGCCCAGGTGCCGATTTTTCCATGGCATCGCTCCTTCCTCGATCCCGCCCGCGAACCGGTTGCCCATGACGAGATCCCAGCCTTCGCGCAGTTTTTCAACAAAGCGTAGTGCTTCGCGGAAGTCGTAGCTGCCATCGGCATCGCCCATCAACACGAAGCGTCCCCGCGCCGCCGTGATGCCGCCTCGCAATGCACTCCCGTACCCGCGCGTCGCAACCGCAACAACCCGCGCGCCCAGCGCCCCGGCAATCGCGCGCGAGTCATCGGAACTCCCGTTGTCCGCCACGATGATCTCCCCCACGATGCCGGCATTGCGAAGCGCCGCTTGCGCCTCCTGGATGCACGCCTCCAGGGTCTCCGCCTCGTTCAAACAGGGCAGAACGATGCTCAACTCCATTTCGCCATGGGCAGGAATAGGCTCGGAGTTCATGGTCGGCTGGACGGGGCAAACTCTCTCGGGGGCTCACCTTCGCATGCAACCCCCAATCCACGCGCGCAGGTCAGGCTCTCGCGAGCTCCGCCCGGATCTCCTTCGCGCGAACGAGCAAGGTTCCGACGGATGAACCGCCAGTGAGCGTGAAGTGAGCCATCTTGCGTCCGGGCTTCGCGATGGCCTTGCCATACAAATGCAGCTTGGCCCGGGGTTCGCGGAGGATCGGTGTCCAGTCCGGGGCGAGATCGGGCGCGGGCCAGAGGTCGCCCAGGAGGTTCATCATGACCGCCGGGGAATGCGCCTCAGTCGCGCCGAGCGGCAAATCGCAGACGGCGCGCACATGCTGCTCGAACTGGCTCGTGACGCAGGCGTCGATCGTGTGGTGACCGGAGTTGTGTGGGCGCGGCGCCAGCTCGTTCACCAGCAGCCGGCCGGCGCGCGTCAGGAAAAATTCCACGGCGAGTAGGCCCACGACGTCGAGCGCGACGGCAATCGCGCACGCGATCTCGGCGGCTTCGCGATGAATCTCCGGCGCAAAACGTCCCGGCACGATGCTGGCGCTCAAGATGTGATTCTCGTGTTCGTTCTCCGCGACGGGAAAAGTGGCGATCTCGCCGCGCGGATTGCGCGCCACGATGACGGAAAGCTCCGCGGCAAAATCGATCCACCCTTCGAGTACGCCTCGATGTGGACGTTCCTCGTGCGGGTCTCCGCTCCACGCGCGCCAGGCGTCGCCCGCATTCTCTTCCGGCTCGATCTTGCGCTGGCCTTTTCCATCGTAGCCAAACTCCGCCGTTTTGAGCACCCCCGCAGGACCGATCTCGGTCAGCGCGACAGCCAGCTCTCCCGCGGACGTGACCACGCGAAAAGGCGCGTGCGGAAATCCCTGATCGCGCAGAAAACATTTCTCACGCTCGCGGTGCTGCGTGATGTGCAGCGCCCCGGGCCGGGGCAGCACCGGAACCGTGCGCTCGATGCGCTCCAGCGCGGCCACCGGGATGTTCTCGAACTCGAGCGTCGCAACGCCGACGGATTTGGCGAAAGAATCGAGCGCTTCCTCGTCATCGAACGGCGCGCGCCAGACCTGCTCGCAGACCACTCCCGCCGGCGGCGCGTAGTGCGGGTCGAAAAGATGGACACGATAGCCCAGCGGCCGTGCGGCCAGGGCGGTCATGCGTGCGAGTTGCCCGCCGCCGAGTAGGCCGAGAGTCGATCCTGGTGGAAGCATGGAAAGAAAGAAGGCAAGGGGCCGAGAGTCACCGTCCAGCTGACTCTCGCACTGCCGCTTCGATTCGTCCGCTGGCATTCAGTTCCCCGAGTCGTCCCGAACGATCGAGCACGAACACCGTGGGCAGTGCGTTGATCCCGAGCCGGCGGATCGTCGGGCCTTCCCAGCCGCGCCCGTCGCAGAGCAGCGGAAAGCGTAGCGGAATTTGCCCGAGCGCCGAACGGGCGTGCGCCGGGTTTTCGTCCAAGCTGACCGTGAGCACGGCCACGCGCTTCTCCTCCCAGGCAGCGGACGCCGCCCGCACTTCCTCGAGGACGCGCAGGGAAGGCGCGGACCAGGAGGCCCAAAAGACCAGCACAACCGTCCGGCCGCGCAGGGCGGAAAGTTCAATCGCCGCACCCTCGACCGGCTCCAGGCGCAGTTCGAGCGTTTGGCCCACGAGGTTGAGGCGCTTCACATCGTCGGCGATACGACGGCGCAAGGTGTCCGCGGCCGTCCCGGGATTCTTCGCCGCCAGCGTCTCGGCTTCGAGCAGCAGCCGCCTCTTTTCCACCGGCACCTGGTCGAAGAGCGTCGCCACTTCGACGAGCAGACCCGCGATGCGCCGGTCACTCGCGTGCCGGCTCGCGAATTCGCGAATCGCCGCGAGCAAGGTTGCGCGTTGGTTTACCCGAATCGCGGGCGGCAGCAGCGCCAGCCGCTGCATCGATTCACTCAGCCGGAGGTAGCGCGCGTCCGCCCGCGCGGCGGCAGGCGAGGCGGGGTCGCTTTCCACCGCGGCGAGAATGCGCTCGGCCTCCACCCCGGCGGCGGCGCCACCGGGCAAACGCGCCTCAGCGAGGCGCACGGCGGCCAGGCGCACCCGGGCCTGCTCGCGCCGCGTCTCGCGCGGAAATTCGGCGAGGAAACGCGCCAACCCGTCCGCTTGCCGGGCGAGATGCTCCCGGGCAAAGAGCAAAGCGTCTGCGCGATCGCGGGGCGAGCGTTTTGGACCTCGGTCGAGCGCGAGAATGTTCTGCCAGGCTTGGTCGGCCGAACCGGTGGCGTGAACTGCGGTCCCCGCCAACAAAAACGCCAAGCCCGCGAGAGTCGCGAAGGCTTGGCGTGAGAAAGCGTGGGTCGCAGCGCTCAATGCGCGTTGTTCGAAGGGGCCGGCGCGGCGACGGGCGCGGGCGCAGGCGGCGGCACCGGTACCGGGGCGGCCGCATAAGGCTGGCGATCAGGCGCGACCTGCGGGGTCACGGACGCCGGGTCGGCCTTCTCGATTTCCTTTGTGAAATCGTCCTTGGCTTTGCGAAATTCATTCACCGCCTGGCCGAGGCCACGCGCGAGTTCCGGCAGCCGCTTCGCTCCGAAGAGGATCAGCACCAGAAAAAAGATGATCATCAGCTCCGGACCGCCGGGCAGGTTGAAAGCGAGAAACGGATTCATGGCAGGAAGAAACTACCACCCTCGAACCGGGTTGCAAAGGATGTTCCCGAAGGTGTGTCAGCAGAACCGCGTTCACGCTCGCGCTGCTTCCACGTTCCGCCAGGCGGCGCCGGACGTGATCTGGTGCAAGGCGCGTTCGAAGCCGGCCGTGAGATCGGCCGCCAGCCCGCAAACGACGAAGGCAGCCGCCGCATTGATCAGCACAATGTCCCGCCGCGCCCCTTCGACTTCTCCGCGCAGGATCCCGGTCAGGATTTGCGCGTTCTCCCTGGCATCGCCCCCGCGCAGCTCCGCCGGGTCGACAGGCGCGAGGCCAAAATCCGCCGGCAGAATGGTGCGTTCCGCAATCCGCCCTTCTTCGCAGGAAACGACAAAAGTCGGGCCCAGCGGGGAAACTTCATCCATGCCACCACCCGGGACTTCGCCGTGCAAGGCCCACGCTCGCTGGCGTCCCAGCCGTCCAAACACCTCCGCATACGATCGGAGATGCGCCGGGGAAAATACGCCCGTCATCTGAAACGGCGGTCGCGCGGGATTAAGCAGCGGACCGAGCAGATTGAAAATCGTGCGCTCCTTCCGGCCCCCGAGCGCACGCCGGACGGCGGCAATGGCCTGGAACGACGGGTGGTAGTCGGGCGCGTAGAAAAATGCGATGCCGTCGCGCGCCAGGCGTTCGCGGGCCTCCGCGGGCGTGAGTTGGATCCGCACCCCGAGCGCTTCGAGCACGTCCGCCGCGCCGCTGCGCGAAGTGACGGCGCGGTTACCATGCTTGGCGACGCAGGCCCCGCCCGCGGCCAGGACAAAGGTGACGGCGGTGGAAATGTTGAAGAAGTTGAGCCCGTCACCGCCAGTTCCGCAGACGTCAATCATCGGGCCAGGCAGCTTCGCGGGATCGATCGCCGGGTTGACCGCGTAGGCCAGCATCGCCTCCGCAAACCACGCGATCTCGTCCGCGGTCTCGCCGCGCTGGTGCAGCTTGTGCAGGAAGGCCGCCTTGAGCTCCGCGTCAGCGGCGGGGTCGAGGAGCGCATCAACGGCAGTGCGCACTTCTGCTGCGGAGAGGGTCCGCTCGAAGAGGTGGACGGTGAGTTCGGTGAAAAGCACGGCGGGAGAAGTTCCGCGCCTCCAATCCGAGGCGGCGAGATCGCCCTCAAAATCCGGATCGGCCGAAGAAGCAACTCTGAAGCTGCCGAAAAGCGTGTCGCAAGGCCCGACCCCTGAAATGCCACGGCGCGTCCGCCAACCGCGCGTTACGGGTCGGCGTAGTCGAAAATCGCCTTCGGAGCGCGGTACTCCTTCCAGAATCCGCCCCACGGGACGTCCGTGTTCCCTATCCCCCAAGTCACCACTCGCCAGCCGCGATCGGCGCGCTGAAAGAGCGCGTAAACAATGTCCTCAAACATGCCGGCCTTGAATTCCTCGCGGTACTTCGTTTTCGCGTAGTCGATTTTCCCGCCGTTCGGACGGCGCGGCTTGCCATGAAAGAAGGCCCAGTCTCCCTGCACCCGCAGATGATCGACCACGAAGATCACCGGTTGCCGGAGGGTCGCGGAAATGGTCGGTCGCAGCGTATCCATCAAGGCCACCCGCTCGGGACTGCCGGCCGGCGGTGTGTAAACCCCGCCGCGCTTGGGTTGTCCGGGGTCGACCGCGCCCGAAGGCAGGCCGGAGCGCGCCGATTCGCGCAAACGATCGGTTTCGACCGCGTTCTTGATCGCCGCGTCCGCCGGGTCTGCGGCCAGAATGTGGGTCAGGAGCGAAAGAAACCCGAGGACCGAACTGAGCGCGCGCTTCATGGTGACACATCTTCTCCCGAATCCACTTGCGAGGGGAGTGAAAAACCAACTGTTTGCGCCGCCTGGAATTTTCCTCACGTGAACCCATGTCCGAGCCCGCGCCGACCCAGACAAGGCCGCGCCGTCGCTGGCTGCGGCGGTTGTGGCTGACCCTTGCCCTTCTGGTCGGCTTGGGCGTGATCGCCGTGCTGGCCCTGCAACCCGTTGCCTTTTGGTATTTGCGGCGGACCGCCGAAAAGCTTGGCCTCGACCGAAAGATCAAGATCGAGTACGAGATCGATGGTTCGATTTGGACGCACGTGCGCGTGCGTACACTGCGCCTCACGCCCACCGGACCGGGGTCGGAGATCATTGGCGCGAGCGTCGGATCGGCGGACGTACACTACGACCTGTGGAAGCTCTTCCGCGGGGGACTGCGCAGCGGCTTCTTGAGCGAAATCGTACTGCGGGATGTGCGGGTGGAGATCGATCCCGCGGCGGCCGTCAAGAAGGCGGTCGAAGAAGCGCCCTACATCGGGCTGCCTTCCATCATTTTGCCGGACCGCATCGAGCTGCAGAACGTCTCCTTCATTTCGCGGGGCGGCGCGCAGTTTGAAGGGGTGAATCTAACGCTCGACCCCCAGCACGATGGCGAATTGCGGATCGCGAGCGCAGTCATTCCCGGGCTGCAGCCGCTCGCCGACGTGCGTGCGGCGACGAGTTTCCTCAAGCGCGTGCTGGAGTTGCGCGATTTGCGGGTGACCGATTCCCTGCGGATCGACCGCCTCAGCATCAACTCCGGACAGGCGACCGCAGGCGAGTGGCTCGTCGAACTCTCGGCCCACGTGCTCGACGGCAGGGTGGAAGGAAGCGCGAAAGTGGACCGCGCAGATACCCCGAAGCCGCAGTTCCGGGTGCAGGTCAACGGAGCAGACGTCTCGCTGCGCTGGCCGGAGGATCTGCTCACGCAACCTCCTCCCGCGTTGCTGGCCGGCCGGATTTCGCGTCTTACGTGGTCGCTCGCGCCCGATCCGCAAAATTCGGACGTGGCGCTCGGATCCATGAATCTCTCCGGCTCGGGCATCCGGGTGGATGGAAATGCCGTCGACCAACTCGAGTTCACCAGCAAGCTCCAGCGAGCCGCCTCGCGCGGATCGTGGCTCACCGGGCTCGTAAGCGATTCCACCCTCGTGCTGACGCAGCCGCGCGCCGATAAGCTGGCGGCAGACGAGATGCGCCTCGAAACGCGCTCGGAGGCCGGGCGCGCCACGGTCAAACGCATCGAGGTCCGCCGCGGCACAAATGTCTTCACCGCGGCTGGAAAATTTGATTTCCCGGAATTGCGCGAGGTCGAGGGCACCTTCGCCCTGGATGCTCCGGATCTTGGACAGCTCAGCCTCGAGGGAGAGGCGCCTCCGCTGTTGGGAGCCATGAAGGGGAGCGGGGTCGCGCGCCGCGTGGGTGAGCGGTGGTCCGGAGAGGCCACGCTCGAGGGGGCAGCGTTGCAGGCGCGCGGGGTCACGATCGAGAAGCTCGACGCGGGGTTCCGCGCGGCCGATGGCGTCATCTGGCTGGAGCGCGCCAACGTGCGCTTCGACGCGCAAAACCACCTTGGCCTCGGCGGTTACGTGCGCGCGGAAGGCACACGCGACTTCCGCCTGGAAATCTCGGGCGAATTTCCCCGCCTGGCGCTCTTCGAGCCGGTGCTACGCGCCAATGGCGTCAGGGAGAAACTCGACGGCAGCCTGAGCGCGCAATGGCTGGCCCTCGGTTCCGCGGAATCGCCTGCGACGTTGCGCAAGACCTTGAGCGGAGGCGGCACGATTACGGGCCGCGCGATTCGCTGGGGGGCGAATGCGCCGGTGGAGTTCGACCTCAGCGGCTCGCAAGCCGGGGCCACTCTCGATTTTCCAACCGTGGCAATCCGGGCCGGCGAACTCGAACTCAAGACGACGTTCCATCTGGAGAACGGGCTCGCGGCGCTCGAGTCGCTCTCGCTCCGGCGCAAGGGTGATGTCCTGCTCACCGGCCTCGTGCGCGTTCCGCTGGATGTCGAGAGCGCCCGTTTCCTGCCTGCCGACGAAAGACTTTATTCTGACCTGGCGACGACCAAGCCCTTGCCCCTGGCCGAGCTCTGGCAAGCCGCAGGCCGCGCCGACAAACCGCCGCTGGAAGGCGATCTCGGGTTGTCGTTCACGGCGCGCGGCAGCCTGGCCAAACCGGTGATCGACCTCGCCTTGCAGGGACGCGGCTGGAAGCGGAGTTCACTCGTCAAGATCAAGCCGGGCGACTTCGATCTGGCCTTCTCCCTCCGCGACGGAAAGGCGCGGCTCGACGGCACGGTGAAACAACCGCAGATCCGTCCTCTCGTGGTCAAGGCGGAGATCCCACTCGATCTACCCCAGTTTCTCGAAACACGGCATCTTCCCCCCAACACGCCGCTGCGGGGCGAAATGCATCTGCCGCCGAGCGACCTCAAGAATCTTATTGGCATCGTGCCAGGCCTGCGCTTCATCGAAGGCTCCGCTTCGCTCGATCTGGAGATCGGCGGCACCGTGGGCAACCCGCGCCCACTCGGTCACGCGCAGATCACGATTCCGGCCGCACGCGCCGAGAATCTGAGCTTTCCCGCCCTGCGCGATGTCAAAGTCCGCCTCGATTTCACGGAGCGCGAGGTCACGATCACCCAGGGCCAGTTTGAGATCGCGGGAGGGAAACTAACGGCGTCTGGAAAAGTGGAATACTCTAACCGATCCAACACCGTCATCGACGTGGCGATCAAGGCGAAGGATGTGCTGGTGGCCCGTGACGAAAACCTGCTCGTGCGCACGAATGCGGACGTCAAGATCACCGGGGCCTTCGCGAGCGCGCTGGTCAGCGGCACTGTGGGCATCACCAAGAGCCGTTTCTTTCGGGAAATCGACATCGTCCCCCTGCCGCTCCCCGGCGATCAAAAGCCTCCGCCGGTGGCACCTCCGCCGCCGCGACCCCGCGGGGTCGGAATGCAGGTCGGAGTCGACCTCCCGCCGTTTCGGGACTGGAAGCTTGACCTCGCCATCCGCACCGACGACCCAATTCGCGTCCTTGGGAATGTCGCGAACGGAAGAATTACCGGCGAATTAAAACTCACCGGCACCGCGGGAACGCCTCTGCTGGAGGGTCCGGTGCTGGTGGAACAGTTGCGGGCCAAACTGCCGTTCAGCCGGCTCGATATCGACAACGGCTCCATCTACTTCACGCCGGATCAGCCCTTCAATCCGCTGCTGAATTTGACGGGCGTCTCCACCATCCGCGACCGCGTCGTGACGGTGAATATTTTTGGCCGGGCCGACGACCCCAAGACGCTTTTCTCCAGCGACCCGCCGCTGCCGCAGGAACAGATCGTCACCCTCCTCGCGACCGGTGCCACGCTGGACGACCTGAGGGAAAACCGCGGCGCGCTGATCGGGAAGGCGACGATCCTCGCCGCGCAACGCGTGTGGGGCAAAATCAGCAAGCGCAAAAAGGCGCCCGACGATGAGAACTCCATCCTGGGCCGATTCGATTTCGATCTCGGCAATGTCGATCCGAAGACAGGCAAGCAAACGGTGGGCGCGCGCTTTCGCGCGACGGACAACGTGGTGGTCACGAGTGACCTCGACCAGGACGGAAACTTTCGGGGGCGCGTGAAATACGTGTTTCGGTTCCGATGAGGATCGGCGCATTTCCCATCCATCCAGCCTGGGGGCGTCTGGGACTCTTCCTGCTGCTCGGCCTGAGCTGCGTGCTTAGCCTGCGGGCGGCGAATGCGGTGGTGGAATTTTCGGGCGCGAGAGGATTTACCGAGGAGCAATTGCGGGAGGCTCTGGTTGAGCCCCTGGAGGCGATTCGACGGGAGGGGCTGACGGCCGCCACGGCGGACGATGCGGCCTTCTTTCTCGAACTGTTCTATCGCAAGGGCGGCTACACGCGTGTCCTCGTGAAATACACGATCGTGAGTGGGACGCGCCTTCGACTCGCAGTGGAGGAAGGCGTGGCCGTCCAACTCGGCGATCTCGTTTTCTCCGGCGTGCGCGCGTTCCCGGATGACCGGCTGCGCGAATACCTGCTCGCCCCGACCTACACGAGCATCGGCGAACAACGCGCGTCGCTTCCCTTCATCGCCTCGAGCCTCCAGGCCGGTCGCGATTCCCTTATGGATTTCTACCGCAGCCAGGGATTTCTGGACGTGCAGATCGCCAACCCCGTGCCGCGTTTGCGAGGTGACCGCGCCGATGTGTTGCTGGTGGTGCAGGAAGGCGCGCGCTACCGCTTCGGAAAGGTGGAAACGACCCACCTGCCCCCGGCGGAACCGGTGCCGCGCTACTCTTGGTTTCGCCGCAAATTCGCGCGGATGAGTCTGCTTACTCCCCGTCAGCAACTCGACCGCGACCTGGCGGAACTCTCCTCTGGCCCCTACACGCCCGATACGGCCAAAGCGATGGCCAACAAGGTGCAGGATTACCTCAAGAAGCGCGGGTACTACCGCGCCGAGGTGAACGTGGTTACCCGGCGCGGCGCGAACGCCGTGGCAGACGTGGAACTTGCGGCGCATCCGGGAGCAATCTGGCAATTCGGCGCAGTCACCGTGAAGGGAACGGATCGGCTCAAGCCGCAGTATCTGCGCAATCGGTTCGGCGTGCTGCGCGGCCAATCCTACTCGTCGCAGAAGTTGGACGAAGTCTTTAGCGAACAGATGCGCACCGGCCTGTTTCGCACGCTGCGCACAAAGTTGACCCCGGAAGAGGACGGGACGCTGCGCATCGATCTGGAGGTGACCGAGGCCAAAGCGCGCGAGGTGGGATTCAGCGTGGGGTTCTCCACCTTCGACGGACCGCTTTTCGGGGTGGAGGCGCGCGACCGGGACTTCCTCGGGACCGGCCGACCCATCGCGATTCGGCTCGATTACTCCGCCCGCTCCTTCACCGGCGAGCTCGTCTGGGAGGACCCCCATTGGTTCGAAACCGATTTCAAGCTGCGCCTCCGGGTGGCCGCGACGAGCCGCGACCTCGACAGCTACACCAAGGGCGAGATTGGCTTCTTCGCCGAGGTCACGCGCAAACTGACCAAGGAAATCGAAGTGGGCATTTTCAGTGCCGCCCGGAAGGTGGAGATTTCCGCACTCAAGGTTTCGCCAGCCGAGGCCGGACTGCTGTCCTACTTCGTTTCTTCGCTCGGGGTGACCGCCGGCATCGATCTACGCAACTCTCCCATCCTGCCGGCCCGGGGATTTGCGGCCAGCGTAGCCGCCGACATTACGTCGCCGGGGCTCGGCAGCGATATCAACCTCTTCCGCATTTCTGGACGCGGGTCTTATTTTGTGCCGCTGGGCAAAAGCACGCTCGCCTTCGGCGCGCGGGCGGGTGCGCTCGTGCCGCTCGGAGGCGGAACGCGTTCCGCCATCCCGATCGACGAGCGATTTTTCAACGGCGGCAGCACCAGCGTGCGCAGTTTTGCCGAACGTAGACTGGGCCCGCGCGATCTTCTTACGGGCGGTTTTGTCGGCGGCCTGAGCTACACGTCCTTCAATGCCGAGTATATTTTTCCCATTCGGGGCGATCTGCGCGGAGCAGTGTTTTACGATGCCGGCTCGCTTTCCCGAGGGCTCGGCTTTGGCAGCATGCGCCAGGGAATCGGCGCCGGCATTCGGTACAATTTGCCGATCGGACCGCTGCGCGTCGACTATGGGATCAATCCATCCCGGCGGCCCGGCGAAAGCATCGGGGCCCTGCACATTGCGTTCGGCATGGCATTTTGACGCGTCCGATGCACCCGTGAGGCCTGATGCCAGCGCCTGAGTCTGCCGCCTCCCATCCACCCTCAAGGGCGACGGTCGTTATCGTACTAACGATCGGTGTACTTTCGATGTCTTCCGCGTCGATCCTCGTGCGCTTTGCCTTCGCGGCAGCCGGGACCAACTCGTTTGCCCTCTCCCTGCTCCTGGGCGCGGGGCGCATGCTGCTTGCCAGCGTCTTCCTTGCGCCCGCCTGGTTCGCGCTGTGGCGGCCCGCGAGTCCGCCGCACCGCGCCTTCGGTCTCGCGGCCTTGTCCGGCCTTCTGCTCGCGGCGCACTTCGGCACTTGGTTCACGTCGCTTTCGCTCACTTCCGTCGCGGCGAGCCTTGTCCTGGTGACCTTGGGCCCGGTCTGGACCGCACTGATTGGCACCTGGTTTGGGATCGAACGCATTGGCGTCCGGGCGTGGTTCGGCATCGCTGTCGCGCTGGCTGGCGCGCTGATCATCGGGCTGGCTGACGCCGGTGGATCGGTCCAATCCGCTGGCCCGAATCCGCTGCTGGGAGACGCGCTCGCGCTGGCCGGAGGAATCTTCGTCGCGGGCTACCGGTTGTTGGGACGTGCAGCCCAACATCGTGGCCTGCCCATCGGCGGTTTCTCGGCCGTGGCCTATGGAGTGGGCGGTCTCGCGCTCCTGCCGTTGCCGCTCTTTTTCAGTGCTAATTCGGTGCCCGACATCTATCTGCACTGGCCCTGGCCGGTCTACGGCTGGCTTGTGGCGCTGGCCCTCATCCCGCAGCTCATCGGCCACACCAGCGCCAATTGGGCGATCCGTTGGTTCTCGCCCACGCTCGTTTCGTTGCTGATTCTCTTCGAGCCGGTGGGGGCGAGCACCGTGGCCTGGCTGCTCTTCGGCGAAGCACCAACCCTGGCCGTCTGGATCGGAGGCGCCGTCACGCTGGTCGGCGTGTCTTTGGCCGCGGGCAACAAATGAGGCAACCGACTTCAACCCAACAGTCGCTCGAGGTCGTCGACACAAATTTGTGACCAGGTTTCGAGTCGATCCCGGCGTGCCCGCAGCTCGGCTGGCGTGAAAAACGCCAGTTCGGTGATTTCGCTCTCGCCCGCGCTGACGGCCGCCGACTCGAGTTCGAAGACGTGGACCACGCCCAGGTGCACCTGGCCCACGGGCGTAGATTCGTCATTGAGGACGGCGCGAATGCTTTCGCGGAAGGCGGTCTCGAGCACGAGCTCCTCCGCCACTTCACGGCGCACGCCATTGTGATAGGCGGCCTCGTCGATGCGCGGCGAAGCGAGGTCTGAGAGATTGACGTGGCCTCCGATTCCGATGCTTCCCTTCGCCGCGAGGCGCTGCTCGCCGCTCGCCGCCCCACGCACATAATGTAGCACCCTTCCGCCGTGGGTGAGAATCGCGTAGGGAATGATTTGCTTGCAGGTCGGATCCTCCTCGGCTTCGCCCCGCCGCAAAAAGAAGGCGTGGGCGGGATCGAGGAGTGCGGGGAAATAGTGCGCTACCGCAAAGGAAAGACCCTCGAAGGCACCGAGGGCGTCAAACGCGGCGCGTGGCACGACCAGCACCTGCTCGTCCATCTTGGAAATTGCGGGAGTGGGCGGGAGAAGCATTGTCGGGCAGCGGAGCATGTGCCTTCGCGCCGGGCAAGCGCGCGCGGAATTTGCTTCGTCCCGGATGCTCGGCATTCATACTTCCGTCCGGAAAAGCGCGCTTTCCCCGGCCGCGATTCCCGCCCCGTTTCCCACATGCCCGTCGCTGGTGCCCTTCACGACTTTCCGCTGCCAGGCGTGTTCGCCGCGGTCGGGCAGGGCGTCGGCCGGCTCATTTTCACGGGCCTGCCCACCATCGGCCGGCTCGAACTGGATGTGGACGAAGGCATGGTGCGCGCCTGCCGCGTCGGCGCGGATCAAGTGCCGGTCAAGGATCCCCAGCCGATCATCGACAAGCTGATTCTCGTCGGACTCGCCGGCACTGGGGAGTTTAGTTTCAAGCCGACGCAGGCGCCTTCGCTGCAACAGCATTGCGAAGTGCCGCTCGACCAGGTCCTCAAGGAGGTGCAATCGAAATGCGATGAGATCCGCACTTCCGCGCGGGATTTCGACCAGCCGGCGCAGAAATTTCGCTGGATCAACAATTCGCCCGTCGCGTATTCCGGCGAGCTGGGCGTCTTCATTCGCGAGACTTCCGCCATGCTGCGCCGGGGCACGAGCGCGAACGAGATCGCCCAAACGCTGCTCATCTCCGTCGCGCAGGTGCAGTTCTTCCTGCTCTACATGAAGGAGGAGGGGCTGATTGCGATCGCGGAGCCGCCGCCCGGACGCACCCGCGCCCAGATGCAACACGCCAAAGGGAGCGTGCAGGAGGTCCCCGCGTCACTCCCGCCCGGCACGCAGTTCGATACGACGGCCCGCTGGTTCTATCTCGACGGCGAGAAGGAAGTGGGACCCGTGGGGGAGGACGTCATCATGCATCGGATCAGCCTCGGGCAGATCCAGTCCAGCTCGCTCGTCTGGCGGCAGGGCCTGAGTCGCTGGACTCCGTTCGAGGACGTGCAGGCGTTGGATCGGGTGGAAACCGAGAAACGCGCCACGGAGGCAAAGAAGGGCACGACGACCGAGGCCGGCGAATGCTACGTCTGCCAAAAGAATTTTCCGCGCACGCAGATGATGCATTTCCAGTCCCACTGGATCTGCGAGGACTGCCGCCCCGCGTTCTTCAACAAGCTCACGTCCGTGGGCTTCCAGCTTGCCAGCGATCGCAAGGCCGTCGGTCAGTTGGGGCCGCGGCTGGGGGCGGTGGCCCTGGATCTGGTGCTCTACGTGCTGGTGATCACGTGCATCTGGATTGTGGCCGCCCGACTCGGGGCAATCTCGCCCAGTTATTTTATCAGTTACGGTTTCCTGTTCGCGGATGTGCTGGGCAGTGTGGTGTGGGCGGGCGGCTGGCTTGCGCTGACCGGCACCACTCCGGGCAAATGGGTCTTCCATTTGCGCGTGGTCGACGCCGTCAGCGATCACCGCGTGCGTCCGCAGGCCGCCTTGAAACGGAGTGCCGCCGCCTTGATTCCGCTGGGCTTCATCGTCGCCTTCTTCAATCCGCAGCGCCGGGCCCTGAACGATTATGTCGCGCGCACGCGCGTGATTCATTGGACCATCAGTTCCACGCAGCAATGATTCCTGCCTCGCTCCGCCGCATGCTCCGTCGCCAGGCGCATATCGGCACCCCCGTGCGCACGATCATCCTGGGCGCAATCGTCGCGGTTCTCGCGACATTTTGCGTAAATTGGTACGCGGCGCAGACGATGCGGAACCTCCTCGAGTTCTCGGAGGAAAAACCCTTTGTCTCGACCCCGCGCGAAGCGATCAAGGCCGATATCCGTCTGATCGAGAGACGCTGGCGCGAATTCAGCAGCGCGCGCCCGGAAGATCACGCGGTGATGGAATTTTCCAGCGACGATTGCTATACGCTCCTGCGCTTGCGCACCCCGCTGGCGGACGGCATGGAACTCCGCATGGAAAAGACGCGCACCCGGGCGCGCTTTGCCCTCCCGCTCGGGGAGCTGCCCCTGGTCGGCGAACAGATGAAGGGACGCTATGTCAATCTGAGTGCGTCGTTGATTCCGCACCTGGAAGGCGGGGTCCCGGATCTCGAAATCACGTCGCTCATCAACCAGGGAACGGAAATGACAGACGAACAGCGCGCCCTCGCTCGTCAGGTCGCCGTGTGGTGGCTCCGCGCGCAAGCGCTCCCTTATCGAGACACGCTGGCGCGCGTCAAGACGGTCCAAAAGGAGAACGGCGCCTTCCAACTCCAGCAATAGGCCGGCCTGGGTCAGCGGCAGTTATCGCAAAGAATGCCGAAACGTCGATTGCGCGCAGGAAGGTGGACCCTAGAATCGCGGCCAGATGAGCAGCCGCAAAACCTCCGCCAAGCCACCTCGGAAAATCGCCGCCAAAAGCAGCGCCAAAACTGCCGCCAAGACTGCCCCGCGGGCGGCGGCAAAAGGCGCGGCGAAACCCGCCGCGGTCGCGTCCGCGGAATGGACGATCGCTGACGCCAACGCGCTCTTCAATATCGAGCGCTGGGGCGACCAGCATTTCTCGATCAACCGAAAGGGCCGCGTGCAAGTCTGCCCTCTGCCCGCGCTGGGCACCTGCATCGACCTGATGGATATCGTGGAAGACGCTCGGGAACGGGGTATCACCTTCCCGCTCGCGGTCCGATTCCAGGATCTGCTCAAATATCGGCTCGAGGCGATTTGTTCCGCGTTTGCCACGGCCATCGCAGAAATGGCGTACAAATCTCACTACCGGGGAGTCTTTCCGATCAAGGTAAACCAGCTGCGCGAAGTCGTGGAGGAACTGGTCGACGCCGGGGAACCGTATCACTTCGGCCTCGAGGCGGGCAGCAAGCCGGAACTGCTCGCTGCCCTCGCCGTGCACCGCGACCCCGAGAGCCTCATCATCTGCAACGGTTACAAGGATGCCGCCTTCATTCGCAACGCCCTGCTTGGCCGCACGCTCGGCAAGAAGGTCGTCATGGTTGTCGAGAAACTCGAGGAGCTGAAACAGATCATCGAGCTCGCCCGCGAACTTCACGTGGAGCCCATGATCGGCGTTCGCGTTCGACTCCAGGCGAAAGGCTACGGCAAATGGGCCACCAGCGGCGGCGAAGACGCCAAGTTCGGGCTCAGCACGGCCGACCTCGTGGAGGCTTCGCACTATCTGCACGCCGAGAAAATGGCGCATACCTTGCGCCTCATTCATTTCCATGTGGGCTCGCAGGTGCCGGACATCGGCACCATCAAACGCGCGGTGCGCGAGGCGGCCCGCTTCTATGCCAAGCTCGCCAAAATGGGGCATCAGCTTGGATTCCTCGATGTCGGCGGCGGGTTGGGAGTCGATTACGACGGCTCGCGCACCACCTTCGACAGCTCGATGAACTACTCGCTCGCGGAATACGCGCGGGACGTCGTCTACAACATCATGGACGTCTGCGACTCGGAGGGCGTCGTGCATCCCGTGATCGTGAGCGAGAGCGGGCGGGCCCTCGTCGCCCATCACAGCGTGCTCATCGTCGAAGCCTTCGGCTCCATCGAACGCGACCCGGCGGGGAAGCCGATCCAGGTCGGCGTGGGCGATCACAAACTTTTGCGCGACATCGCCGATACCCAGCGCGGTCTGGCTGAACTGGGGGCCAAGCGTTCCACCGCGGTCGATCACAGCCCGTGGATGGAAGCGCTGCATGACGCACAGCAATTCAAGGAGCAGGCGCAGGTGATGTTCGATCTTGGGCTCCTCGAATTGGAGACGAAAGCGCGCATCGAAACCGTCTACTGGCAAATTGCCCGCAGCCTGCTCGCCCATTTTAACGGACTCGCGGACACGCCGGAGGAAGTGGCCGAACTCGAGCCCAGTCTCGGAGACCAATACCTCTGTAACTTTTCGATCTTTCAGTCGCTGCTCGACCACTGGGCGCTGGACCAACTCTTCCCCATCATGCCGATTCATCGGCTAAACGAACGGCCCGAGCGGGCCGCGACGCTGGTGGACATCACCTGCGACTCGGACGGAAAGATCGACCGATTCATCGATTTCCGCGACGTGAAGCGAACGCTGCCACTGCACGTGCTCAAGCCCGGCGAGCCCTATTACCTCGGTATCTTTCTCGTCGGCGCCTACCAGGACATCATGGGAGACCTGCATAACCTTTTTGGCCGGGTAAATGAGGTGCATGTCTTCCTCGATGAAGACGAGGAGGATGGCTGGTACATCGAAGAGGAAATCGAGGGCAGCCGCATCAGCCAGGTGCTCGCACTGACCCAGTGGGAAACCCCCGAACTCGTGCGGCGAATGAAAAGCCAGATCGATGCCGCCATCAAGAGCGACCGGGTGCGCCCGAATGCGGGCATGAAAATGCTGGCGGCTTATGAAAAGAGCCTCGCCGGCTACACGTATCTCAATTTCAACGGCGGCACGTGAGCGCGACGGACCAGGACTGGCTCGACGCCCTGGCGCGCCTGCGACTCGACCCGAGCGATTTCGAGGAGACGTTCGCGCGCTCCGGGGGTCCGGGCGGGCAGAACGTCAACAAGGTGTCCACCGCCGTCACGCTGCGGCATGTTCCGAGCGGCGCGGCAGTCACGGCGCAGGACTCGCGCTCGCAGCTCGCCAACCGGCGCCTTGCCCGTGCTCGCCTCGTCGCTCTCATTGCGGAACAACGCCGCGCTGCTGCCCAGGCTCAGCGCGACGCCCGGGAACTCGAACGCCGGCGCAATCGGCCGCGGCCCCGGGCCGTGAAGCGGGTGATCCGCGCCGGCAAGATCCACCGCGCGAAAATCAAAAAGATGCGCGGTCCCGGACACGACGACTAGCGTCCAATCCGACCCTGGCAGCAGACTTTGTCCGGCTTGCTATCGCCTGCCCACCGACTACCCTCGCCCCCTTCTCATGACGCTGGCCAGCCTTCTGAAACCCGGACAGATTTTGCCGCGTATGCGCTCGAAAGAGCGCTGGTCTGCGATCGTCGAGCTCGTTGATTTGCTTGTCGCCCAGGGAAAGGTGAAAGAACCCGACCGGGAATCCGTTCTGGCGGCGCTCAAACAACGCGAAGAAACCATGAGCACGGGCATCGGTTTCGGCATCGCGATCCCCCACGCGACTTCGGAGCGGGTCAGCGAAGTCGTGGTGGCATTCGGCCGATCTCTGGAGGGAATTGAATTCGAGTCGCTCGATAATGCGCCGGTCCGCTTCATCGTGCTCTTCATCTCCCCCAAGAACGAATACCAGCAGCATCTCCGCACCCTCGCGGCCATCGCGAAGCAGTTGAACGACCGAAACGTGCGCGAGGCGCTGGCCCAGGCGGACGATGAGCAGGCGATTTTGAAGGTCTTCGAGGCGAAGGCCGTGAAGTAGTTCGCGGCTGAAGGAATACGTGGAGAAAATGGGGCCGCGCGGGGAGCAGGCTGAGGCCATCCGCCGCCGGCACGCCGCCACGTGGCCTTTGCGCCTCACGGCCGACACACTGCGTTTTCTCATTCGGTCTGCTGCAAGACCTCGTGCGTCTCAAAGGCGGTGATGAGCCGCTCGAGTTGCCGGGTCAGCGAACGCAGTTCATCGCCCCGCTGGCTGTCCGCGATGCGCTTGGGAGCGCCCCACTCCTTGATCACCGTGATTTTCGGGATGATGTCCGCGCCATCGCGGATCGCGGCCTCGACCGACTCGAAATGCGAATGCTCGGCCAGGATGGTGCGCTGGGCCTCCAACACGAGGGTGTAGCCGTGATCCCCGTATGCCTCGGAGAAAGCGCCGTCGATGGTGATGGCCTTGCCACTGCGCTTGAGCGGGGATTCGCCTTTTTCCAGTTTCACTGGCACATGACCATTCACGATCAGTCCTTCCCCGGGATCCACGCCGAATTCCGCAAGAACCTTTTCGCAGAACCACGCTTCGTGGATCAGGGAGAAATACGGATTCTTGGTTTCGTGCTGCGCCGCCTTGTCGGCAATGAGGTCGTTCTCGAATGTCGTGATCTTGTCCTTCCCGGATAACGGCGAGAGCGGCCCGCTCCAAAGGTACCAAAGCAGATCGAGCTGATCGCGGGCTCCGTCCATCATCCGGTAAATCGTTCGCTCGATCTCCGCGAAGAGTTCGCGCCCCGCGAGAAATTTGCCGCCGATCGGCATCGGCAAAAACTCCCCTTTGGCATCCACCGCAAGGCAGCCGTGAAAGATCAGGCATTGCTCCCGCCGGAGCACCATGCGGCCGCGCGAAACCATCCAGAGCATCTGCCGCCAGAGATACCGGCTGGCGAGAAACGAGTGCCGGATATGAGCGAGGCAACGCTGTTCGTCCGCGGTGAGTTCGTACGGGGCGGCGGGGTCGATGGTCGGGAAGTGGGTGTCCTTCAGCGGATACGTTACCCCATCGATTTCGATCGTGCCCTTCGCGTGATCGATGCGGTGCAGCAGCCGCCGGTTTTCCATCTCCCACTCGGGGTGGCGCGCGAGCAACTGCCCCTCGAGCTTGAACTGCATGATCGCAGCGGCTTTCTGCATGCGCGCAATCGTTTCCGGCTCGCGCATGCCGCCGCCTTTGCCCGGAAAACACGTGGCCGGATCGTCCCGGTAGACCGTGCGCGCCAGCACTTCGAGCGATTGCATCGGAATGCCATACCCCTCCTCCAGTTGCGAGAGCCGGCGGTAGCGCAGGGAAACGCGCAGCACATGGCAGATGAGGGCTTCGTGGCCCAGACACGCGCCCAGCCACGCCACGTCGTGATTTCCCCAGACGAATGCGACATCCGGCTGCTGCATTAGGTAATCCACGACCCTATCGCCACGTGGCCCCCGATCCCAGCAATCTCCGGCAATGACCAGTTCATCGACCGCGAGATTCCGAATCACCCGACAGGTATAGTGCACGAAATGCAGCGCGCGGCGCCGTTGCGCGAGAGCGGAGACGATCGCCTCCACGAATTCTCCGCCGCGTTCGGTCGAGGGCGCATGCAAAATCTCGGAAAAGAGTTCCCGATAGTACGTCGGAAACACGGCCGAGGTGCGCTGCAAGCTGCGGCGTGCCGCCAGCACTCGCACAATCTCGAAAAGCGGCTGCAGCATACGGCGCGCGTAGGCCATGCGCGACGCGTCGTCGAGCAAGGTCACGTCGAGATGCTCGATGACTTCCGCCGGATAGAAGATAAGCGTCAGCAGCGCCTGGAATTCCTCCGGGGGCATTTTGTCCTGGAACATGCGTTCCACGAGCGGCCGCAGCGTTCCCGAAGCGTTGTTGATGATGTGCCGCAGCTTTTTGTCGTCACCGTGAATATCGCTGATCACGTGAATCGCACCCTTGGGCAGACTCATTTCTGCCGCGCACCGCGCCATCTCGGCGACCGCTGCATCGAGGGTGGGAAACTCGCGGGCGAGAGGGCGGAGGGAATCCGCCGCGGCGGCATCAGTTCGAGTGGGCATGGGAGGAAAACGCGTATCCTGCACATTTCCCAGCGCACTGACCACCCTTGGATGAGACTTCCTCTGCGCGTTTCCCGCGTTCAGTCACTCCGACTCACCTTTGCCCGCGTGTTTCCGGCTGGAGCGGCGCCGCTGCAGTCGTCTCGCCTTGGCGCCGGAATCAGCTTACTTACGACCAACCGCGACCAGGACCACTCCGGCACCCAGGATCACGAACGCGACCACGGGCGGTATGGCATACCAGTGCTCTTTATCGGCGGTGATTTGAATCGGGCCCGCGTCCACCACCTTCTCGCGCTTGGTGAAGCTGAAGGAGTGAAAAATAAGGGCGAGAACGCCGACCACGACGAGCAGCAAGCCGAGCATTCCGGCAGGTTTCATAAGACGATGAGGTTAAGGTAAAACTGGTAAGCGATAACGCGTCAGGCCTTCGCCGTCTCGTAGGCGTCCCGCAGGGCGCGCACGCGGTCATGGGCGGCCTTCACGGCGCTTGCCTGGGTCTGAACGATCGCGCGGATATGGTCCGGGAGTTCTTTCTCCTGCAGAGCTTCGCGGAACGAAGACACCGCAGAATCCTCCCCGCGCTCGCACTCGGCGAGAATCGCGTGGTCGTCCTTGCTGGTGAGGGCGGACTTGAGATTGATCCAGCCCCGGTGCAGGGCGCCGGTGACGGAAGAATCCGTTTCATATTCCTGGCCGAGCCCGCGCACGAGTTCCTGCAATTCCCCCGCGAATTTTGCCCGCTGCAGGGCGAATTCGTTGCAGAGGCTTTTGACCTCCACGGCGGTGGTGTCCTGGGCGGCAAGGCGAAAGCCTTCCTGCCCATCGCGAGCGGTTTCGATCAAGGAATTTAGAGTCTTGGCGACTGCTTTGTTATCCATTTTGAGAGACTTGGGGAAGGCACCGAAGCAAGACGGCTAGACCCGGCGGCCGCCGATGACGCGGAAGAGGAACAGCACAATTGCCAGCACGAGCAGCATATGGATGAATCCGCCGAGGGTGTAGGAAGTGACGAGGCCGAGGAGCCAGAGGACGAGAAGAATGATGGCGAGTGTTTCGATCATGGTAAGTTCAGTTGGAGTGGGAAAAGACCGGCGGGTCGCTGAGCGAATCGTCGAATCCAAGGAGTCTTCGCGGTTTGGACGAGGGATGGACGTACGCTGCACGGGAAGGGCGCAGCGAGCGCTTCCGCGCCCTGGGTGAGGATCACAAATTACGCTGCACGTCTGTGGCGGCACGCTCGACGCCGCGGCCGGCGGATTGGACGTCGCGGCCGACGCCCTTCGTGGTATTGCAAGCTCCGAGGGTGGAGACTCCCAGCGCGACGGCCAGCAAGGCAAAAGCCAGCGAGATACGGCGGGTGTTGGGCGAGGTCGGACGGATTTGAGCATTCATGGTATTGGGTAGTTGGGTTTGTAATCTGGACCGCCGCGAAACCGATCGTGACGGGCGTCGATGTTTCGCAAAAGGCGAAGTCGGCGGATGCCTGAAATTCCTTATTTCACTCGCGCGCAGGCACTGCGTGGCAAGCGAAGGGACTGCAACTGCAAGCCCTGCCGATGTCTGAAATCCCCCCCTCGCAGAAAACCGGCTGGCGCCGAATCACTTCGGCGCTTGGTCCGGGATTGATCACGGGGGCCGCCGACGACGACCCGGCGGGCATTGCCACCTATTCGATCGCAGGGGCCAGGCAAGGCCTCCAATTGCTTTGGACGGCAGTCTTCACCTGGCCGCTCATGGCGGCTGTCCAAATGATGTGCGCCCGCATCGGGATGGTCACTGGGCTCGGGCTTTCCGACGCTTTGCGCTCTAAGGTTCCTCGTTTCGTACTGGTGGCTTTCAGCATCGCGCTCGTGTTTGCGAACACCCTCAACGTGGGCGCCGACTTATCCGCCATGGCCGATGCAGCCGAAATGCTGACGGGCTGGAGCTCGCACATTTTCGCACCCCTTTTCGGAGCGGTGATCGCGTGGTCGACCGTACGTTTTCGCTATGCCCAAATCTCCGCCGTTCTGAAATGGCTGGCGCTCGCCCTGCTCGCCTATGTGATCACCGCTTTCCTGGCGAAGCCGGATTGGAGCGCCGTCTTCCGCGCCGTGGTGTTGCCTAAGCTTCCGCAAAGCTCGGAAACGTGGGCCACCTTGGTTGCCATTCTTGGCACCACGATCAGCCCGTATCTTTTCTATTGGCAGTCGTCTCTCGAAGTCGAAGAAGAAAAGTGTGCCGGCCGGAAGTCTTTGTCGACCCGCCAAGGCGCCACGTCCCGTGAGATCGGCGACCGGGCTTTAGATGTCGGCGCCGGGACTTTTGCCTCCAACGCGGTGATGTTTTTTATCATCCTCACCACTGCGCTCACGCTCAACCGGGACGGCAAAACCGAGATCGAAACGTCCCGCGAGGTCGCGGAAGCGCTTCGTCCGCTCGCCGGAAACGCCGCTTACCTTCTCTACGCAATCGGCGTCCTCGGCGTCGGCTTTCTCGCCATTCCCACCCTGGCCGGGTCGGCCGCCTACGCCTGCGCCGAGACTTTTGGCTGGAGGCAGGGTCTTGATAAGCCCTTCCGCCTCGCTCCCCTTTTCTACGGGGTGGTCATTGCCTCGATCGTGGTCGGAATCGGCTTGGATCTCGCCAAGGTCAATGCGGTGAAAGCCCTCTTTGCCTCCGCGGTGATCAACGGCTTGGTCGCACCCTTCATGCTGGTCGGCATTTTGCTGGTGGCGGGTGACGCAAAGCTGATGCGGGGACAGCCCAGTTCGAAACTGGCTCTCGCTGTGGTCGGTTTTACCACCGCCGCCCTGGTCGCGGCGGCAATCGCCATGTTTGTTTTCTAGTTCGGCTCGGCTCCGACTCGCATCGTCGCCTCTTCCGGTTTGGGCTTCGGCCGGACGATGCGCCAGATAGAGCCATCCGGTTCCGCGTGGAAATCGGCGATTCCCGGCCAGAGGCGGAGCGCCCCGCGAAGGGCATGCCGATTCGTGCGGATCGCACAGTCTTCCGGGATGTTCCTCAAGAGCTGGGCGTTGCCGCCCCCGAGACGAATCTTCGTCGGGCAGAAAGCCGAACGCAGGAGATCAACGCTCTCCCAGACCGACTTTTCCCAAGCCTTGCGCCCGAGCCGGGCGAGTCCATCGCGACCCACCCGCGCTCCCATGGCTTCCCGCTTGGTCAGGCGCAAGCCGCCGAGTTCCAGCGGGACTACGATGTCATCCGCCACCAGCGTGGAGCCGAGACTCGTGCCCAAGGTGAGAAACAACATGCGACCGGAGTTGTAATTCGCCAGCGCCTGAAGTGCGGCGTCATTGATCAATTTTACCGGGCATCCGAACTCCTTGCCGAAATGAAACCCCCGCCAGCCTTCGCCGAGGTTGAAGCCTTCACGGGCGATGCGTCCGTCGACGATCACTCCAGGATAGCCGACGGAGATTCCGTCATATTCCCACCCCTGTGTGATGCGACGAACGCCTTTGACGAACCGCTCCGGAGTGAGCGTGTTACCGGAGCGAAATTTGCGCGGGTCCGCTTCGCCCGTGAGTTTCACCTTCACGTTCGTACCCCCGATATCGATCATGAGAATCTTCATTGGGCGCACGCTGGACCGGGCGAGACGAGCAACTGAGCGACGAACTCCTCCACTCCGGCGCCCCGCGCGCCCCGGGTGACATACCCCGCCCGTGCCTTCAGGGCTGGTACAGCATTTTCGACCGCGGCGGTGACGCCGCAGAGTTCCAGCAGCGCGTGATCGTTCTCAGCGTCGCCGATTCCCGCGACCTCGTGAGGCGGGATCTCGAGGCGCCCGAGGGCCGCCCGGACACCCGAAGCCTTGTTCACGCCGCTGGGCAAAATCATGACGGCGTTCTTGTTGAAGACGAGCTGCAGCTCCAATCCCAGATCGTGGATGGCCTGCAGGCAGACATGTTCAAAAGGCTGCCACGTAGCGATGACGGAGTGACCGACCGATATCGGCCGTACTCCGCGGGTCGTGAGCTCGGCGGCGAGTTGCCGATTCGCCGCTGCTGCGAGCAGCTCCACCCGGTCCTCGGCGGGCCAATACAGGACCGCTCCATTTTCGGCGACGACGACGTGGAAGAGACCGATATCCGGAAAGATCTGCCGGAGGTCCTCAAGTTCCCGTCCGGTGGCGAGTATCAAAGTCCGGCCCGCCCGCCGCCACGCCTCCAGGGCGCTCAAGGTTCCGAGGGTCACCCGGCCGTTCTCCGCGATGGTGCCATCGTAATCGGTCGCGAGAGCACGCACCATGTTCATAAGCCGGTTCCGCTTCTTTGCCGGCCTTTTCTCACCCTTTGGGCCAAGGCGGGCGGGTTCCAATGACAAGCGGGATCGGAGGACGCTTCATCACCCAATGATTCGGCGCCCGGATCTGGCTCGGATGTATGCCGGAAAACGAGGTGAAGAAGTCCCGGGGAACGATCAGGATTTGCAGGCAGGGTTTCCCACCGCATCGACACAACCAGCTTGGATCTTCTTCATTTTGATCGACTCCCGCAGTTCGCGCTCGGCGCGCTCCCAGTATTCCTTGTCGTGCCCGGCCTGACGGCCTTCGTTCTCGTAAATCAGGTTCGCGTGGAAAGCGATCTGCTCATCCGTCGGTCCGTCCTGACCCTGTTTGGCCACAGCTTCGGGAGAAGGGTTAACGGAGGACGGCGGCTGGGAATCGAGGGTTTCCATATTTAGCGGGAGGCAGAGTTGACTGGCGTCGGAGTCGGGGCGGGCTCGCGCGCAGGCGCGGAAGATGGGATTGGAACCGCCGGTGCTAACGGCGGATTACCCGGCTGGGTCGCGGGTGTCCCACCATCCGGCGGCGATTGTGGCCCGGGCGGATTTGCGCTGGCGGCACTGGGCTTCGCTTCGCCCCGATACGTCCGCTGCATCTCCTCCACGCGGGCGAGATGCGTCTTAATGAGCGGCACGCCCAGCTCGACAAAACGTTTCATGTCCGGATTCTTTGCCCTGGACTGCATCTTGGTGAAGGCCCCAACGTCCTTTTGGTGGGCGGAGACCATCTCTGCCACGTAGGCGCGATCCAGATTATCGCCGGAGAGTCCGCCGATGGTGCGAAGGACATCGCCCTGAGCCACACTCAATGAAGTGGGCAGAGCGACGCCGTACTTTCCCGCGAGACGTTTGACCTCTGCGTTCAACTTCCCGTGATCCTCCAGCATCATGATGCCAAAATGCTTCACTTCCGCTTGCGCACTCTTGTCGCGGGCCATCTCCGACAGCTTGATTTCCAGTAGATTGCCGGCCGCGGCACTTGTGAGGAATTCCTTCTCGTCTGGGGAAAATCCCTCGTCGGCTTTGGCGTGGGAGAGTTCAGGGAAAAATGCAATCGCGGCCGCGAGAACGAAGGGAAAAAGAAAGGACAGAACGGATTTCATGGGGGAGAAAATCTGCGTGGCGTTGCTCATCAGCCAACCACGTCAATTCCGCGGGTCGGCGGGTTGCCCAACGCTAGCTGGACGACCCTCCTTCGTTGGCGGAGACTGACTTGGATGGGTTGGCGACCAGCCGTTCTAAAAGCGCGGGAATTCGTTCGCCGGGACCAGCCGGACAGATACGCTCGAATCGAGTGAGCGAACCACCTCCATCGACTACTCGGTCGGATATTCTCGGGCGCTATCATGTCCGGGAGCTCTTCAGCGAAGGCGCCTTGGTCGCGATCTGCCGTCTGGCCTGCCAGGTGACAGGGACCCCGATGGCGATGATTTCCCTGCTCGATGAATCGCAGCAGAATCTTGTCGCGCACTCCGGCGTGAGCGACGAATTCGCGGTCCGCGCCGAGCCTCTCTGCCGCGCCGCAGCCGCCAAGGGTGAATTTTCCCTCGAGTCCACTCTGGCTCCCGATCCCAGCAACAGGACGGCCGAGAGGAGCGGGCACGAACCGCGTCTCCAGTTCTTTGCGGCGGCGCCGCTGATCA
Source organism: Chthoniobacterales bacterium (assembly GCA_038226705.1). Taxonomy (GTDB): domain Bacteria; phylum Verrucomicrobiota; class Verrucomicrobiia; order Chthoniobacterales; family SZAS-18; genus SZAS-18. The sequence goes on along the minus strand of JBBRQH010000037.1, from coordinate 9,538 downwards.
CCCACGATGAGTTTGTGCTCGGGGTGCTGGGGGTTCTGGACGTTTCACCGCGGAGACTCGACCCGGAGCAGGTGGCCGGCCTCAAGGCCCTGGCTCATCAAGTGATGACCCATCTCGAGTTGCGACGAGTCATCCGCCAGCGGGTGGTGGCCGAGGCGCAGGCGCGAGGGAGCAAGGCGACGCTGGACCGCGTGGTCGCCAAAAGCAGCGACTGCTTTCTCGTTCTGGAATGGGATGGGGCCATCATCTCCATGAGTCCCGGCGGCATGGGCAATCTCCCGGCCGCGCGGGAGCGGGCGCGGCCAGGCGAGGATTGGGGGGAACTTTGGGCCGTGGAGTATCGCGAAATCGTACGGACGGCGACGAACGAGGCCCGCAAAAATGGCAGTGCCCGTTTCGAAGCGCCGCTGCACGGCGCGGGACCGCGTTGGTGGGATGGTTCCATCACACAAATCGCCGCGGAAGGATCCACGCCACCACGCCTTCTCGCGGTCACGCGCGAGATCACGGAGCGGCGGCGGGCCGAGCAGTTGTTGAAGGAAAGCGAAACCCGCTTTCGCAGTGTTTTCCAAAACAACGTGCTCGCCATCTTCATTTGGGAGAGCGAGTGCTTCGTGGACGCCAATGAGGCCGCGCTGCGCATGCTGGGTTATCCCCTCGAGCGCTATCGCAACGGCGGCATTCCCTGGAAATCCCTCACACCGCCGGAATACGAGAAGCGCAACGAGACCATGTACGTCCGGCTCAAGGACCACGGGCAGACCCCAACCTTTACGGAAGAGTTTTTCCGGGCCGATGGCACCCGGATGCCAGCGGAGTTGACCGCCGCGGTTTTTCCCGGCTACCGGGATCGCGGGGTCGTCTTCATGAGCGACATTACCGAGCGGCGCAAAGCGGAGGCCGCCCTGCTCACGCAGGAACGGCATCTCCGGCTGGCGCTGGAAAGCACCAACCTCGCAACGTGGGAAAGCTCCCCGGATTTCTCCCACGTTCAATGGTCGGACCGCATGTGCGACATCATCGGCGTCCCCCGCGGCAGTGCGGCTTCGCGGGAACGGCTTTCCACGCGGATGCCCGCCGAGGAGGCGCGGCTTTTCGAGGAGACCATCGCGCTGGCGTCGGACCCGGCGATCGGTCGGTTCGCGCTGGACCATTCCTTCCGCCACACAGATGGGCGGCTCATCTGGCTCCGCACCACCGGGCAGGGGGTCTTTGGTTACCCGCCCGGAGCCCCGCCGCGTTGCCAAAATGTGATCGGGACCGTGCGGGATATTACCGAACAACGGCAGGCCGAGGCGACACTGATCTCCCAGGAACGACACCTCCGCCTGGCCCTCGAAAGCACTCAGCTTGGCACTTGGGAAGGGCCCCCCGATCTCGTCCGTCTGATTTTCACCGATCGCGCACGCGATCTCCTCGGGCTGCCGCCGGGCGAGGACCGAACAGGGCAGTGGATCTCCTCCCGGGTGTCGGCCGCCGACGTGAAAATGATTCGACGTGAGACGGCCAAGGCCCGCGACCCCGCGGTCGGACGATTCGGTTACGAGCATCCGTTTCTCCGGCCCGATGGCGCCCGCATTTGGCTGCGGGTGACGGGTCAGGGGGTATTCGCCCGGTGCGCAGATGGCACGTCCTACTGCGAGAAGATCATTGGAACAGTCCGCGACATCACCGGGTTCAAGAATGCTGAGGCGGCGCTGCACTCCGCACTCGAATCTTCCCGCCATGCGAACGCGACCAAGGATGAGTTTCTCGCCAAACTTTCGCATGAGCTTCGCACTCCCCTGACACCCGTCTTGATGTCGGTGAGTGCGATGATCGCGGAGGAGGATATCCCGCCCGCGCTCCGCGACGATCTAATCATGATCCAGCGAAACGTGGAGCTGGAGGCGCGACTGATCGACGATCTCCTCGACGTCACCCGGATCGCGCACGGCAAGCTCGAACTCACCACGGAGCTCTGCGATGTGCACGCCGTGATCGGACACGCTCTCAACGTCTGCCGCCCCCTGCTGGAGACCCGGCGGATCGAAGTTCTCGTGCGATTCGAGGCACCACGTCACTTTGTCCGCGGCGATCCCACCCGTCTGCAACAGGTGTTTTGGAATCTGCTCGCGAATGCCGCGAAGTTTTCGCCGGAAGGCGGCCGGGTCGAGATCCGGTCTGAGGAGGTCGAGGACGCGATGATCCGCCTCACCGTGGCAGACCACGGGCGCGGTATTGCGCCGGCAATCCTGGCCGTGCTCTTTGACGCCTTTGAACAGGGCGACCGGTCGATTACGCGCGAACATGGCGGCCTCGGCCTGGGTTTGGCGATCTGCCGGGGAATTGTCGCGCTGCACGGCGGCCGCATCAGCGCCTGCAGTGCCGGACGGGGGCTTGGCGCGGAATTCCAGGTGACCTTGCCGACGGTTGCGACTCCCCTGGCGCGGCCTGCCGCTCCGGAGGACACCGCGTCGGAGCCCCTGGCAGCACTGCGGATCCTCTTAGTGGAAGATGATGAGGACACTGGAGGAGTGCTCCAGCGATTGATCCTCCGCGCGGGTCACCGGGTTCATCGCGCGAACTCGATCGACGAAGCGCTCCGGGCGGCCGGCAACCACCCTCTCGACCTCGTGATCAGCGATCTCGGCCTCCCCGATGGAAGTGGAATAACCCTGATGCAACAACTTCGCGACACCCGGGGTTTGCGGGGGATCGCGCTGAGCGGTTACGGCACCTCCGAAGATTTCACCCTGAGCCGAGAGGCTGGATTCATGAAGCATCTCGTGAAACCCATTGATTGGCACCAACTTGAGCAGGCCATCAAGGAGCTGACTCGAAAGTAGGAAAAAGAAGGGGGGAAGACGGCCGTGGCCCCTTCGCGACGCGAAGTTGGCATTATGGAAACGTATGTCATGCACCTTAGCGACGCGGGAAACGCCGACTACCAGCTCTCTGTCAAAGCCACCGCTCAGAGTCTGGCCCAGGCGGCCCACGATGCCATCGACCAGTTCATGAAAATGTACGACGGGGGCATCTCCCTCCCGCTGTTTATTGATATTCATCCTGCGAGCGATTTCCAAGGACGTGCGTGGATGCATGCCCAGGAAGCCGCGCTGCATTCGTAGTTACTCTATTTCTGTGACCCGTGAGCTGAATTCGTCCGTGCCGCGAATGGTAACCGTCGACGGAGTTCGACTCCGCATTTGCGAAACGCCCGGCGCGCCGGGAAAAACGCCCCTCATCCTTTGCAACGGAATCGGGGCAAATCTCGAATTGCTGGACGCTTTCGTCGAGGAACTGGGCCCCGACATCCCCACATTGCGGTTCGACGTGCCCGGAACGGGAGGATCGCCGACCGCCGCATGGCCCTATCGCTTTCCGGGACTCTGCCGCACGATCGACCAGCTTTGCTCGCAGCTGGGCTACGATGCTGTCGATGTTTTCGGAATTTCGTGGGGTGGAGCCGTGGCGCAGCAGTTTGCCCATCAGTTTCCCACGCGTTGCCGTCGTTTGGTGCTTGCTGCCACCTCTGCTGGGATGGTGATGGTGCCGGCCAGCCCAAAGGTGCTCCTCAAGATGGCGAGTCCGCAGCGGTACTTTCGGGCGACGTACCTGCGGGAGGTCGCGGGAACGATTTATGGGGGTGACTTCCGACGCGACCCAACCCTCGTGGATCAATTCCTCCATCGAATTCGGCCTGGCACCCTGATCGGTTATCTCATGCAGCTTTTTGCCGGTTGGCTCTGGACGAGCGTTTTTTGGCTGCGCGGCCTGCGCCAGCCCACGCTGGTTCTCGCCGGGACGGACGATCCGCTCACGCCCCCGGTAAACTCCCGCCTACTCGCCTGGCTCATTCCCAATTCGAAGCTGGTAAAATTCGATTGCGGTCACCTCTTTCTTCTTACCCGGCGTGCGCAGGTCGCCGCGGAGATGAAGCAATTCCTCCTGGATGGCTGACCTGAGTAGCGTTCAATTCAAGCCATCAATCCGGCCCGTTCCTCACTTACTTAGTCGCCGAAATTGCGCGCGACTTCCACCCCATCTGAGCAGCTATGCGCTGACAGGGAGCTCGACTGCGCCAGCATCCTCGACGGCACTGGGCCGAAGTTTGGGACTCCTTCGAATGATCCGCTGGGTTCCAACCCCCAAGACGCCGAGAAAAACGCACGAAAGGAGAAGATTGTCCTGCGCATGCACTTTCTCCGCCATCGCTAGCGTTTCCCGCGCATTCCGCTGCTCCCCTTGGATCGTCGGCAGGAGTTCAGCCGCCTCGCGCGAAGGATCCACCCAGGCAGACTGGGGAGAGTTCTCCAGCACGAAATCGAGTCTGGCGGCCACGGCTCCCTGACGAGACTTCTTGCCCAAGGGGGAGGCAGCAGCTTCATCTCGCAGCGCCGCGAGCTGCTCGCGCCATAATTCCTTTGTCTGTCGCGCGGTTTGTTTCAGCGGCGTGGCTGCCATGGCCTGAGCGATTTGTTCGAGCCGCTCGCCCCTCGCCAGCCTGGTCTTTTCAAACGCGATTGCTTTGGAATCGAGGGAACTCGTGGTGCTGAGCAACAGCAAAACCAGTAAGGTGGCGGATAAGGCGAAGGACAGCGCACATGCGCCGCGGAGGAGCCAGGAGGAATTCTGCATGAGGAGGAACGACTAGAGGCCCAGGAAATGGTCCGACCAGTACGCAAAAAGCGCACAAACCAACATCAAGGCGCCGACCGCGTATCCGGGCGGGAAAAACTTGAAGTCTTCGTCCATAAGGTAACGGTTTGCGGTGCTTCGAATGCCTGCCGAAGACTGGATGCATGAGGCGATAAAATTTTGCGCGAGGCGGCGCGAATCGCGAGGGCGGTCTCAGGCGGCTCTCGTGGGACCTGGCACCCGCAAACGCAGACTGGCGCACGATGAGAACAAGATGCCAGACCTCCGCTTTCGAAATCACCTTGGCGCGCTGCTCATGTTCCTGTCGGTGTGCGCATTGCTTTACTTTGGTCGCGAGGTGCTCCTGCCTCTGGTGCTGGCCACGCTTTTTTGTTTCCTCCTCGCCCCGATCGTAAATCGTCTGGAAAGTCTCGGCCTTGGGAGAAAACTCGCAGTGATCTGCACCTCCGTCTTCTCCGCCTGCTTACTTTTTGCCCTCCTTTATGTCCTGGTTGCCCAGGTGCTCGATTTCGTGTCCGCCGTTCCCGGCTATCGCGAAAATCTTCGCGCCAAAGCTGCCTCGATCCATGCCAGCGAGAATGGTGTGCTCGCTCGCGCACTCGAGACATTTCGAGACTTCGGACGCGAACTCTCACCGACTCCCCCAGCAGTTTCACGCGGAGCCCCAAATGGCCCCCTTGCCGTGGAAGTCGTGGACGCGGAGGCTCCCGCAGTCTCCCTCCTCCGGCGTCTCGGCGGGAATATTTTCGGGCCTCTCGGCACCGCGGCGATCGTAGCCATCTTTGTCATTTTTATGTTGATCGACCGCGAAGAGCTGCGGGACCGGGTGATCCATCTGGTCGGGAAAGGTCGCTTGCGGCTCACCACGCAGGCGATGGACGACGCAGCCCAGCGGGTCAGCCGCTACCTTTTGGCCCAATCCGTCGTCAACGGCACCTACGGCTTGTCGGTCGGCCTTGGACTCTATCTCATCGGCATCCCAAGTGCCGTCTTGTGGGGAATCCTGGCGGCAGTTTTTCGCTTCGTTCCCTACCTCGGTCCCTGGATCGGAGCGGCTTGTCCATTGCTGGTGGCTTTCGCGATGTCTCCCGGTTGGAGCACGCTCGTTTTTACGCTCATCCTTTTCTTCGCGCTCGAAGTAATTACGGGAAATGTCATCGAACCGTGGCTCTATGGGACGAGCACCGGGATTTCCCCCATGGCCGTATTGGTTTCGAGTGTCTTCTGGGCCTGGCTCTGGGGCTTGGGGGGATTGCTGCTTGCCACACCCCTCACGGTCTGTTTCGTCGTGCTGGGCAAGCATGTGCCCGGCTTGGAGTTCATCGAGGTCATGCTGGGAGATAAGCCGCCGATCGCACGCGAGTCGCGTTTTTATCAGCGGCTTTTGGCGGGCGACGAAGCCGAGTTGCGGGAAATCGCGGAGAAACATGAGGAAGAAGGGAAGATCGGCGAGCTTTTCGATGAAATCGTCCTTCCCGCCTTGCGTCAGGCGGAGGAAGATTTCAGCGCGGGGGTGCTGGATCGAAACGAACTCTCGGAAATTTACGAGCGGATTCGAACCGTGCTCAGATCGCTGGCGGGCTTCGATCAGGCATCATCAGATGACGCTCCGGAAGTCCTCCTGGTCCCGGCCCGCAACCAAGGCGATGAACTGGCTGGGCGGATGGTTGCTTACCTTATGCACGGACGGGATGTCCGAGTGCAGGTACTTTCGAGTGGGCTCTTGAACGCCGAGATAGCGCCACTCTGCCAAGGCGAGCAGCCCCCCCGGCTGATGATTTCTGCCCTGACAGAGTCGAGAGTGCAAAGCGCCCCCGCGCTTGCGCGCAGGCTTCTGGGCGGAAATAACGCGGGGCGCGCAATCATCGGCGTCTGGGGACGGCCGCCGGATTCCCCGCTCAAAGGCCCAGACGGGTTTGTGGTGATCGTGGGTGGCCGCGAAGCCGCGCGCTATGCGGTTGGTCATCGGCGGGATTCGGCTCCCCTGGCGGAAAAATCGGCTGCGGCGGCGAAAAGTTTACCCGTTTCACGCGCGCAGACTCCGTAGAGGCCGCGAAGGGATGCTGACATGCAATCACCAAACTCCCTCGATCTGGGCGAGACCGGAGCCAATGCGCTCCTCGAACGCGCAGACGAATACGCCCGCAACGAGCCGACCACGGCGGTGGCCGGCGCCTTTGGCGCTGGCCTGCTCCTTACCCTGCTCCCCCTTGGAGCAATGACGGGTTCGCTGGTCCGCATCAGCCTTTCGTTTACCCGCCCCGTTTTGCTGGGGCTGGGTCTCATGAAGGCCCTCGAACTTATCCGCTCGCGCTCCCACAATCCAACGCAACCGAAATGAACTCCGTCCCCGACTTCTACGAACCCCGCCCGTCCCAGCCGCTCACCGACTGTGTGCGCGATTACCCAACCCTTTCCGTACTCGGCGCCATTGTCCTGGGTGTGGCCGCCGGCGTGCTGGTGCGCGCCCTGGCCGCGCGCGAGGAAACGACGAGCGAGCGAGCTTTCCGGCTTATGAGTGACCTCCGCGACCGGATAACGGATATCACTTCACCGGCTTTGGAGCGCGCGAGTGCTGCGGCAGGTGACGGACTCGGCGCGGTCCAGGGCGGCCTCGAACGCCTGCGGGACCTGCCGATCGACCGCACTCTCTCCAATTTGGGAAAGCGCGTGCGCGGACTTTTCTCCTGATCCCTCCCCAACCCCGCACTTCATACATCCGACGCCGGACTTTTGTGCGAAAAAACATTCTATGGAACTAAACACCCTCAAAGACCTCTATATCCAAGAACTCAAAGACCTCTACAGTGCCGAGAAACAAATTCTCAAGGCTCTGCCAAAGATGGTCAAGGCGGCGTTCAACCCCCAGCTCAAGGCCGGCTTCCAGGAACATCTGGAGCAAACCAAGGAGCACGCCACGCGCTTGGAATCGATCCTGAAGCGCCACGGACAAACCACGCGCGGGCCTGCTTGCAAGGGAATGAAGGGCGTGCTCGAGGAAGGCGCTGAAATGATCGACGAAGAGGGCGATGACGAAGTGCGCGATGCCGGGCTGATCGCTGCCGCCCAACGGGTGGAACATTACGAAATGGCGGGCTACGGCTGCGCCCGCACCTACGGCGAGCTCTTGGGCGACAAGGCCGGCGCCAAGATGCTGCAAGCCACGCTCGACGAAGAAGGCGAGACAGACAAGAAGCTGACCCAGCTGGCCATCTCGTCGATCAACGTCTCCGCCCTCGAAAAGTAACGCACGGAAAAACAGTCACCCGAAAGGCCGATCGAGGAATCGATCGGCCTTCCTGCGTTTTGGGGCTGTCATACGTCCGGGGGCGCACGACGCGGCGAAACATGCTTGATCCTTTCCTTGGATCATCCACCTCCAACGCAAACTACCATGTCTACTATTCTGATTATTGTGCTCGTCCTTCTGCTGATCGGCGCGCTTCCCACTTGGCCACACAGTTCCAGCTGGGGTTACTTTCCAAGCGGCGGCTTGGGCCTCATCCTCCTGATCCTCATCATTCTCGCGGTCACCGGCAGACTTTAAGTTCTGCTTGGCGACTCTCGAAGTTGTCAGAGCCGGTCCTCGGCTCCCCCTGCCACTCCGGCCCGTTCGGCGGCGTGGCGGTACCTGTTCCCCATGACGGGCGTGGCTCAAAAAGCGGCTACCACTCGGGGGAGGGCTGAAAACGGCTCAAAGCCACGCGACGGCGCCGCTTTCCAGCGACCCGTTGCACCGGCCAGTATTTGCGCCCCGACAGCGGTGAACTCGTCAACGACTCGGACGTTCCCGTGGTCTTACTTCTTCGTATCCTTTCTGGCCCGGCGCCCGGCTCGCAATGCGAGTTGCTGCAGCGCCTCGATCGACCGGATCTCGGACACGAACCCAAGGAGGAAGTAGCATCTTACCCGGCCCAGGAGCGGGAGCGAATGCGGCGTCGGTGTCAGCGAATCTTTAACCGCGAGCGCATCATGGTGCTTTCGTCCGGCCTCAAGGGTATTCGCCCAGAGAAGCGCAGGGTCATCCGATCCGAGGCCGGCTTGGGCCAAGGCGATCATTTCGGCCGTGGCCTCCCCCGGCAGTCCAAGCTCGAGATAGCCTTCCGCTGCCTGGAGATGCCGGCGGAGAGGGAAGGCAGATCGCACGCGTCGTTCATTCCGATATTTCGCTGGTACGCGCGGACTCGGACGCTCCAAACCCCTGAAAGCTATGACCCTCCCGAACCTTACGAAGCGCAAAATCGTGCAAGTAATCTCCGCAGCGACCGGCCGAAATCAAGCCGTCGTGGCTGATGTCGTGGGCAGGATTCTGCGAGAAATCATTGAAGCCGTAGCAACCGGAAGAAATGTCGAACTCCGTGACTTCGGAACTTTCGAAGTTCGCCTGGGAGCTCCCCGGGTGGGCCGCAACCCTGCCGTGCCCGGCAGTCGCTATGAAATCCCCACCCGCTGGAATGTGCGCTTCCGGCCAGCCAAACATCTGACCCAAAAAGTTAGACCAGGCAATTCAGCCCCGGCGCAGAGCGGGAAAGCGATAGCCAATAGCCCAGTGCCTAGTGCTGAAAGTCAGGAGCCGAACGCGCGGCCAATCGTGGCTACCAGCTGATCCTTTAGGTGTCTCGATTCCCCGGCTGGCAATCGACTCTCGGCTCCCGGCTACCGGCCACTGCTGTCCGGTTGTTTGAAGGTGTGAGCGGTGCAAGTCGTTGGCACGTGGGCAAATGGGCGGCATTTTGAGTGTGAGCGATTCAAAGTCCGCATTTGGGCGTTTACTCTGGAATGCCTTCCCATCCTGCCGTTTTGTCCCAAATTGTTAATCGCGTCCATCCCCAGCTTTTCGCGCGCTGCGTTGAGCGTTACGCCGGTCACTACAAGGTCCACCATTTCTCCTGCTGGG
>JBBRQH010000036.1:0-50466 GCA_038226705.1 Chthoniobacterales bacterium | reverse complement strand
GTACTCGGAGTGGCCGCGATCGTGGCGTCGCTCGTGCCGGCGCTGCGCGCCGCGCGGGTGAATCCGATGCTGACCTTGCGGGGAGATTGAGGCGCGGAGCGCCGGAGGACTCGGAGCATTGGAAACCGGGTGCCGAAGGCCAGTGGACTGCGCGCAGCTTGCTGCACCCATTCTGCGAGGCCGCATGAATCCGGGGTCGAAGGAAGCTCGGATCTCAGACGGTAGTCGGAAGTGACCGAATATTCTCGCGGCTTCGCCGAGGATCGCAGCAAGCTGCTCTTGGAAACAGCGGCGGCGAGCTGCGGCGCAGTCCACGGCCTTGTGGCCGCCTTTGCCAAACTTATCCCGTTTCGATCGAACCCACGCCTTTCGGCTCGAATTCCAAGCGATGCCGGGCGGGAAACAAAGATGTTGCTGAGGAATTGGGACGTCGAAATCGGGAGCTCTCACCGGCGGTGCTGCGCTTGCCCACGGGTAGCTCTTCGATCGCCAAGCGGTCGGCCGAGTGCGGGAGGCATCGACGGCGCGTGGCCCGGTCTGACCAAAACGCTTGACCTCCGGATTGGGATTCTGCTTCCTACCCCATCGTTGTGAAGACGCAGAGAACTCGCCCTCAGGATCCCTTCTCCGCCATGGCTGACGAACCTCAAAAACCGAAGAACGTCTCTTTCCGCGGACTGCTGGGAGCGGCCGGCGCGGTCATTGTCTTCGCCGCGGCCTTCGTGCTCAGCCGCGAGGGAACTGGTGCGCTGTTCGGGGGTATCTCCACTTACTTTTCGGGTCGCTCGCTTGCCAACGCGACCTGGCAAAAAAGGGCTGTGCGGGAGGTCACACTCGACTCTCCGTTTGCGCTGGGAGCCGGGCCGGACGTCTCCAAGACTTTGCCACCGGAGGTTCGCAAGCTGATTACCTCCATGGAGACATTCGATTCGGGGGAAGTCTCCAGCGCGCTTCGAATCCAGGTCTCGCGGACCTCCTATGACCCAAGCGTGACGCCCAATCTCGATGGCGGGGTCAACGGGGCAATTTCGAATGTGGCGAAGGAAGTCGGCGACAGCACACCCAAGTTCTCGACTTCTCCGCTCCGGATCTCCAACCTGGAAGCCCGGCGCGCGTCGTATTCCCACACGCTGAAGGGCAAGGAACTGCGGCTGGAAATGATCTTCGTCGGGCGCGGGCAGGATTGCTGGGCGATTCTCGCGATTTGCACGACACCCGATGCGATCGCGGCGGCGGAGCGCGTGCTGAAGTCGGTCGAGATCGGCGGGAATTAATTCCCGTTCATCGACGCGCCCAAGCCGGAAGGGCCTTGAATTTCTCCGCCCAGCCCAACGAACGAAACGATTCCGCGACCTGAAGGCGCGCGCGCTGCAAACCCGCGGTCCTCGTCGAGCGCGCGCGTCGCCCAACTACTTCTCCTTCATCACCGTCGCGCCGGTCCAGGAAGCCGAGACGTCGCCGCCGCGGGCGCGCTCGAGACGCGCGCGATAGTGCGCGGGGAGCGGGTCGTGCGGTCGCCGCTCGCTCGCATCGACCATCAGCTCCCATGACTTGTCGAGCTCCCCGGCGCGGAAGGCCGCCAGGCCATCGACGTAACTGCGGAGTCCGCCGTCCATTTCCAGCGCGATCAGCTCGGGGGATTTCCGCCCGAGCACGGCGTAGATCTCCACCGCTTTCTTCTTTCCCTTCACCCGCACCAAGTCCGCGTCCTGAAGCAGAAACTCGTCTTCCACCAACCGCGCGACGTTTTCGCTCACAAGCAATTCCACGCCGTAGGGCTTGGTCAGGCCTTCCATCCGCGAGGCGAGATTCACCGCATCGCCGATGGCGGTGAACTCCGTTTTCTGCGGTGAGCCCAGGTCGCCGACGATCGCCTCCCCTTGATTCAATCCGATTCCAATCAGGAACTCGGGCCGTCCCTCGTCCCGCCATTTCGCGTTCAGCCTCGCCAGCGCCTCCCGCATTTCCAACGCGCAACGCACCGCATTGCAGGCATCGCGCTGCGGACCCTGGCTGGCGGAGGTGTTCCCCCACACGGCCATGACCGCGTCGCCGATGAACTTGTCCAGGCTGCCCTTGTTTCGGAACACGCATTCCACCATGGCGGAGAAGTACTCGTTCAGCTGCCGGACCAGCGTCTGCGCATTCGCGTCCTCGGTCAGGCTGGTGAAGTCGCGCACATCGGAGAACAGGACGGTGACGGGCCGCCAGACGCCGCCAATTGTCTCCTGATACTCCGCCGGATTGTCCATGATCTGGTGAACGACATCGCGCGAGACGTAGCGCTCGAGAGTGCGCCGGGTGCGGGCGCGTTCCGCCACCTCAATGGAGAAATCGTAGGCGAGACCGGCGCCGCTGCCGAGCAGGAGGGTGGCGAGCGCGGCCATGACGGGCAGACTGCGGTCGAGTCCGTGAAAAGAAAACCAGGCCGCCGCTAGCAGGAGAGCGCCGAGCCCGACGATCGGGAGCAGACGCAGCGCCGGCAGCGTGCGGCGCAGGAAAAGCGCGGCCATCGCGGCGAGCCCAATCGAGAGCGGCTGCCACCAGCCGGGTGCATCCTCGATGAAGCCATTTTGGAGCAGCGCGTTGAGTGCATTCAAATGCACCTCCGGACCCGGCATCGGCAGCTTGTAAGGCGTGCGGTGCTCGTCCTGCGCCCAGTTTCCGTAGGCGCCGATGACTACGATCCGACCCCGAAAGACCGCGCCGTTCTGCAGGTTGTCGCGCCAATAGTCCGGCACGAATAGTTGATACAGCGACACCGGGGGAAATCCCTCCGTGGGTCCGCCGGCGAAGCGCAGCCGGCGCGGGCGCGAATCGACCGGAACCCGCGCGCCCTCACCCGCGATGAGGGCAAGACGGGCGGCGAAGGAGCGCAGCGGTTCCTCACCCGGCAGCGGGAGACGACCCCTGCGTTCGCGCTCGCTTGTGGCAAAGACCGCGTGCCGCACGACCGCGTCGGAATCGGCGAAGTAATTAACGAAGCCGATGGAACGACCGGGGTCCTCCGTCCGGGGCAAGACCTCGGGAATCGGCTGATCGTAGGCGGAGGTTCCGCCGGGACCTTGGTCACGCTCGCCGAAGTTCGAGGCGAGCACGACCCGGCCCGCGTGCCGCTCGACGGCAGACTGGAGCGCTTCGTCGCCCCCACGCGGCGTAGTGAAGAGGACATCGAAACCCACCGCAATAGCGCCCGCGGCGAAGAGCTTTTCGAGCACCAGGGCGTGGACTTCGCGAGACCACGGGAATTCCTCGGTCATGAGCTCCAACGCGTGATAGTCCGGCGAATCACGCGGGATTTGCGCGAAGAGCGTTTCAAGATCTAGCTTCGCGATGGACTTCGATTCCTGGTCGATCGCGAGATAGAGCAGGCGTGGATCGGTTGGCGCGGGGCGTCCGCGGCGGGAGATGAGATCGCGCAACTCGTTCTCCGGTTTCTCCAGCCAGCCTTCGACCAAAGCCTCGCTCACGCAGGCCGCTGCCAACGCGCAGAGGAGCGCGGCGATGATCCACCGCCGGTGCAGGTTGTGCCGCCAAAGCAACCGGACCGCAGTGAGCAAGGCCATCCCGCGCGCCGGGCGCGCGGGATGCGGGGCCTCCGCCGGGTGGGACTTTGGCTCCATGCTTCAGCCGGTTCGAACACGAACCCCAGCGGGTTCAGAACCCCGGCTGACCGCCCAGCGGCGCCGTCGTGGCGCCCTGGCCGCCAAACGTGCCGGTGGTGCTGCCATTGCCCCCGAAGCCGGTGTAGTTCGGGACATTGGTAAAGACCTGCGCCGGCGCGGGGCCGAGGATGGTGACCGTGCGAGTGTTGTCGATGGTGACGGTCTGCCCGGCAATCGTCTTCACGCTGGTGCCGCTCAGCGTGGTGTTGGCCGTAAAGCGCACGAGGCCATTCGCGCCGGTCGCGTAGAGCTTGATGGTGTTGTCGGCATCGAGCAGACCGCCGCCGATCATGAGCGTGCCGTTGGCGGAGAGCGCACCAATCTTCACGATTGACCCGCGGAACTCCGCCGTATTCGAAGTGTTTACCGTGCCGCCCACTGCGTCATTGCGCACTTCAACCGTGCCACGTTCCGCCTGCAACTTGCCGGCGACATCGATGCTGCCTCCGCCGCTGGCCACCAGCGTAATGCGCCCGCCGGGCCCAGGCGCGGCGGCATCGAGGAGGGAGAGGAGCTGGCCCGTGTTTCCCACGGTGATGGCCGGGCTGGCGGCGCGCGTGCTGGTGACTGAGATATTGCCGCCTTGGGCGCTCTTGCGCGTCGAGACATTGTTCGAAACGATAATGACGGCCGGGAGGACGACCTGCCCGGAAGTAGAGTACGTCACGCTGCCGCCGATGCCGCCGGTGGGAACCCCGGCGCCATTATTTCCGGTGGTGGCGTTGATGCTGGTTGGGAAGTTGATGTCCGCGGTCGTGGTCAGAGTGAACTTTCCGCCATCGCCTCCGGGGCCGGTGGTGGCATCCGCTCCGCGGAGAGAGAGCTGGCTCACGCTGTTCGCGGTGATGTTTCCATTCACCGTCAAGTCTCGCACCGTAAACACGCCGCCGACGTCCACGTTGGCCGCCACCAAGGTCCCCACGCTCACCGCCCCGAGCGTGATGAGCGATTGCACGTTGAGCCCTCCGGCCACCGTGATGGTGCCGCCGGCCACACCCGTGATGTTGCGGGCCGTGACATTGCCAGCCGTGAGCGGCCCCGAGAGGGTGATATCACGCAAGTTGAAAACCCCTCCCAGGACCGCGCCGCCGCCGGTCGTGACCAGATTCAGATTGGTTCCCGTGAGCGAGAAAGTGCCGCCGGCCAATCCGCCCGCGCCGGCATTGATCGTCCCGCTGGCGCCGATCGTCTGGTTCGCGGTCAGCGTCACCATCGGGGAATTGATCGTCAGACTATTCACGCCGTTGAACGTGCCCCCGAGCAAGACGCTCTGATCTGCGTTCAACGTCAGACCCGAGGACGCGAAGTTGCCGGTGGAGGTGACTTCGATTTGATTTCCCGCGGTGATATTGACCGAGCCGCCGGAGAAGCTGCCCGTGAGCCGAAAGTTCTGCTCCGCCACGGCTGAGATCAGCTCGGAGCCGAGATTGGCCGTGCCATCGATGAGCAGCGAGCCATTGGCGCCGCGCGCGTGGAGGATCACTTCCGTCGAGGGACTCAAAAACGTGAAACCGGCCTGCAGAGTGAGGGGTCCATTCTCCGTCACAAGGGTGATGAGTTGGAGGCCGGTCGCATTGAAAGTTCCGGTAGAGCCGCCCAGCGTGAGAGCATCGACGCCCACGAGGGCCACATTCGGCACATTATCCATCGTTCCGGTTCCGGCCCGGCTGGTGATGAAGCTCGGGGTGCCGGAAATGGTAAGGGTCTGGAATTTGAAGACCTCGATCGGGGAATGAAAACTTGTGATGTGCTGGATGAATCCGCCGAAGGGGCCGCGCGAATCGACCGGCTTGACGCTCCCGGGGAAGATGTACTGGGCGAAGTCCTGCCCGCCCGCGAGGGTGCGTCCGGGGTAGAAAGTGGCGAACACATTCTGCGAGCCGCCGCTGATGATGGCCTCCGGTGTGTTCACCGTGTTGCGGTTGTCGATCGTCGTGGGACGATTGACGAAGACGGGGCCGGTCACCGGCGGCGCGGTTCCGCTCCCGACCGACGAACTGGACTCACTGGAAGCACTGCTGCGGTATTGGATCGCGTCGATTCCGCCGGTGCCGGAGGAAGCGCTGGCCAGTACGACGTTCGTGCCACGCCCGGGGATGATGAGATTGGTCTGTTGCAACTGCCCACCCGCGAGCAGTTCCCGCTGGCGTTCGATCTCGCGATTCACCAGCGGCAAGGCCACGCCTTGCGAGGCCGCACCGTTCCAGTTCGCGTTGTTTACGAGCAAGGACGTTTCGACGAGACGCGCGATGTCGACCGTGACCGGCGGCGGGAGCTGCACGGCATCGGGCGAAGTGATGATCATCTGGCCGGCGTTGAGCAGGACGGATTCGCCGGTGCGATTGTTGATGTAGAGGCGCAGCGTGCCCTCGAGCACGATGACCTTCACGTAGCCCTTTTTCTTTTTCTTGTTCGAGCCCGGCGGCGGATTCACGTCGGGCGTGTACTCGAGCATGATGGTGGTACCGACGATGGCGGCGGTGATCGCGGCGGTGCGCACCTTGGCTCCCCCACCCTTCGGCGCCTGCAGCATCATGGTGCCTTGCTTGAGGTCGTATTCGTTTGCGCCCGCATCGAACGTGAAAATGGTATTCGCGCCAAGGCGCAGGAGAGCATTGTCGCGGAAACGGAGTTCCGCGCGCGCCTGCGGGGCGGTGCGCACGCCCTGGTTTTCGCGAATGACCTCATTGGGCCGGGAAGGCCGTTCGCGCTCGGGACCCTCGAGCGTGCGGACGTCGTTGAACGTCTGGGTGATGGTGGCCTCCTTGGCGACACCAGCGGCAGAAAGGGAGGAGACGGGGCTGAGGACGACGGCGAGCAAGGCGGCCGCGGCGAAGGAAAAGCGGGAAGTATTCATGGCGGGAAAAAAGCTCAGAACTTGAAGGCGAGGCCGAGGGCGAGACCGCCGTTGGCGGCGCGGTAATCGAAGGTCTTCACCTCCGACGAATTGAAGGCGAAGGTAGTGGAAACGGTGGCGGCAAACCACGGACGGGGGGACCAGCGGGCCGAGAGCGAGAGCACCTGGTTGAAGTCGTTGCGCTCTTGAAACGTGTAGTGATGGAGCGCCGCGCGATAGAGCACGTCGAGCGAAATCGAGCGCGTCATTTGCGCCCGCGCCCCGACGTAGATCGTGTATTCATCCCGCTGCGGGCCGACCGGGTCGCTCCAATTTTTCCGCGCGGAAACGCCGGCATAGATCGCGGTGGCGCTGTTGACGGTCCAGTTCTTCTGGATCGAAGCGATCAGGGAATGCTGGCTGAAGAATTCGTTGTGATCCTTGCCGTCGGTCAGGCGGTTGTAGTTGTAGCGGACGCTCCAGACTAGGTTCTTCCAGTTGATCGAGAGCCCCGGGCCGACGTTAAATGAGTCGAAGTCGAAACCGGGAAAACGGTCGTACTTGAAGAACGCCTGCGAAATCGAGATATCGAAGGCAACGTTTTCCCGAATGCGCGGACGCCAGGCGGCGGCGACCTGGCCGACAAAGAAGACATCGCTCTGGGCGCCCTTGTCCACGAGGGCGATGTTGGAAGTGAGATTGAAGCTGGCCTCGACCGAGACGAAAAACGGCTGGTAACGCTTGGTCTCCTTGAGGATGACCTGTTCTCCTAGATCGCGATCGCCTGGGCTGACGGGAGCATTCGGGATCTCGCTGCCGCCACTCGAGCTATTGCCAACTCCGGTGCCGCCTGGGCTGGAGCCTGGTCCGGCCGGGTTGAGGAGCCCAGCTTGATCTTGCTGGGAAACATTGGACTGGGCTGCGAGCGGGCTCGCCGCAACCAAGGTGGAGGCGAGCAGGAAGCTCAGGATTCGAGACTGTTTCATGATTGGGATGGATCTTGATAAGACCAAGGTTTAATCGGCAAAGGGATGCGTTGGGCGCACGTTCAGAACTTCCCAGCCGACGTCCGACGCCCCCACGACTCGAAGTCAAAGGCGAAGTCCCGGCGAGACTGGACAGGTTGGAAGGGGCAGGTGTATCGCGAACGGCTGAAATAAATCAGAAAGATTCTGCTGATGGAAGATAAAAGGCTTCTAAGCATATATTTACGTATATTTACGTAGATCGCGATTATCCCGAGGAATGAGGCGCAAGCCGGGCAACCCAGGAATGGCAAGGGGCAATGCCAGCGCAAAAAGTGGTGGCGACGGCACGCGGTAATTCGGGTCCCCGGCGGCAGTGGCGGGCAGTTCGATCCCCAAGAGAAATTCGTTGCATCGATATGGGTGGAGATAAGGGATTTGCGTGGATATTCCGCTCCCCCCAAAAAACCGAAAACCTCAGATCTGCTCGGAACGAACGCGGGGGGTTCTGGGAAGGCGCCGAGGCAGGAAAGGCGGAAATTTTTTTCAGGTTGGGAAGACAGGGCCCTACCGGGCCATGCGAAATCCCGGCGCCAAAACGGCCGTCGAATTGTTTTGGGGCGTGGGTATTAGACGTTTCACTGTGCCGTGCTGGCTTACGGTCTCCCGCTTTGTGCGGATTCCAGGGGTCGGACGATGCGCAACCCCGACGCGCCGTTGCTGCTGGCGATTTTAGAACGTCCGCAACGGAGTTGCCGCGCAGCCAGGCTTGGCGGAATGACACCGCTGCAGCGCGATCGTCGCGTCTTCCGGCTTTCCTCCCTCCCCCACCCTCGAACCATGTCTGGAATCCAGTATCAACGCGACGCGCAAGGCATTGTTACCCTCTTAATGGATGCGGCTGGGCAATCCGCGAATCTCATGGATGCCGCCTTCCGGAACGATTTTGCGGAGGCGGTCGCACGGCTGAAGGAAGAAAAAGGTCTTGCCGGGGTGATCCTCGCCTCGGCCAAGAAAACCTTCTTCGCGGGTGGGGACCTGAAGGACCTCGTCGCGCTGCAGCCGGCCTACGCCGCCGCGTTCTTTGCGCTCTGCGAGAAACTGAAAGCGGACATGCGCACGCTCGAAACGCTGGGCGTTCCCGTCGTGGGCGCGCTCAATGGCACCGCGCTGGGAGGTGGATTCGAACTCGCGCTCGCCTGCCATCACCGCATTGCGCTCGATGACCGCAAGCTCATGCTCGGTCTACCTGAGGTCACCCTCGGGCTGATTCCGGGCGCCGGCGGCGTCACGCGCATGACGCGTCTGCTCGGCTTGCAGGCCGCCCTGCCGCTCCTGCTCGAGGGCAAGCAACTTAGCGCGCCGGAAGCGCAGAAGATGGGTCTCGTCCAAGAACTCGCGGCGGATGCGGCGGAGCTGCTGGCGAAGGCACGCGCCTGGATTCTCGCGCACCCGAAGTCCCAGCAGCCCTGGGACGCGGCCGACTACAAGCTCCCGGGCGGCGCGCCTTCCCATCCGAAGGTCGCACCGGTGCTGATGATGGCGCCGGCCATGTTGCGGGCGAAGACGCGCGGCCGTTTTCCCGCTCCCGAAGCCATCCTCGCCGCCGCTGTCGAAGGCGCGCAAGTCGATTTCGACACCGCGCTGCGGATCGAGTCCCGCCAGCTCACGCACATCGCCACGGGACAGGTCGCGAAGAACATGATCGGCGCCTTCTGGTTTCAGTTGAACGAGATAAAGGCCGGCCTGAGCCGCCCGCAAGGCGTGCCGACGTGGAGGTCGACCCGCGTGGGCATCATCGGCGCTGGCATGATGGGTAGCGGCATCGCGCACGCGTGCGCGATCCGAGGGCTGCCCGTGGTCTTGAAAGACGTCTCGCTCGAGGCGGCGGAGCGGGGCAAGGGCTACGCGGAAAAATTGTTAGCCAAGCGGGTGCAGCGCGGACAGGCGACCGAGGAGGCAAAAGCGCGGACGCTGGCTTTGATCGAGCCGACCGCCGACTCCGCGGCCTTTGCATCGTGCGACCTCATCATCGAGGCGGTCTTCGAAAAGCGGGAGCTGAAGGCGCAGGTCACGCGGGAGGCGGAGCAATTTCTCCCACCGGGCGGAGTGATGGCGTCGAACACCTCGACGCTGCCGATCACCGGTCTGGCGCAGGCGTCGCACGCCCAGGCGAACTTCATCGGGCTGCATTTCTTCTCGCCGGTCGACAAGATGCAACTCGTCGAGATCATTAAAGGCCGCGCGACGAGCGCGGAAACGCTCGCACGGGCCTTCGATTTCGTGCTGCAGATCGGGAAAATTCCGATCGTGGTGAACGACAGCCGCGGCTTTTTCACCAGCCGGGTCTTCGGCAAGTTCGTGGAGGAAGGGTTTGCGATGCTCGAGGAAGGCGCCGCGCCTTCGGCGATCGAGATGGCCGCGCATAAGGCGGGCATGCCGGTGGGTCCGCTCGCCGTCGCAGATGAAGTGAATCTCGGGCTCATTGCCCACATCGCCGAGCAGACCCGAGAGGATTCGCTGGCTGAAGGGAAGGCATGGAAACCCTCCATCGCCGACAACGTCCGCCGCCGCATGGTGGAGGAGTTCAAGCGCACCGGGCGCGCCCAAGGCGGTGGATTCTACGACTATCCGGCCGGTGGGGGAAAATCGCTTTGGCCGGGGCTTTCGGTCTGGCGGCAGACCGATCGCGACGTCCCGGAGAAAGACATGATCGAGCGCCTGCTCTTTGTCCAGGCGCTCGATACCGTGCGCTGTTTGGAGGAAGGGGTGCTGGAAACGGTGCGCGATGCGAACATCGGGTCGATTTTCGGCATTGGTTTCCCGGCTTGGACGGGAGGCGCGATCCAGTACTTGAACCAGTACGGTCTGACAGCGGCGGTCGCCCGCGCGGAAGAACTGGCGGCGTGCTACGGGGAGCGCTTTCAGCCGCCGCCACGGCTGCGCGCTGCGGCGGAGACGGGAACGGCATTGGCGTGAGCAGTGATCGCCTCGAGGCATGGACGCAGTGGACAACGGCAGCGGCACGGCACTGGCTTAAAATGCCGCTGGCACCTCTTCTCGCTGCAATAGCGCTTGCGAGCGTGCTTCGGCGCGGTTTCATCCCGCCACTCCTGCACCATGCCGAAGCCTAATATCGTTGTCGGCCTCGATCTCGGCACTACTCGCGTGCGCGTGGCCGTGGCCGAAGTTTTTACCGACGCCGAGACCCGCATCATTTGCATCGGGCAGTCCGATTCGCATGGCATCCGTAAGGGCGAGATTGTCGATTTCGAGGCGGCCCGCGCCGCGGTCCGGGAAGCAATTTCGGAGGCGGAATCCAAGAGCGATCTCGAGATTCACAGCGCGTTTGTCGGGCTTTCCGGTGGCCATCTGGCGTCGTTGAACAATCGCGGGGTGCTGGAAATGCCGACGGCAGATCACGTCATCGACGAGGCCGATCTCCAGGCCGTGAAGTCCCGGGCGTGCGAGGTGAACATTCCCGCCTCCAACTCCTTCGTGCACGCCGAACTGCGCGAATATCGGGTCGATGGCCGCGAGGGCGTCTTCGACCCCATCGGAATTCTCGGGCACCGGCTCGAGGCGGACTACCACATCATCCACGGCATTCGGGCGCGGATGCAAAACACGGTGCGCCTGGTGAAGGATGTGCCGCTGGAAGTGGATGATATCGTGGTCAGCGGACTGGCCTCCGCGCTGGGAGCGCTCGACGAGGCGCAGCGCGAGCGCGGGGTGCTCCTGCTCGATCTCGGGGGCGGCGTGACCGATTACGCCATCTATCGCGAGGGGGCGGTCTGCGCTTCCGGGTGCCTTGCGGTGGGCGGAGATCACATCACGAACGATATCTCGATGGGCCTTCGCATTCCCATCGCGCGGGCCGAGCGGCTGAAGATCGACGAAGGCAGTGCCGTGCTCGGGACCTGCCTGCCCGACGAGCGGATTCATCTGCGCGCGGAACCGGGCTTCGCGGCTCGCGACGTCGAGCGCGAGATGCTCAACCAGATCATTCACTACCGTCTGCGCGAAGTCTTCGAGCTCATCAAGGAACGCTTCGAGGATGAACGTCACCTGCCCTACCTTGGTGCCGGTGTGATCCTGACGGGTGGCGCGAGCGGCACGAGTGGGATCCAGCATCTGGCGGAGGAAATCTTCGGCCTGCCCGTTTCGCCCGCGAACCCGCCGCGCGTGACCGGGCTTGCCGGAGCGACGGAAAATCCGCAACTCTCCGCCGTGCTCGGAATCGTCGAGTTTGCGCGCGCCATCAACCTGGAGCGTCCGCCCACTGGATTCTTCGCCCGCTTCAAATCCGCGTTTGGAAAGATCTTCCGGCGCTAAGTCCTCCAAGTCCTCCCCATGTCCGATCTCGCTCACACCGCTTCGTCGTCCAGCGATGCCCTCCAGGTCAAGGTCGTGGGCGTGGGCGGGGCCGGCTCGAATGTGCTCGATCGCCTGGTGCTCGACGATGCCGTGCAGGTCGATCTGGTCGCGGCAAATACCGACGTGCAGTCGCTCGCCAGCTCTGTGGCGGCGCAGAAAGTGCAGCTCGGCAGAAACGTGACGCGCGGTCTCGGTGCGGGCGGCGATCCGGACCTCGGCTTTAATGCTGCGGAGGAATCCGCGGCCGACATCAACGCGGCCCTGCAGGGCACCCCGCTGGTCATCATCACCGCCGGGCTCGGCGGCGGAACCGGTTCGGGCGCCACGCCTCTCATCGTCAAGATGGCGCGGGACCGCGGCGCGCTCGTGCTCGCCATTGTCACCTTGCCCTTTTCCTTTGAAGGCCGCCGGCGGCAGGAACAGGCGGCGCAATCGCTCGATGCGATCCTCGAATTTGCCGATGCCGTAGTGTGCTTTGAAAATGACCGGATGAGCGATGTCGCACTCCCCACGGCGGGCGTGCACGAAGCGTTCGCCAAGGCCGATCATCTCATTGGCCAGTGCATTCGCAGCGTGATCGAACTCGTCCAGCGCCGCGGTCTGATCCGGCTCGGTTTCGACGACCTGCTCTCGGCCCTGCGTTCCCACGATTCGCGCTGTCTTTTTGGCTATGGCGAAGCCCAGGGGGTGGACCGCGCTGCGGCGGCGCTTGACCAGGCGCTGCGCAGTCCGCTCATGGACCAGGGCGTGCCGCTCTCGGACGTCGCCAACGTGCTCGTAAACATCGCTGGAGGCACCGATCTCACGCTCGCCGAGGTGCAGACCATGATGCGAGCCCTCAATCAGCGTACCGGCGAGCAGACCCAGATGCTGTTTGGCGCGGCAGTGGATCCGCGGCTCAACGGGCGCGTCAGCGTGACCATCATCAGCTCGGTTTCGGCGCGGACCGGCGCAGCCGAGAGCGTGCCGGTACCTGCCTCCACGAATGTGCCGCTGCAGCGCACCGGACCCGCACCGACCGTCCCGGCGTTTTCCGGAGCGCCATCGCCGCGTGGCAATACCGCTCCAGCTCCCGTGCCCGCACCGGCACCTGTCCCGATTCCGGCGCCGGCGGCCGCGCCCGAACGCCGCACGCGGTCGATCACCGATCGGGTGCTCGCAAGTACGGGCAGCGCTCCGGTGCGGGCGGCCACGGCCCGCGCGATCATTCCCGAACCTGCCCCAGCGCCTGCGGCGGAGCCTCCGACCGCCCCGGCTATGCGTGGGAGATTCGAGAAGAGCGAACCGACCGTCGAAAACGGGGAGGATCTCGATGTCCCAGCCTTCTTCCGGCGGCGGGTGAAGTAAGTGTGGCCGGGACAGCAAATCGAAGGTCTCCGCAGGGCTCAAGGTCGGGGATGTCATCAAAGTCGAGTATTTCATGACGGCGGCCAGTGCGGCGCCCCAGGAGGGGGGCACACCTGCGAAGGAGGCTGCACCGAAAAAGGCTGCGCCGGCGCCGGCTCCCGCGCCCACGCCGGCGAAGAAGTAATTCTGCAACCTCAGCAAAGCACTAATAGTCGTCATCGAATCCGCGTCCCACGCCGGAAGCTCTCCTCGCGGGGCGTTTCGTTTGCGGTCGCGCGGTGACACCGTTACAACTCGGAATGATCGATCCGAGCCATCGCCTGCCCGAGCCGCGGCGCATTCCGCCGCAGGTTGTCCTTACGGTGGCGGCGAGCGCCGGGTGGCTGCTTGCGCGGCTGATTCGGCGGCTCGCCCGCAAGTCGGGCTAGCTGCAGGACACCTCAAACACAGTAAGACCGCCGGACCGCCGCCAAGCGGGGTTCAATTCCTCCATCCCCGCCTTAAAATTGTAAGATGTCTTTTGCCCTCGATGGCGTCATCATCGCCGTCTACTTCGCGGTGATCCTTGGGCTCGGGATCTACATGGGCCGGAAGGACAAGACGATGGCCGACTTTGCGCTCGGCGGGCGCAAGATTCCGTGGTGGGCTGTCCTCGCTTCGCTGATTGCGGCGGAAACCAGTGCCGGGACCTTCCTCGGAACGCCCGGGGAAGGCTTCGCGCTCCGGAACTACACGTATCTCCAGCTTGCGCTCGGGACGATCCTGGCGCGGATCATCGTCGCGTTCATTTTCATCAAACCGTATTACGACTACGGCGTTTTCTCGATTTACGAGTTCCTCACCGTCCGGTTCGGCGTCGGCTCCAAAAATGCCGCCAGCGGGGTCTTCCTGATCACGCGCGTGCTCGCGAGCGGGACGCGCCTCTACGTCGCCGCCATCATCCTGGTGCTCGCGTATAAACTCGTCACCGGCGTGCGACCGCAAGGCAACGACGAGTTCTGGATCTACGTCGGCTCCATTTCGGTGGTCGTGGTGCTCACCGCGATCTACACCACCTTGGGCGGGATCAAGGCGGTCATTTGGACCGATCTCATCCAGGCGACCATCATGCTCGGCAGCGCGCTCGGGGCGATATATCTCCTCGTGCGCGGCTTGGGCGGATGGGAGCCGGCGTTTGCCCGACTGACGGCGCCGACCGATCTGCAATTCCTCGATACCGGAATTCAACCGGATGTGGGCTTCTGGGGTAACGTGAAGGGCGTGCTCGAAAGCGAGTACACGATCTTTGCCGCGCTCCTGGGGTCGACCTTTACCACCATGGCGACGCACGGCACGGACCAGGACTTCGTGCAGCGCATGCTCACGGCGCAAGATATCCGGCGCTCGCGTTTGTCACTGATCCTGAGCGGTCTCGCGGATATTCCAATCGTGCTGATCTTTCTCACCATTGGGATCCTGCTCTGGGCCAACTATCAGGCGCACCCGGACCCCGACTTGCCGAAGAAGACGAACGAGATTTTCGCGCACTACATCTTGACCGGGCTGCCGGTGGGCATGCGCGGCCTGCTAGTCGCCGGAATCTTTGCGACGGCGATGGGTTCGCTCAGCACGGCCCTCAATGCCCTGGCGACGAGTTACACGCGGGACTGGCACGAGCCCTATTTCATGCGCAAGGATGGCGAAGCCGCTTCGTTACGGGCAGTGCGCTGGGCCACCGTCGCGTTTTCGGTGCTGATGATCGTCGTGGCGGCGGCCACCGCCTATTTCGTCATTCTCAAGCCCGGTTCGCGCATCATCCCCATCGCGCTCGGCATCTTCGGCTACACCTATGGCTCGCTCCTCGGTGTCTTCCTCGTCGGCATGTTGACCCGGACACGCGGGAACGACGCCGGGAACATCCTCGCGATGATCGCGGGCTTTGTGGCCGTGGCCATCTTGAGCGGACTCCCCAATGATATCGCAAAGATTTTCGGGGGACAGCTGTACGCGCAGCCCGCGTGGCTGCCCGTGATCGAATTTCCGTGGCGTATTCTCTTTGGCACCCTTGTCACCTTTGCGATTGCCGCTTCGTTCCGGACACCGGCCCGAACCGCCGCGTCTTCATGAGAGTCCTTTTCCTCGCGCTGCTCATCACCTTCAGCGGGACGCCGGCGCTCGCGCTCGACGCGGCCAAGGCTGCTCGGGCGATCATCAAGGAGACCAATCGCCGGCGCGCAACGGCCGGCCTCGCGAGCCTCGCCTTTTCGCCCGCCGCGCAAACGGCCGCCCGCTGGCAAGCTGCTTACCTGGCCAAGACCAACACGCTCGGCCACGTGCAACCCTATTCAAGCCGGCGCACCATCGGCGATCGCGTCCGCGCCGCCGGCGTGGAGTTTCGCTACGCGGCCGAAAACGTCGCGCTCGACTACCGGCTCAACTACATCCCCGGCCGGCTCATTTATCCCCGGGACGGCAATCCCAGCGTGATCAGCTACACGCCCAACGGCCCTCCACTCGAAACCCACAGCCCGGACTCATTTGCGCGCTCCGTGGTAGGCTTGTGGTTCAATTCCGCCGGTCACCGCCGCAATTTGCTCTCGCGCGAGGCGACTCAAATAGGGTGTGCAATCGCGGACGCCCCGCCGCGCAACGGCGACCTCGCGGCCCTCGGCCGGATCATGGTCGCGCAGGTTTTCGTCACTCCCCGCTAGGTCCCTCCCAATTCCCCCTGCGAGGACGCGCGTCGTCGTCCCCTGCCCCGCCTTCATTTTCATGGAACGTCTCACCCCCGCAGAGATCCGCCGACGAAAGCAGACCGGCCCACGTCTGACCGCCCTCACGGCCTACGATTACCCCACCGCCCGGCTGCTCGACGAGGCCGGACTCGACATTCTGCTGGTTGGCGACTCCGTCGGGATGGTGGTGCTGGGGCACCCCGATACCACCCTGGTCACGATGGAGGACATGGTGCACCACACCCGCATCGCCGCCCGGGGCGTGCGGCGGGCGCTCCTCGTGGCGGATCTGCCGTATCACAGTTATCAAACGCCTGACCAAGCCCTCGCCAACGCGCGGCGTCTCATGGAAGTAGGCGCCCACGCGGTGAAGCTCGAGGGCGGCGTGGCGGTGCAGGAGCAGATTGCGGCGATCACGGGAGCCGGCATTCCCTTGATGGGACACATTGGCATGCTGCCCCAGCAGGTGCGCGAGGAGGGCGGTTACAAACGGAAGGGGCGCGATGAGGCGGGGGTCCAGGCGCTCCTTGCTGATGGCCATGCGGTGGAGAAGGCCGGCGCTTTTTCGGTCGTGCTTGAAATCGTGCAGGAGGAAGCAGCGCGCCGCGTGACCGAGGCGCTCGGTATCCCGACGATCGGGATTTCCTCGGGACATGTTTGCGATGGCGAGATTCTCGTCACGCATGACCTAGTGGGTCTTTTCCCGTGGTTCACCCCGAAGTTCGTGCAGCAGGAGGCCCAGGTCGGCGCGGTGATCCGCGACGCGGCCCGAGCCTACATCACCCGCACGCAGGATGCCGGGAATCTTGCGCCGTTCGCATCGGCTCGGTAACCTTTCTCGTCATGAGCAAATCCGTGGTCCAAGTGCAGGTGCGGGCCGTCCTGCCGACGAAGGACGGTTGCGCCGTCTTTCTCGGAAACGACAAGAAAACGTTCATCATCTTCGTGGATCAGGCGATGGGCGCTTCGATCACGATGTTCATGCGCGAAACTGCGAAGGAACGCCCGCTGACGCATGATCTCATGGCCACGCTCCTCCTCGCCTTCGGGGCGAAGATCGAGCGCGTGGTCGTGAACGACATCGTCGAGTCGACTTATTTCGCCCGGATCATCATGAGCGTGGAGAACGAGCTCACAGAGAAGCGAAAACTCGTCGAGGTCGATTCGCGTCCGAGCGATGCCATCGCGATGGCGATCCAGCAGAAAGCTCCCATCTACGTTGCCCAGCATGTCTGGGAGGAAGTCGAGGATATGTCGGCGCAATTGAAGATGATGGAGGAAGGCGGCTTTGAGATGTAAGGGTGCGCGCTTGGACGGTCGCGGTGCGACCATTGATGCGTAGCCGTGGCTTTTAAGCCGCGGTATGCCCACCAAGTGCAACCGCGTCGTGGAGCGACACTTGAATCAGCCGCGAGCGGTGACAATCGAGGGCCGAGTCAGGCGTCGCTTCGCGACCAGCGGGACGGGCGCGGTCTGCCTATCCCACCTCATTCCTTCACCAGTGCCTGAAACTCCGGATGCTCACGAAGGGAGTCGTAGCACGGCAGATTCCGGAGGAGCAGCCGCTGCACCGTGCTGGGTACATTGAGGAGGTGGCGCAAAAGCGCGCAGGCGCGTTCGGGTTCGCCCACCTCCGCACAGACGAGAGCAAAACTGTGCGCGACCAGGCAGCCGTCATAGGCATCCAGTGACTCCGGCACGCGGCGAACGGCCGCCTCTCCGGTGCGCAGGGCGTCGTCCTTGCGGCCGAGCGCGGCGTGCGCGCGGGCCAGGAAGATCTCCAGGAATGGATCGTCGAGCCGCTCGGAGAGGGCGTATTCCATCCAGTGAGCCGCCTGCTCGAACTCGGGCCGCGCTGCGGCGGCCTCGCCGAGTCGGACGAGAATCAGTCCGCGCATGAATGACTTCGGGATCACTACGTTGGGCGGGTCGTCTGCCACCATCGTCTCGCCCGGCACGGCTTCGAGCGCCTCCAGGGCCCCCTTGAAATCGCGGCGGTCGAAACGGTACGCGCAACGCACCTCGGCGCGTAACTCGAGGTCCAGTTCCCGCAGGGCGTTGAGGGACACATTCCAGTCGTTGGCCTGCAAGGCTCTCGCCCGGGCGACGTACGCGCGAATCTCCGGGCTCGTGTAGCGCGGCACAAAGGCCTCCGACATCGCGACCAATTCGTCGAACCGGCGCACCCGGATCAAGCTGGTAAAGAGGTAACCCGGCGGATCGAAGCTCTCGGGCGCCACGCGCTGGGCGCGGCGGAAATAAGCGATCGCATCCTCGGCCCGGCCCTTCCGGCGCAGAACGTTGCCGGTGATGATAAGGACCGACATGTCCTCCGGCGCGAGTTTTTCGACCGCCCGCAATGCGGCGAGCGCGTCATCGTAACGGCGCTCAACCCGGAAGAGGTACTCGGCATGTGCGGCAATTGTTTCCGCGGCATTCGGCGCGAGCCGCAGCGCGCGATCCGCCGCCTCCCGCGCCCGCTCGGCTTCGGCGCGGGAACGGTCCGATCCGTTCCCATAGATCCGGGCATGGCAACGCGCCTGCCCCACGATTGCCAGAGCGAAAGCCGGATCGAGCGTGGCCGCCCGATCGTATTCAACCAGCGCGGCGTAGTTGCCTTCCGGCCGCCAGCCGCCGCGGGTTTCGGCGTCACGACCGCGGAGATAGTGCTCGTAAGCCTCCAGATTCTCCGTCGGACGCAGAGCGATAATGCGCTTCTCCTCGGGCGAAAGATTGGCGGCGAGGGCCTGCGCGATCGCGGAGGCAATCTCGGTCTGGATCGCGAAGACATCCGTGAAATCGCGGTCGAACGTCTCGCCCCAGAGTTGCTGGCTGTTGCTGGTGGCGATGAGTTGGACGCGCACGCGGATTTTTTTGCCCGAGCGCTGCACGCTGCCCTCCAGGACCGAACTGACCCCGAGATCGCGGGAAATCTGCGGCAGGTCGCGCGGCCGACCCGCCTTGTAGGGCAGGACCGCGGTGCGCGCGATGACCCGCAAGGCGCCGATCTTCGCGATGGTGGTCAACACATCCTGATGAATGCCATCGGCGAAGAATTCATCCTCCTTCTGCGCGCTCAGGTTTGCGAAGGGCAGCACTGCGATGGCGCGCGAGTCGGAAGCGGCGGGCAGCGCGGTCCTGGGGCCGCGACTCGGCGCCGCGTAGATCCACCAGGCCAGCCCGGCCCCGGCCAGCGCGAGCAGGAGGAAGGTACCGAACAAGCCCGCGCGCGACGGAAAACGCAGGGTGATGCTGGTGCCGGGCGCGGCGGTTCGACTGGTCGGGCCACGACCCGACGCGTTGCGTGCGGTGGAAGGCGCACGAATGCTGCCCGGCGCGGGGGCATCTCCCGCTTTCCGACGCGCGTCTTCCAAGGCGTCGACGGCGGCGTGGGCGTCGGGAAAGCGCCGGGCGCGTTTCTTCTCCAGCAAGCGCTGCACCACCGCCACCGTCTCCGGTGGCGCCCCGAAGATTTCGTCCAGCGGCGGCGCCTTGGAAATCTGCTGGCTCATCACGACGTGCACACTCGCGCCCACGAAAGGGGGCTTCCCTGCGAGCATTTCCCACAACATGCAGCCGAGCGCATAAAGATCGGAACGGCCGTCCAGATCGGGCGCCTCCTCGCATTGCTCCGGGCTGGCGTACGCGACCGTGCCCCGGAAGCCGATCGTGGGCTGCACCCCCCGCGTCTCATTCTGCTCGAAGACGTGCCCCGTGATGCCGCGGGCCAAACCAAAATCGATGATCTTGAGCAGGCAGCCGCCGCTGGCGGCAAGCGAACGATGGCGCGGATGCTCGGGCGGATACTGCACCACCATGACATTCGCCGGCTTCAGATCCCGGTGGATGATGTTCTGCTCGTGAATCGCGGCGAGCCCAGCCGCGATCTGTTCCGCAAAAGCCAGCGACTGCGCGACGCGCGGACGCTCACCGCGCCGAAGCCAGGCGTGCAGGGAGATGCCGTCGACAAACTCCATCGCGTAGAAGACGCGCCCCGGTTCGTCGTGGAGGTAGACGACCGGCGCGACATTGAAGTGCACGACGCGGGCGGCGGCCCGCGCCTCCCGTACAAAGAGGCGTTGAACCTCGGGGTCGGCGACATGCAGGGGATGGATGACCTTTAGCGCCACATCCACGTGCAGGCGCGTATCCGTGGCTTTGTAAGTCACCCCCATCCCGCCCATGCCCAGCGTCCACGGCGTGCCATCCGGCCGGAGCAGCACGCGGTAGTGCCCGTATTCGAGCGAATTGCTCGGGGTGGGCGGGGGCGGGATCGACATGCTGCATTCATAAAGCCGTATTCCAAGGCGCGAGACAAGCGGCGGGTCCCTCTGCCGCCGGCGTTTGGGTCGCTTCGGGTGACGGGTTGGGCTAAGTTCCGCCATGTCGCCCGGCGCCAAACCCGAACTCCTGGCGCCCGCGGGCGACTGGGAGTGCGCGCGCGCCGCGGCAGCCAATGGCGCCGATGCCATCTACTTCGGCCTGACCCGCTTCAATGCGCGTTTGCGCGCGGACAACTTCACGGAGGAAGATCTCCCGCGATTGATGGAGTTCCTGCATGCGCGCGGAATGCGGGGCTACATCGCTTTCAACACGCTGATCTTCCCGGGTGAACTCGCGGCCGCCGAGGAGCAGCTCGCGCTGCTCCAGCGCGCACGCGTGGATGCCGCCATCATTCAGGATCTCGGGCTCGCCGCGCTGGCGCCGCTGGTCGCACCGGATGTGGAAGTGCATGCCTCGACGCAAATGACGCTGACGTCGCCGGAAGGCCTTCGCTTCGCCCGCCGTCTCGGAATTGGGCGCACGGTCATGGCGCGTGAGCTCTCGCTCCGGGAGCTGGCCAAGTTTCGCGAGCCTGGGTTGCCGGAGCTGGAAGTTTTCGTGCACGGCGCGCTGTGCGTGGCGTACTCTGGGCAGTGCCTCACGAGCGAGGCGTTGGGACAGCGAAGCGCGAATCGCGGCGAATGCGCGCAGGCCTGCCGGCTCCCGTACGGACTCATCGTCGACGGCGTGCTGCGCGACCTGGGGGACAAGCGTTACCTGCTCTCCCCGCAGGACCTCGCGGCCGTGGAGGAGATTCCGGAGTTGGTGCAGCTCGGGGTGGCCAGTTTCAAGATCGAAGGGCGGCTGAAGTCGCCGGAGTATGTCGCGGCGGTCTGCCAAGTTTATCGCAAAGCGATCGACGCCGCGTGTGCCGCGCTTCCTCCAGCTCCCGTTGCGGCTGAAAAGGCGGAGGATCGCTACAAGCTCGAAATGACGTTTTCGCGCGGTCTTTTCTCCGGCTGGATGCACGGAGTGAACCACCAGGAACTCGTGCATGCGCGTTTCGGGAAGAAGCGCGGGGCGTTTGTCGGTTTCGTCGACCGTGTCGGAACGGATTCCGTGGAACTGCGCGACCTGCCCGACTTCCCGCTGGCCGCGGGAGACGGCATGGTTTTCGACACCGGCGGAGACACCGATCACGAGCAAGGCGGACGGCTCTTCGCGGTGCAGGGCGCGAGGCTCGTCTTCCAGCGCGACAAGCTTGATCCGAAACGAATCCAGCCCGGAGCGCGCGTCTGGAAGACGGACGACCCGCACCTTGGCGTGGAACTCCGCAAGACCTTTGCCAAGGATCCGCCGCCTCGCCGCACGCCCGTCAATCTCCGCATTTCTGGCCGGGCCGGCGAACCTCTCGTGCTCGAGTCCGAAGGCGTGCGTGTCGCATCGGAGTTAGCATTGCAGACCGCGCAAAAGCGTCCGCTGACTGAGTCCGTCCTCCAGGACCAACTGGGCCGTCTGGGTGACACCGCCTACGCGCTGGGCGAACTGGAAGTGGCGCTGGAGGGCGACCTGATGCTGCCACTAAGCGAACTGAACCGTTTGCGGCGCGTCTGGGTGGCCGCACTGGCGGGCCGGCCTTCCGCGGCTCACACCGAGCCGCGGACGGGCGAACTGGCCGCGCGTCTCGCTGGCCTGGGGCCGCGCCGGGATCCTCGCGTCGCGCCAGCGCCTGCGGAGCTGGCGGTGTTGTGCCGCTCACTCGAACAAATCGGGGTCGCGCTCGAATGCGGCGTGACGTCCATCTACGCCGACTTCGAAGACATCCGCAGGTACAAGGATGCGGTCGCGCTGGTGCGGGACGCGGGGGGAGGCACCGACATTCTCCTTGCCACGCCGCGAATCCAAAAGGCGGGCGAAGAAGGCTTCTTCAAGTTGATCGAGAATGCGAAGCCGGATGGCCTCCTCGTGCGAAATCTCGGTGCGATCGATTATTTCCGCGACTCCCCGCTCCGCCGGGTCGGCGATTTCTCGCTGAACGTCGCAAACGCCCTAACCGCGCAGGTCTTGCAAGCAGAAGGCTTGGACCGACTCACCGCTTCCTATGACCTGAACGCGGACCAGCTTCTGGCCTTGCTGGCCAGCGCCCCGCCGGAGTGGTTCGAGATCGTTCTGCACCAGCATCTGCCGATGTTTCACATGGAGCACTGCGTCTTCGCGGCGTTTCTTTCCACGGGAACAGACCACACGAATTGCGGGCGTCCCTGCGATCGCCATGCGCTGGCGCTGCGCGACCGGGTGGGAGTGGAGCATCCGGTGAAGGCGGATGTGGGCTGCCGGAATACGGTCTTCCACGCCCGGGCGCAGAGCGGGGCGGATTACCTCCGCAAATTCCAGGCAGCGGGTGCAGCGTGTTTCCGGATTGAATTGCTGAATGAATCACCCGCCGATGCCGGACGCGTCATCCGGAGCTACCAGGCGCTGCTCGGCGGCGAAATCGAGAGCCGCGAACTCGTCACGAAACTACGGGTGGCAAATCAACTTGGGGTCACAAGCGGGACGTTGACGGTGCTGGGATAGCGGAAACGCGCATTCTCAAGACTCGAGATCGAATTGCTCCTTCGCCTCCCGCCAGTCTTCCGGAATCGATTCGAGTCCGGCCGAGAGTGCGACAATTCCGCCGACCATCGCGCAATTGGTATCGCAGTCTCCGTCGGCGAGCACCGTGTCGATCAGCGCCTCCCGGTAGTCGTCAAGATGTCTGGCAGCTGACCACACGACGAATGGCACGGTGTCCGGCGCCGTGACCGCACTCCCGTTCCCGAGGGTGCGCCCGGCGATCTCCGGCGGAGTGGAAAACGGGAGCTTCAGCGCCCTCGCCAAACCGGTCCGAGTCTCGCCGTCCGGAGTCTGCTCATACACCGCGTCCATCATTTCGGCAGACGCCCGGTCCCGGGGTCGCCCTCGAAGTTTCCAAGCCGCGGCAGCAGCGACTGCGATCGCAATCGCACCCGCCTTCCCTTCCGAGTGAGAGTGTGTCACAGCGGCGGAAAGCGCCGCCTCAGTTCGAAGGACGCTGTCTGATTCCTCTGCAAAATATGCGCCCAAAGGCGCGACGCGCATCGCGCCACCGTTGCCCATCGAGCCGGCTCCATCGAACGCCGCGGCGGCGGCAATCTCCCAACCGACGCCGGCGACGATCGCCCGTAGGATCGTTCGCGCCATCTGGCCATAGCCTCGATCGGGGTCTCGCCGAAAACGTTCCGCAAAGCGCCGGGCGAGATAATTCTGCTCGATTCTCCCGTGCCGATGAAGCGTTTCGAAAATGGCCAACGCCATCTCCGTATCGTCGGTATGGATCCACGGTCCCGCCAGCAATCCACGTTCCACCCGTGTGCGCGCCTGCGCGCAACCTGCGGCCAGCATCTCGCCAAAGGCGTCCCCGATGGCCAATCCATCGAGCGAGAGGCGCGCTCGCTCCATGCGCTCAGCATGATCCGCGGGAAGAGTCATGGAATCGTCGTCCCGCGGGCGACCGGCGGTCCTCAAACAGGCAGCAACTCGCGCATCGAATTTGCGATCTTCAGAAACTCCTTGGCCACTGCTCCGTTCGGTTCGCCGACCACAATCGGCAGGCCGCGGTCGCCGCCTTCGCGGGTGGCGATGTCGATGGGAATCTGGCCGAGCAGTTTGGTCTTCAGCCGGGCGGCTTCGCGCACCCCGCCGTCCGTTCCGAAGATGTCGTAGCGCTTGCCGTCGCTCGGGCTGAGGAAATAACTCATGTTCTCGACCAGGCCGAGCAACGGAACATTCGTCTTGGCGAACATCGCGGCGCCTTTGCGCGCATCGATGAGCGCGACCTCCTGTGGCGTGGTCACGATGATTGCACCCGCCAGTGCAACGGTCTGCACAATGGTGAGCTGGATGTCGCCAGTCCCCGGCGGGAGATCGAGCACGAGGTAGTCGAGTTCGCCCCAGTTCACTTGCCGCAGAAATTGCTGGGTGAGTTTCGTCACCATGGGGCCGCGGAGAATGGCGGGGGCATCGTCGCCACTGAGCAGGAAGCTCATCGACATGAGCTTGATGCCATGCGCCTCGTTCGGGATGATGCGTTCATCGTCATCCGCCACGGCCGGGGCGCGCACGCCGAACATGAGCGAGACGCTCGGCCCGTACATGTCGCAATCGCAGAGCCCGACCCGGGCGCCCGTCTTCAAGAGCGCGACAGCGAGATTGGCTGCCACGGTCGATTTGCCGACGCCGCCTTTGCCGGAGGCCACGGCGATGACGTGCTTCACTCCCGTGATGACATTCTGTCCGGCTCCGCTGGCGACGCCGCCGGCGGCGGAAGTAGGAGGATTGGTGATCTCGATTCGGAGATCGATCCGGCCCACGCCCGGGATGGCGCTGAGAACGGCGTTGGCATTTTCCTGGATGGACTGGGGAACTTTCGGGTCGTTCGTCGCGATGACCAGTTGAACCGAAACATCGTTGCTCTCCGGCACGACCGACACCGCTTTCACAAGCCCGAACGATACGATATCGCGGCTGAAACCCGGGTAGCGGACGCCGCGGAGGGTTTCACGAACGTGTTCTTCGGAAAGAGGGAGATGAGACATGGGCGGGAAGAGTGACGCCCAATTCGCATTTCGCAAATCCCGACGGCCTTCCCGGCGCGGAAAGACGTGGGTGATGACACGCCTGAAGGGTCCGACGCTCGCCTGCCAGACGACCACTAGGAAAGACCGCGCACGTTTGGTTCGTGGTTTTCGAAGACCCAACGAAGAATCTTATGCAGGGGATGCAAAGCCAGTCCGGCGCGCGGGATTACGCGGGCGTGTGGGGCGAAGAAGTGCACGCCCCCCGGACCAGCATCGCTATTGCCGCAGAAGACGATGAAATGGCTCCAATCGGCGGGAGCTTCGAGCCCGAACCACCAATCGGCGCCGCCGCCCTGCTCGGTGATTGGGACAATTTCCCAAGAACCGGCGGCACCGGCGATCGAGTGCGTGCTCTCGATTTTCCAGCCTGCGGGCAAGGCCGAAGCGAGCTCGGCCTCCACGAAGAGGCGCCATTCGTCGCGCGTTTTGAATTCGGGAGCAGGCATCGCTTTCCGGGGGTGCAGAAGATTAGCCTCAATACCGTTTGCGCAAGTTGCTGGGCAGAATGTTTAGCTCTGTGCGGTACTTCGCCACGGTTCGGCGCGCGATGGTGATGCCGCGCTCCTCGAGAATGGCAACGATTTCCTTATCGCTGAGCGGATTCTGGGCCGATTCCCCCTTGATCAGGTCGAAAATTGCTTCTTTCACGCTCGTATTGCTCATCGTGGCGCCGTCCGCGGTCTGATAACCCGGGGTGAAAAAGTAGCGCATCTCGAAGACTCCCTGTGGCGTCGAGATGTATTTCCCCGAGATTGCGCGGCTCACCGTCGTTTCGTGGACCCCCACGGCGTCGGCGATCGTCACCATCGTCATGGGTTTGAGGTGGGCGCTCCCGTGATCGAGAAACTCGCGCTGTCGCCCGACGATCTGCTGGGCGATGTTCATAATCGTCTGCTGGCGCTGGTGGATGCTCTTGATCAGGAATTTTCCGCTGCGGATTTTTTCGCGAATGTAGTCCTTCACTTCGCCCCCGGATCCGTCCTGCGACATGATGTCCTTGTAGGCGTTGCTGATCCGCAGGTGGGGAATCTGTTCGTTGTTCAACGAGATGATGTATTCCCCGTCGATCTTCTCGACCGTGGCATCCGGCAGGACATAAAAATTGGGCGGCGGGCTGAACATCTGCCCCGGCTTGGGATCGAGCAAAGCGATCGCATTCGCCGCCGTCTGAATCTGCTGGACCGTGACGCCAATCTTGCGGGCGATATCGGGAAAGCGCCGTTTCCCGAGCGCCTCGAGATGTTGATCGATGATCTGAAACTCCAGCGAAGCCGCGCGGCCATTGCGCCGAAGCTGGATCAGGAGGCAATCCCGCAAGTCCAGGGCGCCCACGCCAGCAGGATGAAAGGCCTGGATGACATCGAGCACGCGCCGAAAATCCGCTTCGGCGATGCCGGTATTCGCCGACATTTCGGCCGGGGGCGATTGCAGGAAGCCGTTATCGTCGATATTGCCGATGATCAACTCAGCGATCTTCCGGTCATCCGCGTTGAGATCGGTGCTCTTGATCTGCTCGAAAAGGTGCTGCTGCAGGGTCTCCTGGTTGGCGACGGAATCGAAGAAGAACTGGCGGCGTTCCTCGTCGTCTTCACCGCGGGAGGAGTAACTCCCGGTCTGCGCCATGTACTCACGCCATTCCTCGTCGAGCTTCTTGAGCTGCTCGAATTCCTCCTGAAAATCGTCCGCCTTGTCACTCACCCGGTCCTCCGGTGGGATTTCCTGGAGTTCCTCCTCGAGAGTGGGGTTCTCCGTCATCTCCTTTTGGATAAGCGTGCGCAGCTCGAGGAGAGGCACCTGGAGAATCTCGAGGCTCTGCTGCAATTGCGGCGCGAGAACCTGCATCTGCGACAGGTTCTGAATTTGCGCCATTCCATGCCCAGCCATGCGAATATGGTGCGCGGCTTGCTTTGCCGCCGCAAGCAGTTTCCAAGCCAATCGTGAATGATGTGTCGCCGAGGTTGCTGCGGCGTGGCGGATGCTGCTAAAACAGGGCCATGAAGCATCTCTCCACCCTGCGGCGGGCCGGTCCGCTCGCGCTCGTCTCCCTCGCCCTTGCCGCTGCGTTTTTCGTGGCGCCGCAGGCCCAGACCCAGGTCGCTCCCGGGGCGCCCCAAGCCTACCTGCAATACGCCGACCAGATCGCCAAGCAGCAGGAGCAACTCATTGTGAACCAAGCGAAAATCGATGAGCAGCTCGCGGCTCTCAAGGAAGAGCTGCGCTACCTGAAGATCTACACCAAGCGCTCCCGCTAACGCCCGGTCTAATCCTACCTACCCACCTCTTTCCGAGCATGAAACCATTTTTTCGCCCCGTCGCGGCTGCCCTTGGCCTCGCCGCCTTGCTGACCATTCCGTCCTCCCGCGTGCAGTCGCAAATCGCACTCGGACCCGACCTCCTGACGATCCTACAGCAGGCGGCCCTGAAAAACGAGCAGCTCATTAAGTCCCAGGAGGAATCCCTCAAGACGCTCGAAGACCTTCTCTTGGAAGCGCGCCAGGCTCGAGTCTTCAGCAAGCGCGGATAGCTCAAACGAAAACGGGCAGCCTCGCGGCTGCCCGTTTCGGACGATTAAAGCGTCTTAGTGATACCAATCGGTGTGGAACACACCGGGCTTGTCGACGCGTTCATAGGTGTGCGCGCCGAAGAAGTCGCGCTGGCCTTGCAGGAGGTTCGCCGGGAGGCGCTCCTGCCGGTAGCTGTCGAAGTAGCTCAGCGCCGCGCTGAAGGCCGGGGTGGCAACCCCGTACTCGATGGCAGCCTGCACCGCAATGCGCCAGTTCGGCTGGGTGCGCGTGAGAATCTCGGCGAAGAATGGATCGAGCATCAGATTCTTGAGGCCCGGATTCTTGCGGTAGGCGTCGGTGATACGATTGAGGAAGCCGGCCCGGATGATGCAGCCCGCGCGCCAAATGGAGGCGATCTCCCCGAAGTTGAGACCCCAATTGTAGAGTTCGCTGGCTTTGCCGAGCTGAACCATGCCCTGGGCATAGCTCATGATTTTCGAGGCATAGAGCGCATTGCCCACCGCTTCGATGAGCTTGGCCCGGTCGCCCGCGTACGGCTTCTGTTCCGGTCCCTTCAGCACCTTGCTGGCGGCGACGCGCTCGTCCTTCAACGAGCTGAGGATGCGGGCCTCGACCGCGCTGCCAATGACGCTCAGTGGAACGCCCATCTCGACCGCATGACCGACGGTCCATTTGCCGGTGCCCTTTTGGCCGGCTTTGTCGAGGATGATGTCCACCACCGGCTTGCCGGTGTCGGGATCCTTCTTCTTGAAGATGTTCGACGTGATCTCGATCAGGAAGCTGTTGAGTTCGCCCTTGTTCCAATCGGTGAAGATTTGGGAGAATTCCTCGGCACTTGGATTGAGAGTGGCCTTGAGGATCGCGTAGGCTTCGCAGATGAGCTGCATGTCGCCGTACTCGATGCCGTTGTGGGCCATCTTTACGTAGTGGCCTGCGCCATCCGGCCCCATGTGCTTGCAGCAGGGCTCGCCTTCAGCCACGGCCGCAATTTTTTGGTAGATCGGCGCGAGTGCCTGCCACCCTTCCTTCGAGCCACCCGGCATGATCGACGGGCCCTTGAGCGCGCCTTCTTCACCGCCAGAGATGCCCACGCCGAAGAAGTGGATGCCCTTTTCCTTGCAGGCCTTTTCGCGGCGCTGCGTGTCGGTCCAGAGCGAGTTGCCGCCGTCGATGATGATATCGCCCGGTTCGAAGAGGGGAATGAGCTGCTCGATCACGGCGTCGACGGGACCGCCGGCCTTGACCATGATCTGCGCTTTGCGTGGCTTCGCGAGCGAGCCGACAAATTGCTCGAGGGACTTTGCAAAGACGAAGTTCTTTCCTTTGCCCCTTCCCGCTTCGAATTTTTCGACGACGTCCACGGTGCGGTTATAAACCGCAACGCAGAAGCCTCTGCTTTCCATGTTGAGTACGAGATTCTCGCCCATAACGGCGAGGCCGATGAGGCCGATGTCAGCTTGCATATTCGATTGGTTTCAGGGGTTGCGGGTTGGGTCGGTAGCGATAGGGGAATGATTCGTAGCAGGTTCGGATTTCCGATGGCAACCACGATTTGGGAAATTGCACTAACCCCGTCTCCGCTCGCCGCGCCCGGCGCAGCGGATTCCGTGGCTGCCGGGGCGGTCCTGGAGTTCTGGGGCGTGGTGCGCGCGCAGGAGGCCGACGTCACGATTGGCGCCATCGACTACGTGGCCCATCCCACGATGGCGAAGGCGTGGCTCGAACGGGTGGCGCGCGAAACCGCCGAACGCTTTCCCCTCGAGAATGGTTGTGTGCTTTTTCATCGGACAGGGATGGTCCCGGTCGGACAACCCTCACTTTACGTCAGAATCCTGGCCCGGCATCGCGGCGAGGCCCTTGGGGCGATGGGCTGGCTTATCACCCGGCTCAAGGAAGTCGTGCCGATCTGGAAACATCCCGTCCTCCTCATTGATGATCGCGGTTCCGTCCCGGCACAGGCAGGTTTAGCTGTGAATTCGAGCCGTTCGCGAGCAAAAATAGAACTTCATGAGTAAAGATTTGGTCCGGAACGAAGTTGGGCGCGCCGATCCGGCACTTCCGCGGGTCCCTGTTCCCGCCCCCCAGTCCGCGCCGAACCTGCCGGCATGAATCTTCCCAACCAGCTTACCGTGGCCCGCCTGGGCATTACGCTGGTTTTTGTCGCGGTCCTGGCGCTCGAGTTTCCCTTCCATCACACCTGCGCCTTCGCGCTTTTCGTGCTCGCCACGATCACGGATTATGCGGATGGCGAGATCGCGCGGCGTCGAAACCTGGTCACGTCTTTTGGCATCCTGATGGATCCGCTGGTCGACAAGATCATGACCGCCGCAGCCTTTATTTCCCTGATTCCGCGCGGTGTCATGCCGGCGTGGGTCGCGATCGTCGTGATCTCGCGCGAGTTTCTCATCACGGGACTGCGTCTGCTTGCAGCCAACAAGGGTGAAGTGCTGCCGGCGGAGAACCTCGGCAAGCACAAGACTTCCTGGCAGATCGCCACGATTCTGTATTTCCTCGTCGTTCTCGCCGTCCCGGAATTCTTCGGACGGCTCAGTCCGGTTTCCGCCGGCCTCGTCATTCGCATTCTGCAATACGGCGGCTACGCCATGATCACGATCACGGTGGCGCTCACGCTCGGCTCCGGGCTCCGCTATTTGTGGAAGCATCGCACCTTGCTCGAGGGGCGTTAGCTAGCCGAGCCGTTCCGCCACGCGATCGGCGACCCGGCGGATTTCCGCGGTCGATGGAAGCTCCGCGCGCTTGAACCATTCTTCGTCCTGTTCCGAGAGCTCGCTGACGCTCACGATCCGACCGCCTTTCCAAACGAGCGCAGATGGAGAATACGGGCCGACCCGGCGAGGATCGCTCCAGGCATGAACGCTGATCAGATTCGAGCTGAGCGCTGCTGCGAGGTGCATCGGGCCCGAGTCCACACTCGCCACGAAAGCGGCTTCCCGCAGCGCGGCGATCAATTGCTCGAGGGTCGTCGCATTGACGAGGTCGATCACATTCTCCGGCCAACGGTGCTTCGCGCCCGCGGTGCGACCGAGCAGAACAACAGGGCGAGGCCGCAACCGGCGGCAGAACTCCGTGATGAGTTCCGAAGTGA
Source organism: Chthoniobacterales bacterium (assembly GCA_038226705.1). Classification (GTDB taxonomy): domain Bacteria; phylum Verrucomicrobiota; class Verrucomicrobiia; order Chthoniobacterales; family SZAS-18; genus SZAS-18. The sequence continues at coordinate 20,010 of JBBRQH010000036.1, read as the reverse complement.
GCGATTTGCCCTCGCCGCGGGAATAAGGATGAAGCGCCACGAACGGCCCGCCTGGCAATCCGGCGGGCGGATCTGCCGGAGGGAGCCAGAATTCAGCCCTGGAATCAGCAGGCCACGCGTCGCCGGCGAAGGCGCGCGCCAGCGCGAGGTATCGGTCCACGGCGTGTGGAATCATCCGCACCGGAACGGTGTGCCGATAAAACAAGCGCGCTCCTTCCCGCGCATCCGAGCGTCCCCACGTTTCGCGCGCGCCGGTCGCCCGCGTGATGAGCGCGCTGCGCAGCAAACCCTGCAAATCAAGCACCGCCTGCGCCTTCCAACCCGCCGGTTCCCGCCGGAGCCAGGTCACAAAGCGGGCCGCTCCCTTGAGTCCGCGAAAATCGCCCCGTGGAAAAATCCGCGTGCGCGCCAGTGCTGGGTTGCCCTGGAGAAGGGGTGCCCACTCGGGATTGACGAGCCACTCGATTTCCATGTCTGGAAAAGCGCGGTGCAAGCCGGCCACCGCGGGCAGCGCATGGACGACGTCACCGAGCGAACTCGGCTTCACAATCAAAAGGCGGCGAGGCTGGTCTCGCACGATTGGGGGGAGGACAACCGACGCGCCGGGCTCCGGCCGCCGGATCTACTTGCCGATCGCGAGGCGGTCCGCGAGGCGACGCGGAAGCCCGGCTTCGAGAATCTTCTTTTGCGCGGATTGAATATCGTATTCGAGGCGGCGCAGCTGAATGCTATTCGACTCGATGTCGTAGATAGTATAAGCGGCGCGCCAGTCGCCATCGCGGGGCTGACCGACGGAGCCGATGTTGATGAAATACTTCTTCCCCATCTCGAACGTGATCTTGTCGAGGGCGAGACTGACGATGGCCCCATCGCGGACATACGCCCGGGGGGCGTGAGTGTGCCCGAAGAAGCAAACACCGGTCGTCTGGTAGGTAAAACTCGCAGCCGCATCGAGCTGATTGAAGACGTAGCCCCAGCGATGCGGCGTATCGAGCGTGGCGTGGACAATGGTGAAGTCGCGCACCTGGCGAACCATCTTTAGGTCATTCAGCCACTTGCGATCTTCCGGCGTGAGGTGGTTGCGCGTCCAGTTCAGCGCCTCCTCAGCCAGGGGATTGAAACCTTCGAGGGAATCGTTGATCGCGGCCTGTTCGTCGTGGTTGCCCTTCACCACCGGGCATTCCAAGGACTGCACGATCTTGACGCATTCGTGCGGGTTCGCGTTGTACCCCACCACGTCCCCGAGGCAGACGTAATGTGTGCACTTATTTTTCTCCGCATCGTCCAGCACACAATTCAGTGCCTCCAAATTTGCGTGGATGTCACCGAACAGGGCTATGCGCATGGACAGATCAAGGAGGGGATTCGCGGCCAATAAATGGCGAGTTGCTACGGTTTGTAAATTCTTTGTTCCGCAGGGAGGGAAAGTTTTTCCTCCAGCCTGCGCAGCTCGCGGAGAAGTGTGGGCAGATGCTCCTTCGGGTCGAGGTCGTAAAGTGCGCGGAGCTTTGCCTGCGCTTCACGTTCGTGCCCCGGGGCCTGCGCGAGGGCGTAAGCGGCGAATCTCTTGAGATATCCCGGGGCGCCTGGCTGCCGCGCGCCCTTTTCAAATACGCGGGACGCTGCGACGGGATCGCCCAGTTTGTCGCGCAAAATGGCCCCGAGGTTCGCGTAGAGCACCGGCGCGGTGGGATTGTGCTGGAGCCCGCGCTCCAGGAAATCGCGGCCGATCACGGCATACTGCCGCTCCGCGCGGATGCGCAGCGCCTCGCGCGGTTGCCGGGTATCCTCCCGCGCGGCGCGGGAGGCGTTATATGCCATGTGCCAGCCGGCCAGGTCCCAGATAAAGACCGACTTGGGCTGAAGCGTCGTCGCAGACTGAAAGAGCCCGTTCATCCGTCCCCACTCCACCCGCTCCCACGCCGCATAAGCCTGGATGCAGAGGATGTCCGCGACAATCCCCCGAAAACCGCTGAGGGCGGCGAGGAAGCCGGTCTGCCCAAGGCGATCCCGCAAATCGAGCCCGAGGGGCGAACCCCCGAAGCCCGCCTGACGCTGCGCAATGGTGAGTTCAGTCTCCCACGAAACGCGGGCAAAGCCGAAACCCAGGATCAAGCCCGCGGCCAGCAACAAGCGGGCGAACCGGCGAAAGTGGCGCCGGCCGGGGGCTGCGGTCAACGCGGCGGCCGCGCTCATCAAAGCTCCTTTTGCGCAAAGACGAAATGGGCCGCGCAGAGGTAGATCGCGATATAAAAGCCCCCGAGTGCGAGCGTCCGCCCCAGTAATGCGGGCGGGACCGCCAGACCCACGACGATCTCATCCACGAGATTAAAAATCTGCAGGTCCGGGAAAACGATCGACACCAGCGCGAGAAATACTTTCGCCAAGGCCGAGCCGCCGGCTTCCGACGAAGCCTGCCAGTACTCGCGGGCGGTCGCCTGGAAGTGGCCGATGAAATAGACCATGGCCATGAGGAGCAGCGTGTAGATCGACGACGAGGCAAACGTGCTTACCAGCAGGGTGAGCGCCGCGAGCACACACGCTTTCGCATAGATCAGGGAGAGACCCGCGAGGAGATTCGGGTTGAAAACGCTGGCTCGGAGTTCGCCAATCCGCGCGGCGACGGCGTCGCCACCGAGCGCCCGCAACTCGACCAATGTCTCCGTTTCCACCGCCTGCTCGCGCACCGCGAGCACGAGCGCAAAGACCAAACCCATCAACACCAGCGCCAACGCCAAGAGCGCGGCGATACCGAGAAAGCGCCCCAGGACGTATTCGTAACGCGGCACTGGCTTCGCGAGAATTGTATGGATCGTCCGATCCTCGATGTCCTTCGGGAGCATGGCAGCGGTCGCCAGCACGGCGATCAAACTCGAAAAGATGGACATCGCTCCGAGCGAAATGTCCTTGAGCATCTGGAACTGATCCTGAAACGAAAAACGGATCAGGATCACCGACGCTCCAATCAGCAACAGCGCGAAAAGGAGCAGGAAGTAGAAAACCCTTTGGCGTACGAGCTCGGTGACGGTATTTCGCGCGAGGGCGAAGATCCGTCCCGGCGAAAATCCACGGTATCCGTTGGTCGCACTCATGTCCCCCTACCCTCCTTCGGAAAAGCTCCGCCGGTGACTTCAAGGAAGTAATCCTCCAGAGTCGCTTGCGGGTGCCGCTGTTCCACCACCCGTGCGCTACCGTGGCGCGCGACCACGGAACGGATCTCCGCGAGAAGTTCCGGGGAGGCGTCAGCCAGAATCAACTCCGTCTGCTCCGGGCGCGCGATGAGGTCCGTGAGCACCCCTTCGCGAACGAGTTCCCCCCGATGCAGGATTCCGATCCGATCGCAAACCTCCTGCACCTGGGCCAGCAGATGTGAGCAGAGCAGCACGGTGATCCCTTCGTCTTTCAGCCGCAGGATCAGGTCCTTGATCTCCCGCGACCCCGCCGGATCCACGCCTGCCGTCGGTTCATCGAGAACCAACAACCGCGGCCGCTGCACCAGGGCCTGGGCGAGTCCAATGCGTTGCAGCATCCCCTTCGAGTAACCGCCCAGGCGTCGATCCGCGGCCTCCTCGAGTCCGACGAGGGCCAGCAACTCCTGCCCGCGGGCCCGAATTTCACCTCTCCCCAAGCCGCAAAGCCGGCCGTAGAAGGCCAGGGTCTCGGTTCCGGTCAGGTATTTGTAGAAGTAGGGATTCTCCGGCAGGAAGCCCACCGCCACGCGGCTCTCCACCCGCTCGCTCGGGACGCCGAAGATTTCGACCTCCCCACGCGTGGGCGGCACGAGTCCCAGCACCATCTTCATCGTCGTGCTCTTGCCCGAGCCGTTCGGACCGAGCAGGCCGTAGACCTGGCCCGGCTCGACCACGAGGCTCAGATCGCGGACCGCCACCACGTTCCGGCGCCGGAATGGAACCGGATATACCTTGGTCAGGCTGCGCAGGGAGATGGCGGGCGTCACGGGCGAAAAATCCGTTTCATCGCTACGCCGACCCGGGCTCCGATCAATGCGTGATCGCAAATCCGCGCCAATGCGATTCCGGCTCCAACGGGGCGCGCGATTCCTCCGCGATGTGGTGGCGGAGATGGCTCTCCCGGATTGCCACGAGAAACTCCTCCAACTCGGCGGCAGTGCCACCGGCACGCAGTTCCACGCGTCCATCCGGTAGATTCCGTACCAACCCGACAACCTCGAATCCCGTAGCAATCCTCTTCACGGAATAGCGAAAGCCAACCCCCTGCACGCGGCCGGAATAGTGAACGAGCGCGCCTTGCATCACGAGTGCAGTACCACTAGCTCAAACCAAAACGCCGCGCCTTTCCTTTTGGGTGCACCTGCGGTTTTTTGACCCCGCTTCATGATTTGGAAAAACTCCCGCCGCTTGCTCGATCTCACCCATCGCGGTGCCATCATGGGCGTGTTGAACGTGACGCCGGATTCCTTTTCGGACGGTGGTGGCACAGTCTCGCGCCAAGCCGCGGTGACGCGAGGGCTCGAAATGCTCGCCGAAGGCGCAGAGATCCTGGATATCGGAGGAGAATCCACCCGGCCGGGCGCGCAGCCCGTCCCGCTGCACGAGGAGCTGCAGCGGGTCGTTCCCGTGCTCCAGGAGCTGCGGCTGCGCGCTCCGGATGCAATCCTTTCGATCGATACGATGAAGTCTGCTGTGGCCGACGCAGCGCTCACAGCGGGCGCAGATATCTGGAACGACGTCACCGCCCTCCGCGGCGATCCCGATTCTGCCGCCGTCGCCGCCCGGCACCGTTGCGGCGTCTGCCTGATGCACATGCAGGGCAAACCGCCGACGATGCAGCAGGCTCCGCATTACCAGGACGTCGCCGCGGAGGTGCGCGACTCTCTGGCCGCATCCCTGGCGAGGGCTGTCGCCGCCGGAATCGATTTGGAATGTGTTGCCCTTGATCCCGGCATTGGCTTCGGCAAAACGCGGGAACACAACCTCACTCTCCTGCGCGATCTCCCGCGGCTGGCACTCGGAGGCCGGCCGCTGCTAGTCGGCGTCTCCCGCAAATCCTTCCTCGGCGGCAGCCCGGAGGAACGCCTTTGGCCGACCGTTGCGCTAACAGCCTATCTCCGCGAAAGCGGCGCGCGGATTTTTCGCGTGCACGATGTGCGCGAGAATCTGCAAGCCTTGCGCATGATGGAGGCGATCCTGCATTCTTCCCCTTATGCCCAGCACCCGTAAACTCTTCGGCACCGACGGAATTCGCGGTCTCGCCAACGTTGAGCCACTCACTCCGCAGACGATTCTCCGCCTCGCCCAGGCGGGCGCGGCCGAAATTGGTCGATCGGATGATCGTGACGACGAAAATAGGCCCGCCTCCGTCCATGCGGCGTCCGGGGACGCCGCTCGCCGGCTCCGGGTCGTGGTGGGCCGCGATACGCGGCTTTCGGGGGATTTCCTCGAGAGCGCGCTCATTGCTGGTTTGACATCAATGGGAGCGGACGTTCTGCGCGCCGGTACGCTTCCCACTCCTGGCATTGCCTTCCTGACGCGCTCGCTCGGCGCGGATGCCGGGGTGGCCCTCACTGCCTCGCACAATTTATTTGAGGATAACGGGATCAAATTCTTCCGCGGTGACGGCTACAAACTCAGCGACCGGATCGAAAGCCGTATTGAAGCGCGCCTGCTCGAACCAAGCACGAACGGGCCGACGGGAGCGGGCCTGGGTCGGGTGCAATCGATCGAAGATGCCGGGGCGCTCTACGTCGGGCACGCGCTCGGTACGCTGCCCGCTGGCTTCTCACTGCGCGGGCTCCGCATCGCGGTCGACTGCGCGAATGGCTCTGCCCATGTCACCACGCCGGCGGCCTTGCGGGCGCTGGGTGCCGAAGTGTTCCCATTCCATACCGAACCCGATGGCGTAAACATCAATCACGCGTGTGGAAGCACCCATCCGGAAGAAATCGCGCGGCGGGTCCGCGAGACTGGCGCGTCGGTCGGAATTTCCCACGACGGCGACGCCGACCGGCTGATCCTGTGCGACGAAACGGCGGAGATCGTGGATGGGGACGAGGTGCTTGCGATTGCGGCGCTCGACTTCCTGCGCCGGGGGGCGTTGCGCAAATCCACCTTGGTGACGACGGTCATGAGCAACTTTGGACTCGATGAAACGCTCGCCGCGGCGGGCGGATACGTTCTTCGCACGGCCGTTGGAGATCGCTATGTGCTGGCGGAAATGAAGGCGCGCGGACTCAACGTGGGCGGTGAGCAGAGCGGACATCTGATCTTTCGCGACCACAGCACGACCGGCGACGGATTGGTGAGCGCCCTGCAAATCCTGCGGGTCCTGGTCGAGAGTGGAAAACCCCTGAGCGAGTTGAAGCGGTGCCTGACGAAATATCCGCAGGCGCAAAGGAACCTGAACGTGCGCTCGAAGCCTGCCCTTAAGGAGCTTTCCGGCGTCACGCGCGCGATCTCCGGGGCCGAGCGCGCGCTCGGTGCGAAGGGCCGCGTTCTCGTCCGCTATTCGGGAACCGAAGCAAAAGTCCGCGTCCTCGTCGAGGGCCGCAATGCCGCTGAAATTGGCGCACTGGCGGACGCGATCGCCCATGAACTGACCACCGCAATTGGCTGAAGAGTCGCGCTATTTTTGAAACCGTTTCATATCGGTGAACTCAAACGCGTTCATCTTCTTAATAAAGACCGGCGCGTAGGTCTCCCACCATTCCTCATCAGATTCAGCGGACCCGCGCGAGGTGAAGCCCGTCCGAGAAAGGCATGAGAACGGTCTCCACGCGCGGGTCGCGCGCGAGCTTGCGATTGAGGCGATCGAGCGCGACGGCCCCCTCGAGTGCGGGATCCTCGATTTTCCCGCCAAACAGCATGTTGTCGAAAACAAAGAGCGCGTTTCGCCGCATGCGCGGCAGGAGGAGTTCGTAGTAAGTGTCGTAGCCGGGTTTGTCGGCATCGATGAACGCGAAGTCGAAGACGGTTCCCGACGGCAGGGTGCTGAGGGTTTCCGCGGCCGGAGCCAGGCGTAAGTCGATGCGATCCGCGACGCCGGCGCGCTCCCAATAGCGTTCGGCAATGGCGGTCCATTCCGCGCTGATATCGCAACAAAGCAAGCGTCCGTCCGCCGGCAAGGCACGCGCCATGCAAAGCGAGCTGTAACCGGTGAAAGTGCCGACTTCGACCACAGAGCGTGAGCCGGTCACCGCGATGAGAATCGAGAGCAGGGTTCCCTGCGGGCCGCTGATCTGCATTTGCGCAAAATCCGGACAAGACTCCCGCGTTTCCCGGTGCAGCTCGGCCAGCAACGGATCGCCGGCGGCGCTGTGAGCGTGGGCGAGGTACGTCTGGAGCGCGTCGTTGATGACAAGGTGTTCGGTCGACATGCCAGAGAATGACGCAACCTCGCTCAGCCTGCGAGTGCGACTGCGGCGAGGGCCAGCGCGCCCACGGCGGCGAGACGAAGGGCCGGCAAGGCCAGCCGACGGGCCGCCAGAAAAAGCAGGGCTGCTTCCGCCGCAAAGAGCCCGGGGAGAATTCCGGTCGGAGCGACGGCAGCCAGGGCAAGAGTGAGCAAGGCGACTCCCGCGGCGGACTCGACTTGGGCCGCGCTGCGGCGGTCAAGCCGCGACCGGACCGCCGCCAGGGCGAAGAGCGCCAGGGCAAACAGAACCATGAAGGGAACCACCCGCTCGGGCGCCGATTCCACGACGGCATGCAGGAGAACTCCGGCGCCCGCGGCATGATTGATAATCAAAAAGGAATCCCGGACGGTCGGTCGGAAACGCGCTGAAGGCGCGAGGGATGCTGCGGTGCAAAGTCCCCAGATGCAAAGATCGAGAGTGGTCTCGCGTAGAAATTCGAGTTCGTCAGGGGGACTGCCGAAATTATGCCAAAAGCGGTGGGCGGCCACACCGATATAGAAGACAACCAGGGCCGCGAGCAGCGGGCCGGACCAACCCCGCCGGTGCCAGCAGTGAAGGGCAAAGCCGACGGCGAATACGGCGCCGCCGACGGCGTGTCCATAGCCGGGAATCCGAACGGCGGCATACGCGACTCCCAGGACGGCAAGAGTCGCAATGGCCGGGGAGCGGGCAGCAACGGCCCGACTCGCCGCGAGCGCAAACCACACGCCGATGCAGGCCCACGCGACGTTCGGGGCCAGCAACCACGGCCACTCCCGCCGCGCCAGCATGAGGATGAACCCGGCGTAGAGTGCCGCAAGACCCGCCGTCTCGAACCCGCGCCGCCAGGCTATGTTCCCGGCGCGAGAGCCGGCCACGAGGAGCGCCAAAGCAGCCCAGACGAAGAGCGCGACGCGGAGTGGAAGGGGAACGACTCGGGGTGGCGAGGCGAGCAGAAGCCCCAAGCCCGCAGCGAGCAAGAGCGCGCTTCCCGACGCCAGCCGCGAGTCCGAATTCTCCCTGGTAGCGAGCGGCAAAGTTTGATGCATCGGGGCGGACGATTCCCCGAGGACCGGGTCGACGCGAGGCGCGATTTGACCTTGCCGTTCGCAGTCGCGCTGCGGGATGACACCCCTCCCTTTCTCAGTCTGCGGGTTAAGGCCCATCTTCTTTCTTTGCCCACGGTGCACTTTTACCGGCTGCATTGTTTGCTTCGCTTTGCTCGATTCATCCTTCGCGCTTATTAGGCCTCAATGCTTCCCCTCGTCGAAAAGCTCCTCGTCCTCCAAGATCGTGATCAGCGCATCAAAGCGCACCGGGCCCAGGAGAAGGCGGTGCCAGCAGAAAAGGCGGCCATCGAGGCCCGCCGGGCAGCCGCCGAAAAAGACCGGGATGGCAGCAAGGAGCGGCTGCAACTCAGCGAACTCGAATTGCGCAAACTCCAGGTCGAGGCACAGGCCCGCCGCGATTCCATCGGACGCTACCGCGCCCAGCAGAACCTCACGCGCAAGAACGAAGAATTTCAGGCGCTGATGCATGAGATTAAGCACGCCGAAGCGGACATCCAAAAGATCGAGGATCGCGAATTGGAACTCATGGAGGAAGCCGAGCGTCTCGGTCATGGACTGCGCGAGGCCGAGAAGGCTTTCAAGGCCATGCTTGCCACCGTCGCGGCCCAGCAAACTGCGCTTGCCGAGAAGGAAACCAATCTCGGCACGCGCCTGGCCGATCTAGGGGCCGAGCGCGTGACGCTCGCAGGCGAGATCGACGAAGACACCCTCTCCCTCTACGACCGCATCTTGAAGAACAAAGGCGATGCCGCCCTCGTTCCGCTCGAACACGAAGTCTGCCAGGGATGCCACATGAAGGCCCCCGGCGTGACCGTCAGCGAGGTCCGTGCCTCAATCGGCCTCGTGCAATGTCCGAACTGCGCGCGGCTGCTCTATCGCGTCGTTTGAGACGCGGTCGACCGTGTTCCGGTATCGGTACAGAATCGTCCCAAGAACGCGCCGCGAACCCTGCTCGGACCCGTTTCGGTCGCGTCCTTACGCGTGAAATCCAGAAGCCCTGCAGCTAATCGCAGACCGCGTGACGCCGTGGCACGGCCCCTGCAAAGGTTGCGCGGTCGTCGCGGATTTCACCACCCGCTGTCCCGCGGCCACGCTTGCCGCTCGCTCCCCGCCATTTTCCATGTCTACCCTCCGAATCAGCCTTCGCTCGTTATTCAAGGCCCGGGCCTTCACACCGCTTGCCATCGCCACCATCGCGATCGGACTCGGCGCCACGACGGCCGTCTTCAGCATCGTTGAATCCCTCCTGCTGCGCGACCGCCCCGGGCTCGTCGATGAACGTTCGCTCGTCGACATCGGCTGCTCGCGGAACGGCTCGGGCTTCGACAATTTCGGCTGGCCGGATTTCCTCGACTACCGCGCGCAGAACACCGTCTTCACCGACGTGGCCGCCGCGCGTTTCGGGTACCAATCCGCCGGGCTGGCGGTCGATGGGCGCGCCGAAGACGCCCACGCGCAGATGGTCTCAGCCAACTACTTTCCGGTTCTCGGGACTCGTCTCGCCCTGGGCCGCAACTTCGCGCCTTCCGCTGACCCCGTCCCGGAGATCATTCTCAGCTATCGCTACTGGCAGCGTCGGTTCAACGGCGACCCCGCGGTCATTGGCCGGGCGGTCCTCTATAACAACGCCCCCGTGACGATTGTCGGTGTGACTGAGCTCGGCTTCGACGGCGCCAGCATCGTTTCCGCGGATTTCTGGGCGCCGTTCTCCTTGCTCGAAACTCTGGAACCGGGCAGCACTCTCCTGCAAAAGCGCGCCAACGCGTTTCTCATGGCCGTCGCCCGGCTCAAACCGGGAGTTACCCTCGCTCAGGCGCAGGCGGAGATGTCGCTCCTCGCGCAGCGGCTCGAGAAAGCCTATCCCGAATCAAACAAAGGCCATGGGGCGGTCGTCGCGCCTTCCAGCCGCCTGCCTGGCGAAATGCGACTCGCCGCCGCCATGGCATCCACCGCGCTCTTCCTCCTTACTGGCCTCGCCCTCGCGGTCGCCTGCGCCAATGTCGCCGGACTTTTGCTCGCCCGCGGCGCCGCCCGCCGCCGCGAACTGGCGGTTCGCGCCGCCCTCGGTGCCACGCGCGGTCGCCTCATCGCCCAATTGCTCGGCGAGCACCTGCTCCTCTTTCTCGCCGGCGGTCTCGTCGGGGGTTTTATCGCCGTCTGGCTGGTGAATACCTTCGTGGCAGTTCTGCCCAGTCTGCCCATCGCGGTTTCGGTTCATCCGGAGATCAATCCGCTCGCCTTTGCCTTCTGCTTGGGGATCGCCCTCCTCGCCGGACTCGCCTTCGGACTTGCGCCTGCACTCAATTCCACGCGCATCGATGTCCTCGCCAGCCTCCGCAGCAACGAGCAACCCGCCGGCGGCCGGATTTTCTCGCTGCGCAATCTCTTCCTCATCCTCCAGCTCTCGCTTTCGCTCGCGCTACTCACCACCGCCGGTTTGCTCGTGAAAGCACTCGGAAAAACCGCCCTCACCGACCCCGGGTTCGACGCGCGCCACGTTGAGTTTGTCCGTTTCGACTTTCGCTCGGGTGGATTGACGAAAGAAACTGGCCCCGCCTTCGCGGAGGAGTTCCTAGCCCGCGCCGCTGCGCTGCCCAATGTGCGAGCGGCGGCCTGGTCTGTGGCCGTCCCGCTCGATGATACCGGTCGGAGTTTTGGAGAACTTTGGAACGCGGGTTCGGAGCGCAGCCGTGAAAATGAAATCAACACGGACTGGAACCTGGTATCGCCCGCCTACTTCGAGACGCTCGGAAATCCGCTGGTCGCAGGCCGTTCCTTCACCACTGCGGACCTCGCCAACACCACGCGTGTCGCCATCGTGAACGAGACTTTCGCGCGTCGCATTTGGCCAGGGCAGGACGCGCTCGGGCAGACGCTAGTGAACGAAGAGGGCCAGACGATTGCCATTGTCGGAGTGGCGCGCGATGCCAAATACCGCTCTCTCGGGGAACCGCCCCGCAACATGTTCTTCGTTCCGAGCGCGCAGACCTACCACCACAGCCCGGCGTTGTTCGTCAGACTGCGCGACGGAAACTCCATCCTGCCGCAGGTTCGAACGCTGCTGGCCCAGTTGCTCCCCGGACTGCCCGTCGCGCGAGCGGAGACGCTGGAGTCGTTCGCCGCCACGAGTCTCCTGCCCTACCGCATCGCTTCCGGCGTCGCCGCGGGGGCTGGCGCGCTTTCGCTGCTTCTCGCCGGGATGGGCGTTTATGGCGCGACCCTCTACCGCGCCACACAGCGCACGCGCGAATTCGGGGTGCGCCTGGCCCTGGGTTCCACCCGCGGCCAGCTCATCGCGCTCGTGCTCCGCGGCAGCCTGGGCGTCGCGGCTATCGCCATCGGCCTTGGCCTTGCAGCGTCCTTCGGCCTTGGGCAGGTGGTAAAGTCCTTCCTTTTCGGCGCGCCCGGGGCTGATGCAGTGGTCTTCCTTGGCACTGCCGGATTCTTCCTCGCTCTCGTGGTCCTCGCCGCCTGGCTTCCCGCGCGGCGCGCCACCCGGGTCGATCCGATGGTCGCGCTGCGGGCGGAGTAGGCGGAATCCCAGTGGAGATGGGCAGCGCCGCGCTGCATTTTCGAATGCAGCCAACACTCAAGGTTGCTTGTTATCTCGCCGCGGGTTGCCCGCGAAGCGCGTGAGAATCTCGGGGAAAAGCTGTCCGAGTCCACCCAGGGTGTGACTCGTGTGTGACTCTTGCTACGGGCAGAGACAATCATTTACTGTCTTCGACTCCGCCATCGGCCACGCAAAGCGTCGGCGCCGCGCCCGACTCGGGCTTCGTCCCCAGGCAACGAGTCCGCCGCGCAAATATTGCCAGCGGGACGAGTGAGAGCAGGAAGTAGCCCGGCAACCAAGGCAGTGACGCAGCGAGAGCCAAATTCGACTTTTCCGCCGTCTCGACCCCTCCCGGCGTCAGCGAGTGCAGCAGACCGGCGAAGGCGAGACTGACGAAGCCATAGCCAAGATTAAACGCCAGCCCGCGAAAGCTCAGCAACGTGGCCCGCGAAGCGGGATCGGCCAGCGCGTTGAGATAATGCGAGAGAAAGAAATTGAGCAGTCCCATCGCGGAACCCAGGAGCAGCACAAAAAAGACACCCCAGCGTGGCAGAAGCAGCATCAGCCCGATGAGTCCGATCAACGTGATGGCGGCCAGGACGAAAATATTCCGCGCAATCGATTGCTTTTCGACCAGCCGGCGCGCAAGCGGGGGAATCGCAAAACCGGTCAGGCCCATGACGGCGCCAATCACCCCGTACCACGCGGGCGGGATGTCGATCAGGCGATAGAAGTTGCTGTTAAACGTTAGCACGAGGCGAATCACGCTGTCGTGCAGCAGTCCGGCAAAAATGAGGAAGAGCGCGAGTGGCGCCGCCCAGAGCCAGCGCGCGACACTCTTCATGAGCGCGACGGAACCCGCGAAAGTGGCGGGGTGATCCGTCTGGCGGCGCGGCGGTTCCCGCATGCCGAGCGTCACGGCCAAAGCAAGCACAGCGTTGGCGAGCGTGAGGTAGACCGGAAAGCGCATCGTGGTGCGTGGATCCGGCGACCATTCGATTCCGATCGAACCCGCCACGCGGTGCAGGAGTGCCGCGTCGTAAACGCAGCCACCGATCAACATCGCAAAAACGAAAGCCAGGCTCTGCCAGCGTCCGAGCTTTTCGAGGACGCGAGGCCACTCTCCTCCCCGCCCCTCCGCGGCAAGGGAATCGAAGACGAGGGCCTCGTCCGCGCCACTGGCGGAGGCTTCCGCCGCGCCGCTCAGGATGCGATTGAGCAGCATCGCAGTGAAAAGCACGGCCCCGTTCCCCAGCGGAACGAAACCCAGCAGGGCCATTTCCACCACCATGCAAATGGCGGCAAACACCACGAGGCGCCGCCGTCCGAACTGATCCGCCACAGCGCCGCTGGGCACTTCGAGTCCCACGATCGCAATGGCCCAGACAAAGTTGAGGACATTGAGCTGATCCAGCGAAATGCCGTAATCGAGAAACAGCACGGCATAGACGGGATAGTAGAAACGCGCGTTGAAGAGTACGCGAAAGAGTACAAACCGCCGGACGTTCGAATCAGCGAGGGACATGAAGCGGCCACCTTCGGTGGATTGGCGGGCGCGGCAATTGGCGGAAATGCGTGACTTCTATGGCCCCGGCCAGCGCGCTAACCGCAGGTCGCTGAACTGAAAAACCGGTGTGATATTCGTGAATCTCGGAATGCCCGCTTTGAACTCATCCGCCCGGGGGACAAAGGCGCTTTCGTAGGACTCCCTCGAGGCGAAGAACAGCCTGCCGATGGCGACGAAAGCGGGAGAACCAGGCGCCATCGACTCCCCGCCTCCCTCCTCGACCGTCAGCCCGACGAGCGTGTTTCCGAGCAGGCGCGCAACATTGGCGAGATGCACATTGCAGTAGTAGTCGAAGTCGAACACACCGCCTGACTGGCTCGGATAAAGGATCGTGAGCGAGACCATGCCGCCGGGGTGGATCGAAGCGCGCGGGTGCGGGCCAGAAGCTAAGCCGGACGACGTGCCAGCATGCCGAAGTTATCCGATAAGGCGCGCGGAAAACGCGCCGCGAGCCAGCGGGGGTAAAAGCGATTTAGGAACGGAACCTTCCCGAGCAATGTGTAATAGGCCCGCACGTCCACCATCCCAGCCGCCTCCAGGGCGCGTCGCAAATCCACCGCCAGGAGCGGCGTGATCATGAAGTCGGCCGCTTCGTCCTGAAATTTTCGGTGTTGCCGGCGCGCCGCGAGCATGAGCAGGCTGAAGAGTGCCTCCACATTGGGGCAACTCACCGCCACCCAGCCGCCCGGACGCACGATCCGCGCGAGTTCGCGCACCAGCAGCCGCGGATTCTCCACGCAAGGGATCGTCTCGCATGTAATCGCCACGTCACAGGAGGCGTCGGCGACGGGAACTCCAGGCTGCTGCAGGTCGTGCTGATGCCACTCGAGCGCAGCCGGGAAGCCTTCGTGCCGGACAAGATCGACGCCGATGTACCGGTCGAAGCGCGGCCCGAGCACCTCCCAAAGTCCGCCCCGGCCGCAACCCAGATCGACAACTGTGCCCCCCTGCACAGCCGCTTGCGCGAGAGCCTGATCGAGCGCCGCGTAACAGGCACCGTTGCTCACGCCAAGCGTCAGCGCAGCCCGTCGCCTGGCCTGCGCGTCGACATCGGAGGGAACGCTGGTCATGCGCGGCGGTATCCGCGCGTTTGCGGGGTGTCAACCGCCGGCAATCGCTGGCACGATGCTGATCTCGTCGCCCGGCTTCACAGTCGTTTCCTGGTTGGCGAGGAAACGGATGTCCTCATCGTTGACGAAGACGTTGACGAATCGGCGCACGGCGCCCTTCTCGTCACAGATGCGTTCGCGGACGCCGGGAAACTGCGTCTCCAAGCCGGCGAGGAGCTCGCCGACGGTGGCACCGGTGACTTGGACGATTTCGTTTCCGCCCGTGAGTTTGCGGAGCGGAGTGGGAATACGGATGGGATTGGACATGGATGGAAGAAGGGAAAAAGAGGGCTGAGAACGAAAGAGGAACGATGGCGGAAATGTTTAAACCGTGGCTGCCAGCACCGGCGCGGCCGAAAGGACGGTCTCTTCAAATTCGCGGAGATTTCCCGAAATCGCTTCCGTCTCACCCAAGGCTCCGTCGATGGCTTCCAAGGTTTTCAGGCCGTTCCCGGTGATGGCGAGGACGATGCTTTCGTCGCGGGGGATGGCTCCGCTTTGAATGAGTCGGCGGGCGCAGGCGACGGTCACGCCTCCGGCGGTCTCCGTGAAGATGCCCTCACATTCCGCCAGGAGTCGGATCCCTTCGATGATCTCCGCATCGCTCGCGCTTTCCGCGCTGCCGCCGCTCCCGCGGATGGCGTTGATAGCGAAATAGCCATCCGCCGGGGTACCAATGGCGAGCGATTTCGCGATCGTGTTGGGCTTGGCCACGGGGCGGACGACATCCTTCCCGGCGCGGAGCGCATCGGTGATGGGTGAACAGCCCGAGGCCTGCGCGCCGTGGAGGCGCGGGGAAGTGGGCTCGATCCAGCGGAGTTTTTCGAATTCCGAGTAGGCCCTGCCGATCTTGGTCAGGAGCGAGCCACTGGCCATGGGCGCCACGGTGTGGCGCGGCGCCCGCCAGCCGAGTTGCTCGCAAATCTCATAGCCGAGAGTCTTCGATCCTTCGGCGTAGTAGGCGCGAAGGTTCACATTAACGAAGCCCCAGCCGTATTTGCCGGCAATTTCGGAGCAGAGACGGTTGACGGAGTCGTAGGCGCCCTTCACGGCGACGACGCGGGCCCCAAAGACGAGCGAGCCGGCCACCTTGCCGCGCTCGAGGTCGTGTGGAATGAAAACGAAGCAGCGTAGTCCGCTGGCGGCGGCCTGGGCCGCGACCGAGTTGGCGAGATTGCCGGTACTCGCACAAGCGATGGTGTCGAGGCCCAGCTCCTTGGCCCGGGTCACCGCCACCGCCACCACCCGATCCTTGAAGGAGAGCGTGGGATGATTGACCGCATCATTCTTGATGTAGAGCTCACGCACCCCGAGGCGGCGGGCGAGTCGATCTGCCCGCACCAAGGGGGTGAATCCAGTCGAGAATCCAGAAGTGGGCTCTCCTTCGATCGGCAACAGCTCGCGGTAGCGCCAAAGGTTCTGCGCGCGGCAGGCGACCTGGCTGCGCGAGACCGAGCGCGCGATGGCCTCGTAATCGTAGTGGGCCTCGAGCGGACCGAAGTCGTGCTCGCAAACGTGCAGGGCTTCCTTTGGGTAGGTGCGGCCGCATTCGCGGCAGCGGAGGGCGATGAAAAACGGATTCTTGGTCTGGCTCATGTGCGCTGGGTTGAGAGGTCTTTTGCCGACTCCCACCAAGCGGGCCAGAACAGCCCAGACTACGAGGAACTCCATTTGAGGAACTGCCGCCTGCTCGCGCCAGCCTCCGCATCCGGTTTCCCTCATCTTCCCCGGCAACGATGGGTTTACGCCCACGATACCGGGCTGGATTTGGCACCTAGTCCCGCGTTGCGTTTCCGCAGCGCAGCGGTTGCCGTGGCATCGACGGGCCAGTTCCCTCCGCCACTCTTGATAAGAGTATGCGGACTTAAGCAGCAGTCGCGCCTGCCGTGCAATAACGAATTGGCGCCCGCGTGTGTCATCCGGAACTGGAACGACAGCCGAGGAGGAGGGAGCGACAAGACGGCCAGGGTACCGCAAAGGTAGCGGTGAATGAGGCGGGCGCTGACGAAGGCAACTTTCACACGAATTACAGTAATTCGCGTTCGTTCGTGTTTCCCCCTTCTTTCTCCCCTTCGCGCCTTGGTTGTTCCATTCTCCCCTCCGCTCGCCGTCGTCTCAAGCTGACTCCCGCGGCGCCACCGCCGGGCCTATCGACCGAGGTCCCTTCTCCCGCAGGTCCGAGAAAATGCGCGCCAGCCGGACCCAAACCGTCTGCGCGCAACCGACGATCACCCCCACGCACGTCCAATCCAGGATCGTAAGGCCGCCCGCCCGGAAATCGCCGCGCCCCAGCCAGATCAAGACCAGCGTGATCCACGCGCCGAATTGCAACGCCACCATCCGCCACGGCTTGGACATGACGCCGCCAAATTCGCGCCGGGCACCGACCGCCTGGCCCAGCGTGCCGACGTAGGCCGTGAAAAGCGCCAGGATCGCGGCCCAATACGCGAAGAGCGGCGCGCAGAGTCCACTGTGCGCCACGCCCGCGAAAATGATGACATCCGAGACGCGATCCGGCAGTTCGTTCAGGACCTCGCCCCGTGCGCTCGCCTTTCCCGAGCCCAGCGCCACCATCCCGTCGAGCATGTTCAGCCAGAGCCGTAAGTAGCAAAGCAAAGGCGCCAAAATCAGGAGTACCGGATAGCTGCGCGACCACCAGAAACAAACCGCCGCCCCGGCGGCCGCGACCATCGAGAAATAGGAAACCGCGTCGGCGGAAATCCCCTCTTTCACGCAGAACGAAACCGCCCAATGCGCCGTCGCGCGGAAGAGATCGGCGATGGGCCGGCGGAAGGCGGGGGAATAGGCGCTCACGCTCCGACTGTAAGAAAGCCGCTCCGCGCGACGAAGGATTTTCGCCGGGAGCCAGCCACGAGTCTGACCCGCATTCTCGTAACAACGGCCGAAGGGGGGCGAGGACGAGGACGACGGGTGGGCGCCTCGGCGAGTATCATCGAGTTTTTTTGATGTCGATAGCCGTCTGCCGAAAGGGAGTGACAACCTCGATTTTGTATCTTCGAGCCGCGCGATCGCTGGCGTCCAAGGGATACCCGCCGAAGGCGCAAACTATTCGTCCTTGTGGTCGTCGTCCTCGTCCTCGAAGCGACCAAACCGCCGCAGGCGTATGTCCTCCTCCGCCCCGACGCTCCCCTCATCTCATTAATAACACCGTGCTTCAGCGAGGTGGTCCCAGGCAAGCCATGGCGACCAACCGTTTCAAAGGTTTATCCCTCGGCGTCGCGGCGGCCGTCATCCTCGTAATTGGAGGACGGGCCCGATCCAAAGCCATCCGCGCTCATCCGCGTCATCCGTGGTTAAATAATTCCCCTCGTCACATCGCCGCCGCGATCTTCTCCGCAAGTTCCGCGATCGGCACGCGCTCCTGCGCAGCGGAATCGCGATACCGCAAGGTCACGGTCTCGGCCAGCTCCGGGCCTTTCTCGCCCAGCGTCTCGAAATCGATCGTCACGCAGAACGGCGTGCCCGCCTCATCCTGCCGCGCATACCGACGGCCGATTGCCCCGGTTTCATCGTAGAAGCAGTGATACCGACGCTTCAGCGCTTCATAGACCGAACGCGCCTTGGCCACGAGCTCCGGCTTGTTCTTGAGCAACGGAAACACGCCCAGCGTCACCGGCGCAACGCGCGGATGAAAACGCAGCACGGTGCGCTTCTCCACCTTCCCATTCACATCCGCCTTCTCCTCCTCGTGAAAGGCGGCACAAAGGATCGCGAGGGCCAGGCGGTCGAGTCCGGCCGACGGCTCGATCACGTGCGGCACGTAGAAGCCGCGGAAGAGCCGCTCGCACCAGGTGCTCGCTTCCTCGTCGGTCTTTCCGCCCACCGGCTTGGCACGCTCCTCGGCGAGCTTGCGCTCAACCAAGGCTGCGCGCTGCTCGTCGCTCCATTTGGCAAAGGCCAGCTTCACCGGCTCGTCGTAATACTCGAGCTGCTCGCCGCTATGCTTTTGATGTTGTGTGAGATCGAAATCGCCCCGCGCCGCGATGCCTTCCAGCTCTTCTGTGCCGAAGGGAAACTTGTAGAGCACGTCGACGCAGGCCCGCGCGTAGTGGGCGAGATCTGCCGGCGCCGCCATCTGATGCTCGAGGACCTCGTCGCCCAGACCGATCGACCGGTAGAAATCCGTGCGCTCCTTCACCCAGTAGTGGTGCCACATCTCCCAGCCCCAATTCGGCTGTGGCGTCGAAAGATCGGCGCCGGCCTGCCAGCGCAGCACCTCGCCGTGCACGACTTCCACCGCCTCATCGGGCGCGATGAAAAACTCGAGTTCCATCTGCTCGAATTCGCGCGAGCGGAACGTGTAGTTCCGCGGCGTGACTTCATTCCGAAAAGCTTTGCCAATCTGACAGATGCCGAAGGGCACTTTCACGCGGGATGAATTCAGCACGTTCTTGAATTGCGCGAAGATCGCCTGCGCTGTCTCGGGCCGCAGATACGCGATATCCGCATCGGTCGCGGTCGGTCCCACCCACGTGCGCATCATGAGGTTGAACGGACGCGCCTCGCTCAGCGCACCGCCGTCTTCCGGATGAAAATCCACCGATTTCTCCACCTTCCCGATCATTCGCTCCCCCTGGAGCTCGATCGAATCGACCGACTCATTCGAGCCCTGGACGAAGAAGACTTTCACCTTCTTGCGCAGCGATTCGATGTGCTCGCCGTCGCGCAGCAGGACCTGCACGAGCTTGTCGAGCCTCCAGCCGGATTTCGCATCGATCGCCCCGGTAAATTCCAGCACGTTGCCCGTTTGAGGTTCCACGTGGTCGGCGCGCACGCGCTTATTCGAGAGGGCCGATTCCCGCATGAGATCGGCAAAGGTGTCGACATGCCCCGAGGCCTTCCAGACCGCCGGATGTAGGATGATGGTGGCGTCGAGCCCCACGATGTCCTCGCGTTCGCGCGTCATGGCGCGCCACCAGAGATCGCGCAAGTTGCGCTTCAGCTCGGCGCCGAGAGGGCCGTAGTCCCAGAAGCCGCCGATGCCGCCGTAGATTTCGGAAGACTGGTAGATGAAACCGCGCCGCTTGCAGAGGCTGACGATCTTTTCCATGCGTTCCTGACTGGCTTTGGCGTCGGTCATAAAGGTATTTGCGGGGCGCACCGATACCGGCGGACGCCGCGGACGGCAAGCGTGGGCGGTCGCAAGTGAAACCAGCACGATCGGAGAAAAAATCGCGTCCGAATGTTGCGCTCCGTCGGGAATGCCGTAAGGTTGCCCCTCGGTTTCGGGTAGATACCCAAGTGGCCAACGGGGGCGGACTGTAAATCCGCTGGCTTTGCCTTCGATGGTTCGAATCCATCTCTGCCCAATCCTCTCC
>JBBRQH010000035.1:0-52735 GCA_038226705.1 Chthoniobacterales bacterium | reverse complement strand
TTGGACCGTCGAACACTTGCGCGTCGCACCGAACATCACCTTGCTCGAGGTCGACTTTCCGGCGCTCGTGGCCGAGCCACGCGCCTGGGTGCAACGCATCGCGGAGTTTGCCGGCAAGCCGGAACTGCCGGCCGAGACGCTCGAGAAAATGGCGGGCGTGGTGCGGCCGGAGTTGTTTCGCAACCGCGCCCCCGGGATGGTGCGGGTGACGCCGCGGATTCATTGATCGCGGAGTCTGGCGATCGCCCTTCTTTCCCGTCTGGGCAGGTTCGGATGGCTGCCTTCCGGAAGCGAACCCCGCCGCCGTAATCTCCCCGGGCAACCCGCCACTACGGCGGGACCCGCGGGCCCGCGAAGTTTGGCAACGTCCTTGCTTGCCCCCCGCCCTGCCCGCGCCATCATTCCGCCCCATGTCCGCCCGCATCGCCGTCTTCGGAGGCAGTTTCAACCCTCCTGGAATCCATCACCGCCGCGTTGCCGAGGCGCTCAGCAACGACTTTGACCACGTTGTCATTTATCCGTGCGGACCGCGCCCCGACAAACCTTCATCCAGCGAGATCGACCCGATCTTCCGCGCGACGATGGCGGATCTTTGCTTCGCCGGGCTGCCCAAGGTCGAAGTCTGCCTGGATGACCTGGAACACTCACGTTTCACCCGTACCCACGATCTCGAGAAGCGCTATGCGCAGCGCGGTGAGGTCTGGCATGTGATTGGCACCGATCTGCTCGTGGGCGGGGCGGAGAAGCATTCCTTCATTCACAAGGTCTGGCACCACGCGGAGGAGCTTTGGAACACTTTGAATTTCGTGGTCGTTGCGCGGCCCGGGTTTCCCATTCAGATCGCGGATCTGCCGCCGAAGGCCATCGTCATGCCGCTCGATATTCCGGGGGCTAGTTCGGCCATCCGGGAGAGGATCTTTCATCGGGAGCCGATCACCGACCTCGTGCCGACGGCGATCGAGGATTACATCGAGCGGTACGGACTTTACCGCGGACGCATTCCCAATCGCGCCACGCATCGGCTCATCCGCGATCCTCGGCTGATCATCATGGCGGACGAGTGGAACCCCAAGGCCATGGCGTGGGCCGCGGAGTTTCGCCGCTACGAAGTCTCGAACGATCCGAACTGCATCCTCGTCATCGGGGGCGACGGCTCGATGCTGCGCGCGATCCGCAAATACTGGCGCCTGCGCCTGCCGTTCTTTGGCCTGAACGCGGGCCATCTCGGCTTCCTCCTGAACGATCCGGGTCCCATCTTCGAGCACGGCATCGAGCTCGAGGAATTGATCCTGCGGCAAATGCCGCTGCTTTACGTGCAAACGCGCTGCTCCGAGAGCGGCGACTGGGCCGAAGATTATGCCTTCAACGAAACCTGGGTCGAGCGCGCCACCGGCCAAACTGCCTGGCTGGAAGTGAAAGTGGGTGAGCAGATCCGCCTCCCGCGCCTCGTGTGCGACGGCGCGCTGCTTTCCACGGCGGCCGGATCGACCGCGTATTCCCGCTCGATGGGAGCCACGCCCCTGCTCGCGGACACGCCTGCCTGGATTCTCGTCGGCTCGAACGTCATGCAGCCCATGAATTGGAAGAGCGCCCTGCTCTCGCTCGAGACCGGCGTGCAAATCCGGGGCCTCGATGTCGTGAAGCGTCCGCTCACCGCGTTTGTCGACGGCGTGGCGAAGAACGGCGTGGTGGAACTGCGGGCCCGGGTGAGCAACGCGGCCGCCGTGGAACTCGCCTTCCTGCCGAACCACGACATGGCGGAGAAAATCGCCGAGATTCAGTTTCCGCGCAGCAACGAGATGGGCGTTTGAACGACCACCCCATCACGCCTTGACGCCTTTGCGTGAGGCCCGCTCGCGTTCGAGATCCACGGCACGATAGAGATACCACGTGGCGACGCTCCGCCACGGGCGCCAGCGCTCGCCAAACTCCAACAGCTCTTTCGGCTTCGGCATTTCCGCGCGCGCATAGGCGATCCGAAAGCCGGTGCGCACGCCGAAATCGTCGACCGGCAGCACATCCGGACGACCGAGCTTGAACAACAGCAGCATCTCGACCGTCCAGCGCCCCACGCCACGCACCTGCACGAGGCGTTCGATGATCTCCTCGTCCGGCATGACACCGATCCGCCGGGCCGAGGGAACCACGCCGGCCAGCGTCTGCGCGGCGATGTCGCGCAGGGCCGCCACTTTCGCGTGGGAAAATCCACAGGCGCGGATCGTCGGGTCGTCGACAGCGGCCAGATCGCCTGGCGCCGGAAATCGCTTTCGCGGGAACAGAGCGATGAAGCGGCGCAGAATCGTCTCCGCCGCCGTGCCATTGAGCTGTTGATGCGCCACCGCCCGAACGAGCGCCTCGAAGGGCGTGCGCAGACCGTTGGGAGTCAGCGTACACGGTCCGGCCGCCCGGATGAGCCGGCGCATCACCGGATCGGCTTTGGAGAGGTGAGCGAGAGCAGCGGGTGACATGGGAGGCGGCGCTCTGCTACCGAACAGTCAACTTGCGCACGGGGGATCCCTCCAGCCCGCGTCACCTTTTCTCCGAAACGTCGATCTTGGCGCCTTCGGGCAAGTCGCGATCCGGCCGGGGGAGATACCATTCTTCGACGGCCAGGCCAGAGGTGATTTCGATCTGCGAGCCGTACTCCCGGCCGGCGTCGACCTTGCGCCAGCGAAGCCGGCTTTCCGTGTCGACCATGGCCAGGTTAAACTCCCCGTCGCGCCACACGATCGCGGTGATCGGCACCAGGATCGGCGCACCGCCCACGGGCGTAAAAATGAAGTCGACGCGCCCGGGCTTCACCTCCGGCGCGTCTTTCAGATCCAGTTCGATCGTCACCGCGACGGGACGCGCGCCCCCATCGGGCCGCTCCATGGCCGTGATGACCCGCCCCTGGAAAGCGCGACCGTCGAGCGCCCGGATCCGTACCTCCGCCGAATCTCCGACCCGGACGATGCTCCCTTCGTTGGTGTCGAGCTGAAGTTCCACCTCGCCGCGATTGGGGTCGGCGCCGCGGCGCAGTTCGCCCGTCGCATAAATGGGCACGGGAGCCTGCGCGCGACGCGCCACATTGACGAGAAACTTCGGGGTCTTGGTGAGCAGCGAATCGCTCACGTGTACGTTCGGGCGCTTGGTCCACGCGAAAAAACCGAGGGAAACGAGGCCAACCGCGACGAGGAGGAAGACCCCGCGACGCGGCGGGCGCTCCACCGGCGCACACGGCGCTTCGGCGGAGGCTTCCGGTTTATCGGTGCAGGGGGAGGACATGGTTCGGGAGGTTTCGAAATGGGGAAACGACACCGGTTTCTCCGAATTGCGCAAATCGATGACACAATAGTGCAAATTTTGCATCTGTGCTTGCCCGCACCCGCGTCACCGCGAACATCCCGGCATGCCACCACTTGCATCGGAGAATCGGCCAATCCCAAGCTTGAGTGGCTATGAGCAACTGGGAATCCTGGCGGCGCGATTCCTGCACGATTTTGCGAATCATACGTCCGCCTTCTACGGGTTCACTTCGCTGCTCTCCGAGGAGGTGACCCGCGCGCACCCGGCGCGCGCGACCGCCGATCAACTCTCGGCGGCAGCGGAACGGTGCGCGGCGGCGCTCGAGGAATTCAGCGCTTTGCGCCGGGCCCTCATCGGCGCCCCGATTCAATGTCCGGCCGCCGCAGCGTGGGAACACACGCGCGGAGGACTGGGAGGACGCCCTGGCTGGCAGTGCGGCGACCTGCCGGCCGAGCTCGCCGGGCTGCGCCTCGCGGGGGAACCGATCTGGCTGTCGTTCGCGCTTAACACGGTGATCGACGCCAGCGCTTGCCGCGCCGGCAGCATCACCTTTTCCCTCGACCACGAGGAAAGCCATGACGCGGATGCCCCGCCGGACCGAATCCTCGTGGTCCTCCTCAATTTTGCCGGGGCTGTCGTCCTGGATCGCAAGCTGTGGCTCGCGCCACCCGCAGGCGAATCGGCGCCACTCGCCGTCGCCCGCGAAATCGTGCGGCGCATGGGCGGGCTTGGGCGGGTCGCGACGGAAGCGGCGAGCCAGCTAATGCTTCGGCTGCCGGAAAAATCGGCTTGAATATCCGCGAGTCGGGGTTCGTCCGAAGGCCCGGCATCTGTTTTTCATATTTTATGCGTACCGCTTTACTCACCTTCACATGCGCAACGCTTGCGTTCGCGGGTCTGCCAGTCGCTGCCCAAACTGGCTCGAACAGCTTCCGCGGCATCTATGAAGTCAGCTTCAATGGCAAGCCGACGGTACTCTCGGTCGGGCAAAACTCGCAGGGGCTATGTCTCTCCATCAATTCGGCCGCACAACTCGCGGCCCGGAGTCAGCCCTTCACGGTAAGCCCCACCGGCGGGTTCAGTTTCTCTTTTCTTGGCAGCACGGTGAGCGGCACCTTCACGAGTTCCGCCGTGTCCGGCTCGATCGGAGGCTCCGCGTTCAATGGCTCGCGTGCCGTCGTCAAAAACGTGGACGGCGGAAACACGGGAACCTACTCCGGCTGGTATTGGAATACGGTGAACAAGAACATCGACCAGATCACCTGGATCATCGCTCCCTCGGGGAATGCCTACGTCCAGATCGGTTCGACCTCCGCGGTAGACGGCGGTTTTGGCACCACCAACGCCACCAACGGGTTCAGCTTTGCTTCGGTGCTCGACAATTTTTTGTACGTTGGCACGGCCACGCTGACGAATGGCGTCTTGAAGGGAAACTACCCGCTCGACAGCAGCAATACCGCCTACTTCCAGATGACGCGCGAGAATGTCACGTACCACCTGATCAACATTTCGACGCGTGGGTTCGTCGGCACCGGCTCGAGCGTCATGATTGCAGGCTTTGTAATTCGCGGCGGGGCGAAGCGTGTGATCATTCGCGCCCTCGGGCCAACGCTCTCGGGGTTTGGCGTGGTGGGAGCGCTGGCCGATCCCACGCTGGAAGTCTTGAAGGACGGCGCCACGCTGACGACGAACGACAACTGGCGCACGCACCCGACCAATTCCGAAGTTCAAGCCGCGAGTCTCGCCCCCGCCAACGAGGTCGAATCCGCCGTGGCGGTCACACTCGAACCCGGCTCCTACACCGCGATCGTGCGCGGGGCTGGCGGGGCCACCGGCGTGGCGCTCGTCGAAGTTTACGAGATGGATTGAGCCTGTTCTGCGCATAATTCGTTTGTCGCCCGCCGCGGGCCGGGGCTTTATTCGCGGATGGATGCGCCGCGTTTCTCGGTGGTGATCCCCTTCTACAACGAGGAGGGGAACGCGCGTGCGTTACTCGGGGAAGTCTGCGCCGTCCTGCCCGGTCTCGGCGGGGGCTTCGAAGTGCTGATGATCGATGATTGCAGCCGCGACGGCACGCCCCAACTCCTGGAGGAATGGGCCGCCTCGCATCCGGAATGCCGCACCCTGCACAACCCACGCAATTCCGGCCAGGCGGCGTCGCTTTTCCGCGGGTTTCTCGCCGCACGCGGCGAGTGGATCGTGACGATGGACGGCGACGGCCAAAACGACCCGGCCGATTTGTCCCGGCTTTTCGCGCGCCTGGCGGAGTCGCAGGCCGACATGGTGGTGGGAATTCGCGCCGAACGCCGCGATTCCTCCCTGCGTCGGGCCATGTCGCGTCTCGCCAACGTCGTGCGCCAAAGCATCCTCCGGGATGGGTGCGACGACAGTGGGTGCGCGCTCAAGATTTTTCGCCGGGACATCGTGCGGGCCCTCGTGCCGCTCAAGACGCTTTATTCCTTTCTCCCGGCGCTGGCGGTCGCCGGCGGTTTTCGCGTGGTGCAGGAACCGGTGAAACATCGGGCCAGGGGCGCGGGCGTCTCGAACTACGGCCTGCTGGTCATGCTCTGGCGGCCGCTGCTCGATTTGCTCGGAATGTGGTGGTTCACCCGCCGCACCTTCCCCCTGCGCGGAATCGCCCCGCCGGCCGAAATCACTTCGCCAGCAAATCCCGATCGATCGTCGTGAGGCGCTTCCGGCCCGCTCCGAGTTTCGGAATGCAATCGAGCAGGGCGCGGGTGTAGGGATGTTCCGGCGCCTGCAGAACGCGCTCGGCCGGGCCCTGCTCCACCACCCGGCCACGCAGCATCACCGCCACGTCATCCGCCAAGCCTCGAATGAGGCCAAAATTATGCGTGATGAGGAGTACGCTCATCCCGAGGGATTCCTTCAACTCGCGCAGAAGCCGCATGATCTCGGCCTGCACGGTGACGTCGAGGGCGGTCGTTGGCTCGTCCGCCACGAGCAGCTTGGGCCGGGCGCAGAGGGCCATCGCGATCATGACGCGCTGCTGCATGCCGCCGCTGAGTTCATGCGGATAGGCGCCCAGGCGCTTGCGCGGCTCGGTGAGCCCGACCTGCTTGAGCCAGCGCAGAACCTCCTCCTCCCGCGCCTCCGGCGGGAGATCCGGCCGATGAATCCGCAGCACCTCGTTGATCTGCGACTGCACCGTAAAAACAGGATTCAAGGAGGTCGCCGGCTCCTGGAAGACGTATCCGATCGTGCCGCCACGGACCTTCCGCAGCTCGTCCGCGGACATCTTCAGGACGCTTTTTCCTTCGAGGTGAATGTCGCCCGTGACATACTCGGCGGGCGGCTCGGGCAGCAGGCGCGTGAGAGCCAGCGCGGTCACGCTCTTGCCGCTGCCGGATTCTCCCACCACCGCGAGACTCCGGCCCGCCGCGATAGACCAACTCACGCCTTGCACTGCGATCATCCCGGCGCCCGAACGCCGCGCGAAGCGGATCGTCAGATCGGAAACCTCAAGCAACGGCGCGGCTAAAGGCATGGCGGAGCTGAGATCAAGCGCACGAGATCATTCTCCCACGATCTTGCGAAAGGCGAACTGGGTTTTCGCGCGCTCGAACCCGAGCCACTGATAGAAGTGATGCGCCTCCTCCCGCTTCACATTCGAATTCAGCCCAATCGTGCGCAACCCACGCTCGCGCGTCCAGTGTTCCGCCGCCGCGATCAAGGCGCGGCCAACCCCGGCTCCGCGCACCGATTCATCGACCACCAGTCCGCCGATGTGGACTCGGGCGTCGCTCTCGATCAATCGGACGATCGAAAGGGTGATCCACCCGACCACACCCGTGCCGATCAATTCCGCCACGAGCACAGCCTGATCCGCGGGTTGGGCCTGAAAGGCGCGGAGCCTTTCCCCGATCTGTTCCTCGCTCGACGGATACCCGAGTTGCTCGGCGAGTTGCGCAATCACCGGGGCATCGTCCGACAAAGCCGGGCGCACTTCGAGGCAGAAGGATTGTTCCACGGGCGGAGAGAGAAAATAGTTTTCTACGAGAACCGATCGTCGGTCCACGGATCGGCGGTGTTGCTGTATCCGCGCACTTCCCAAAAGCCCTGCCGATCATGTTCAAGGAATTCAATTCCCTTCACAAACTTGGCGCCCTTCCAGGCGTAGAGCTTGGGAATGATCACGCGCGCAGGTCCCCCGTGCTCCCGCGGAATCGAGGTCCCGGCGAAGCTCGTAGCAATGAGCGTGTCGTCATCGAGAGCCGTCTCGAGCGGCGTGTTGGTCGAATAGCCGTCGTAACCCGTGTAGTGCAGGAAGTGCGCTTGAGGTGTCGGCTTCACCAGCTCGCAAAGCGTGAAGAACGAAACGCCGCCCCACGCGCAGTCGTATTTGCTCCAGGTCGTCACGCAGTGGAAATCGCTGACGTCTTCAAATTGCGGGAGTGCGTGGAAATCTTCCCAGGTCAGCGTTACGGGGTTTTCCACCTGCCCGCTGATCTGGAGGCGCCAGTGCTCGAGCTTGATCTCCGGCTGGATCCCCAGATCGAGCACGGGGAACCCCGACGTAAGATGCTGCCCGGGCGGAAGACGATCGTGGGAGCGAACCAGCGGGCGCTCCTTCAGCGCCATTTTCCGCGCCCAGCGTTCCTTGCGTTCGACGAAGGTGGGATTCATCGCGCAAGCGGAAACAGCTACGAGGGGTGCGTCTCGATTTCGCGGATCGCGTCACGCAGTTGGGCCGCGCGCTCATACGCTTCCGTGGCCACGGCCGACTCGAGTTCCTGTTTGAGTTTCTCGATCCGGGTGAGCGGCCGCTTGGCCCGAACCTCTTCCAGCAAATCGTCAAGAAACGAGATCTCGGCGCTCTCGTTGGCGGCCTCTTGGTTGCCGCTCGCGTGGTAGAAATCCAAGATGGCCTGCCGGCCGTCCTCGATCTTCTTGATCGCGACGCCGTAGTTGTCGTTATCCAGCTCCAGCGCCGCCTTCGAGCGCGTATTCATCATGAGCACGTAGGGGCGGAACTGCTGAAAAGCCATGGCCAGTTCCTCCCGTTCGACATGCTCCGCCACGAAGCTGAAAAGATCGAGGTTCCGCTGGGTATCGCGAATGACCGCTTCGTAGTCCTTGAGCTGATAAAGCGCGAGGTAACGGTGGTAATATTGGATTCCCTCCTGCTGGAGTTCCCCGCACTCCTCCGGTCCGAGGTGATACACGGCGCCCTGCCCTTCCTTCCGCGCCGCCTCGCGCTGGTGGTAGGCCAGGACAGAATCGCAACCCTTGGGACGCGTGCCGTCGGGCCGACCCGTCAGCTCCATCTGGATCACGCCCAAGTCGATGCGAAGTTGTACCTTTTCGCGACCGTCCGTTCCCGCCACTTTACGGACCTTGATGTTGCCGGCTTCATGCGGCCAATCGCCGAGGATTTGGTTGAGATCGAGGCTCATACTTCGAACAGGAATGAACCCGCCGCGGGCGCGAAGTCAAAAACACGGCGTGGCATGAACGGCGGATTCCATGTGTACTACGGCGCCTTATTACCCTGCGGACGCCGGAATTGCACCGCGAAATTGTCTGGCGCGGGCGCGGGCCCCGCCCTACCTCTGAATGCCGATGCATGCCCGCCGCCTCGCTTTCGCCGCACTTGTCTTCCTCGCGGCTGCACCCTTCGCGCTCGCAGACATTCAAGCGCCGCCGGGTTCCGATCACGGCCCCACCCGCAAGCTTGGCCGCGGCCTGTCGAACATCCTGTTTGCCGCCCAGGAGATGATCGATATCGCCGACCGGCTCAACAGCGACGAGGGAAACAACGCGCCCGGGTACGGCGTGACCAAGGGAGTCGGCCGCACGCTGGCGCGCATCGGGGTCGGGGTTTGGGAGGTGCTCACGTTCCCTTTCCCGACGAACAAAGACAAATACACGCCGCATCTCCGCCCGGCGATCCCGTGGATCTACAGTGGCTACGAGGAGTTCCCGCCCGAACTTAGCTGGGAGAGCCGCTACTCCTACTCGCGGGTGCAGTCACTGCCGTAACTCTTACGCAGGAGGGCCGGGCAGGAACGATTCGAGTCGCTCGCGTCCCGGCAACGCGTCCCGCCATTCGAGCGGAATGGCACTTTCGCCATACGTCAGTCCCGCCAGCCCTCCCGCAACGCATCCGGTCGTATCCGTATCGCCCCCGAGATTCACGGCCGCGAGAACGGTGGAAGAGTAGTCGGGATGCCGGAGCAGGCACCAGATGGCGGCCTCGAGTGTGTCCATGACGTAGCCTTTGGAACGGATCGACGCCTCATCCAAGTTGGCGAAGTCCGGCGCGATGAGGCGGGAAAACTCTTCGTGCTCGGCCGGATGCAAAGCCAGCAAAGGTTCAAATTCGCGGCCTGCCTCCGCCAGCGCATCGGCCGGTCCCAGTCCGCGCAGCAAAGCGACCGCGAGCAGACAGTAGAAGGCACAGGCCAGTTGCGAGCGCGCGTGGGCGTGGGTCAGGCGCGAAAGACGCATCGCATATTCAGCCAGCGCGAACGGAGGTGCGTCCGCAAAACGGAGCGCGACCGGGAGAATGCGCATGAGCGACCCATTCCCGTTTGAAACCTCATCGTGTGGCCCCGCCTCCTCCGCGGCGACGCCGCTCGCCAATCGGGAGATCGCCTTCGCGGTGGTGACGCCCACATCGAAGACATTTCCATGCGCGCTCCAATAACCGTCGCGGCGCCAGCGCACGAACAACTTTCCCACCCGCTCAGGATCGAATCCCTCCTGCAAACCTTCGAGCGAGCAAAGCAAGAGCGACCCATCGTCCGACCACGTTCCCGGCGGCTGGTTCCACGTTCCGTAACCGCGCATGCCGGTGACGGGATCCTCCACGCGCTCTGCGCGCTCCTTGAACTCCACCGGGACTCCGAGTGCGTCGCCGACCAGGGCTCCGAGGACCGCGCCCCGAATACGAGCGCTGCGATCCGGCTGTCCGCCACTCATGCCGCCTCCTTCCACGCGCGCACGAAAGCGCGCTGCTCGACCGTTTCCGGCGTCGGCCGAAACGCGCGCGGATCGTGCGCCGTCAGCGCCTGGAGGGCAGCGAGGGCCGTCTCGGGGGTCGCCTGCCGGTGCCGGATGAGCCAGCACCCGATGACCGTGCCCGTGCGCCCCCGCCCACCCCAGCAATGCACGTAGACAGCGTGCCCGCTGCCGAGTCCGGCATCGATTTCGTCGAGGATCGCGCGCATGGCGCCCACGGAGGGAATGGATTGGTCGATAATGGGATGCCGGACGCAGGCAATCGCGATCTCGCGGAGCGCCGCCCGGCGCGTCAACTCGGGCGCGTAGTCTATGAACGGGTCGCCGGCGTGATCATTTTCGTCGCCCTCCATCAGTGAAACAACCCGTCTCACCCCGCTTTCGATCAGCCCCTCCAGTTTTTGCTCCCGGGCTGTCGGCGCGAGGTCGCCCGGATAGCATCCGGCCAGGAGCCGGGCCGGTTCGACCCAATAGGATCGCGGGAAGGGAAGGCTGTGCATCGCGTATTATAGTGTTTTCCCTACACCAACGCAAATGCTGGTCGGGTCCGGGCTGGCTCCCGCGGCTCCCGACCCCCGCGCCAGCCGATACGCGAGCCCATCGACCAGCGCCTGCCAGCTCGCCTCGATGATGTTGTCGCTCACCCCGACCGTGCCCCAGGTATCGTGCCCATCCGTACTGACAATGAGCACCCGGGTGCGAGCGGCCGTGGCGCGATGGCCGTCGATGATGCGCACCTTGTAGTCCCGCAGGGCGATGCGGTCGATCTCCGGATAGAAGCGGCGCAGGGCCTTGCGCAAGGCCCCATCGAGCGCGTTCACGGGCCCGTCTCCTTCCGCCACGGTGTATTCGGCGGCGTCGCCCACCCGCAGTTTCACGGTCGCTTCGCAGGTTTGGTAACGGCCGGCGCCATCGCGGCGAAACTCGCAATGGTACTCCACCAGCTCGAAGAGCGGCTGCAACTGCCCCAAGGCGCGCCGCACCAGCAGGTCGAACGACGCTTCGGCCGCTTCGAATTCCCAGCCTTCGGACTCAAGCTCCTTCACGCGCTGGAGAATGGCGAGCACTTCGGGCGATCCCTTGGCGAGCTCGATTCCCTGGGCCCGGGCGCGCGCCAGCACATTGCTCTGTCCGCTCAGTTCGGAGACCGGGATGTGGCGCCGATTCCCCACCGTCTCAGGGGTGATGTGCTCATAGGAATGCGCCAGTTTTTGCACGGCATGCGCGTGCAACCCGCCTTTGTGGGTAAAGGCGGTCTCACCCACAAACGGCGCGCGCGGGTCGGGCTGGAGATTGGCCAGCTCGTCGACGAAGCGGGAGAGCATCGTGATCGCCGCGAGATCGCGCACGACTTCCAGGCCGAGCTTCGCCTGGAGACACGGGATGAGCGTGGTCAGATTGCAGTTTCCGGTGCGTTCCCCATAGCCGTTCATCGTGCCCTGCACCTGGACGGCGCCGGCCCGCACCGCGGCGAGCGCGTTCGCCACCGCCAGGCCGCAGTCGTTGTGCGAGTGGATCCCGAGCGCGACGGCCGGCCCCAGCCGGGTCTGGACCGCGGCGACGATCGCCGCCACGTCCTCGGGCAGCGTTCCTCCATTCGTATCGCACAGCGCGAGAAAATCCGCTCCCGCATTCGCTGCTGCCGCGAGGGTGGCCAGCGCGTGCTCGGCGTCCTCGCGGAAGCCGTCGAAGAAATGCTCGGCATCGTAGCCCACTTCCCGGCCGTGCGCTTTGAGATGCGCCACGGTGTCCGCGATCATGGCCCGATTCTCCTCCGGCGTGACGCCGAGGATTTCCGTCACGTGCAGGCGGGAGCTCTTGCCCACGATCGTAACCACCGGCGTGCGCGCCGCGAGCAAGAGCGCAACCTGCGGATCGGATTCCACCCGCGCGTTCCCGCGTCGGGTGCTGCCAAACGCGGAGATCTTCGCGTGGCGCCAAGTCCGGCGCGCGGCCGCTTCGAAGAAGGCGACGTCCTTGGGATTCGACCCCGGCCAGCCGCCCTCGATGTAGTGCATGCCGAAGGCATCGAGTCGCTCGGCGATGCCGATTTTGTCGAGCACGGAGAATGACACGCCCGTTCCCTGCGTGCCGTCGCGGAGAGTGGTGTCGTAGAGGGTGGGTGTTTTCATGTGGTCAGGGAGGCCACGGGCGAAAGGAAGTGGGAACGGACTCGCCCCCTGCGAGGGGGAAGCGAGAGAAGCAACCCGGAACCAGTCGCCGCGTGGCGGTAGGTTCAGGGTTGTGCGCCAATAATCTCAATCTGCACGCGGCGGTCGTCCTTTTCCGCCACGCTGCCCAAAATGTTCCGCAGCGCCGCAATCGTGTGGCCGCCTTTGCCGATCACTTTGCCAACATCGTCCCGATGCAATTCAACCCGGAAAAAGACCGTGCGGCCTCCGTCGCTTTCGTTGAGCACGAAATCTTCGGGGTGCTGGATCAGCACCCGGATGACATAGTCGAGGAACCCTTTCATTGCCGCCGCGAAGGCATTCGATAACGCGCAGCCGGGCGAGCGGCAAGGGAATCTTGATCGAACAGGGGACCCACGACCGTTCCGGCCGATCCTATCGCGCCGAACCCGCCCGCAGCCGGTCCTTGATGGCCCGGTAATGCACGAGCTTGTGCCGCTGCTCGTCCCAAAGCCGGAAAGTGAGAGACTTGAAACTGGCGAAAAGCGTCACCGGCTTTACGCCTTGAAAGAGCGGATGCGAATTGTGGCAACGCTCGAGGTTATAGTTCGGGATGCGGGCGCTGAGGTGGTGGATGTGGTGGAAGCCGATGTTGCCGGAGAACCACTGGAGCACCCTGGGGAGCCGGTAGAACGAACTGCCCTGCAGCGCGGCGGCCGTGTAGTCCCAGTCTTCGCGCCGCTCCCAATACACATCTTCGAACTGGTGCTGCACGTAGAAGAGCCAGAGCCCGGCCGTTCCGGCGATGCCCGTGATGATCAATTGGATGATGACGTAATCCTTTAGTCCAAAAATCCAACTTAGCCCCACCGCCATGGCAACGACGCTGAGATTCATCCACCACACAGACATGCGCTCCCGCGGGCTCGCCGTGGAGGACGGAAAACGCTGGTGAATCACCATCATGTAGAGTGGACCCACCACGAAAAGCGAAAAGGGATTCCGGGCGAGCTGATACGCGAAACGACGCCAACGGGACGAATCGAGATATTCCTGCACGGTCATCGTCCAGAGATCGCCGGTCCCGCGCCGATCGAGATCGCCGGAACTGGCGTGATGAATCGAATGCTGCCAGCGCCAATGGTGGTAAGGCGTTAGCGTCAGCACCCCGGTAAAGAATCCGACGACATCGTTGAGTGCCCGCGAATGGAAAAATGAGCCGTGCCCGCAGTCGTGAAAGATGATGAAGACTCGGACGAGCAGCAGCGCGGCCAGCGCCGCCTCCGGCACCACCAACCACCAGGAAATCGAAAGGCTGAAATACATCAGCACCCACATCCCGGCGTACGGAACGAGCGTGTTTAAAAGCTGCCAGGTGGCACGTCCCGTGGACGGGACCTGAAAGGGAGTGACGATCGCCTTCCACGTGGCAACCGTGATTTCGCCCTTGGCGGGCTCGATGGGCTCTGGAATGGCAGGGTTCGTCATAGGTCGCTGGCGAATCGGAAACCTGCTTGGTCACCGGGAAATGCCATGTTGGATAAACTTCGCAGACGACTTCCGCAGGGCAAGTCAAAGAAGCTCCAAATCAAGTCTTAGCACGAAGGTCTGGGGTGGTCGCGGAGCCACAATCGGACGGGTCGCCCCGCGCTCCCGCTCGCGCATCGCCTCGCGACCTTCCGGCGTGAACAGACCAAAAGAAGGCCGCGTCACGTGAGCGTGACGCGGCCTGGGCGAATCGGTCGAGACGCTATTTCTTCGGGGCGTCAGCGGGCGCAGCCGCGGGCTTGGCGGGGGCGCTGAGCGCACCGGCAAAGAGCGGCTTCGCTTTCTCGATCGACAGCTTGAGTCCCCAGCCGAGCGGGATGGCGACGATGATCCAGTAAATGAGTGCTTTGATATTCATAAGGTGGCAACAATTGAAGGAGGTTTGCGTTCAGGCACGCGCCGCCGCGGGTTGCGGGGCAGGCGCTGGAGCGGAGCCAGGCAATTCGCCGCGATACAAGTGCTTTTGGGCCACAGGGCGCACGAGGAAGTTGGCAATCAAACCCACCACGAGCATGCCGACGCAAATGTACATCACGCGGTTATAGGCGAGTTCCTTCGGCACTCCGGCCGCCTTCAGATCCGTCGAGATACGGTTCAACGTGTATGGCCCGATGACCGCCGCGGCCGACCACGCCGTAATCAAGCGACCGTGAATCGCACCCACCTGAAAGGTGCCGAACATGTCGCGCAGATACGCGGGAATCGTGGCAAACCCGCCGCCATACATCGTGATGATCACGCAAACCACCGCCACGAACAACGTCACATTCGTCAGATACGGGATGGCAGCATAGAGCACAATGCCCAGGACGAAATAGATGATGTAGATACCTTTGCGACCGGTCAGGTCCGACATCGAGGACCAGAAGAAACGGCCCAACATGTTGGAGATGGAAATCAGGCCGACAAAAGCACCCGCCGCCGCCGCCGAGACGCCAAACATGTCCTGCGACATCAGCGACGCCTGGCCGAGAATGCCGATGCCGGCACTCACGTTCATACAGAGGACGATCCACAGAAGCCAGAACTGCGGTGTCTTGATCGCCTCGTCTGCCGAAACATGACTCTGCGTGATCATGAGGTTCGTGGCGGCTGCCGGAGGATTCCAGCCTGCGGGTTTCCAGCCTGCGGCGGGAACACGCGCGATCAGGGCTCCAAACGACATGAAGACGGCATAGATCCCGCCCATGACCAGCCACGACTCACCCACCCCGACGGAGGTCTCCGTTTTGAAGTAGCCCATCAACAGATTCCCCAGCGGAGCGCCAATCAGCGCTCCGGAGCCGAAGCCCATGATGGCAAACCCGGTGGCCATGCCCGGTTTGTCCGGGAACCACTTAATCAGCGTCGAAACGGGGGCGATGTAGCCCAGCCCCAAGCCTATCCCCCCGACGAAGCCGTAGCCAAAGAGGACGACCCAATAGTTGTGCAGATAGATGCCGAGTGCGGAGATCCAGAGACCGCCGCAGAAGCAAAGCATCGAGGCGATCATGGTCTTGCGCGGGCCACTCCGTTCCACCCATTTTCCGAAGACCGCGGCGGAGAGTCCGAGCATGATGAGGCCGAGCGAATAAAACCAGCCCACCATGGGAATGGTCCAATCCTCCGGCAGGGACTTGGTGATGCCCAAGGCCCTGGTCAGCGGGACATTGAAGACGCTGAACCCATAAATTTCACCGATGCACATTTGCACGGCGATGGCAGCAGGCGGAAAACCCCAGCGTGAGTAGCCGGAGTCCGCGGTGGTGTTGTCTCGATCAAGGAATCCCATGATGGAATGAATATTAAGGGGGTGGTTCTGAGGGGTGGTGGAAAAATGGCGGGTGCTTCAAGCCGGCTGCAGGGCCGCGCCCTGCACCTCGCGCGCCTCGCGCACGATCTGCTGCGCAGCACCCGCGACGTCGTTCGTGGGCGTCAGCGTGACTCTGACAAACTTCGAAACCGGGGTGTTGCTGCGCTCGGCCACGCTGTCAATCGGCACGAGCACGTTGGCCTCGGGGAAATACGTCGCACAGGCGCCGCGCGGAATATCGTAAGGAGTGACGAGAAAGCGCGGGGCGATCCGCTCCACGCCCCGGAAGCGACCGGTCAGATCGACGAGCTGGCCCGCGGTAAATCCCATCGCCGCGATATCCTCCCGGTTCATGAAGACGACCCGCCGGCCGTTGAACACGCCGCGGTATCGGTCGTCGAGGCCGTAGATCGTGGTGTTGAATTGATCGTGCGTGCGGATTGTCATCATGATCAGCTCGCCGGCCTCCTGCGAAATATCGGGGAGTTCATGCACGACGAAGCGCGCCTTGCCGGAGGCGTTGTTGAAGACCCGGCTGTCGCGCGGATTGTTTGGCAGATAGAAGACACCCCGGCGGATGCGCGCGTTGTATCCCTCGAAGCCGGGCACGACCCGCTCGATCCGATCGCGAATGCGGTCGTAGTTCGCCACCAAGTCGTCCCACGACACGGTCGTTTTTTCGGCCAGGGCCGCCCGCGCGATGCCAGCCACGATGGCGGGTTCGCTCCGCAACTCCCGGCCCGCCGGTACGAGATGGCCCCGCGACGAATTGATGATGCCCATCGAGTCCTCGACCGTGACAAACTGGTCGCCGTCGCGCTGGGTATCGATCTCGGAGCGGCCGAGGCACGGCAGAATAAGCGCGGTCTGGCCGGTGACGAGGTGTGAACGATTGAGTTTCGTGGCGACATGCGCCGTGAGCTTGCAGTTCGTGAGCGCCTTTGCCGTGAACTCGGTGTCGGGCGTGGCGGAGAGGAAGTTTCCGCCCATCGCAATGAAGACCGTGATCTCGCCCTCATGCATCTTCTTGATCGTCTCCACTACATCGGAGCCATGCTGGCGGGGCGGCGTGAAGTCGAACTCGTGCCCGAGCCGCTCGAGGAAAATATCCGCCGCACGCTCGAAGATCCCCATGGTGCGATCGCCCTGCACATTCGAATGACCCCGCACCGGGCACGGACCGGCGCCGGGGCGTCCGATATTCCCGCCGAGCAGCATGAAATTCATGATCGCCTGGATCGTGGCCACCGCCTTGACGTGCTGCGTGAGCCCCATCGCCCAGCAGCAGATGATCCGTTTGCTCGTGCAGGCGATGTCCGCCGCTTCTTTGATCTGCGCACGCGTGAGGCCCGTGTCCTTCTCGATGCGCTCCCACGGCGTGGCACGCAGATCGAGCAGGAGCTCGTCGAAGCCGGACGTGTACCGTGCGATGAAGGCCTGATCGAAGACGGAGCCCGGCTTTGCCTCCTCGGCGGCCAGCATTTCCTTCATGATGCCCTTGAAGAGCGCCATGTCGCCATGGATCCGCACCGGCAGCCAGAGGTCGGCGAGCTTGGTGCCCTTGCCGAGCAGGGTGCCCGCGACCCGGAGCGGATTCATAAAATCCTGCGGGTTCTTGAACCGGTCGGTCCCCACCTCCGGCAGCGGGTTGATGGAGACGATCTTCGCCCCGTTCGCTTTCGCCTCCTGGAGCGACGAGAGCATGCGCGGATGATTCGTGCCGGGATTCTGCCCCACTATGAAGACGCAGTCGGTCTTGCGGAAGTCTTCCAGCGTGACGCAGCCTTTGCCGATTCCGATCGACTCCGAGAGCGCGCTGCCGCTCGACTCGTGGCACATGTTCGAGCAGTCCGGCAGGTTGTTGCAGCCGAACTGGCGCACGAAGAGCTGCCAGAGGAAGGCGGCTTCGTTGCTGGTCCGCCCCGACGTGTAGAACGCCGCTTCCCACGGCGAGCCGAGGGCACGCAACTCGGTTCCAATCAACCCAAACGCATCGACCCACGAGATTGGCTCGTAGTGTGTCGCTCCCGCCCGTCGCACCATTGGCTCGGTCAGCCGGCCCTGCTGGTTCAGCCAGTAGTCGGAACGTCCCGCGAGATCCGCCACCGCATGGTCGGCGAAGAACTTCGCGTCAACCTTTCCCCGCATGCCTTCGTCGGCCAGCGCCTTCGCCCCATTCTCGCAAAATTCGAACGTGTGGCGATCGCTGTCGGGCGACGGCCAGGCACAACTCTGGCAATCGAAGCCATCGACCTGGTTCACCTTGAGCAACGCCGACGTGCCCCGCGCGATACCCATTTGGTTCCAGGCAAAAATCCCGGTGTTGAGCACCGCTTTCAGACCGGCGGCCGAAGTGCTCGGTGCCCCGATCTTCGTGCCTTCGGTCTCGATGGGCGGAAGCGCGCCGGGGGTGGAGTCGACCGACGCGGAGCCGGTGCCGGAAGTGGAACGGGTGGGCGTGGAATCGGATTCGGGACCGTCTTTGTGAAAGGCGTTCATGGCAGGAGGTGCAGGAGGTGCGGAAAGAAGGCGTTAGGGCGGGAGGTGCAGAAAAAGGGATGGTCAGCAGGAGACCGGGCGGGCGGGCGCGATGCGTTCCGGAGAGGAGTAAATATTGAAGCGATCCGCGCGGGTAAAGCCGATCAGGGTGGCGCCGAACTCTTCCGCGAGGGCGATGGCGAGACTTGAGGGCGCCCCCACGGCGACGAGCATCGGGATGCCTGCGACCACCGCTTTTTGCATCAGTTCGAAGCTCGCCCGTCCACTGACACAAAGGATCGCTTCCAGCAGCGGCGTGCGAGCGGTGAGCCACTGCGAGCCGATGAGCTTGTCCACGGCATTGTGCCGGCCCACATCCTCGC
This sequence comes from Chthoniobacterales bacterium, assembly GCA_038226705.1. GTDB lineage: Bacteria > Verrucomicrobiota > Verrucomicrobiia > Chthoniobacterales > SZAS-18 > SZAS-18. The sequence continues at coordinate 34,130 of JBBRQH010000035.1, read as the reverse complement.
GCAACGCAATCAGGCGCCCATTCGGCTCGAACAAGCCCGCCCCGTGCAGTCCTCCTGTCTTCTCGAAAACAGCTTGGGCGGCACGAAGCGACTCGGGCAACCCCTGGATCACCGCGGCAGGCACCTCGGGCGACGCGCCCTCGAAGCGCGGCCGGCTGCCGACGCCCCCCATTCGCAGGGCCGCAAGACTCGTCTTGCCGCAGACACCGCAGCTAGAGGTCGTGTAGAAATGCCGGTCGAGCCTTTGCCAGTCGATCTTCACGCCCGCCTTTAGTTCCACCCGGACGACATTCGATTCCGCGTCCTCGGCCGGCTCGAAGCGCAGCCGCTCGATCTGGTCCGCGCGCTGCAGAATGCCCTCGGCAAACAGGAATCCGGCGGCGTGTTCGAAGTCGTGCCCAGGCGTCCGCATCGTAATAGAGACGGACTTGTGGACGCGCCAGCCGCCGCGCTCATAGCCGATCTGGATTTCGAGCGGCTCCTCGCTGGCCACCACGTCGGCTCGCGACACCGCTCCCGCATCGGTCACGCGAACGACAGTAACAGAGCGTATCGCACGATCCATCGGGGGTAGAGGGAGTTCCGGGGCGGGCAGGCTGCGGACGCGGGAGGAAACGAAAGTGTAACGGTTCCGTCAACGGCGGAGTACGGCTTTTTTTGCTTTGCATGCAATTTTCCAACCCTTGGAATCAGATGATTGCAGCGATGTGGCCCTGTCGCGCTCCGATTGCATGCAATCGGCGAATCCGCTTTCATTCGGAGCGCGACGGGCCCCGAAAACGGCGCTATTCGTCTGCCATGCGCCTTCTCGCCTGTGCCCTGCTCGCGGTGCTGGGGTATCATCCGCTCGCCGCCCAAACGGCCCCCCCGGCCGGCGGCTTGACAATCGAAGCCCTCAGCGCGCAGCCCGCCTGGTGGCCCCGGCAGGTGGTCACCAAGGTGCCCGTGACGGTGAACGTCGTTTCGAACGGTCAACCCGCGGGCAGCGTGACGCTGCCGGCGGGCCAATTGCTGAAGCTGATCAGCATGAGCGGCCCAAATGTGAACCTCGATTTCAACGGTTCACCGTTCACGATCCCGGCCGTGCAGACGGATGTGCTGGCCGGGGCCGCCCAAATGAAGTTGCAGAAGGATCGGAACCCGGCGCTCGCCCCCGTCACCTTCTCCCTTCCGACGCCGCTCCAGCCCCCTGTGGCTGCGACTGCGCGACCGCCCGGGTCCGGTCCCCACTCGCTCGCCGGACGCCTCGATCGCGCGCTCGTGCGGGTACAGAATAATAGCGTCGCCCCCGTGCAAGCGGGTGAGACCGGCTTGTCTGACAAGAAATACGTCGCCCTCTATTTCTCGGCCGCGTGGTGCGGACCCTGCCGGCAGTTCACGCCCTCGCTCGTCGCGCACTACAACCGGCGGCGGGACAAGCGTGCGCTCTACGAGTTGGTTTTCGTGAGCAGCGACCGGTCGCCCCAGGAGATGTCAGGCTACATGAAGGCTGAGCAGATGCCGTGGTTGGCGGTCGATTTCGGTCAGACCGGCGTCATCGAGGGCCTCAAGCGGGAATACGGCGGCAAGGGGATTCCCTGCCTCGTCGTGATCGATTCGACCGGGAAAGTTTTGAGCCACAGCTACGAGGGCGCGAAGTACGTGGGGCCGCAAAAGGTCCTCAAAGATCTCGACCGCCTTCTCGACCAGGGTTGATCCATGAAGGCTCCACCCGACACTGCCTTGCTGCGCGTGCAGCACATCTTCATTTCGCCGGCGCACAATTACTTTGGCCACCATGGCCGCCCCGCCGGCGAATATCCCATGCTCGAGTCCCCGGAGGTGCGTGTGATCGCCGGCCGCGGAATCGAGGGCGACCGCTTCCTCGACTACAAAGGCGACTACAAGGGACAGATCACGTTTTTTGCCGAGGAACTGTGGGAACGGCTGTGCGAACGGTTTGAAGTCACCGACAAAGGTCCCGACGTCTTTCGCCGGAATGTGATCACCCGCGGCGTCGACTTGAATACGCTGGCCGGCCGGGAATTCGAGATCGGCGGTGTGCGCTTCCTGGGCGTGGCCGAATGCACGCCGTGCTACTGGATGGATCAGGCCTTTTGCGCAGGTGCCGAAGAAGCGCTGAAGGGAAACGGCGGATTGCGCGCCAAGATCCTGACGGATGGCGTCCTGCGGAAAAATACGACGGGCCACGTCGCATCCTGACCCCGCCGTCGTCTCCCTCCCCGGGTCCGCGGCGAACTCCCTTTGCCTCCACGGGCTGGGCGACCAAGGCAGCGGCGCGCAGTATCACGCGCGCAGGGGACTTCGCTCCGACATCGGTTTCTGGACCTTGCGAATCGATTTCCGCAGACGTCAAATCCGCCCAAGGCGGTCCCACAGTGCGCGTAGCGCGGACCGCAATCGAAAATGACGAGCTTCCACTCCACACTCGGGCTTCCCGATCCGGTCAGCGTGTGAGAATTTCCAGCCTCCATGGCCAGCTCTTCTCTCTCTCTCGGGGTCAATATCGATCACGTCGCCACGCTCCGGCAGGCGCGCTATTCGCCCGATCCTTATGCCTTCAATGCGGAGCCCAGCCTGGTGGAGGCGACGCTGGCAGCGGAGCGAGGCGGGGCGCAATCGATCACGGTGCATCTCCGCGCCGACCGGCGGCACTTGCAGGACGCCGACCTGCCGCGCCTGCGCAAGGTGATTCGTACGAAATTGAACCTAGAGCTCGGCAACACGCCCGAGATCGTCGCGATCGTCCTGCACGAAAAACCGGCCGATGTCTGTCTCGTGCCGGAGACTCGGGCCGAGGTCTCCACCGAAGGGGGGCTCGACGCGGTGGCGCACCGCGTCGCCCTCGCGCCCACGATCGCGAGATTTCGGGAGGCCGGCATCCGCGTGAGCCTTTTCATCGACCCAGATCCCGCGCAAGTGAAGGCGGCCTCTGCGCTTGGCGCACCGGTCGTGGAACTCCACACGGGTGCCTACGCCAATTCGGCGCAAAGCCCGGCTCGCTCCACCGAATTACGCCGGCTCGCGGAGGCGGCCCGGCTCGCGGCGGATCTCGGCCTCGTCGTCAACGCTGGGCACGGTCTCAACTACGTGAATCTCCGGGCTTTCCTCGCAGAGGTGCCGCACCTGCACGAACTCAACATCGGGCACGCCATCGTCAGCCGCGCCGTTTCCGTGGGATTGGAAAACGCGGTGCGGCAGATGCGCTCGATGATGGATTCCGCCCCCCGCCCATGATCGCCGGACATGGCATCGACCTGGTGGAGATCGCACGGATTGCCGAAATGCTTGCGCGCTTCGGCGAACGTTTTCGGGAGAAGACCTTCACCCTCGCCGAACGGACCTATTGCGATTCGCACCGCGATCCCGCCCCGCACTATGCCGCCCGTTTTGCGGCCAAGGAAGCGGCGGCGAAAGCGCTCGGGTGCGGCATCGGCGCGCACTGCGGCTGGCTCGAGGTGGAAGTCAACCGTGACCTCGAAGGGGCACCCACCGCGCACTTGAGCGGCACGGCGGCGTTTCGCGCCGCCCAAAAGGGGATTGCGCGCGTGCACCTCGCGCTGAGCCACAGCGGGGGCCTGGCGATGGCGAGCGTGATCCTGGAAAAGGACTAGAAATTATTCCTCCTCCCGAAACGCCTCCACCCGCAATAGAGTCGCGGGCGGCCGCACGCAGGCCAGCGCTTCGATCTCCGCCAGCGCCGCTTTCATCTGCCGGTGGCGCGCCCGCGCGAGCATGAGAATGAGCTGCGCCCGATCGTCTTCGTCGTGCTGCTCGGGCTGTAACGCACTCGAGATACCGATCCCGTTCCGGCCTAGTGCGCCCGCCACCTGCGCGAGTACTCCGGGTTCGTCGTCGACCGCAAGGCGCAGGTAATAGCGCGACTCCGCCTGATCCGGTGAAATCCAGCCGCCGTAGAGCGAATGCGCGTGCACGCCCTCACAGCGCGGCACACTGCCGCTGACGAGCGCCGCGGCCGCATCGGCGAGGTCCGAGATGACCGCGCTGGCCGTCGGACCGCCACCCGCGCCGCGTCCGTAGAAGAGCGCGTCGCCGACCACGTCGCCCCGCACCGCAATGGCGTTGAAGACGCCGTTCACCGAGGCCAGCACGTGGCCTTCCGGGATGAGCGTTGGGTGCACCCCGACGCTTACGCCCCCGCTCGCCGGAGCGCGAATGCTCCCGAGCAACTTGATCCGCCAGCCGAGCTGGCGGGCAAAAGCGATATCGGCCGCGCCCACGCGATCGATGCCTTGCACGCTGATCGCGCTCGGGGGCACCCACGCGCCATAGGCCAGGGCCGCGAGAATGATCGCCTTGTGCGCCGCGTCCCAACCGTTCACGTCAAGCGTGGGATCGGCCTCCGCGTAACCGTGTGCCTGCGCCTCAGCCAGCGCGACCGCGAAGCTCAAGCCGGCTTCCGTCATACGGGTGAGGATGTAATTGCTCGTGCCGTTCAGGATCCCATGGAAGCTGCGAAAGTGGTTCGCCACGAAAGCCTCCCGCACCGCCTTGATGATGGGGATTCCGCCCGCCGTGGAAGCCTCGAAGAAGACCGGCACACCCTCGTTTTCCGCGAGGGTGAAGATCGCCGAGCCCCGCTCGGCCAGCAGCGCCTTGTTCGCCGTGACCACCGTTTTCCTCAATCGCAGCGCCGCTTCGATGTGGCCATGCGCCTCGTCGATTCCTCCCATCAGCTCCACCACGATGCGCACGCGCGGATCGGTGACGACCGAGCGCGCATCGTCGGTCAGCAATCCGTCCGGCATTCCCGACGGGAACACCCGCGTCTTCGCGAGGTTTCGCACCGCCGCGCGCACGATCTCAAGCCGGAGCCCGAGGCGTTCCTCGATGATGTCCCGGTTGCGCGACAAGTGTTCGCAAACGCCGCTGCCCACGGTGCCAAAGCCGAGCAAGCCAATCCCGATGGTCTCCATGCGGGCGGCGTTTAGCGCGGGCTGGGCGCCGGGCAAAGGGGAATCGTGTCAGGCGCCTACTTCGCGGCGCCGCGCCGGGAGTGCATCCAATCGTCGAGATTCAGGAACAGAACCCCGGGATTGATCCACCAGCACACGTTCCACACCGCCACGGCCAGGGCGCTTCTGGGCTTGGCATGCGCTTGGATCCATTCCCCCACCGCTGTGTCATTTGCTCCCGTGGCCACGAAGGTCTTGAACGCATCGGCCTGAATGCCGGTGAATCCAAACCAGCGCCGGTCGAGCGGACAGTTGTAGTGAAAATCGCCGGCGGTACCTGCAATTTCCGCCCGGCATTTGTCGAGCACCCGGGCCGCGACGGCGAGGCCGCCCAGGCTGGCGCGGGGGCTGCGGGGTGCGGTCTTCCCCAAGTCGGGCGCGTCGAATGTCGCAGTGGCCATACGGACAACCCTGTTCCGCCCGGACCGGAAAGCAATTTGCCGTGCGCGTCACCCGCGCTCCCGCCCGCGCACTCACGCCAACGCCGATTCATCCGCGGAGTCTGGAGGGCTCCCGCTGCGCACGGCCAGAAACACGCCCGCACTCGAAACCGCGATGCCGGCGGCCATCGGCAGCGTGATCGGCTCCCGGAACAGCAGCCAGGCGAAGACTGCCGTCACCGACGGCGTAAGGTAGAAAAGACTGCTCACCTGATTCACCGAACTGCGCGCGACCATCACGTAAAGCAGGGCGATGGCGATGATGGAATTCACCAGCACCAGCCAGCTGAGTGCGAAGAGAAAGGCTGGCGTCCAATCGATCGGCTGGGACTCGAACGCGAAGGATCCCGCCGCCATGAGAACGAAGGCGGCGACATACTGAATCACCCCGGTGGAACGCAGGTCCGCGGCAGTGCAAAAGCGCTTTTGGACCAGCGTCCCCGCCGTCATTCCCGTCACGGCCAGGAAGGAAAAGACGAGTCCGGCCGCGGTGATGCGACCGGCTTCGATCTTGCCTGAAGCCACGAGCACGACCCCGGCGAATCCCAGCGCCACTCCCGCCCATTGCACCCCGCGCAGGTGCTCGCCGAAAAGCGCCCGCGTGGCGACCGCGGTCAGCACCGGCTGCAATCCGCCGATCAACGCCACCACACCCAACGGCATCCCGCCCCGCACGGCGCTAAAGACGCCGCCGAGCATCACCCCGTGCGTGAGCAAACCCGCCACCGCGATCCAACCCGCCTCGCGCGCTCCCGGCCACGGTGCCCGCGTCGTGAGGCAAACCACCCCCAGCAAGACGGCAGCGATCGCGAAGCGGAGCGCGAGAAACTCGAACGGCTCCGCGTGCGGCCCACCGAGCCTCGCCCCGAGGAATCCCGTGCTCCAGAGCACGACAAAAAGCGCCGGAAGGATCAGGCGGGCCATCAGGTCTCAAGGCGATGGGCTGGCCGTGCCACGGGCACTACTTCCGCCGGTTCGATGTGCACCAGGGCATCCGCGATGTTGAGCTTCGCTCCGACGAGCGCGTCGCGCACGGCGTGCGCAATAGCGTGGCCTTCCACCACGCTCATGGAGCCATCGACTTCCACGTGGATGTCCATCCACCAGCCCAGTCCGCTCCGGCGGATGCGCGTTTTCTCAACTCCCGCCACGCCCGGCACGGCCCTGGCAATGGCACGCACGCGCGATTCAAATTCGCCTGGGGCCGCACCGTCCATCAGATCGTGCACGCCCGGACGCAGCAATCGCACTCCGCTGACTCCCACCACGAGGCAGGCAAAGAGCGCCGCCCAGTCATCCGCCGATTCCCAGCCCGCCCCGCCGATCAGGGCAATCGAGATGCCGATGAACGCGGCGACGCTCGTCAGGGCGTCCGCCCAATGGTGCCCGGCATCCCCCGCCAGCGCGGCGCTCCCCGATTCGCGGCTGACGCGGGAAACCCAGCGACCCAGCCAAAACTTAATGCCGATTACCGCCGCAAGCACCGGCAGAGTAAACCAGCGCGGGAGAGGATGCGGCGTCCGAATCTGGTGGATGCTCTGGGCCGCGATCAGGGCCGCCGCCGCAATCAAGGCGACGGCGACAAACACCCCCGCCAGTGTTTCCGCCCGGCCGTGGCCATACGGATGCTCCCGGTCCGGAGGCGCCGCCGCCACGCGCAGCCCACTCCAAACGATGGCCGAACTCAGGATGTCTGCGCTCGACTCGATGCCGTCGGCGATCAACGCATAGGAGCTACCCGCGACGCCGACGGAGATCTTCACGACCGCGAGCGCCGCGTTCACGGCGACGCCAATCACCGAGGCGCGAAGAGCGGGAGCGGTGTCGGCGGGTGTCATGGTGGCAAAGGATCGACCTCGTTCTCGATCCCCTAAACACGCCGACGACGAAAAAATCCAGCGCAGGAATTTACGGCAGCGGCCTTCGCCTCAATTGGGATCTGGCAGGCGGTTGGATCGACCGGTCATCTCAACGCGCGCTCATGCGTAGTGCCGCGACGAGATACCAGCACCCAGCGAGCGCAATCGCACACGAGCCCAAGCGGAGGGCCAGCAACCGGCCCCGCTCGGCCCCAACGCGGCGCACGAAGAGCGCGACCAGAAACACGGGCAGGACGACGCACAAGTGACCGCCTTCCACCCCGATGCTAAAGGCCGCGATCGCCGAGGCCAGCGCGACACCGGGGAGTCCGGCCATCGCCTCGAGGAGACCGCCGGCGAAGCCGAGACCGTGAAACAGTCCAAACGCGAAGGCGGCCGCGAGCCGCAAGGCCCCCCGGGCCTGGCGCGGCGCCAGGACATTTTGCAGCGCGACCACCACGATGCTCAGCGCGATCACGGGCTCCACGACGCGCTCCGGCAGACGCACGATGTTCAAGACGGACAGCACGAGCGTGATGGTGTGCGCGAGGGTGAACATGCCGACCACCTTGAACAGGTCCCAGAGCGTGACAGCAGCGAGAGCGAGCGCCGAAACGAAAAGCAGATGATCCCAACCCTCGAGAATGTGGCGGAAACCATGGGCGAGGAACTCGCGCCAGACGCGCGCGTTCTCCACCTGCGCGACTTCCGGCGCAGCGGAATCCGGCGCGGGAGCGGCGTCCCAGTGCGGCTCGAGCACAAGCGGCTGCGTGTGCGCGAAGAGCACCCCGTCACGCGGAGGTTCGCCCGGAATGCTCAAGCGCGCGATGTAGCTGGAAGTCCACGGATTGCCCGGCGCAAACATGATTTCATTGAGAACATCCTGTTCCAGCCGAATCCGAAGGGGCCGCGGTTGATCGGCGTTCAGGGCAAATTCGAGCTCGTAGCGGGCAAATCCGGATCCGGGATCGCCCGCCACCTCCGTCGGCGGCGCGAAGCTGGTCACTCGTCCAGCCAGTCTTGCCTCGTCGGCGATCACCCGCACGTGTGCGAGCAGATAGGCGCCGTGGTTCTGCCAGTACGATTGCAGCGTGGCAGCGGGTTTGGAGCGATCGGCCAGCGTCCCCGCGATCAGAACTTCTTCGGCGCTCACCTGCATTTGCAGGACGATGTGGCCCGGCCGCACCTCAAGTTGCAGGCGCCCTTGCGTCACGGGATGCGCCAGCGCAGACGCGAGGGCCAGCAGGGACAGAACGAAAGTGCAGAAGGCGCGCATGGCTCGAGCTGGTCTCAATCACAATACTCGGCCATCTCATAGAGCTTCGGATCGCGCTCGATGCGCTGGCTCCGGCGCCGCGCGGCCACGACCGCGGAGGCATCCTTCTCCGTTTCATCCCCACCCCCGCCGCCGGGATCGAAACCATCCATCACGTCGCCGTACTCCTGTTCGAGCTTATCCGGATCCTCCCCCTGCTCGAGGCGCGCAATCATTTCACCCATGGCAGCAGGCATCGGCTCGCCGGTGAGATCCGTCATCTTGCGCATCATTCGCGCGAGGGCGCGCGGATCGGGGTTCTCGCCGTCTCCCAGCGCCGCCATTTCGCTTTCCATCTCCAGCATGGCCCGTTCCATCCGCGGATCGTCGGGAGCGTCGGCAACCGCCGCGGAAGGCTCCTTGGCCCGGCCCGTGACCGCAAACTTCGAGATCATGCGCTCGAGGGGAAAGCCGGCGTCATCCGGGCAGCGCGGAGTCTTGGCCGCGTAGGCGAGGCTGCGCGCGAAAAAGCTGTAGATCGTGCGATTGCGCGCGCAGTAGAATTCGTAGATCGGCATAGCGAAACGAATGCCGTCACGTTCACCCCGGCGCAAGCGCTCGCCGCAGCGATTGCATTCAGAGCTCCATCACACAAACGCACACCGGCGCCGGAGCGCTTGCGCCAGCCGAAGCAAATACTCGTCCCGCGGAATATCGACCGCCCCAAACTGCCGCAAATGCGGCGTAGTCCACTGCAAATCGAGCAGCGCGTACCCGCGTTCCCGCAGTCGCCCGACGAGGGCATGCAGCGCGACCTTCGACGCATCGGTCTCGGTATGAAACATCGATTCCCCAAAAAAGGCCGCGCCCAACGTGATCCCATAGAGTCCCCCCACGAGCCGACCTTCGCGCCAGCATTCCACGCTATGGGCTAGGCCGAGCTGATGGAGCGCGCAGTAGCTGTCGATAATCACGTCACTGATCCAGGTCTCCTTGCGCGCCGCGCACTCGCTCATCGTTTCGCGGAACGCGCTGCTGACCCGGATTTCGAAAGGATTCTGCCGCAAACGCCGGGCGAGCCCATGCGGCACGTGAAAGCCCCCTTCCTCGAGCGGGAGGATGCCCCGGGGATCGGGTGAAAACCAGCCGATCTCGCCATCGTCCATCGCCATGGGGAACACCCCCTGGCGGTAGCCTTGGACGAGAAGATTGGGTGGAATCATGAACGGCGCGGGGGGACGATGGCTGAAGCCTCGGGACCTGTGGAGCGCGAAATGTGTCCTGCGCCCCGAGCCAGAAAAAAGGTTTGCGGGGACTCCCGACTGCCGCTCTTTTTGCGAATGAGTTCCCATCCTGACGACGCCAAGTACGCCGAGCGCTCCGGTCCCATCATTCGCGTCGAGACTGAGCGCGGCACGTTTTATCTCCAGCTCTTCCCTGACGCCGCTCCCAAGCACACCGAGCGGATCCTCAAGCTGACCGAAGAAGGCTTCTACGACGGTATCCGTTTTCACCGGATCGTCCCGAAGTTCGTCGCCCAAATCGGCGACCCCAAGAGCCGCGCCAGCGTCAATGCGCCGGGCGTCGGTTCGGGTGGATCGAATTATCCCGATCTCCCGCTCGAAGTGAGCCGCGCCTACGTGAACGATCGCGGCGCCCTCGCCGCCGCGCGCACGAACAACCCGAATACGGCGAACAGCCAATTCTATATCGTGCTCGAAAAGGCTCCCCATCTCGACATGCAGTACACCGTCTTTGGGCGCGTGCTCGATGACGGGATGAACGTCGTCGACAAGATTGTACTCGGCGACGCGGTCAAAATGGTGGTGATCAAAAAGGTTTAGTCCTCAGAACGCCCCCCGCACGATCGAACGGTGAACCATCCGGCGCTGAAGCGACTCCCCGTCGCAGCATCGCGCGGAGCGGCTTCTTTATTTTCCGGCGCCGGCGACCCGTCCGGGCGCCGCGCGTTTTCTCCAAAACCGAGCGCTTTCTGTTCCCCCATCCCATGATCCTCATCCTCGATTTCGGCTCGCAGTACACGCAGGTTATCGCGCGCCGGGTGCGCGAATGCAGCGTTTATTCCACCATCGTACGGCACGACACCAAGGCCGCGAAGATCGCGAAAATGCCCGGCCTGCGCGGCATCATCCTTTCCGGCGGACCGGCCAGCGTCTACGCCAAGGGCGCACCGCACCCGGATCCCGCCATCTTCGAGCTCGGGGTGCCCATTCTCGGCATCTGCTACGGCACGCAGCTCTTCGCCTATCAGCTCGGGGGGAAGGTCACTCCCGGCGAACGGCGCGAATTCGGCAAGGGCACGCTCGAACGCAAGCGCGATGACAGCCCGCTCTTCCTCGGCCTGCCAGCCAAACTGGATATCTGGAACTCGCACGGCGACCTCGTCAGCAAGCTGCCGCGCGGCTTCCGCGTCGTCGCCACGAGCGACAACAGCGCCTGCGCCGCCATCGAACACCCGGGAAAGAAATTCTTCGGCCTGCAGTTCCATCCCGAGGTCTCGCACACCCCGCGCGGGCAGGAGATCCTCCGCAACTTCGTCCTCGGGATTTGCGCCGCGCCGCCGGAATGGACCATGGGCAGCTTCATCGAGCGCACCTGCGCCGAAGTGCGGAAGCGCGTCGGACACGAGAAAGTGGTGCTTGGATTGAGCGGCGGGGTGGATTCCTCCGTCGCCGCCGTCCTGCTGCACCGCGCCATCGGCGATCAGCTCACCTGCATTTTCGTCAACAACGGCCTGCTCCGCGATGGCGAGGCGGAATCCGTCCAGCGGGTCTTCGGCGAGCATTTGCACATTCGCCTCAAGTACGTGGATGCCTCCACGCGATTCCTGCGCGCGCTCAAAGGCGTGACCGATCCGGAGAAGAAACGCAAAGTAATCGGACGCGAGTTCGTCCGCGTCTTCGAGGACGCCGCCATCTCGCTCGCGCGGGGCAAGACGGGCGCGAAGTTTCTCGCCCAGGGCACGCTTTATCCCGACGTGATCGAAAGCGTGCCGATCTCGGGCAATCCGGCGGCCCTCATCAAGAGCCATCACAACGTCGGCGGCCTGCCGAAGGACATGAAGTTCGAGTTGCTCGAGCCGCTCCGCGAACTCTTCAAGGACGAGGTGCGCCTGGTGGGACAGGAGTTGGGGCTCCCCCGCGAGATGGTGCATCGCCAGCCGTTCCCGGGACCCGGCCTCGCCGTGCGCATTCTGGGGGAGGTGACGAAGGAACGGCTGACGATCCTGCGCGCGGCCGACCGCATCGTCATAGACGAGATGAAATCGAGCGACTGGTACTACCGCGTCTGGCAGAGCTTTGCCGTCCTCCTGCCAATTCGCAGCGTGGGCGTGATGGGCGACGTGCGCACCTACGAGAACACGTGCGCCTTGCGCCTGGTCGAAAGCCAGGACGGAATGACGGCCGATTGGGTCCGGCTCCCCTACGAGCTGCTCGCCAAGATCTCGTCCCGCATCTGCAATGAGGTCCGCGGGATCAACCGCGTCTGCCTCGATATCACGAGCAAACCTCCCGGCACGATCGAGTGGGAATGAGGGAAAAGCAGGGGGAAGGTGGAACCACGAATTCTGCACGAATTAACACGAATTTTTCGGAGGCTGAAAAGGGCCTGAGCCGGCAGCCTCAGGCGGCTTCCGAAAGCAGCGGATTCGCGCGGACCTCGAGGATATTTGCGACGCTCAAAGACATCCTCGACCGTGCGCGGTCCTCTAAATAATTCGTGTTTATTCGTGCAGAATTCGTGGTTCCATCTCAGCTTTCCCCCAATGCCCGCACGGCGTTGCGCGTCTGCGACGCGATGAGTTGCCACGAATCGTGATCGTTAGGTGCATCCCGGAAGGAAAGGGGCGTTCCGATCGTGAGCCGCACTTTGCGCAGGACGGGGAAGCGGCGCTGCGGCGGCCAGGCTTCGAAGCAGCCACGGAGATGGCAGGGGATCACCGGGACCTCAGTGCCGGCGACCAGTATGCCGAGGCCGGGACGGAAGAGCCCCATCTCGCCGGTGCGCGTGCGGGTGCCCTCCGGAAAAAGCACAAATCCGCACGGTTCCTCCACCAATCGCAGCCGCAGATCCTCGAAGGCATGCCGGCTACCGCTGTTGCGCCAGACGGGCAAGGCGTTGAGTGCGTGCGTCGCGAAGAGACTCACGGATGGTTTGGTGAAAAACGTATCGCCGGCTGCGAGCGGAAAGACCCGGGCGCGCAGGCGGAGCGAGAGCGGGGCACAAAGCGCGAGGGCATCGAGGTGACTGGAGTGATTTGCCACCATGATGAAGGGCGCACAGGTGGGCAGGAGTTCGCGTCCCGCGATCGTGAAACGATGGGCCGACCGCAGGTAGGCGCGCATCAGCGTCCACCACACCGCGTTGGTCAGCGTATTGAACCAGCCGCTCTCCCGCTTCGCGCTTCGTCGCCGCTCGCGCGGCGCCAACGCGAGATCGCGGGCCGGTTCCAGTTTCCAATCGTCCATCGCAAAGGAGTTTATCGCGAAGCGGACGCCCCGAGAAAACAAAACCGCGGCAGCGGCACGATTTGCAAGGCATGCCGGAAAAGTGTTCGCGCCGAGCCGGTTCCGCTCTGGGCCCGGTGGGAGTCGAACCCACGACCAAGGGATTATGAGTCCCCTGCTCTAACCGTTGAGCTACAGGCCCGCTACAGGCAGGGCGATCGCAGCATCGGGCATCCCGAGCGATCGGCAAGGATATGCTGAATGCATGGCTCACGGACACGCGACTTTTCGACAGATTCCGATTCGCTGGATCGGTCGCTAATCCCGCGTCGGCAACCGGCACCTGGCCCTCGATCCAAGAGTTCCAGCGGGATTCCACCCTATAAGAAAAGCATAAATCCGTTCTGGGGGTGTTTGCTGAGTTCGTGACAGGACAAGGGCTTTTCTTCCCAAGCTGTCTGCCACCGGCCAAGCAACGCTGTCACTCAGCGCTCTTGGTCATTCCAGCAGCGACGGCGCGCGCGGCCAAGAGCGAAAGCGCCAAGCGTGGCCAGGCAGAGCGCCACGGTGGACGGTTCGGGAATCAGGGTGCCATTGATGGCGAAGGCGGGGTAGGCGGGTGCTCCCGCGACGGTAAACGGAATGAAGGGCATCGGAAAAGGATTCGAGACTTGAAACCACGGCGTAGTGGTTGCGCCGGGACCCGTGGGGGTGAGCGGGGGATTGTTTGCTGCCCAGGATACAATGGAAAAAGTCGGATTAACCACCACCAGCCAATACGTGGAACCCGTCTGCAAGGTCAGGCTTGAACCACCGGTGAAGGTGTAGTTGAGGGGAATGCCGTCGATCCTGAACGTGGTCATTGTCAGAGTCAGCAGGAGCGAACCGGGATGTCCGCCCGCATCGCTAAAAATGTCCACAGCGACGCCGCTGGCGCGTGATGAAAAGTTCAGGCGCACCGTGGCGTCCGTGAATGAAAACGGCTGCGTCACCGTGAACCCGGCCGCGTAGGCCTGGTTGGGGCTGAGCGGCAGGCTACCCCCGTCGTTGCTCACCAGGTTACTGATCACGACGCTTGCCAAACCTGTCTGCGAGAGCATCGCAAAGACGGCCGCAAAACCAAGTCGCAAGGATTTCATCGACCTCAGTGACGTCCCACGCGCGAGGTGTCAATCGAGTGAAAGAATGCTGCTCATCGGCCGCCGAACCGAAAGGGCGGCGGGTTTTTGTTTGCGTCCCACGACATGGATCAGGAAGTTGGGTAGAGATGGACTACAAGGCTTGGTCGAAGGAGATGGGCGATGAAATCGGGCGGGCGGCAATCGTCGATTGCGCCAATCGAATGAAAAGGCTTTCCGTCGTTTTAGAGCAGCCGCTCGAATATTCACTCCAATACTTGGAGAACGGACGATTTGTGGTTGTCTCGACCTTCAATGGGAAGGTCGCGCGTTACGAGATATTGGAAAACACGGAGGGAAGAGGTTTTGGGCTAATTCAAGTGGCGATCGACTCTTGAATGCGCATGCGAAACCGACTCCCGTGCGAATTGAACGTCGTTCCTCGTCGACTTACGCGGGTCTCACCCGCGCGTCATCATCTACAAGGCGAGAAAGTACGACCCGTCCGTCTGTTCGAAGGCGCGCTGCAACTGTTCCGTTGAAATCCACGTCGGTCGGCCGGGAAAGTTGAGGAACAACGCCTCCCTTGGCTCCGTTGGATGCGTCACCCGCTCGAACCTGCCGAAAAGTTCCTCAGTGCCAGACGCGAGGCAAACCTGCTTTCCATGGACTTGGGCGAAAGTGAGACGGTGGGAGGACAACAGCGGGGCGGAATTCACGGATAATCGTTGACGGACAGTCCGGCGGGTTATTCGAAGACTGACTCACGTCTCTCCGGCAAGTTGCCATTTAGGGATCCAATGCAGCCGTCAGCGCGACAAGCCCCAGAGTGTGCAAGAAGTTCGATCGCGCGTAAATTTGGAGTCCGGCAGTCCTCTGGCGCTTTGGCGGGGATACGGCATGTGCGGAAGTGGATCGTCAATCCATTGGCCTAAATCCCGACGGCGCAAGACTCGTTCGAATCCAAACTTGGTCTGGAGCTTGGAAGTCGACAGCCAGCCGTCGCCGCAGCAACGGAAAGCCGTCCCGCCCTGCGCGCGGAGCGGGACCGCGCTCCAAATTTTTCGGCCCCGAAAATCCCAACCGCTTTGGGGCGTCGCGATTCCATCGTGACTTGTTATCTGGGAACCGCGAGTAATCGGGTAATCACGGAACGCAATTCGCCGGCGGCCCGGTCCCCAACGGCGACGCGAAGCGATCCTCACGATGAACTTTTTCAACCTGTTCAAAAAGCAAAAGCCGGCAGAGGCAGAAAGGACGGCGGTGCCCGAGCCAGCGACGCGTGGCCCAGCCGCGCAGTTTCGGTCGAACGACCTGCTGAAAGAGGCCATTGCCCGGCATACGGACAGACCGGACGACACGGCACTCCTGCAAGCTCTCTACCGCCAACTGGGTGAAGGCATTCTCCTACTCGCGGTCGATCGACCGCCGCCGGTGGACGCAAACGGCGTGATCCAGGAGGCAGTCACGCTGAAAATGCTGACCTCGGTCGGACCGGGCGGGGGTCTGCTTTTGCAAGCGTTCACCGATGTACACGCGGCCTTTGCGCGAATCCGCTCTGGGAGCGGCCTGGGGGTCATCGCCCAGGCATCTGAGGACGTTTTGAAATCAGCCGTGGAGGGCAACTACGAGGGGATGATCATCAACGCGGCAGGCCCATACGTCATCGTTCCAATCCAAATTGTGGCGGACATCCGGGGCGGAAAATACCGCGCCTAGCTGGACCGATGCCTCGCCCCACGCAAGCTTCCCGCCAACCGTTTCAACGGTTTATCCGTCGGCGTCGCAGTGCCGGGAATCCGTTAAAACGGATGCTGATTTCCCCGGGGGCGAGAGGTCACGGGTCTAAAGACGCGGTGTCAGTGTCAATCAGATGAACGCCTTCGGCTCGTTCACCATGTTACACTCCGACGCTCCGCCTCACTTCGCCACCTTGTCCACCTCCCACGGCCAATCACCGGTCGTTTCATCCTCACCCCGCGTCCCGCCATCGTCGCGATTGTTCCAGCCGATTGAGTACAGGGTAAAGCGCTTTCCATCGACTGATGGCCGATAAACCTGCGGTTGAAAGCCGATGGCGTCGGGTACCGTAAACTCCGCGGGATAGCGCCCGTCTTTTTGAAATCTGCGCTCGAGGTCGAGCGCCGCTTTGGCCTGCAGCCGCATCGTCTCCACCCCCACGAGCCGCGCGTAAGATAGCCCGAATCTTCCGGACAACTCGCGGGCGAGAAAACGCCGGGGATCTCCTTTGCTGGCTGCCAGAGCGGCGTCGAGCTGCGCGAAAACCTGGGTATCGAGCGTGCCCTTGCCATCGCGCCGAAGACCTGCGCGATACGCCTGCAGCGTCTGCGCGAGATCTAGCAGATTTTGCTCCCAAAGCGCTTCGCTGCCGGGCTTCGCCGGAGTGAAATCCTCCGACTCCTCCACGGCCTTTTGGCGCGCCGCATTCCCGGGCTGTTCGGAATAGTGCACGCACGCCACCAGCGCCGCGTCGAAGGAGCGCTTAAACGCAGCCATGGCGGATTCGCCGGGTAGCACTTTTTCGAAGGCGGCAAGATCGGCCTCGGTCCAAAGGTGACTCCGCAAGCCATCGCGGACGACGTTGAGCCCCAGGTTCTCAATGGCGCCACCGATCATGATCGCCACGAGTTCGTGCGCGCCACCGAGTTTATGGCCGAGGAGAATCAGGCTTTCGGCGTCCTCGCGCGCCCCGACCCGATCGCCGGCCTCCAACCGGGCGGAGGCACGCAGGCGCAGGGTCTGCGCGATGTACCGCATGAGGAGATAGCTCGGCAGGCGCGCCCGCATTCCATCCGCGTAGCGGCTCGGCCAGCGCAGGTGCGCGCGACGAAGACCGGCGGAGATCTCGGCCAGCGCGTCGCCCTGCGCGGCGAGTCGATCGAGCACGACGCGGGGAGCGGGGAGCTTTTCAGGATTGCCGATGAATTCGGCCCATGGGCGGAGGTCCATCGGCGCATCGCGCTCGCCCCAGAGAGTTGCTGGTGGTTCACCGGGACCAAGTTTGAAGGGATCGAGGTCCCCATGAAACCTGGGCGTTTCCTCACCCTCGGTCGCTTCCCCCGCGAGCCAGATGCGCATCTCCGCGAAATACGGAATCATGGCGAAGTTCTGCTCGTCGGGAACGACGGGCGGCGCAAGGCTTGCCAGCGGCGCGAGCTTCAGCTCTTCCCGATATGCTTTCCAACTGGTGCCGTCGGCGGCACTCAGGGAGGCGGCAGGCGCGACGAGCGTGCCAAGCATAACCGAGCCGGTCAGAACGAAGCGGGCGAGCCTGGGAATCTTCACGCTGCTACTTGAAGGCGATTCGGAGCCCGCCTTCAAGCCTTCAACCGCAAGATTCCGTTAATCGTGAGTCCTCCGCCGGCACGGTTTCTCGCTTCGACTGCGCTGCCGCAGCAGCCCAACCAGGTGAAAAAATTTTTCCTCGAAGTTCCTCACCCCGCGTGAAATCGTGGGCGATGGATGTCTTCACGATCGGGCCGCTGTTTACCCGCAATCATCGGAGCGAGTTCGTTTGCGAAGGCATGCGGCACGCCGGCTTCGACCTCGAGTTCGCGTCGGCGACCTGCCACCTCCGGCACCCTGTCTATGTGAACGACTATGTACACCTCGGGAAAGTGCGGACCCTTTCCCATCTGCAGATCTATCAGCCTGATCTTCCGCCCTGGTCTTTCCGGCATTCGCACCGGCTCATCTTTCTCGAGGAGCATCGGCCGTTCTATCCATTCGATGACGTGCTGGCTTCCTTTATCACGGAGAAGCAGTGCGCTCGCCCGCTTCTGGCGCTCCTCGAGGACATCCGGTCGGTCTACAAGTTTACGCCGGACCGTTTCGACGACGTGGCGCCCGCAGGATCGCTCCGGCCTGAGATCGAGCGCGCCGGATTCCGGATCGTGCACCCGGGAAGAGACCGCCAGAACTTGTCGGTGCAGTTGGGATGGATTGCCCCGCAGGATCGAGCCGTGGCGAAACCCGGTCTCGTACGCGCGGGCGGCATGAACTTTGCGGTCAAGCCGGGCGAACCGCTCGGCCTGGGAACCTGGGGGGACCCCGAGTGGGGCGTGCAAGGGGTGGCCCATCGATTGTTCCGGGACGTTGCTCCGGAAAATCCCCTCGAAACATTGACCGAGGCGGGCCGGAATCGGCTGCTGAAAAGTCTCCGCTGGACCCGGCTGGAACGGATGACCCCGAAACAAGTCCGCGCGGCTCGAATCCGCTTCATTCGCGGAAAGAAACTGCTCGATGCAGATCCGCGGGAGATTGCGCGCGCCCTCCGTGCCGCCGGGCTTTACGACAAGCACCTGACGCCGGGTTGCATCGTGGAGAAGATGGCATCGGTGTTGCGCGAGGCTCGGGCCGGGAAGCGGAAATCACGTGGGCGTTCCGAGACCACGAGCGCGCATTCCATTCAGGCGGAAAAGGCAGGTAAACCCTAATTGGGGACCCGCGCGGGGACATCAAGCCTTCAGCCGAAAGATTCCGCTGCCCGTGGGCTGGCCCGGAGTCCAGTTCTTGAGATCCTCGGGAGAGAACAGCATCCGTTCGTCCCAGCTCGGCGACCCCGTGGCCTTGCCGGCGGCGATGGCGGCGAGCTGTCTGGCATCGGGCTGACCGGAGAAGAGCATTTCGTCGTTCCAAAGCAGGTCCCAGAGCGCGGGAAATTCGGCGTTAGGCCGAATCGCGAGGATCCCAGTCACGAATCGAACCCAGTGCCCAGCGGTCGGGGGAGGAGTGCTCATAAGTACAAATCCATGGGCGATGCTCGAGCGAAAAGAGCAGGCGTCGTCCTGCAAGTTCAACGGGGCGGCGGGAGTGCGAACCGTAACACAGGAAGGCCGATTCGCTTGTGGACTGACAGCGATCGGCTGGCATGGCACCTTGGCCGATGGGACGCGCCACTTTCCTCGTTACCCTCGCCGCCGCGGCCTTTGCGCCGCTCCTGCGCGCAGGAGATTTCGATGACGCGGTCAGGCGCGCGGTCAGCGGGCTGGACGCGCCGGAGATATCTCCGGCCAATGCCCGGAAACTGATCGAGAAAGAGCATGCGACCGTTCTGGACACGCGCACGGACGCCGAATTTGCCGTGAGTCGAATTGCCGGCGCGCGGCACGTGCGCTTCGGCGCCTGGCAGGCCGTGTTTGGGCCGCGTCTCCCGCCGGACTTGCCCCGCGATCGTCCGATCGTGGTCTATTGCGCGGTCGGATGGCGCAGCGGGAAAGTCGCTGCGATGCTGGCCGCCACAGGGCACAAGCGCATCTTCAATCTCGTGGGAGGGATCATCGCCTGGCAGCGCGCCGGCCTTCCGCTGGTGGACAGCGCAGGCGCTCCGACCACCCATGTGCATCCTTATGATGCCTATTGGGCTCGCTTCGTTCGACGCGAGGATGTGCGTGGGGTGAATTGAGAAGTGGACCGGCTTTCGCAGCGATGCGGCTCATCGTAACGAACCTATCCAAATGGCGCGCCGTCCCGGCGACGACGTCTGGCAAGGGCAATGGCCTAATAAGGAAGGAAGGCGGCACTCGTTCAGCCATCGACGGGCGCTTCACTTCCAGCAAGAAGACGACCCGTCAATCCTGCGAAAGCTGCCTGAACGATTTTCGGCGATTGCCGCGCGCACCAGCGCGGTATTGCCTCCCGCTTCTCGACATGGATCGCCGCACCTTTCTCCGCTATTCCGGCCTCGCGGCCGGCTCACTCTTCATCCCCATTTGGGGCCGCTCGCTCGCCTCCGCCGCGGAAGCCACGCCAATGGCCGTTGCGCTGAAGAAGAAGCTCGCCGACGCCGCGCTCAACGCCGCCACTAAGAAAGGTGCCACGTATGTGGATGTGCGCATCGGCCGCTATCTCAACCAATTCATCATCACCCGCGAGACGCGCGTGGAGAACATGGTGAACACCGAGAGTTTCGGCGCTGGCATTCGCGTCATCGCGAATGGCTGCTGGGGCTTTGTGGCCACCGATCAACTCACGCCCGCCTCGATCGCCAAGGCGGCCGAGGACGCCGTCGCCATCGCCAAGGCCAACGCGAACGCCAAGCTGCAGGCGGAACCCGTCCAGCTCGCCCCACAGAAGGGCGTGGGCGAAGTGAGCTGGAGCACGCCGATCAAAAAGAGCGCCTTCGATGTCCCGGTCGCCGACAAAATCGCTTTGCTCATGGAAGTGAATGAAGCCGCGCTGAAGAACGGTGCGAACTTCGTGAACTCGCTCTTCTTCCAAGTGAACGAGCAGAAGTATTTCGCCAGCACCGACGGCTCCTACATCGACCAGGACATCCACCGCATCTGGCCGACTTTTAACGTTACCGCGATCGACCCCAAGACCGGTAAGTTTCAGACGCGCGGTGCGCTCAGCGCGCCCTCCGGTCGCGGCTGGGAATATCTCTCGGCGAACGCCGCCGACAAGCGTGGCGGGGTCGTCACGCGTTACACCGATTCCTACGACATGGTCGAGGATGCCGCCGCCGCGGCGAAGCAGGTGCGTGAGAAGATGGACGCGAAGACCGTCGAGGCCGGGCAGTATGATCTCGTGCTCGATCCCTCGCACCTCTGGCTCACGATCCATGAGTCGGTCGGCCATCCGCTCGAGCTCGACCGCGTGCTCGGCTACGAGGCGAACTACGCCGGCACCTCCTTTGCCACCCTCGACAAACTCAAGAGCGGCAACTTCAAGTACGGCAGCCCCGAGGTGACCATCTTCGCGGACAAGACCCGTCCGGGATCGCTTGGGGCGGTGGGCTACGACGACGAAGGCGTCCCCGGCAAGCGCTGGGATCTTATCAAAGACGGCGTGCTCGTGAATTACCAGAAGATCCGCGACCAGGCGCACATTGTCGGGCAGAAGGACAGCGATGGCTGCTGCTACGCCGACAACTGGAGCAGCGTGCAATTCCAGCGCATGCCAAACGTGTCGCTCGCCGCCGGGACCAAGCCGCTCTCGGTTGATGACATGATCAAGGGGGTCGAAAAAGGAATCTACATCATCGGCGACGGCTCGTTCTCGATCGATCAGCAGCGCTACAACTTCCAGTTTGGCGGCAAGCTCTTCTACGAGATCAAGGACGGCAAGATCACCGGGATGCTCCGCGACGTGGCCTATCAGTCGAACACGCAGGAGTTCTGGAACTCGTGCGCGGCGGTCTGCGACGAGAGCGACTACGCGCTGGGCGGTTCTTTCTTCGACGGCAAGGGTCAGCCGGGCCAGGTAAGCGCCGTCTCGCACGGCAGCTCCACGGCGCGATTCAACAAAGTGAACGTCATCAACACGGCCCGGAAACTCTCGTGATCGACCCGACTGCATCTCCTGCCCTTTCTTCCCATGTCCCTACTTTCTGAAAACGACGCCCACGCGATCCTGAAAAAGGTCCTCGGCTTCTCGAAGGCCGATGAATGCCAGGCGCTACTTAGCGGTTCGCGCGAAGGCAACGTGCGCTTCGCCAAAAATACTGTCTCCACCGCCGGCGCCCGCGACACCCTGACGCTCGCGGTGCAATCGAGCTTCGGCAAGAAATCCGGCACGGCGACCATCAACGAATTCGACGACGCTTCGCTCGAGAAAGTGGTGCGGCGCGCCGAAGACCTGGCCAAACTGGCGCCGGAAAACCCGGAATACGTCGAGTTTCTCGGACCGCAGAAATACGAAACCCCGAAGGGATACTTCGAAAGTACCGCGAAGATCGACCCGGCCTACCGCGCCAAGGCCACGGCCGCGAGCCTGCTCCCCTGCCGGGAGAAGAAACTCGTCGCGGCCGGCTTCTTCGAGGATCGCTCGGGCTTTTCGGCCATCGCCAACACGCGAGGTTTGAGAGGATTCCACCGCTCCTCCGACGCAAATTTCTCGGTCACGGTCCGCACCGAGGACGGGCGTGGCTCCGGCTACGCGGTCGCCGATTTCAACGACGTAGCCAAGCTCGACACCGCGAAGGTTTCGGCGATTGCCATGCAGAAAGCGCTGGCCTCGGCCGAGACCCGTTCGCTCGAGCCGGGCAAGTACACCGTCATCCTTGAGCCGGCCGCTTCGGTGGATCTCCTCAGCATTCTCGTCTCCTCGCTCGATGCGCGGCAGGCGGACGAAGGCCGCAGTTTCCTGAGCAAGCCGGGTGGTGCGACCCGGCTGGGTGAGAAGATGGTGGACGAGCGGGTTCATATTTATTCCGATCATTTGAATACCGAGGTCCCGGCGGCGCCTTGGGCACCCGATGCCCGTCCGCGACGACGGGTCGATTGGATTAAGGGCGGCGTGGTGACCAACCTCGCCTATTCGCGTTTCTGGGGCCAAAAAAAGGGCATCGAAAACGAAGGGAATGCGCCGATCGGCGCGGGCTTTCAGACGCGCGCCGTGGCCGCCTTCGAAGGCGCGCCCGGCTTCATCATGGAAGGCGGCAACGCCTCCCTCGACGAACTCATCAAGGGCGTGAAGCGGGGCATCCTGGTCACGCGCATGTGGTACATCCGTCCGGTCGATCCGCAGACGCTGCTTTTCACGGGCCTCACCCGCGACGGCACCTTCTACGTTGAGAACGGTAAGATCGAGTACGCGATCAAGAACTTCCGCTTCAACGAGAGCCCGGTGATCATGCTCAACAACATCGAAGCGCTCGGCAGGCCGCAGCGGGCAAACGGCTCGCTCGTGCCGCCCATGGTCATCCGGGACTTTACCTTCTCGAGCCTGTCGGACGCGGTCTGAACGAACTCCATGCTTCTCTCGGAATCCGAAGCCCAGGCGATTCTCCGAAAAGTTCTCGGCTTTTCGAAAGCCGATGAATGCGAGGCCTCACTGAGCGGCGGTCGCGAGGGCAACCTGCGCTTCGCCCGCAATTCTGTTTCGACCAGCGGCGGCTCCAGCACGCTCGCCCTCGTCGTCCAATCGAGCTTCGGCCAGAAGTCCGGCGTCGCGACGATCAACGAGTTCGACGATGCCTCGCTCGAGAAGGTGGTGCGCCGCTCGGAGGATCTCGCGAAGCTCGCGCCGGAGAACCCGGAATACGTCGAGTTTCTCGGCCCGCAGGAGTTCACGAAGCCGAAGGCCTTTTTTGAGTCGACGGCCAAAATCGATCCGACCTTCCGCGCGAAAGCAGCGGCCGCCAGCCTTGAACCCTGCCGGGAGAAGAAACTCGTGGCCGCGGGTTACCTGAGCGACAGCGTCCTCTTTGCCGCGGTCGCGAATACGCGCGGACTGCGGGGTTATCATCGCGCCACCTTCGCGGAGTTTTCCGTCACGGTACGCACAGCGGACGGGAAAGGGTCCGGCTACGGGGTTTGCGATTTCAATGACGCGGCGAAAATGGACACCGCCAAGGTGTCTGCGTTCGCCATCCAAAAGGCGCTCGCTTCGGTCGAAACCCGCGCCGTCGAGCCGGGAAAATACACCGTGATTCTCGAACCGGTGGCGGCCGGCGATCTCTTGAGCGTGTTGATCACCTCGATGGATGCGCGCCAGACCGATGAAGGTCGAACCTTTCTGTGCAAGCCGGGTGGAGGCAACCGGCGCGGGGAGAAACTCGTCGACGAGCGCGTCCACATTTATTCGGACCCCGTCGAGCCTGAAGCGCCCAACGTGCCGTGGTCCTCGGACGGACGCGCCCGCCGGCGGGTTGATTGGATCAAGGACGGCGTGGTGACGAATCTCGCCTACTCCCGTTTCTGGGGCAGAAAAAACAGCGTCACGGCCGAAGGCCCCGCACCCCTCGACGGAGGAATGCTCACGCGCGGCATTGCAACGTACGAAGGCCCACCCGGATTCAACATGGCCGGCGGCAAGTCATCGCTTCCGGAGCTCGTGAAGAGTGTGAAGCGGGGCATCCTCGTCACCCGCGTTTGGTACCTCCGTGAGGTGGATCCGCAAACCCTGCTCTACACCGGACTGACCCGCGACGGCACGTTCTACGTCGAGGATGGCGAGATCAAATACGCCGTGAAGAACCTGCGCTTCAACGAGAGCCCCGTGATCATGCTGAACAACCTCGAGGCGCTGGGAAAGCCGGAACGCGTCAACGGATCGATGGTGCCGCCCCTGGTGATCCGCGATTTCACATTCTCGAGTTTGTCGGATGCGGTGTGAGGAGTCTGGCCCGAGTCGTAACGCGGCGAGTTGTCGCGAAAATCGCGAGTCGCGTCAGGCGATTCGCTTGGTCGCGCGCAGGCCCATTGCGTTGATCGTGGTGCAGTTCTGTCAAGCGGTTGCGGCGCCACTTTCCTTGTCATCCTGAGACTGCGAAAGCGCTGCGCGCAATGGAAGGCGGGACAAGAACTGGCGAGGGACGTCTTCGACTTGCGCAACATAGGCGCAGGGACAAGCCAGCCCCATGGTCAATGCCCGCAAACGACGCAGTGCGAAATTTTGGGATCGAATGCGCGCACAGTTGTCCGCCCAAAATACCAATGGCTTGAGGCCCTCCGGCACGCTTCGGCCAAAGAAATTATCTGTTGGACGGGTGCAAACGTCGCTCCGCGATTCAATCAATGAAAGCGCGCAAGGCCGGTGGTCCCGCTTTGCGCGCTTTGCGGGGCCACGGCTACCATCAGCGGTCGCTCTGCGACCCAAAACCGAGTTCTTGTCCCGCCTTCCATTGCGCGCAGCGCTTTCGCAGTCTCAGGATGACAAAAGATCGTGTGCCGCAAGATGCATGGCGGGCACGCGTTCTGTTCCTCCTCGCCGCGGTGTCGCGACTTATTCGCTGACGCCGCCTCGGCGCCCACTCTCCCCACAAAAAACGCGGCCCGTCTTGCGACGGGCCGCGCTTTTGAAATGACTTTGCGCTCGGCGCTTACTTCTTCTTCGCGTCGCCGGGACGGTATTCCTCGGCCGCCAGGAACGCCTGCTCGAGTCCGACGAGGTCTTCGCCGGGCCGGATGGTGTCGAACGCTTCGGTTTCGCGCTTGAGGTCTTCCTCGGAGTAGTTCGCGGCCTTGATGGAGAGGCCGATGCGGCGCTCGCCCTTGTCGACCTTGATGACGCGGGCTTCCACTTCCTGCCCGACCTTGAGGACGTCTTTGACCTTGTCCACGCGGTCTTCGCTGAGCTGGGAGATGTGCACGAGGCCGTCGATTTCGTCGGCGAGTTGCACGAAGGCGCCATAGCTGGCGAGCTTCGTCACGGTGCCCTTCACGAGATCGCCGATCTTGTAGCGGGCGTCGATTTCGCGCCATGGATCGTTCTCGAGCTGCTTCATGCCGAGGCTGATGCGCTGGTTGGTCTTGTCGATGTCGATGACCACTGCCTTCACCACGTCGCCCTTCTTCAGGACTTCGCTCGGATGATTGACCTTGCGGGTCCAGCTCATGTCCGAGACGTGGATCATGCCGTCGATACCTTCTTCGATTTCGACGAAGGCGCCGTAGGCGGTCATGTTGCGCACCTGGCCTTCGATGACCTTGCCCGCGGGGTAGCGCTGCTCGATCTCGTCCCAAGGATTGGTGTCGAGCTGGCGCAGGCCGAGCGAGATCTTCTGCTCGTCCTTATTGACGCCGAGCACGACCGCTTCGACTTCCTGGCCGACGGAGAGCACGTCCGCCGGACGCACGATGCGCTTCGTCCAGGAGAGCTCGGAAACATGGATGAGGCCTTCGACGCCTTCTTCGATCTGCACGAATGCGCCGTAGGGAACGAGGTTCGTGACCTTGCCTTTGACGCGCTGGCCGACTGGAAAGCGCTCTTCGATTTTGTCCCAGGGATTGCCGGCCATCTGCTTGAGGCCGAGGGAAACCCGCTCCTTTTCGCGATTGATGTCGAGAATGAGGACGTTGAGGGATTGGCCCACCTTGAGCAACTCGCTCGGGTGGCTGAGGCGGCCCCAGGTCATGTCCGTGATGTGAAGCAGACCGTCGATGCCATTGAGATCGATGAACGCACCGAAATCGGTGAGGTTCTTGACCGTGCCCTGAATCGTCTCGCCCGGGTTGACCGTCTCGAGGAAGCGCTGGCGCTTCTCGGCGCGCTCCTGCTCGATCAGCTCGCGGCGGCTGAGGACCACATTCTTGCGGTCGTCGTTCAGCTTGACGATTTTGAAATCGTACGTGTTGCCCACGTAAACATTGAGGTCCTTCGGCTGGACGATATCGACCTGCGAACTGGGCAGGAACGCTTCGACGCCGATGTTGACGAGGAGCCCGCCTTTGACCGCGGCCTTAACCTTGCCTTTGATGAGACCGCCGCCGTGGAAGACCTTGACGATCTTCTCCCAGTTCTGGCGGTGCATCGCTTTCTCCCGGGAAAGCACGACCATTCCTTCGTCGTTTTCAAGGCGTTCGAGGAGGACTTCGACCTCGTCGCCAGTTTCGAGATTATCCACGTCTTCGAACTCGTGGAGGCCGATCACGCCCTCCGACTTGTAGCCGATATCGACGAGGATTTCGCGGGCGCGCACTTCGAGTACACGGCCCTTGATGATTGTCCCTTCCTTGTATTCGCGCATGGACTTCGCGAGCAGTTCCATCATCGATGTCATAGGAGGGTGTGGGGGTTGTTTGAGACGTTGCTCATGGGTTGGGGTTGGGTGGCTTGGTTGACCGGTTGACAAAAAAGACGCGCAGAAAACGTTCCGCGCGCCACAACTGGGGTCGAGAACGTAGCCAGAGTGGCGCGTCGGGCAATTTGTATTTCTGCCGGAGAGGTTCCTGGCCACGTACACCGCCGAGCGTTGTCTGATTCGACGGCGGACGATACGACCAGAGGGCTCTCCGGAAGCGAAGCGAGCCTGATGAGAGTCGCCGTTCTCCGCTTCGCCTTCGTCCTGGTCGCGGGGGTTCTGGCGATTCCTGTGCCCTGCTCGGCGGCCGAAAAGCTGACTCCGCTTCCATCCGAGGAGCAATCGTTCCTGAAAGCGGCGCTGCAGGGAACGGTCTTCCAGGCCCGCCTGGGCGAGTTGGCGCGCGAGAAGGGCGCTCTGCCAGAAGTGAAGGAATCAGGGCGCTTGCTCGCGACCGAGTGCGCCCAGTCCGCGAAGGAGATTGTCGCAACCGCCGAAAAATATGCCGTGCCGGTCGTCCCCGTGCTCGACTCCCAGCACGAGCAGACGCTGCGCGCCCTCGCCGTGCTCTCCGGTGATTCCTTTGATCGAACCTACCTCGATCAAGCCCGCAATGAGCAAAAAGAGGACGCCGCCGCTTTCGTCAAATTGGCGGAGTCCGCCACGAATCCCGAAGTCAAGACCCTGGCGGAGCGGATCCTGGCCACGATCGCGATGCATCGCAACCGGATCGAGTCTCTCCACTTGAAACTCGGAACAACCGCGGTTTCGATTGCCGGCACCCCCGGCAAGACCTCCTCGACGGCCGCGCGGCTCGATGGAACACGCCGCGAACCCGAGCCGACTCCTCTCCCAGAACCAAACAGCCTGGTTGGCCCTGCAAAGGCGACCAACGCGTCATCCGCCGCAGAAGCGGTGAACTCGCCTGGGACAGGAACCGGTTCAGCCCTCCCATCATCGGGGCCAGCTCCGGTTCCCCAATCGGTCTCGCCCGCCAGATTCCCAAGCAAAGACAAACTTCGGGGGCCGGTTGAACTGGCTCCCGGTTCCATTCCCGGACCAAGCCTGGCGAATAGTCCGCCACCGCCCAGCGCGTGAACTTAGGGTCATTCCGGTCAGCTTCCCCACCCAAACCCATCCCATCATGAAGAAACTGCTCCTCATTGCCCTTTCCCTCTGCGCGTCGTCCGCCCTGCTCCTCGGCGACGAGAAGAAACCGGCTACTCCGGCCAAGCCAACCGACACTGCGAAGCCCATCGATCCAGCCAAGCCGGCCGATAACACGGACCGAAACAAGCGGGATCGCGACGGCTCAACCCTCACGCCGCTGGATCAGTCGAACGCGTCCAAGGATGTGGCGACGACCCGGGAAATCCGGAAATCCTTGATGGCGAAAAAGGATCTCTCAATGACCGCGAAGAACGTCAAAATCATCACGACGGCAGACGGCAAAGTCACGCTGCGCGGACCGGTGGTGAGCGACGCAGAAAAAACCACGATTGGCGACATCGCCAAGCGCGTGGCGGGCAGCGCACCGGTCGACAACCAGCTCGAAGTGAAAGCTGCCCGCATGCCCTAGGCACCGATTCATTTCAGCGCCGTGCCCACCTCGCTTTTAACGACGTCGAGAATTGTATCTTGCATCGCCGACTCGCAAGGTCACACCGAGACTATCGTGTAGAGCCTTCTTTCAAGCCGGCGTTTCCCCATACGGAAATTTCGGCCTTGCTGCCCGGGCTTCAGGGGCGCGTGAAGTCTCTTCTGTGAAGTCATCCATCTTTCTCGCGCATCAAGCCCGCTCTCGCTTCGTCTCTTCTCGCGCCGCTGCCCCGGCCATCCAACGGCCCAGCACCCGGTCCCGTCGGCAGGTCGGTTAACGGGAATGCCTGAAGACAAATTTGCCCCTATGGTGAACCCTGACTTTACCTCCGAGGACGACGAGACGTGCTCCCAACTCTTCCTGAAGATCCCATGCCAGATCCTACAGTGCTCCTCGTAGGCGGAGGCGCCGAGGTCGAAAAACTCGTGCGGGGCGGAGTGAGCCTGGCCTTTCCACAGGCGTCTTTTAGGAGGGTGACAGATGTGGACGAGGCACTTGAGCGACCCGCCGAGCGCGGCTGCGAAGTCCTTGTTTTTGCCAGTCAGAGCGCCGGGGAGGTGGCGCGGGCGGCCAACGCGCTCGATCCGGCGGGGCTGCCCCGCTGGGCGGTTGTTCATGTCACTTCGGATGCAACGGCGAATGGCCAACTGGTCGTCTCAGCTCTCGAGGAAATGTCCTCCCCCGCGGCGGCGGCAGCAATCTTTCGTTCCGCGCGAGAAACCCACGCCTTGCAGAGAACCAACGCCCGGCTCCGGGGCGACCTGCTCACCATCAGTCGCCGGATCACGCACGATTTACGTGCGCCGCTCGGAGGGATCATCACCTCCGCGGAAGTTTTGCGCGAGTTGGCGCCGGAAGATCCCGCAGGCTGCATGGCGCTTGCCGAGCGGGTCATCGCTTCGGCCGACGAGGCCACTAAACTCCTGGAGCGGGTCAGTTACATGGTGCGGGCCTCGGCTGCTCCCTCCGCACCGGAAAAATGTCCGATGGGCCCCATTGTTCTCGTCGCCAAAGAGCGTCTGGAGCGAAAAAGCCTGGAACTGCACGCGTCCATTACCTACCCGACGGCTTGGCCGGAAGTCGACGGGGTGAAGCCGTGGCTCGAGACGATTTGGTGGAATCTGTTGGGGAACGCCTTGAAGCACGCGGGACCCAATCCGCTCATCGAACTGGGCTGGTCCGAAGCAGATGATAAGTTTCAATTCTGGATCGAAGACCGAGGCCGCGGCGTGGACATGGGAAAACGGTTCGCCTTGTTCACCCCCTTTCATCGCCTGCATGAACTGAACAGCCCGCACGGCCTGGGTCTCCCGATTGTGCAGCGCTTGGTGGAACTGCAGGGCGGCACGACCGGATATGAGCCGGTTGTTCCCAATGGATCACGATTTTATTTTGTGCTCCCCGCCACACCCGGATTGCCGGTCACGCCCGAAGAGAAGGCGAGAATCTAAAAACCCAAACTTCCGTTCAGAACCCTTTTCGTCATGAGCGACAGTGCCGCTGCGCAGCCCTCCCGTTGCCCAACGGGAGTCACTGGATTCGATGAAGTTCTGGGGGGCGGCCTCCCCGCCCACCGGCTTTATCTTTTGCAGGGCGACCCGGGTGTCGGCAAAACCACGATCGCCTTGCAATTCCTCCAGGAAGGCGCGCGCCGGGGTGAAAAGGGTCTCTACATCACGCTCTCTGAGACGAAGGAAGAACTCGATGCCGTCGCCCGCTCGCACGGCTGGTGCCTGGACGAGATTCGCCTGTTCGAACTCTCGGCCATGGAGGAAAAGCTGAAGCGCGAAACGGAGAACACCTTTTTCCATCCATCGGAGGTGGAGTTGAACCGGACGACCGAGGCCTTCCTCGAGGAAGTGGAAAAAGTAAAACCCACGCGGGTGGTTTTCGACTCACTCTCCGAGATGCGGATGCTCGCTTAGACGCCCCTCCGCTACCGGAGGCAGATCCTGCAGCTCAAACAATTTTTCGCAGGTCGAAAATGCACGGTTCTGCTTCTGGACGACCGCACGGCGGGAGATCACGACCAGCAGGTCGAGAGCATCGCCCACGGAGTTTTTGTCCTGCAGCGCTCGTCCCCCGACTACGGAATCTCCCGCCGGCAAATCAATGTGCAGAAAATCCGCGGGGTGAAATTCCGCGAAGGAAACCATGATTTGATCCTGCAAAAGGGGGGCATGGTGATTTTCCCCCGCCTGATCGCGGCTGAGCATCATGCCGAATTCCAGCGCGAGAGCTTCCCAAGTGGCATCACGGAACTCGACGCACTCCTGGGCGGGGGCCTGGACCGTGGCACGAGCAACATGTTCTTGGGACCCCCGGGCACGGGAAAATCCACCCTCGCCATCAAGTTCGCCCTCGAAGCGGGCCGAAAGGGCGAACGCGTTCTGTTCTTCGTGTTCGACGAGACGCTCGGAACGCTCTTGTCGCGCGCTCGACAACTGGGAATGGATATCGGGCCCTACGTCGAAAGCGGTGTCATCCAACTGGAGCAGATCGATCCAGCCGAAATTTCACCGGGCGAACTGACTCATCGGATTCGCCACGAGGTGAAAAAGGGCACCCGCCTCGTCGTCGTCGACAGCCTCAATGGGTACCTCAATGCCATGCCCGAGGAGCGCTACCTCAGCCTTCAACTGCACGAGTTACTCGCTTATCTAAATCAGCAGGGAGTCATCACGATCATGGTTCTCGCCCAACAAGGTTTAGTTGGGCCAATGCAGTCCAGCGTCGACTTGACCTATCTCGCGGACACGGTCGTCTTGCTCCGCTACTTCGAGGCGCGCGGATCGGTGAAACAGGCCCTTTCAATTATCAAAAAGCGCAGCGGCAACCACGAGCGAACGATCCGGGAGATCACGGTTTCATCCGGAGGAATTAAAGTCGGAGAACCCCTCACCGCGTTTCAAGGGGTCTTGGCCGGGGTCCCAACTTTCCACGGAGCCGAGTCCGTTTCTGCGCCCAACGGGGACCGCGCATGAGCGGGGCGAAGACAAGCGAAAGTCTGACGGCGAAAGGGGATTCTTCCCTGCCTCCAGTGAGTTCCGGCGAACAGCGGGTGTTGATCCTCGCACCGACTGGAAACGACGCCGCCTTTTCGTCGGAGTTCCTGAAGAACTCCGGGATTCGGACGGAGGTCTGTCCCAATTTCAGCGACCTTTGCGAACGCCTCGAACGAGGGTGCGGCGCCATCCTGCTCGCCGAGGAGGCTCTCGGCAGGGAATCCCACCAGGTTCTCCTCGAAGCCCTGCAGCGCCAGCCTGCGTGGTCTGACGTTCCCATCGCCATCATCACGGCGGGAGGCGGCGACCCCGGCCAGTGGCGCGTCAGGCATTCGCACCTGATTCGCTCGGGGTCGAATATCGCTTTGCTGGAACGGCCGTTTCGCGCGGACACCCTGATCCGGACGATCGAAGTCGCATTGCGGGCCCGGGAGCGGCAATATCAAATTCGCGACCTCGTGGTGCAACTGCGCTCCAGCGAGGAACGCTTTCGGCTCCTCGCCGATAATATCGCCCAGCTCGCCTGGATGGCGGACTCCGCCGGAGCCGTTCATTGGTATAACAAACGGTGGTACGAGTACACCGGGACGACTTGGGAGGAGATGCAAAGCGGAGGCTGGCGAAATTTGCACGATCCGGCGCACGCCGAGCAGGTCATGCAAAAGTTTCGCGAGCATGTCGCAGCCGGGAAGAACTGGGAGGATACCTTTCCATTGCGGGGGCGGGATGGTCGGTACCGGTGGTTTCTCTCCCGCGCGTTTCCGATCCGCGATGAGTCCGGCCGCGTCCGGCAATGGTTTGGCACCAATACCGACATCACCGCGCAGCGGGAAGCCGAAGGAGCACTCCGCGAAAAGCAGCAACGCCTTGGAGCTGCTTTGAACGCCGCCTCGACCGGCACCTTTATCTGGCACCTGCCGACAAATTCGTTCGAGTGGGACGAGAACCTGGACGGCTTGCTGGGCGGCACAGGCGCAGGTGACTCGAATACGCTCGAGCATTTTCTCTCCCGGGCTCAGGTCGACGATCGCAGCAGGATGGCTCTCCAGTTTGAAGAGAGCGCGCGCACGGGTGCGGACCTCGAGCTGGAGTTCCGCGTGTTTAAGAAGGAAGGATGTGTGCGCTGGATCTATGTCAAAGGCCGCACCATGCGTGGGGCCGAGACCCGGCCCGACTCCGTGGTCGGAGCCTGCGTCGATGTAACCGAACGCAAACTCGCGGAGGCGGCGCAGATCGAGCGAACGCGCCTGGCGTCACTCCGCGAAGAAATCGCCTTCATCCTTTCGAAGCACGTACCGCTCGCCCAAATGCTGCAGGAATGCGTGGAACTGATGGTGGAAAAACTGGGGGCGGCGCTCGCCCGGGTGTGGACCTTGAACCACGGCACCGATACCCTCGAACTTCAGGCCAGCGCAGGATCGGTCTCGGATCTGGAAGATCGGGACCTGCGCGTGCAGCTCGGGGACGGGAAGGTGGGCTTCATCGCGCAGACCCGCCAACCTCATCTGACCAACTCGCTCGCCACCGAT
Source organism: Chthoniobacterales bacterium (assembly GCA_038226705.1). GTDB lineage: Bacteria > Verrucomicrobiota > Verrucomicrobiia > Chthoniobacterales > SZAS-18 > SZAS-18. The sequence goes on along the minus strand of JBBRQH010000035.1, from coordinate 1,392 downwards.
CCCCACGTCCGCGATCCGGAATGGGCCAGACGCGAAGGCCTTGTGGCTTTCGGCGGCTACCCGTTGATCGTCGAGGAGCGCACCGTCGGCGTCATCGGCTTTTTTTCCCGTGAGCCCGTCCCGCGGGCGATTCTGGAAGAGATGCGCCCGGTGGCGGACGGCGTGGCGCAATGCATCGAGCGCAAGCGCGCCGAAGCCGCCCTCGAAGCCCACGCCCGGCGGGCTGAACTCCTGTCCGCGGTGGCGACGGAGCTGCTGAAAGCAGAGTCGACTCCCGTCTTGACCGGGGACATTTTTCGAAACTTGGCCCGTGAACTCGACATCGACATTTTTGTTCACTTCAGGCTCTCGGGTGAGGGCACAAGGCTCGTTCTGGCGGACAGCCTGGGCCTGGACGCCACCCAGATTGCGGCGTGCGCGGAAATCAGGGAAAATGAGACCCTCTGCGGACAACCGCCCCGGCGTCCGCGACCATGCGTTTCGACCGAGCTGCAGAAATCGGACCGCTGCGAAACCGAACTGATTCGACGGCTGGGTGCGCGAGCTTGCGCATGTTACCCGCTGCAGGCCGGGCAGCGATTGCTGGGCACATTCTCGTTCGCTTCCCGCACCCGGGATACATTCGATGACGAGGAACTGCGGCTGATGCACACGCTGGCGGATCTGGTCGCCTCCGGCTTGGAGCGGACCCAGCTGCTGCGGGATGTGCGCAAGGCGCGCGACGCCGCGGAACGGGCCAGCGTGGCGAAAGACGATTTTCTGGCGGCGCTCTCCCATGAACTGCGCACTCCCCTCAGCCCCATTCTCCTCCTGGCCAGCGATGCAGCCAGCAACCCGGACCTTTCGGCAGAGGTGCGGGACGATTTTGCAGTCATCGGCCGTAACGTCGCGCTGGAAGCACGGCTTATCGACGACCTGCTTGATCTTACCCGCATCACGCGAGGCAAGCTGGCACTCGATCTGCAGGTCATCGATGCACACGAGATTATCGCGGACGCGCTCGCCACGGTGGCGCGGGAGTCAAACCAAAAACGGATCGTGCTGAAGTGCGATTTCCGGGCGCAGCATCCCGAAGTGCAGGGCGATGCCGTGCGCCTTCAGCAAGTCTTCTGGAACGTCTTGCGCAACGCCGTGAAATTCACGCCCGAAGGAGGGCGCATCACCGTGGAAACGTTCAATCCACCCGAGGGGCGCGAGATCACGATCAAAATCGTCGATTCCGGGATTGGCCTGACGCCGGAGGAACTCGCCCGCGTTTTTGAATCATTCGCGCAAGGCGACCATGCCGCCGGCGGAGGTTCGCATCGATTTGGCGGCCTCGGTCTGGGTCTCGCGATCTCGCGCATGCTCGTGGAGCTGCATGGGGGTCGGATTCGCGCGGAAAGTGCAGGT
>JBBRQH010000034.1:0-55490 GCA_038226705.1 Chthoniobacterales bacterium | reverse complement strand
TCCAACTGCGCCTCTGGCAGCGGATAGGTGCCCTCCATTTCGAGCGGATTCTGGGTGGCGAGGACGAGGAAAGGTTGCGCCATCGGGCGCGTTTCGCCGCCCGCAGTCACCTGGCGTTCCTGCATCGCTTCGAGCAACGCGCTCTGCGTCTTGGGCGTCGCGCGATTGATTTCATCGGCCAGGAGCAGATTCGTGAAAACCGGACCCGGCTGAAACTCGAAGACCCGCCGGCCGTTTTCGTCCTCACGGATGATGCTGGTGCCGAGAATATCGGCGGGCATGAGGTCCGGGGTGAATTGGACCCGGGAAAAATGGAGGTCGACCGCCGAGGCGAGCGCGCGGACGAGGGCCGTCTTGCCGAGTCCGGGCGCGCCTTCGAGCAGGACGTGCCCATCGGCGAAGAAGGCGACGAGGACCCCTTCGATGACTTCGTCCTGGCCGACGATGACTTGGTGGAGCGCGTCTTTCAGCGCGTGAAACCGCTCTCGAAACTGGGCGGCGCGTTCTTCGTGGTTCATGCGAACGCGCACCATCGGCGGATTTCCACTCCCGACCACCGCGAATCGAGAAACCTACTTCTTCTCCGGCGTCGCACTGGGAGCCGGTGCCGCCGTCGCCGCAGGCGAGGCCTCCGGGACGGCGGACGGAATAACAGGAGTCGCGGCAGGAACGGCCGGAACCACTTCAGGCGCCACCGAAGCGGCGGGGGAAGCAGCCGGAACGGCGGCGGGTTCGGCGGCGGTCGGAGCCAGGCTGGGGGCGGGGGCTGGCACAGCGGCGGGATCGGTCGAGGACGGGACGGGTGAAGTGGGAGTGGCTGGCACGCCGGTCGTGGCGGGTGCGGGCACGACGGCGGGCGCGGTCTTCGGCGCCGGGGTACCGATGAGATTCTGGCCAATCGTCCCGCTGCCGAGGCTTTGGTGCGCGTAGAGGTAAGCCAGCGCGATGGTCAGGATGCCGAAGATGGCCCCCATGTAGCCGGTGATCTTTTGCAGCACATCGGTGGTGCGGGCGCCGAAGATATTCTCCGTCATGCCGCCGCCGAAAGCCGCGCCGAGACCTTCATTTTTCGGACGCTGCATGAGCACCACAACGACGAGCAAAAAACACACAATGATGTGGATGCCCAGCAGGAGAGAAATCAGAATCGACATGACGGTTTTAGCGGAAAGGGCCGGGAAGATGGGACAGGTCGCCCCCTTTGTCCAATTTCCGGCCACTCAGGCCAGACAGGTGGCCAAACCGCGCAGAACCAGGAGCGGGTCGTGCCGGGTGCTGGGCGGGAAGGCCGACAGGAGTCGGGTCGATGCTCCGCCGGTGAGGATGAGAGGTAACCGGCGAACCCCGAGCTCCGCCCGGATCGCCTCGACAATGCCGCGCGCCATCCCGGCAAAGCCGTGGGCGGCAGCGCTGCGCATGGCCTCGGCGGTGTCTCTCCCGATGGCGGGAATCGTCCCATCGGCCGGGACCGGCCCGAGTCGCGGCAGTCGGGCCGTGCGGTCCGCGAGGTAGTCGGTAAAGGCCGAGGCGCCCGGGGCAATGGCACCACCCAGGAAGACGTTCCCGGCCGCGAGGACATTGAAGGTGCAGGCGGTGCCGGCATCGATGGCGAGCAGGGGTGCGCGCAGGCCCAGGGCGAGGGCGCCGCGCACGAGAAGCAGACGGTCGACCCCGATGCGCTCCGGCGCCGGGAGGGTGGGCGAGAGCGTTAGACCCGTGACGTCGCGCGAGCGGATCAGGCGCACGCGCCCGGGAAAGGCGTCCCGGACGAGACGCGTGGCGGCCGGCACGACGGAGACGACCCAGCATTCGGTGGCGCCGAGCGAGCGCGCGATGCGCCGCACGGCTGCCGGCGTAAGCCGCGCGGTGGGAATTTTCTCGAGCAGGCGCAAATCTGCGTCGGCGAACTTCGCGTGCGTGTTCCCGATTTCGATCAGCAGTACGACCACGACGGGTCCCTTACTGGTGGTCAAGAGCCGTCGCAAACGGCGCGCGTCCGCACCGGGCTCACCTTCCTGGCAGCGACGGTCCAACCTGGGGTGGTGCGCACGAGAGGAGTCGAACCTCCACGAGTTGCCTCACACGGTCCTGAGCCGTGCGCGTCTGCCATTCCGCCACGTGCGCGTAAATCGGACGAAGATTCTACCGCGGCGCGGGAGATCCGCAATCGATAATCGAGAGAAGAGCTGCTGGTGTCTGCTGGTGTGCGGAACGGTTCGCTCCATCGGCGGCAGCGGCGTCCTGAATCGAGGGCTGGCGCTGCGCCACGCTTTTTGCTTCGGTTCCGGCGTGGCTCTTCCCCTCCGCACTCGCACGCTCATTATCGCCGCGATGTGCACGGTCTCGGTTGGCGTGACGCTTTTCTTCCAGTTCGCGGGGGATATCTACTACGGGCGCCTGATCCGGGTCCGGCGGGAGCTGAAGCTCGCGAGCGTGTCGAGACCGGATGAAACCGCGAAACAGGATCCGATCCTCCGCTTCCTCGCCACGATCGGCCCTTGGTTGCCCGAGTTGGAAATGGCTCTCCGCAACGAAATGGTGCGGCTGGGGCCGGAGCAACCGGTTTCGCCCGACCTCGTCTATCTCGGCGTGGATGAGGTATCGATCGGGATCGAAGCACTGGACCTCGAGACGAGTTTTGCCGACATCCCGCGCGAGTCACGGGACTACCGCGCACTCAATTTGATGAGTGTCGGCTGGCCCTACAACCGCGAGGTGCATGCGCTGGCCATCGACAAGTTGTTCGAAGCCGGAGCGAAAGCGGTCATGGTCGACTTCCTGTTTCCAAAGCCGGCTGCCGGAGACCGGGCCCTGCAGGCGGCGCTCGAGCGCTATCCCAACAAGGTGGTCATCGGCTGCAACTACGTTCCCCGGGTCGAGGACGAAGACGGAGCGAAGGGCGGAGGGGACGCGATGCAGATTCCACCCTCCACGGTGCTTCCTCTGGAGAAGGCGAGCTCATTCATCGGACTGGTGACATTTTTCCCGGACAATCGTGACGGCAGAATCCGCGGAGCCCGATTTCACATCGATCAACGAGAGTTGGGCGGGTTCCCTCCGTCTTCGGATCCCACCGATCAATTCACGGCGCTTTCGGCGCGGGCTGCCGAGAAAATTGGCCTCGGCGCGAATGTTCCTCCAGGGACGAAAGAGACTTATTTCCGGTTCGCAGGTCCTGCGGGCACGTTCGCGCCGCAACCTTTTTTCTGGCTCTTTGTCCCCCGTTTTTGGGAGCGAAATTTTGGCAACGGCGCCGCCTTCAAGGACAAAGTCGTCATGATTGGGCCGTATGGGAATTGGTCCCAAGACATCCAACCGACAACAAAGGGACCGATGCCTGGTCCCGAGGTGCATTTGCACGCCTTGAATGCCCTCATGAGCAAAGCCTTCCTGCGCGAAACGACGCGTTCCCTGGCAGTTCTCGTGACGTGCCTGGGCGGGCTGGGAGTTTTTATTCTCAGCATCGCTTCGTCGCGGGCGTTGCTGCGTTTCTTTTTGGAGGTGCTGATCGCCGCCGCTCTGCTCGGGATCGCCTTCGTCGCTTACGCGCAGTTCGACACGTATCTCCTGATTGCCTCTCCAATTCTCGCCTTGATGGGGAGTGGGACGGGCGTGCTCGTCTACGACTACACCTCGGTGCGCGTCGAGCGGGCTCGCACCCGCCGGACCCTCGAGCGTTACATGTCGGCGAATGTCGTGGGCGCCATCATGGACGACCCCGTGTTCTTTGAAACGATGAAGCGCGGAAAGCGCATGCCGGTCTCGATCCTGTTTTCGGACATTCGCGGATTCACGGCCATGACGGAGTCCGCCATCGATGAAGGTGCGCAAGGCGCGCTCGTTGGGCAGTTGAATGAGTATTTGGGCGAGATGGTGGCGTGCGTTTTTCGCTACAACGGCACGGTCGACAAGTTCGTCGGCGATGCCGTGATGGCGGTGTGGGGAAACACCCCGACGACAAAGGGCCCGAAGGAAGACGCCTGCGATGCGGTGCGGTGCGCGCTCGCCATGCTGGAAGCGCTGCGCGAAATGAATGCCCGCTGGCTCGCGCAGGGGAAAAAGGAATTTCACATCGGCATCGGGGTGAACCATGGCGATGTCATCGTCGGTGAAATGGGTGCACCCCCGCGGGAGGGATCCGCCGGCAAGATGGAAATCACGGTCATCGGCGACGCCGTGAACACGGCGTCCCGCTTCGAAGGCCTGACTAAATTGTACCGGGTGGAATTCGTGATCGGCGAAAAAATCGCGGAATTGGTTCGGGATCGCTTCGTTCTGCAGCACGCGGACTTCAACCTGCCCCAGGGCAAGAAAACGCCGGTCGAGATTTTTACCGTCCTGGGAGAAGACAAGGGGGAATTGCGCGCGCAATTGCAGGCAGGTGGAATCGAGGATTACGAAGAAGGACTGCGGCTTTATCGCGCGCGTAACGCGGCCGGCGCACTCGCCGCTTTTCAACGTGCCCTCGGAAGGCGCCCGGGCGACGCGTTGATCGAGCGATATTGCAAAATGGCCGAGGCGCGCCTCGCCGAGGGCGCCGAGACGGACTGGAGCGAAGTGACCGTCATGACGAGAAAATAGCGGGCCGGGCGTTTTTTTGCGGGAAGCACGGGGCAGGAGGCACGCGGTTTCCCCAAGCCCGCGGCATTTTTTGCAGCGCGCCGGGCTGGCGCGTTTCGGCATCCGGCGCATATTCCGGGCGCAAGGGCGGTTAGCTCAGCGGTAGAGCGGCTCGTTTACACCGAGTTGGTCGGGGGTTCGATTCCCTCACCGCCCAAGTCCGCCGAGGTGGATCGACCTTCACTTTTGGGTGGCAGAGTCATTCCGCGCATTTCTGCTTGCCGAGCAGGCAGCCCGTTCGCTATCCGTTGCGAATCGAATTTCCCCGCCATGATGCGTCCACGATTTCTTGCCCTCGCTACGTCGCTCTTTCTCACGTGGCCAACTCTCGGCGTTCTGGCCCAGACGCAGCTCACGCTGACCGACGTCCAGACGATCATCGCGCAGGCGGTGAGTCGCGCGCAGGAGGTCTCGCCGCGCGCCGTAATCGCGGTCACTGATGTCGAGGGTTTTGTGCTGGGGGTGTGGAGCGTGACGGGACAGCAACCCTCCAACGCCTTGGACCCCGTCTTGGGAAGACTCAGCGCCGCTGGGGCCGCCATTCGCGAGGCTGGCACGGCTTCGTATCTTTCGAGCAATCAGAACGCGTTCAACTCGCGCGTCGCCCAATTCATTATCCAGCAGAACTTTCCGCCCGGGGTCGGCAATCGTCCGCCGGGCCCGCTGGTGGGCGTGGCGTTTTCGAATCTTCCCTTCTCCGATGTGAACCGTTTCAAGGGTCCGGATGCGGTGCCCGGGAACGGCTTTGTCGTGAATTCACTCGGAACGGGCATCCAGAATACGCGCTTGAGTGGACGCTGCGCCAGCGTGCCGCTTTTCAAGAACGGCATTCTCGTGGGTGGCATCGGCGTCTTTCCTCAGCCGGAGGATGAGGCGCTGCTTGCTCCCTTCGACCTGGAATTGCGGAACCAGCAAGCCGGCATCGTGATTGAAGAAGATGTCGCTCTGGCCGGTCAAATCGGTTTCGAGCCCCCGGACTCTGTGAAGGCGGACAACGTGACGAACGACGGCATTCGTTTTCCCTATGTGGCCGGACGCGCGGTGCTCAATAATCGCCTTCCTTTCGCGGGCCTGCCCGGCGCGGTGGCGCAACCCTTTGTGCTCAAGGCGGCGCCGCCCACCTTCAATTTTCCGAAGGAGACCTTTAATGGCCAAACCGGCGAATTCCGTTTCCCGGTCATCGCGGATCCGAATCCCGGCACCATCCAGGGGCAGCCCCGCCTGACCGCCGCAGAGGTGCACCAGATCATCATGCAGGGGGCGGTCCGCGCGTCGACCACCCGCGGGGCGATTCGACTCCCGATCGGTAGCGCGATGCAGTGCTGGATCGTGGTGATCGGCAATCCCAACGTCAGCCCGGACGCCCCAGCCGCATCGAAGAAGCCACCCATCCTCGGAATTTTCCGCACGCCGAATGCGCCGTTTTTCAGTTTCGATGTCGCGGCGCAAAAAGGGCGGACCGCGCTCTTTTTCTCGAGCAATACCATTGCGCAATCCTCGCGCACGGTCGGCTTCCTGGGCGAGGACAACTATCCGCCCGGGATCAACTTTGCCCCGCCCGGGCCGTACGGACCATCCGGACGACTCAATGGCCAGCCGAGTTTCAACGGGTTGCAGCTCCAATTCTCGTTCGCGCCACCCTTCGGCTATGCGCCGAATCCAAATCTGCCCAACGGCATCACTATTTTCCCGGGCGGTTTCCCGCTTTATCGCAATGGCGTGTTGATCGGTGCGGTCGGCATCTCGGGCGACGGCGTGGACCAGGACGATATCGTGGGAGTTTCCGGCACGGTCGGCTTTGAGGCGCCCTTGAATGTGCGCGCGGACTTCTTCACTCTCGGTGGCGCCCGCCTGCCTTACGCTCGGTTGCCGCGCAACGCCGAACTCGAGAATCAATAACCCAGGTCGCGGAAGGGATTTTCGGCCTGTCAGCAACACTCGATTCGCGGGGTTGATGCGCCCCCTGTGCTCGCGCATGTTTCCGCGCGTCTTCCTCGCGTTCAACAACACCCATGCCGCCTGTTTCCCCGGCCCCCGCCCCTCCCGCTCCGCCCCCGGTCGCGCCGCCTGTCGTCGCACCCCTGCCCCCGGCGCTGCGCGCTTTGTGGCGGGGCGTCTTTCGTTTCTTTTCGTCGGTCAAGCTCGCGATCCTGCTGCTGGCCGTCTTGATCGTCGCGAGCGTCGCCGGGACGCTCTACGAGACGAGCTTCGATGCGAAGATCGCGAAGGCCTACATCTACGATGCGTCCTGGTTCAATGCCTGGTTGCTCATCCTCGGCCTGAACCTGCTCTTCGCGGCTTTGTCCCGCTGGCCCTGGAAGCGGCATCACACCGGGTTTCTCATCACGCACCTCGGCATCATCACGCTCCTCATCGGCTCCTACATCGGCAAGTCATGGGGCATCGAAGGGACGATGACGATCTTCAAGGGGCGTCCGCCCAACAACCAGCTCGTGATCGACCAAAAGGTCCTGCATCTCCAGCAGGACGGCGCGCGCTCGCTCGCCTGGCCGGTGGAAATCATCGGGCGCAAGCCCACCGCGGAACGGCCTTGGAAGTTGGGCCAGACCGTGAGCGGCTATCAGATCGAAGTCGTGGACTACGCGCCCTTCCTCGCCACTGCGCTTGAGCCGAAGGAAGTGGATGCCAATACCGCTGCGGCAAAGCCGGCGGCGCACGTGAAACTGGTTTCCGCGCGTTTGAATCAAACCATCGATCGCTGGTTGCTGGCCGATGACAACACGGACAACAACGCGCTGAATCTGGGCATGGCCGCGGTGCGGCTCCGGCCTGCGGCGGTGAAAATGGAGGCGCCGGCGCCCGCCGCGGACGGAACCCCCCCACCGCCGGCGCCGTTGGTCGCGAGCCGGGTGGATGAAGTGATCATCGCCTTCGCCCAAAAGCCCAACGAACAAATCTCGCAGCCCGCCAAGGACACGATTGCCAGTGGGGCCAAGCTCAAGCTTGTCGCCGACATGAACGGACGCCGGCTGGAAATCATCTGGCGGGGCGCCACGTATGAATTCGATCCGGTGCGCGACAAGGGTCGCGACGAGGAGCTGGGCAGCGGCAGCGGCATCCTGCTGCGCATTGACGAATACTGGCCGGATTTCGAGCTCAAGGATGGTCAGCCAAGCAGCGCCTCCGAAGAGCCGCGCAACCCCGCGGTGCTGGTGCGGATCCGGGGACAACTAGCGGCGCCGGCGGCAGGAGAGGCGCCTCTCGCGGGCGAGCCGGAGACGGGCGGAAACAACCAGGCTTTCGTTTTCGTCGCGCCCGACGGCGCCCTGACCTACGAGCTTCGGGCGACGTCCACGGGTGTTCCTTTGAAAGGGACGCTCGAGCTGAACAAGCCGATCAACACGGGTTGGGCGGACTGGCAATTGCAGGTCACGGAAGTGTTGCCCCGGGCCGTCGAATTCACGCGGTTCTTTCCCCATACCGGGAAGAAACCCACCAAGTTGGAGGCGACCAAATTCACCGAGGGCGTGAAGGTACGTCTGCACAAGGAAGGCGAGTCGTACGAGGAGTGGGTGCCCGGCGGCTGGCGGGTCAGCCTGCCCACGAAGCCAAAGCCGGTGCTCTTCACGTACGGATTCCGGCTCGAGCCCCTGCCGATCGGTCTCGAACTCGTGAATTTCGAGGTCGAGCGCAACGAAGGAAATGACACGCCTGCGGGCTTCCGCAGCACGGTGCGCGTGACGGATCGCGAAGGCGGCACGGGCACGGGCTTCGCGCACATGAACAACCCGTTTAATTATCCATCGGGTCCGCTTTTCACATTCACCGGATTTACCTACAAGATCTCGCAGGCCTCGTGGAATCCCGAGAACCTGAACCAGAGTTCCGTCCAGATTTTACGGGATCCGGGTTGGTCGCTGAAGTGGATCGGATCGCTGCTGATCTGCCTGGGGATTTTTGCGCTCTTCTACTTGCGCCCCGTGCCGAAAGCGGTCGCCGCGGCTGCCGGCGCGGCGAAAGCGCGGTCGTCGATCGCGCCGCTCGCGCATGCGACGGGCGCGCCGGAGACCGGTGGCGGGAAGGGGTGACACTTTCTCGACCGGGCTCGGAAAGACCGCCTCAAGTTCCTTGGAAAAGATTTTTTTGTGGCGGAGCTAAGGTGAATTCAGGCGTCGCTCCGCGACGCAGAAACGGGCAAACAGCGACCGTGGGTTGAAACCCACGGCTACAGTTCATCTGTCGCTCCGCGACCCGCGGCGACCCGTGGCGACCCGTGGCGATCCGTGGCGACCCGGTGCGATGCTGCGATGCTGCGATGCTGCGATTCGCGCGACGAGAAGAACGGAGGCTTGGCAACGATTTGAACAGCAAGCTACCTAGCGCATTGCTGGCGCGACGGAGGATGCAAAACGCATGTCCGTCGTCTGGGCGTCGCCATTTCGGCCGTCGTGGCGGTGACCGAATCGCGATCCGCTTCGAAAGGCGCGGGAGTAAGAATGGAGACTCGGCGATGATCTGATCAACAAGCGCAAGGGCATTGCTGGCGCGAGGGGGCGTATCTCGGCTCATGTTCGCTGTGACGGGTGTCGCCAGATCTGCCGCCGAGTCGTTCGGCCTTCGAGGTGGTGACTGGAGGGCGATCATGTGTGCGACGGACGTGTCCTTGTCGCGGAGCGACGTTTGAAGGTAGCCGTGGGTTTCAACCCACGGTATTTTCGAAATTCCGTGACCGTCGCGGAGCGACGATTGAATAATTCCAAGTGCTGGCGCACCTCTGGACATGGCCAACACGTACGCTTCGCTGCATTACCACATCGTCTTCAGCACGAAGAACCGCGAACGCTGGATTGCACCCGAAATCGAGGAACGAATTTGGGCGTATCTCGGCGAAATCGCCAAAGAGAACAAAATGAAACCGCTCCAGATCGGCGGGATCGAAGATCACGTTCATGTGCTCCTCGGCGCGCCCGCTTCCATGGCGCCGAGTAAGATTGCGCAGTTGATCAAGGGCGGGTCATCGCAGTGGATTCACGATACTTTTCCCGCAATGCGCGGATTCGCCTGGCAGGACGGATACGGCGGATTTGCCGTCAGCAAATCCAATGTCCCCGAAGTCGCCGCCTATGTTCTGGGGCAGCGAGACCACCACTGTACGATGACGTTTCAAGAGGAATACCGCGCGTTCCTGCAAAAGCACGAGATCGAATTCGACGAGCGCTATTTGTGGGATTAGACGATTTCAGGCGTCGCTCCGCGACGCAATAAATGGGCGAACGGTTACCGTGGGTTGAAACCTACGGCTACCGTTCGTCTGTCGCTCCGCGACCCGCTGCGATCAGCGCGAGGATAAGAATTGCGAAACGGCAACGATCTGATCGACACGCGCAGGATCATTGCTCGCGCGATGGAGCGTGCCTCGGCTCATGTCTGCGGTGATGGTTGTAGCCAGCTCGACCATCGCGGCGTGATTGGGACGCGACCCGCTGCGATCAGCGCGAGGATAAGAATTGCGAAACGGCAACGATCTGATCGACACGCGCAGAATCGTTGCTGGCGCGATGGAGCGTGCCACGGCTCATGTCCCGTATGATGGGTGTGCCAGTTCGACCGCCACGGAGGTGACCGAGAATACGATCCCCTGTGCGTAAACCCGCGTCCGACGTGTTTTTGTCGCGGGGCGACGCCAGAAGGTAACCGTGGGTTTCAAACCCACGGTCTACCGGAAATGTCGGGACCGTCGCGGAGCGACGCGCTGCCGGCCCCGGCATCTGTCTCCGCCGCCCCCAACCGATCACCGCATCGCCCGGACCGCGTCGAAGACCTGGTCGACGGTGATCGCTTTGAACCCGCGCGCCCAAAAACTTCGCGTACGCTCGAAGAAACGGCGCGGACCGACGGATGTCTCGACGACGCGCATCCGTTCTGGCCGGCCGAGCGGGCGCCAGCGGATGGGGCCGTACTCACCGGCCAATCGTCCAAAGATCGTCACGGTGGGACAATCCACCGCCGCCGCCAGATGAGAGGTGCCGGTGTCGCGGCTCACGTGCGCCTGGGCGTCGCGCAAGAGCCAGCCGAGCTCGGCGAGATCGAGCCGCCCGGCCAGATTTTCCGCGGGCACCCGGGGCGGCAAACGCGCGAGCATTTCGACGACGGAAGCATCGTCGGGCTTCGCCCCGGTCACGACGATCCGCCAGCCGAGTTCATCCTGTAGTCGGGTGGCGAGCGCGGCGAAGCGGTCCGCCGGCCAGCGCAAAGTTTCCGAGTGCGCGGTGGGATTTACGACCGCGTAGGGCTCACGCGGAGTCCACCGGGCGAGGGCAAGTTTTTCCCGCAGACTCTCCTGCGCAGAGGGCGCGAGATGCACGACGGGTCGGGCCTCGCCGGGATTCGGCACGCCGAGCGGTGCCAGGAGTTCGAAATTGAAGTCGCTCTCGTGTTGCAGGCCGCGCGCGCGTAAATCGGCGAAGGCTTGCGTCAGAGAGGGGTCGCTTCTTTTTCCATAGCCGACCCGCACGGTCACTTCCGCGCTGCGCGTCGCTTCGAGGCAGATCGGGTCCGGCTGGAGGTGAATGACGGCAGCAGGGCGAACTTCCCGGAGCCAGGGGGCGAGAATCGCGGCATCGGCCGGAAGCTCGACGAACCCGGCCAGGGCGGGATGCCCCGCGAAGAGCGAACGCATCGCGGGACGGGCCAGATAGAAAAGCGGGTGGTCCGGCAAGGCGGCGCGAATCGCGGTAAAACAGGCCGAGGCAATGATGGCATCGCCGACCCGATCCGGCCGGCAAAGCAGGATGGGTGCGCCCGCGGGCAGGCGAAGAGAGAGCGGGCGTTCCATGTGCGTCACGCCTTCGGCGTGATCTCGAGCGCGGCCAGGAGATCGCCCGCATATTCATCCCAAGTGCCAAGCGCGCGCGAGGATGCTTCCTCCGCGAGCCGATTGTACAAGCTTTCGTCGTGGGCCAGGCGCTGGATCGCACCCGCGAGTGCCACCGGGTCACGCACATCGACGGTGAGGCAGCCGCCGCCGGCCGCATTTTCCGCCATGACCCCAAAATCCGCGCAAATGCAGGGACGCGCCAGCCAGAGGCTCTCCATCACGGGCATGCCGAATCCCTCCACCACCGAAGGATAGATCGTAAAATCGCAGGCGCCATAAAGCGCGCGCAGCGCCCCGTTATCCGCGGAACGGTGCCAGCGCACGGACCCCCCAAATCGGTTCGTGGCGGCTTCCACTTCGCGCACCAGATCGTCAGCTCCGGGATACGTCTCGCCGACGAGGTCGAGGTCGATGGGAAGCGTGCCCTTCGCATCTGCCAGCACATCCAAAGCTGCAAGGAGGGAGCGATGATTCTTGCGCGGCTCGAGCGTCGAAACACAAAGCGCCCGGGCCCGCGGGCCGGCCGAGCGCGGGCGGGATGACTCGCGGGGAGCGCCGCGGATCTCACTGGGCAGGTGCGTGACCGTGATCGGCACATCGGGAAGACCCGCGTAAGCGGCCCAGGTATGCCAGTCCCGGGCCGCAGAATCGGAGATCGCAAAGACTTTCTCGAAGCCGGTGAGGGCGGCGAGATACTCGGCGTGCAGGGCGGGGAGCGTGAGGGGAACGACCTCCGGCTGCAGAACCGGAATGGCATCGTAGAAAATCGCCGCAGTCCGCATCTGGTGCGCGCGGGCATGTGCGAGAAGCGAGGAGGCGCGATTGCGCCCGTAGATCAGTTCCGGGAGAAGGAGCCAGGCGCCCTGCAGATGGGGCGCGTGGCGCGGATGCCGGTGCAGGGGGAGAAGATGGGCAGAGCGACGGCGCCACCAGGCATCGAGCGCGCGCCCGCATTCCTTCGCCCGCAAGGGGGCGCGCTCGTGCAGAGGCTCGATATCCGGAACCTCGGCCTCGGGGGGAAGGAGATGGAGGAACTTGCGTTTCCGGTCCCAGACAACGAGCCGCGCTGTCTTAGGGGCAATGCGGGCGAAAGCGGCCGCCAGATTGCGCACCACCGTTTGGATGCCCGAGCGCGAGCGGTTGCGCGCCGTATCCGAGATAACGACGTAGAGACGAGGAGAGAGCGGATCCAAACCGGTGGTAGGTTGGAAACGGAAGAGACCGAGACGGATCAGACGAAGAACCGTTCTTCGTCCACCGCGGGGAAACCGGGGGCGGGTCGGGCGAGGCCGCGCATCGCGGCCACGAGGCGCGTGCCGTTGTAGCGCCAGGGCTGCCAGAGGTGCTTGCGCAGGTAGCGCCAGGCGTCGCGGCGCTGCTGCGCGTAGCTCGCGCGGACGGCGTAGCGGGGCCCCGCCCAACTCGCGAGCCGCTCCCGCCAGAGTTCCTTGAAGCGGGCGGTGTTCGCGTCCTCGTGGGCATGGCGACCGGGCGAGGAACTCACCCAGTGGAAGATGACGCTCCGATTTGCAGTGTAATGGCGAAAGCCCAGGTCGCCCGCGCGCAGGCAGAAATCGACATCCTCGAAGCCACAACGGAAGCCTTCGTCGAGTCCGCCCAGGCGCTCGTAAAGCGAACGGTCGAGCAGCCAGCAGGCCCCGGTCACCGCCGGCCAGCGGGTGTACTCCTCGCGCGGCAATTTGGTCGTCCCGCGTCCCATGTGCATGGGCATGAAGTCCCGGTTGAAGCACACCCCAATGTGATCGAGCGAATCGCCCGAGGCACAGCGCTGGACATTCCCGACAATTCCCACGTTGGGCGCGACTCGGAACACCGCCTCCATCGCCTCGAGCCAGCCGGGTGTGAGAATGGTGTCGTTGTTGAGCAGGAGCAGCCGCTGGCCGCGTGCCTCCCCAACGGCGGCGTTGTTGTTGGCGGAAAAGCCACGGTTGGTTGCCCCGGTGAGCGCGCGATAGCGCGGAGCCGGCAGCGTCTCGAGCCACTCCCGGGTGCCGTCCTTGCTGCCGTCGTCGGCGATGAGCACCTCGACGTCAGTCCGGTCGCCCAACGTCGCCTCGAGGCTGGCCAGGCAGGCCTTGGTGAGGTCAATGCGGTTATAAACCGGAATGATAAGCGAGAGCGACACCTCCACGGCGCTATCTTGGGGGGACGCGACCCGACTGCAAGTCCCTCGTTTGGAATCAGTCGCTGAGATGCTCATGCCCGTTCGACGACAGCTTCAATCTGGCCATGCGGCTCATCGGTGGGAAGAAACACTTCCCGGCGATCCTCCAGCCCGAGTCGCGCGACATCGAGGTGGAGGTAATGGCGATTGGGGAGGGTAAGCGTCACACGCGCGATTTCGGGCACGGCGGTCATGACGGCCCGGCCCATGGAAAAGATGGTCGCCTGCACCGATTCGCTGAATTCGGTCGCGAAGACCCGCAGGATCGCTTCAAGCGCGGCCGCGTTGGCGCCGCGATAGTCCGCCGGCACGCTGCGCCATTCCCAGCGCCCTTTGAGCAAGGTGCTGAGGAATCGATCGCGCGTTTCCGGCAGGGTGGTCCAGGCGTCGACGAAATACCCGGAAAATGCTGAGGCGGTGGTTTTCAGCAGGCAGACGTCGTCGATCCCCGAAACGATCCGCGACGGACCCGGGCGCGAAACCGAGACTTCCGTATGCCAGCGGTGGGGCTGACGCTGAATGAAAGCGTGGGGATGCGCCGCCCCGTCCACTGCAATCCGGTCCCACGTGACCTCAACCAGCGTACTCGTGACGGTGTCCAGGAAGCGACTGCGGGCGAGCAGGTGCCGGCCAATCTTCTCACCGAACTCCTCGAGGGCGCCGACTTCCTGCTGGGCGGCAAGTCCGTGGACCGTGTTCTTGATCGTGTCGGTGGGCAGGATGTGAGCGTTATCGCCGCTGACGAAACATTCGTGAAAATCGCCCGTCGCGAGCACGTCGGCCGTGAGCTCGCAAAACGAATGCACCCCGTTTTCGGCCCGGGACAATTTTCCCACGCGAACGCGCGCCTTGCCGTAGCGATTCTCGCCCAGCCGAAAGTCCTCCGGTGCCTTCATCGTTCGAGCCTAAGCCGGGCCGAACCAAAACGAAACCATGACAGGAGGGCTCACAAACCGAGGTACGCCTTCCGCACGCCTTCGTTGGCCAGCAATTCTGCGCCGCTGCCGGAGAGCGCCACCCGCCCGGCTTCGAGCACATAGCCGCGCTGGGCGAGCGCAAGCGCGTGCCGGGTATCCTGCTCGATGAGAAGGACGGTCACGCCCTGCGCGTTGATCTCCTTCACGACCCGAAACATTTGCTCGACGAGCAGCGGGGCGAGCCCAAGCGAGGGCTCGTCGAACATCAGGAGCTTGGGGTCGGCCATCAGACCGCGTCCGATGGCCACCATTTGCTGCTCGCCGCCCGAGAGCGTTCCCGCCAGCTGTTGGCGGCGTTCCGCCACCTTCGGAAAGATCGCGAAAACTTTCTCGAGGCGCCCCGCCCGTCCGAACTTGGGCGTGGCGTAGGCGCCCATGAGCAGATTCTCGAGCACCGACATCTCCGGGAAAAGACGGCGCGCCTCCGGCACATGAACGACGCCGCGACGGACGATCTCGGTCGAGGGCAATCCGTCGAGGCGTTGTCCGTTCAGTTTGATCGTGCCGCCCCCGGTCCGCAGCAGTCCCGAAATGGCCCGCACCGTGGTGGTTTTGCCCGAGCCATTTGCCCCGACAAGCGCCACGATTTCCCCCGCCGGGACACGGAAGCTTACGTCCCAGAGCGCTGGCACCCGTCCATAGGAAACCTGCAGATGGTCAACCTCCAGCATGGACCGAATCCCCTCCCAGGTAGGCAGCGATGACGGCGCGATTCTGCACGATCTCCGCCGGGGGGGCGTCGCCGATCTTGACGCCGTGGTGCAGCACCATCACCCGATCTGAGATGCGCATGATGGCGCGCATGTGGTGCTCCACCAGAATGACGCTGACGCCACGCGCGCGGATTTTCAGGACCAATGCACAGGCTTCCTCGATCTCGGTTGGATTCAGGCCCCCCATCGGCTCGTCGAGGAAGAGCAGGCGCGGGCGGGTGGCCAGCGCGCGGGCGATCTCGAGCCGCTTTTGTTCGCCCAGGGTGAGGTCGGAGGCGGGGCGATTCGCCTGCGCCGCGAGTCCCACGAAAGCGAGGGTCTTTCGGGCCTCGGCCTCTGCCAGGGTGCGCCGCGGTTCGTGCAGGAACGCGGCCAGGGTCACGTTTTCAAGGACGGGCAGTTTCCGAAAGGGCTTCACGATCTGAAACGTGCGCGCGATGCCCCGCTTCACGACCGCGTGCGGCTTCAGCCCGAGAATGTTCCGGCCTTCCAGCAAGACTTCACCCGCGGTCGCCGGCAGGAACCCCGCCATCAGATTGAAGGCGGTGGTCTTCCCGGCGCCGTTCGGGCCAATCAGCCCGAGAATCTCGCCGGCCTGCAACTCGAACGAGAGATCCGCGACCGCCCGCAGGCCGCCGAAGTCCTTCGTCAGATGGGCGACGCGCAGAAGGGACATGGCGGCTTCAAGCGACCGGCACGCGAGCGAAGCCCGGCAACTGGCGCAGCCGGCCCCAGATGCCCTCCGGCAAGTAGCGGATCACGAGCATCATGAAGAGGCCGTAGAAAATGAGATGGCCGGATTGAAAGCGATCGCGAAAAATTTCGCTGAGCGTGACCAGGAAGATCGCGCCGACAATGGGACCGCCGGTCGTGGCGATCCCTCCCACCACCGCGATGAAAACCATCTCGACCGAGATCGAAATCGAAAACACGGCCTCGGGATCGATGTATCGGAAATAGATCGCGTAGAATCCGCCGCCGAAGCCGACCAGGGTGGCGGAGAGCACCAGCGCGATCACCTTGGAGCGCACCGTGTCGATCCCGGCCGCCTCGGCGCTGTCGGGATCCTCGCGAATCGCGAGCAGGTAGGCGCCCAGGCGCGAGCGCGCCACGAAGTGCGTCACGCCCATGATGAGTGCCGCCAGCGCCAGCACGACGTAGTAGAAGGGCAGTTTACTTTCCCAATTGACCGACCGGCCGAAGAAAGACACCGCCGGAAGCGTGGTGATGAGCAGACCCATGGGCCCGGCGGTGAGGCTTTCCCAATTTAAAACAATCAGCCGCGTGATCTCCGCGACGGCGAGGGTGGCGAGCGAGAAATAGGGGCCGCGCAGGCGAAAGCAGATCCAGCCAATGGGCAGGGCGAGCAGGCCCGCGACCACCCCGCCGGCGAGCAGGCCCAGCCAGGGAGAAAGCTGCAGCTTCAGATACAAGATCATTGTCGTGTAGGCGCCGATGCCGAGGAAAGTCGCGTGCCCGAACGAGACTTGGCCCGCATAGCCGCCGAGAAGATTCCACGACGCGCCCAGCACGGTCCAAAACAGGATCATGATCAGGACGTGCTGATGAAACGAATTGTTCGTGAGCAACGGCGCAGCCAGGAGCAGGAGCGCGCCCGCCGCACCCAGGGCGCGCCTCACGCCCTCCCCGCCCCCCAGATGCCACCGGGGCGGAACAACAGCACCAGCAGGAACAGTACGAAACCAATGGCGTCCTTGTAGGCGACCGAGACGTAGACGGCCCCGAGCGATTCCACGACCGAGAGCAGGATGCCGCCGGCGATGGCGCCTGGCACGGAGCCGAGCCCACCCAGCACGACGATGACGAAGCACTTCACATTGAGGATCTCGCCAACCGTCGGGTATAAGTAGAGCGAGGGCGCGAGGAGCACACCCGCCGCGCCGGCCAGGGCGGTGCCGAGGGCAAACGTGATCATCTCAATGCGCGGCACGTTCACCCCCATCAGGGCGGCCGAATCCGGGTTCTGCGCGGTGGCCCGGATCGCGCGCCCGGTGTCGGTGCGGGTGAGGAAAAAATAGAGAGCAGTCGTGAGGGCGAGGGCCAGGCCAAAGGCCAGCGCGAGGGGAATCGGCACGGCGATGCCGAAGGGGCGCATCGGCTTGATCGCGTAATCGAGGTTGAGGGTGCGGTAATCGCCGGACCAGGCGAAGAGCGCGACGTTTGAAATGAGCAGGGAGAGTCCGGCGGTGTAGAGCAGAGTGTTCAGCTCGCCGGTGGGGATGATTTTGCGCAGCAGCACGCGATGGACCAACAGCCCGAACAGGAACATCGCCGGCACCCAGATCAGGATCGAAAGGAAGGGATCGAGGTGCCAGGCGGTTTGCGCCCAGTACGCGCCAAACATGCCGAGCATCACCATGTCGCCATGCGCCATGTTGATGATGCGCATCACCCCAAAAACAATCGTCAGCCCGACCGCGATCATCGCGTAGAGCGACCCGGTCAAGAGGCCGCTGACCACGCTTTGCACGAAGGTTTCCATCGAGGAGCAAGCAATCGCCGAGCGGGGGCGGCGCTGGCAAGCGTGGAATTGCTCCGGGCGGTCACGCAACGAGCACGCCCCAGCACTCGCGTGAGACTGTGTGCGTGCCCCCGCCGGCGGGAACGAAAACCTCCAACTCCTATTTCGCGACCGGCTCCGGGAAGACGTAATTCGTCTCGGCATTGGCCTTCGGCCAGACGTTGAGCAACTCGCCTTTGCGCCACTGCGCGAGGACAACCTGTTCGGGTGAATTCACGTTTTGATTCGTGTACTTGTCGCCGAGCGGACCGGCGTAATTGCCGAACTTCACCTTGCCGAAGACGGTCGTCATGTCGGTGCCCTGGAGCGCTTCGCGAATGGCCGCGCGATCGGCCTCGAGGGTGCCGGTGAGCTTCGCGCGCTTGATCGCATCGGCCAGGATGTAGATCGCGGCGTAGCCCTCCACCTCATGCTCGTGCGGGTGAATGCCGTACTTCGCCTGGAACGCCTTGTAGAACGCGGCGGTGCCCGGGTCGTTCGGGTTGCCCGACCAGGACGCGGAAGAATAGACGTTCTCCGCCAACGGTCCAAGCTGCTTGGCGAAATCCTCGACGCCGAATCCACCGCCGAAACCGACGAACGCGCGGGGCGTGACGCCGATTTCCTTGGCGTGCCGGGTCATCAGGATCGCGTCGGTGGCGGAGACCGCGACCATGAGGAGGTAGTCGGGGTTGTTCGCCTTGACCTTGGTCATGATGGGTTTGAAATCGAGCGTGTTCACCGCGTAAGCCTCATCGTTCACGATCGGTACTCCCTTGGATTTCAGGAAGGTCATCACAGCTCCGCCGATGGTCTTGCCGAAGAGCGAGTTGTCGTAGACCACCGCCACGGATTTCGGCATCGCGCCGGGAACATCGGCGATGAACTTCTTGAAGGCTTCCGGGTAGATCGAGCCCGTCGGGTTGTTCCGGAAGACCCAGTCGAATTCCTTGGCGGTGATCGCGTCCGCGGATGGGTGATCGACGAGATAGGGGGTCTTGAGGCGTTGGGCGACGGAGGCGATCTCCATGGCTTGTCCCGAGGCGCGTCCCCCGGTCAAGACGAGGATCTGCGACTGGGTGATGAGTTTTTCCGCGGCGGCGGCGGCGAGCGGATTCTTGGCCTGATGATCCTCGATGAGGATTTCCAGTTTCCTTCCGTTGACGCCGCCCTTCGCGTTGATCTCCTCGACCGCCATCGTGTAGGCCTTTTTGAATTTGTCGCCGAAAGGTGCGTCCGGGCCCGTCATGGGCTGGGGCGCGCCGATTTTGAGCGTGTCTTCGGCCGTGAGGCTCGCGGTGCCGAGGACCAGGCCGAAGGCCAGCAGCCGGGGAAGTCGGGAATGGAAGAAGTTCATGGCGGGATTTTGGGGGAGGAGGGGTGGCCCGGGCCAGCCGGCGTCCAAGGGGGAATCGCCGGATCCGCCGGGGGCTGGAAGCTCTACCAAATCCGGACGCAGTTTGGCGAGCGAATCGTTGCGCCGTTCCTCCGGCTGACACGCGGAAAAGATGGACTCCGCCGGGGCGAGACAGTACTTTACCCGTTCGCCCACTCGAACCCTGCGGCCGTTGCCAGGATCGCAAGAGATGCCAGGCGAAGTGATCCGCCGTGACCGCCTGAAATGCCCGACGAAACCCCAGACGATGAGATGCTCGAAATCGAGCTCCTCCGTCGCGTGGCCGGTGCGGACCGCGTGGCTTTCGCCGAATTGCATTCCCGCTTTTCCGGCGCCGTTTTCACCACGGCTCAGCGCATTCTCAATGACGAAAGCGAGGCCGAGGACGTGATGCAGGAAGTCTTCGTCCAGATCTGGGAGAAGGCGCCGCTCTACGATGCCCGCCGGGGCAAACCGCTGGCGTGGGCCCTGGCGCAGGCACGCAACAAAGCCATCGATCGAATCCGCTCCGCGGTGCGGCGCGACCGTCTCCGCGAGGAGGCGGGTCAGGATGCCGAAGCGCAAGCGCCTGCGAACGAATCGCGCACAAGTGAAGTGGCGGCCGTCTCGCGCGAAGATGGGGCGCGCGTCCGGGGCGCCGTGGAGCAGCTCAATGCCGATCAACGCGAGGCAATCGAACTGGCCTTCTTCCGCGGCAAGACGCAAAGCGAAATCGCCGAGGAACTCGACCAGCCGCTCGGGACGATCAAGGCGCGCATCCGTCGCGGCATGATTCGCCTCCGCGGGATGATCGACGCCGAAGAGGGGCTGTAGCGGATGGATGCGCCCCGGAAACGGGGTGCCGGAGTCCGCACTTGTGCGTTGCTTTCCCACGGCGGCAGCCTCAGCCTTGAGTCACCCATTACGACCTCATGAGCACTCCCATCGATCCAGCAGTCCAAGCCGTTGCAGCCTATGTTCTCGACCTGATTGCGGACGGCGCGAAAGTCGGTCTCGGCTCTGGGCGCGCCTCCGCGGCCTTTATTGCGGCGCTCGGCGAACGCGTGCGCGGCGGATTGAAGATCGTTGGCGTTCCGACCTCGAACGCCTCCGAGAAACAGGCGCGCGAATTAGGAATTCCCCTGGTCGAATTGACCGAGGATCTCGAGCTCGACCTGACGGTCGACGGGGCCGACGAAGTGGCGCCGAATCTCGATCTCGTGAAAGGCTGGGGTGGCGCGCTCGTGCGTGAGCGCATTGTCGCGAGCGCCTCGAAGCGTCAGATCATTCTGGTGGGCTCCGAGAAAATGGTGCGCACGCTGGGCGAGCGCGGACGCATTCCCGTCGAGGTTATCCCGCTGGCGCAAGGCTACGTCATCCGGCGCCTCAAGGCGTTGGGGCTGACTCCGACCACCCGGCCGGATGCCTCGGGAGCGAAGCCCTTTGTGACGGATAACGGGAATCTCACGCTCGATTGCGCGGCGCGCGATCCGCTTCGGGATGGGGCCTCGGCCCGCGCGCTCGAGGCGGCGCTGCTGGCGATTCCCGGAGTGGTCGATACCGGACTATTTCTGGGCACGGCAGAGCGGGTGCTCGTCGGTCACGCGGATGGCCGGGTGGAAGTACTGCTGCCCGGCTCGTAAGCTGCGGGATTACGCAGCGGGAAGAGCAGAGAACGCGCCGGTTTCCAGAAAGCGAATGACGAAGCGCGCCACGGCGGGGGAAAGGATCAGGCCTGCGTGGTTGCTTGCGACCACGACATGATCGGCACACCCCGCGAGGTAGGATTCGTCGTGTGCCACGAGGCCGTCACTGGGAACCGCGAGCAGGCCGAGCAGGGTGCCGAAGCCGATCTGGTGCTTCCCGCAGACAATACCAAGAGGGACGGCGTGGGGCCATTTCTCCAGGTGCGCACCGCGTTGCCAGTCGGTCATCGTTTCTCCCAGAGACCACGCCGTGGAGCGCCGGCTTACGCTCCAGGCGGCCACGCGCGAGCCGCGAAACGGGGACGCCAGGGCAACCACCCGATGCACGGGTGAAGCGGGTCCCAGTTGGCGGAGCGCTTCGTGTATGACGATGCCGCCAAGACTGTGACCGACCAGATGGCACGCACTTCCCAATTCGCGCACAAACGCGGCGAGTCGCGCGCCGTTCTCGACCAGACCCGAACGAATGGAAGAGTAGGAGAATCGGTGAACCGCAAAGCCGCCCGAGCGCAGCCGGAGCGAGAGTGGCCCGAGTTCCCAGCCGCGCATCCAGAGCCCGTGAATCAGAATGACGGTGCGGGCGTTTTTTGTGGAATCCGATTTCACGTCGAGGACGTGAATAGCGCAGGAGGAGGCTCCGCGTCTCGACCGTTTCTCCCGGGAAAACCAAAACGAGGCCGGCGCGACGCGCCCGCCCTGTCGCAGCAGGTCGGGTCGCGCCATCGCGCCGGCCCGGGTGGGAAAGCGGAGATTATTCGTCAGTGACGACTCGGCCAATCAGGGGGCCTTCGCCGGAGCGCGTGTCTTGCCCGCTCACGGGAATCCCGATGAAAAGGGGAAATGGCGCGAAATCGATCGTTCGTCGGGCGCGCCGAAAGCACCCGGCTTTCCGGCGGCGCGCATCAGGCGCCAATGCCGATGAATGCTTGTTCCGCACGTGTCACGATCAATTCACGGAAGGGACTTGGACACGCGGACTCCGGCCGCTTATCGAGTGCGGCGTGAGCAGGCCGCGGGTGAGCGGCTGAGAAAATATCACGCAGTCAGTGGTGCAGGTGAGAAACAGGCCCGGGGGCATACGTGCCTCCGGGTTCTGTCTTTGTCACGACAGCCGCGCTGGGCTGGCAAACGAGACGGGCGGGGCGGGAGAGAGTCGGCCGCGGGTTGCGCCGCGCGCATTCGCGCCTATCGCTCCGCGCCGATGATCGAAGTGGAGCATCTCACCAAGCGTTACGCCGGCCAGACGGCCGTGAACGATCTCTCGTTTACGGTCGGCCGCGGCGAGATCGTGGGGTTTCTCGGGCCCAATGGCGCGGGCAAAACCACCACGATGCGCATCCTGGCCTGTTTCCTGCCGGCCACGACTGGGACCGCGCGGGTGGCCGGCTTCGATGTGTTTTCGCAATCGCTCGAGGTGCGGCGCCGGCTCGGGTACATGCCGGAGAGCACGCCGCTCTATGCCGAAATGCGGGTGGGGGAGTTTCTCCGCTACCGCGCAGCGCTACGCGGGCTGGACTCCGCTCGGGCCCGTCGTCGTCTCGGTGAAGTGCTGGAACTTTGCAGCCTCCGCGAGGTTGAGCGCAAAATCATCGGCCATCTCTCCAAGGGCTACCGGCAGCGCGTGGGCCTGGCCGATGCCTTGCTGCATGAGCCGGAGTTGCTGATTCTCGACGAGCCCACCATCGGCCTGGATCCCGAACAGATTCGCCAGGTGCGGGACCTCATTCGGGCGCTGGGCGAAAAGCACACGGTGCTGCTTTCGACGCACATCCTGCCGGAGGTGGAGGCAGCGTGTTCCCGTGTGATCATCGTGAACCGCGGCCGCATCGCGGCGCAGGGCACACCGGCTGAACTCGTGCGCCAGTCGCGCGCCGCGAACGAAATTCGGGTCGAGGCGCAGGTGGGCGCCGACGAAGGCCTGGCGGCCTTGCGGGGCGTCTCCGGGGTGACCGGGGTCCGGGTTTCCGGGGCGAACGGGGATTGGAACGTCTTTCTGGTGGAACCGGCGGTCGAATCCGATCCCCGCGCCGGAATTCACCAACTGGCGAGCGCGCAGGGCTGGAGCTTGCGCGAGCTTTCGCGCCGCACGCCCAGTCTTGAGGAGGTTTTCGTGCGCATCATTCACTCCGATTCGGGGGAGGGAGTGGTCCGATGAAAACACTTTTCGTTTTGCTCGGGCGGGAGCTGCGCGGGCTCATTTACTCGCCGATCGCGGCGGTGGTCTTCTGCCTTTTCCTCGCGCTCACGGGGTTGAATTTTTACCTGATCCTCACCGCCTTCACGCGCAGCCAAACGCCGATCACGCTCGTCGAAGCGTTTTTCAACACGACGATTTTTTGGTATTCGTTTCTGGCGATTTTCCCCCTGCTCACCATGCGGCTGTACGCGGAGGAATTTCGCCAGGGCACTTTCGAATTGCTGCAAACGGCGCCGGTCCGCGACTGGCAGATTGTGGCGGCCAAGTTCCTCGGCGCGTATCTGTTCGCGGTCGCGCTTTGGGTGCCGACCCTGCTGTATTTTGCCATCTACGCCTGGATCACCCGGGAACAGGCGGCGCCGGCGCTGGGCGCTTATCTCGGCAGCTATTTGCTGGTGGCACTGATGATCGCGTTCTTTGTCTCCATCGGCTGCTTCGCCTCCGCGCTGACGCGCAACCAGATCGTGGCGGCGATCGTGAGCTACGTGCTGATCGCGTTCTTTTTTTATATTGGCCTACTCGGCTTCACGATGGTGAATCTCAGTCCGGCGCTGCGCGAGCTGGTCAATTATTTCTCCTCGGCCGAGCACATGTACGAGTTCAACCGCGGGCTGCTCAACACCCGGCCGGTGGTCTTCTACCTGAGCCTCGCCCTGCTGCTCCAATTCCTCACCCACACCGTGCTGCAGGCGCGGCGCTGGAGGCGCTAAAGATGGCGGATGCTTCTTCCATCCGGCGTCTTCCGCTCGCGCTGCAAACCGCGGTGCGTGTCCTGGCTGTGCTCACCCTGGTGGTGGTGGCAAACCTGCTTTCGTTCAAATATTATCGCCGCCTCGATCTCTCGCGCGCGAGCGTGCCGCCGCTGACGGAACGCACGAAGGCCTTCCTGCAAGGCATGCCGCGCGCGGCCCGGCTGATCGTCTTCTTCAACGCCACGCATCCGCTTTTCGAGCAGGCCAACCTCCTCGCCTTGCAATACGCGGCGGCGACCCGGCTGATCACGGTCGAAGTGGTGAATCCGTACCGGCAGCAGGACCGCGCCACGGAGGTCGTGCAGCAATACCGCATCGGGGACCGGGAGAATGCGCTGATCGTGGAATGCGAAAACCGCTCGAAAATTGTCGGGGTCGACGAACTGGCCGATTTCGATCGTTCTCCCGAGGCGTTTGGCCAGGGCGCGCGGGCCACGAATTTCAAGGGCGAACAGGCGGTCACCGGCGCGCTGCTCGAAGTGGTGGAGGCAAAGCGGGGTGTCATTTATTTTCTCCACGGCCAGAGCCAGCCGGTCGTCACCGGTCAGTCCCCGATCGCGATTTTCCGTACGCTGCTCGAGCGCGAGGCGCTGCAGATCAAGGAACTCACGCTTACCGCAGGCGCCCGGGTCCCGGCGGATGCGGCTCTCGTGATCAGCGTCGGCGCGCGCTACGATGTGGGCGAGGAGGAGTTCAAGGCCTTGCGCGCGTATTGGGATCGCGGGGGAAAGCATCTCATTCTGCTCGAGCCCTCCGGCAATACCCCGCGGCTGCAGGCCTGGCTGGGCAGCCTGGGAGTGATGGTGCAGGACGACCGACTCTACGCGCATCCGCCCTCGGGCTTGATCAGCACCGTCGCAGCGCAGTTCACCGGCCCAACCCCCATTGCCGCGAAATTCCGGGAAGTGACACCGAGCTTTGCCGGCGGAACCCAATCGCTCGTGCTCGAGCCGGCCCGGGTGGAGCCGGCCGGCCTCCACCCGGCACCGCTGCTCGTCGCGATTCCGGGCTTCTGGGGCGAAGTCGACTGGCGCACCGCGGGAGTGAATGGCGTGGACTACGATGCGGGCAAGGACCGGACCGAGAACTTGGTGGTGGCGGCGACGGTGGAACGCAACGACTCAGACCTGCCCGAGGCCGGCAGGCTCCTCGTGGTGAGCAACGCGAAGTACCTGCTCGATGACAACATCACCCAGCAGAGCGCGGATTTCACCCTGGCCGCCGTGAACTGGCTCCTGCGGCGCGAGGCGTTGGTGGGCATTCCGCCGCGCGAAATGAAGCTCTACACCCTCACGCTGCCGGACACCCAGCTCTCGCAGATCTTTCTGCTCGTGGTGGTGGCGATGCCAGCAACCGCTGCCCTCGCGGGGCTTGCGCTTTGGTGGCGACGCCGGGCCTGAAGGCATGAATGCGAAGGCCACGCTTCTGTTGCTCGCGCTCGCAGTGGCGGGCGTGATTTTTCTCGTGCGTTGCGATTCCGCGCGGCCGGGCAGCGGCGCGAGCGGACAGATTTCGCCGTTTCTTTTTGCTCCGCCCGGCGACGCGAGCACGCGGCCGCCCTTCGAGCGCATCGTGGTGAACCGAAGCGACGGCCGGCTGGAGCTGCGCGCGGGCGTGGGCCGCCGCTGGCAGGTCGTGGCGCCGCGGCCCGACCGCGCGGATACCCGCATCATGGGCGAATTCGTAGGTATGCTCGAGAGCGCAGCCCGGGTCCAAACGATCCCGTTGAGTGACGGGATGAAGCTCGCCGACTTCGGGCTCGAGCCGGCTGCGTTGCGTCTCGAGGTCAGCCGGGTGGGGAGTCCGCCGGTCACCTTGGAGATGGGGAAGCTCACTCCCGTGGAAGGTCGCGTGTATGCCCGCCTGGGCGACGCGCGCGAGATTCTGGTGGTTCCGCGGGAACTTCGCGATCTCGCCGCCCGCCCACCCGAATTTTTTCGCGATCATCGCGTCACGGACGTCCTGGCGGAGAGCGTGGTGAAAGTGACACTTCGGAATCCACGCGGGGAGATTGTGCTCAGTCGCGAGGATGGCACGTGGCGGGTGCTCGAGCCGTTTGTGGCGCGCGCGGACGCCCGGATCGTCGACGAGTGGATCGAGAGGTTCGCCGGCTTCGCGATCCGGCAGTTCGAGGAGGACAATCCGGCTGATCTCTTCCGCTACGGTCTCGCCGTGCCCCGGGCTTCGCTGCGGCTGGAGGTCGAGTCGAAAAGCGGCCGCCCGCGCGATCCCGTGGAATGGTCCCTCGGCGACCGGGCCGATCCGCGCTACGCCCCAAACTCGGTCTACCTCCGGTTCCCCGAACGCCGGGCGATTTTTGCGGTGCCGCTGGAGTCGGAGGATCTGCTCGCGTTGACGGGTGCATCCTTCCGGGCGCGCTCGCTCACGGCCTTGAACCTGGATTTCATCGACCGGATTCGCCTGCGCGCAACTGGTCGGCCAGAGCTGTTCCTCGGTCGGAGGGAGGAAGGCTGGGAGTTGCGCC
Organism: Chthoniobacterales bacterium; assembly: GCA_038226705.1. GTDB lineage: Bacteria > Verrucomicrobiota > Verrucomicrobiia > Chthoniobacterales > SZAS-18 > SZAS-18. The sequence continues at coordinate 29,121 of JBBRQH010000034.1, read as the reverse complement.
TGCCCGCGCGTGCGCCCGCCGAAGCGGTGGAAGTCGCGCGGCTCGTGAAGGTGCTGAACTCCGTCGAGATCCTCGAGTTTGTGCAGGACGAGGAAATCGTCGCGCGGGCCTTCGCGGAGGGTCCGGCGCTCGAGGTTGCTTTCGCCGCCTTCACCTCCGAACCCACGGCGGAGGGCGAGGCGGGGCAGACTGCGATCGCCACCCTGCAATTCAGTCCCCGGCTCGGAAACGGCACGCGTCTCGTGCGCCATGTCGAAGAGAAACTCGTGGCGCGCGTGCCGGGGGCGCTGGTCGACCAGATCCCGCTGGATTTGCTGCGCTGGCGGCCGCTGCAGTTGGTCGACGACAGCGCGGGCGAACTCCTCGAATTCGAAATCGTGGCGAAGGACGCATCCCCCGTGGTCGTCAAGGCAGACACGCGCGGCTGGAGAGCGGAGAATCCCGCGTTACGTCTCTCCCGCGGCCGAGTGCAAACCGCGGCTAATGCGTTAATGAAGCTGCGGGCAGTGCGGTGGCTCGATTCGGCTCCGGACAGCGGGCTGGAAGCTCCGCGACTAACGGTGAAGGCGCGTTTTGCGAAGTGCCCCGAGGCCTTTGTGCTGCGGGTTGGCCGGCAGGACACCGGCGGCGGTTGGTTTGGACAAATCGAGAGCCTGGACGGCATGGTCATTTTGAGCGAGCCGGCCGTGCGAGCATTAACCGGAAAACTCCTGGCGGAGCCGGGGGAGGAGTGAGGGAATTGCGGAGGAGCGCTGGCCGATCGTCAATCCGCAATTCTGCTGGCGCCTTCGCCGCGCCTTCGCATAATGTCCGCCAACATGGAAACGCCTGCGACGCCAGCCACGGAGACACCGGAGCCACTGCCTTCCGGAGCAGTGTGGAAGACGATCGTCTTTGTAACCGCACTTCCGTTCGTGCTGCTCGTCATCCTGTTCGTGATCATGGCCTCCCTGAATTTCAACATCCTCAATTGGATGGAGTAGTTGCCGCCATCACCTCAGGGGTGAGAGCCGTGTAAAGGGAGACGATTCCGCCGGTCAGGGACCGCGCGGTCGCTTGGATAAATCCCGCCTGCGTGAGGAGGCCTTTCATCGCGTCGCCGCTGGGGAAATTCTCGATCGACTCACCGAGATACACATAACCCGCCGGCTCGCGCGTGACGAAACCGGCGAGCCGGGGAAGAACGCGATGGAGGTACCAGCGGTACGGCGCGCGCAACAGGCCTTGCGGGAGCGAAAAATCGAGGACCGCCACACCGCCGCCAGGACGCAGGACCCGGCGCATCTCGGACAGGGCGCGGGGCCACGATGCCATGTTGCGCAGCCCGAACGCGATCGTCACGAGATCGAAGGAAGCGTCGGCGAACGGAAGATTGAGGCCATCCGCCACCACCAGGGCCCGCTGCCCCCGGCCGCGCCAGGCTTCGCGCAGCATGGGAAGGCAAAAGTCCGCGCCGACGATGGACGCTCCCGGGACCGATCTGGCAAGCCGCTCTGCCAGCACGCCGCTGCCCGTGGCGAGATCGAGAATGCGTCCGGGACGGCGGCCCTGCACCCAACCGGCAAGAATGCGGCGCCAATGGTGATCGAGTCCGCCGGAGAGGAGCGAATTCGTCACGTCGTAGCGGCGGGCAATCCGGCTGAAGAGCGCCCGCACAAAAGCAGGATCCTCCTGCTTCCGCGGGGCTGGGATGTGCGCTTCCATCGAAGGATGCCACCGTCCACGACGGGCGGAAAAAGTCCACCAAACGGTCGACGGGGTGTGATCCGAAATTGTACAATTTCTTCAATTGGGCCGGGTAACGAAATTGACACTGACGCGTTTCGATGGCAACTCGCGCCCGCACCAACCGAAAATGCGTGCAACTGCGCGCTCCGCTGCTACAACCCCCCCTTGTAGTCGTGGATAAAGCAGTCTGCGCCAGCCCTGGCCAGACGACGCTTAGATCGTGATCGTGCTGCATACATCCAAGCACCCCAGACACCCCGAACAACACGAACGTATATGTTCCTGCTCGCCGCCGCCGCCCTGACCAAGACCGCCCACGAGAACCCCGTCATCGACTTCTTTGTGAAGGGCGGTCCGGTAATGTGGCCCATCCTCGCCGTGTCGCTTGTGGCCGTCGCGGTTATCGCTGAGCGCGTCATCTGGTGGGTGCGCGAGAACAGCAAACGCGAAGCCGAGAAAGTCGAGAAAGTGTTTGCGGCGATCGAGACTGGCGACGTCAAGACGGCTTCGACCCTTTCCCGCAGTTCCCAGGACCCGGTCCTGCGGATGATCTGGCATGGGCTCAACCACTATCACGCCTCCATGGAAGGCGCCCTCGCGGTCGCTTCCGGAATCGAAGTGCAGCGCGCCTCCCGTTTCCTCCCGGCGATGGACACGATCATCACGCTCGCCCCGCTGCTCGGGCTGCTCGGCACCGTGACGGGCATCATGGGCGCGTTCAATGCCGTCAGCGTTTCGGGCCTCGATCCGGGCGCCGTTTCGGCGGGTATCGGTGAGGCGCTGATCGCCACGGCCTGCGGACTCGGCATCGCGATGATGACGCTCATTCCCTACAACTTTTTCGCCGCCCGCGTGGAGAAACTGAAGTTCGAGCTCGATACCGCCGCCACGAACATCGCGGTCATGACCGAGGCGCTTGGGCGCGACAAGGTGCAAAGTGCGCTGCCGCAAAACTAACGCCTAAGGAATCGGCGCAACTTGCGTCGTACAATCCAAACCCCATTATTTTATGGCTGGAGGAGGAGGCGGAAACAGAGCTCCGGGCGGAGGTAAGAAAGCCCGGTTCGAAATCATTCCACTCATCGACATCATGTTCTTCCTGCTGGCGAGCTTCATGCTCGTGAGCCTGAGCATGATGAAGTTGAAGGGGCTGAAGGACGTGAAGCTCCCCGGCGCCCGCACGGGCGTGCAGGAGAACAAACCGGACTTCATCACCGTGAGTATCACGGAAGGCGGCGACGTGGGCGTGGACGAAGAACAAGTCAATCCCGCGTCCCTAGTCGACAAGCTCAAGCAACGCGTCGAGGCCGACGTCAAATTGAAGCGTGAATCGCGGGTCTACATCAACGCAGATAACCGGGCGACTTTCCAGTCGGTGGCGGAAACGCTCGACAAAGTTCGTTCGGCAAACATCACGAAGATCGTCTTCGCCATTCAAACGGGTGGTCCCGGCAGCGCGCCGCCGCCGCCCAAACCCTGATCCCGCATGAAGACGCTGACGCCTCCCGTACCCCGCAAGAAAGCGCGGATCGAGATCATTCCGTTGATCGACATCATGTTCTTCCTGCTCGCCAGCTTCATGCTCGTGAGCTTGAGCATGATCAAATTGCAAGGTATGCAGATGACGCTGCCAAGCAAGAATGCGGCACCGCCACCGCCGAACCAGGATAGACCAGAAGTGCTGGCACTCTACATCGGACCGCTCGGAGAGTACTTCCTCGATAAGAAGCCCGTCTCGGGCTTTGAGCTCCTGGAAGAGTTGCAGAAAAAGATAGCCGAGGACGCCAAGGCCAGGCCCCCGAAGGACACGCGAGTCTTCGTTACGGCCGACAAAGCTGCCGTGCACGCGATGCTGATCGATGTGATCGATAAACTCCGCTACGTCGGGATCAAAAAGATGGGCTTCTCGCTCAAGCCGGCGACGGGACCGTCAGCCAATTCCCCCGGGGGACCGGCGGCTGCGCCTGCCGCGCCATCGAACCCCTCCACACCGGCGGCTCCCTCCACACCGGCGGCTCCCTCCACACCGGCGGCTCCCTCCACACCGGCGGCACCCGCTGCGCCGGCGGCACCCGCTGCGCCCGCCACGCCGCCGCCGGCCGGTCCTTGAACAACGCCGGCCTTCACGCGGTCGAACGACCTGAAGCCCAACCTTTTTTCCGAACAGTATGAAAGCTTACCTGATGCGCCGTCCGCCGCGGTGGTGGATGATGCTCATGTTCCTCATTTCCATCAGTATCCACGGCGCCGTCGTCGGGGGCTGGGGATTCTTTCAAAAGAGGTCGCCGGATCCCATCGAGGGCGAAGATGTTCGCGAACTAATTGCCGACTTCGATGCGCCGGAAACGAAACCGGATGACACGCCGGAGCCGACTCCGGAACCCACTCCGGAAGACACGCCCGAACCCACGCCGGAGCCAACGCCCGATGTGACGCCGGAGTTTGTCGAGGAGACTCCGCCGCCCACGGCCACCCCGGTGAGCACGCCCAGGCCTTCTGCCCCCAAACCGAAGCTGACCCCAGTGCCTCCCGGCACCAAACGCGGGCCGGTTCCGCAGACGGGTGTTGTCGGCGGGAGTACGAATCCAAATGCAGCGCCTCCGGGTGCCCGGGGCGGTAGCTGGTCCACGCCGAAGCCCGGCTATCCCTACCAGGCCCAGAAGATGCGGCTGCAGGGCTCAGGCGGCGTTTCGGTGACGACAGATTCCACAGGACGGGTCGTGAGCGCGTCGATGTCGCCCGGCATTCACCCTTTACTCGATTCGGTCGCGGTGAGCTTCGCTAAGGGCAATTGGAAGGGGCCTCCGAATACGACCCGCACTGTGCCGATTACGTTCACGATGCCTTAATTTAAGCAGCAGAGAAGTTTCGAATCGCCCGCCCCATATCCGGCGGGCGATTTGCTTTCCGGGATCCGGAGGCGCGATCTTCTTTGCGAGCGCGCGCTGGCTCGGCACATTTGGCCGCGTGTCGTCCGTGCTAAATTTTCCTGCCTTTCTGGAGTCCGCCGCCGAGACCGTGCGCGGATTACGTTCGCTCGAGCCGGAATTCAACCGGGCCTGTGACGCCGTGGCGAACTGCTTTTCCAACGGTGGAAAAATGCTCGCCTGCGGCAATGGCGGCAGCGCCGCCGATTGCGCCCATCTCACTGCGGAATGGACTGGACGCTTCGTGCGCGATCGCCGCCCTTATCCCGCCCTGTGCCTGAGCGCTGAGGACGGACTCCTGACGGCGCTGGGGAACGACTATGGATTCGAGGAGATTTTTGCGCGCCAGGTGCGCGCGTTTGGGCAACCCGGAGACATCCTGATTGCCCTGACAACCAGCGGGAATTCCCCGAATGTCCTCGCGGCCCTGCGCACCGCCGCGGAACTGGGCCTGACGACCATTGCCTTCCTGGGCCGCGACGGCGGCCTCGCGCATGGCCTGGCCCAGATTGAACTTCTGGTGCGTCACCCGCTTACGGCCCGCATCCAGGAGGCGCATAAAGTGCTCATCCACGCGCTTTGCGAGCGGGTCGAGGGCCTCCTCGGCCACTGAATTGAGTTTCTTCCCCATGAGTGAACGCGCCGATTTCTCCTCGACATTTAGCCAGTCCCGTCCGGCGGGTCCGGCCGACCGGCTGATCGCGCAGGCCTCCCAGATCATCGTCGGGAAGGACGCCCAAATCCGCCTGGCGGTCGCGTGTTTGCTCGCCCGGGGGCACCTTCTCATTGAGGACGTTCCGGGGGTCGGGAAAACCACCTTGGCGCAAACGCTCGCGGTTTCGCTCGGACTCAAGTTCCGCCGCATTCAATTCACGAGCGACCTGCTGCCGGCAGACGTGATCGGAAACTCGATATTCGATCGCACGCTGGGGCAATTCGTCTTTCATCCCGGGCCGATTTTCGCCCAGGTGGTGTTGATCGACGAAGTGAACCGAGCCACGCCCAAAACGCAGAGCGCGCTGCTCGAGGCGATGGAGGAGTTCCAGATTTCGGTGGACGGCGTTACGCACGCCCTGGAGCGGCCGTTCTTCGTCATCGCCACGCAGAATCCGCGGCAACAGATCGGCACCTTTCCGCTGCCCGAATCGCAACTCGACCGTTTTCTCATGCGGCTCGATCTGGGTTTTCCCGATCGCGCGAGCGAACGTGAGATGCTCGTGGGAGAAAGCCGGCGGGATTTGCTGCGAGCACTCACTTCCGTGCTGCCCTCGGAGCAGTTGCTGGAGATTCAGGCCGCGGTGCCGCGCGTCCACACCTCGGCGGCGCTCCTCGACTATGTGCAGGACCTGCTGGCTGCGAGCCGGACCGGGCATGCCAGTGGTCTCTCACCGCGGGCGGGTCTGGCCCTGTTGCGGGCGGCGCAGGCGTGGGCGCTCATGAGCGGGCGTTCGCTCGTCTTGCCTGAGGATGTGCAGGCCGTCGCCGTCTCGGTAATGGCCCACCGCCTCGAGAGTGCGACGGACGATGGGCGTCCCTCGGGTCGCACGCTGGTGCGGACGCTGCTCGAATCCACGCCAGTCGCGTGAAAAGGAAGCGCACCATTTCCGCCCGCTTCGCGACGCTGATGCGGCCGGGGCGCGTCTACATTCTGCCGACGCGCGCCGTCATCACGCTCACTCTCGTGCTTATTGCGATGTGGTACGCGGCGGTCTCGCAAAACAACCAGATGGCCTACCTGCTGTTGTTTTTCCTGGCGAGCCTCGCGGTCCTTTCGATGAATTACACGCACTTCAACCTGGTGGGGTTGAAACTGCTGCCCGGGCGGATCACGCCTGTCTTCGCCGGCGCACCGGCCGAGGCGCCGCTGGATGTCATCAATCCCTCCCGGCGTGAGCGGCGCTCCCTCGAGGTGGCGATCGAGAATGAGGCGTCCTGGTTCATTGCGGCGGTCTCTCCCCGCGGTGGTTCGGCGCCGGCACGGCTTACCTGGCGCACCTCGCGTCGCGGGCTTCATCCCATTCCGCGTTTTATCCTGCGCTCGATTTTCCCGCTCGGACTTTTCGAAGGCCGGCAATACTTTGATTCCGCCGGGGCGGAGGTGCTGGTCTATCCGGCCCCGGTGGGCGGACTTCCCCTGCCCCGGGGGGCGACGACCCTGCGCCAGGAAATGACCGCGAGCGGGGAAGGCGGCGAGGATTTCGCCGGGGTGCGGCCCTATCGAGTTGGAGAATCGCAACGCCATGTCGACTGGCGCGCAGTGGCCCGGGGACAGCCGCTGCTGCTCAAGCAATTCTCGGGCGTGGGCGGCGAGCGCATCTGGCTGGAGTGGAATGAACTCCCCGGGCTTGAGACGGAAGCGCGCCTTTCCCAACTCGCGCGTTGGGTCGTCGAAGCGGAACGCGGCGGATTTCTTTACGGCCTGCGCCTGCCGGGCTTCGAGGCGCCTCCCGCGCGCGGCACGGACCATCGGGCGCGATTGCTGCGCGAACTCGCGCTCTTTCCAGGCAACGATTCGGGGAAAGCGGCATGAGCAAATCAGCGCCGAGCGTGGAGAATCGGGGCGGGGAAGTAAGCACTCCGAGGGGATCGGACGTTGAGCGCCGCGACGGTCGCGCTAGCGTCCCGGCCATGGCAATCGCGTTCGAAGGCTTCCCTCTCGATGAGGAAACGCGCGCGACCCTCTACTGGCTGGGCGATGATTATCCGGCGTCGCTCGCCCGCAAGATTTCGGCGCAGCTGGCCCAGGATGATCCGCAGGGCACGATGCTCGCACTGCGTTGTCTCGACTGGCCGAAGCTGGAAATTGAAGCAGACGAAGAGTCAACCCAGGTGCTCGGGGTTCGGGCAGAGTTTTCCCTGCAAATCGTCATGCGCGGAGGCGATGCGGGATACTGGCGGTTGAAAGCCACGGCCACTTACACCGCGACACACCTCGACCGCAAAGACGGCGGGAACGTCAGCGCGGAGCTCGACATCCTGGAAGCGGAGGCCGTGCCGTGAAGGGATCTCCACCGATGACCGGCGCCCGCGGCACCGTGCACCTGCCCCGGCCCGGCGAGCCACCGCCGCCGGGACGAGCGCTGGTTTGGATGGCCCTAAGCGTGGCGCTTGCCGTCGTCCCCACGTTTGCCTACGTGCCGCTCTGGGGTCCTCTTTACTTCTTCGTCTGTGCGGGCTGGCGCTGGCGGCTGGAACGCAAAGGGGCGGCGCTTCCCGGGACCGCTGCGCGCGTGGGAATCTTCGCGCTGGGCTGCGTGCTCATCGCGGTGCTTTCGCGTGGGGAAGGTTCGTCCCAGGCCCTCGCGCTTCTGCTCGTCCTGGTTTCGTTGAAGCTGCTCGAAATGCGGACGCGCCGTGACTACGTGCTGACGGCCTTGCTGGCGTATTTCCTCGTGCTGAGCGGCTTCTTCTTCGATCAAAGCCTGCCCCTCGCGCTCTATACGGTGTGCGCCCTGGTCCTGAATACGTTCGCGCTGGCCATGGCCTGCGGAGCCGCTCCGGCGCGCCCATCGTTCCGGCTCGCGCTCGCGCTCTGCGGACAAACCGTGCCGATTGTCGTGGCGCTCTTCATTTTTTTTCCGCGCTTGGAAGGATCTCTGAATCTGTTTTCCACGCGCGGTCGCAGCGCCCGTGCGGGTGTGAGCGATCGACTCGTCCCAGGTGAGCTGGCGCGCCTGGCGGAGAACGAGGAAATGGCCTTCCGGGCCGAACTGCCGAAGGATGTGGTGGTTTCCGGGAGCGAACTCTACTGGCGCGGTCCCGTCCTGGTCCAATGCGACGGCCTTTCGTGGTTTCCGGCCCGCTCTGTACTGGAGGTGGCCCCGCCAAAGGTGCCCGAAACCGATGACAGTCGCACCCGCACCATCTCTTATCGCGTCACGATCGAGGCGAACCAGAACCGCTGGCTTTTCGCCCTCGATCGGCCGGTGAAGACCAGCACGAAGGACGCGTATTTTACCGCTCTTGGCTCGCTGGAGTACCGACGTCCGTTGCAGCAGAAATTGCTCTATACCGTGACGTCACGCCTCTCTCCCACGGCGGCGAGACCGCTGCGTGATTTGTCCGCGCAAAACCCGGCCTTCGTCCAATTGCCGAAGAATCTGGGCGAACGCGTGCGGGCTCTCGCGAACTCCTGGAAGACCGCCGCGGCGGGAAGCGACGTCGCGATCGTGGCCCGTGCGCGGGAGTTTTTCCGCACGGGGGGCTTTGTTTACAGCTTGAGTCCGGGCACGTACGAGGGCCCGGAAGCACTCGAGGAATTCCTCTTCTCCCGGAAGCGCGGCTTCTGCGAACACTATGCCGCAGCCTTCAGCACCTTGTTGCGAGCGGCGGGTGTGCCTTCCCGCGTCGTCATCGGATACCAGGGAGGAAACACCAACTGGCTGGGCAGCCACCTGACTGTTCATCAATCGGATGCGCATGCGTGGAGTGAGGTTTGGCTGCTGGACCGCGGCTGGACCCGGATCGACCCTACCGGAGAGATCGCGCCGGATCGGTTGAGCCTGGGAGCCGAGAGCTTCCAAGCCTTGGCCCGTTTCGGGGCCATCTCCGCAAGCGAGCGGTTGCAGCAGCTCTTCCGCTTGAACAACCCAACCGGCCTGCGCTGGCTCGTCCGCAACGTTTCGATGGCCTGGGACACGCTCGATCACGAATGGAATCTCCGCGTCATTGGCTTCAGCTTCGAAACCCAAGGCGACCTTCTGCGCGACCTCGGGATCGGGCGATTGGGAATGTTTTCCGGAGCGATTGGCCTTCTGCTCGGACTCGGGGTGGCCTCGGGGGGATTTGCGCTTTTCCTCTTCCTCCGTACGCGCCGCAGCGACACTACTGATCCGCGCGCGAACGCCGTCCAAAAGGTGTACGCGAGATTTTGTACGCGCCTCGCGCGAGCCGGTGTCGCCCCCCGCCGCACCGCGGAAGGTCCGATTGATTTTGCGCAGCGCGCCGTCGCCGCCCTGCCTGCTGAACGCGCCGGAATTGCCGCGATTACCGATCAGTACATCGCGATGCGGTTTGGAGCGGAGACCGACGGCCTGGAGACGTTGCGCCGCACCGTGCGGCGCTTTCGACCGCGGAGACGGGCGGGAGCGTCCGCCCCCGCTGGATCGCTGGCGGCCGGATAAAATCCTTGGTTTGGCCCAACGCGCCAACGGCGTCGGGGGGCGATCCCGCTCACATCCCGGCGGGCCTCCGCGCGACCATGTCTTCTCCGTCGGAAGGCGGGATGAACCCTCGCATTCACACGGCCACGCTGCTACGATCCGGCTTCCTATGAAATCACCGCTCCACGTCGCCGTCACCGGCGCGGCCGGACAGATCGGCTATTCGCTGCTCTTCCGCATCGCATCCGGCTCCATGTTTGGCCCCGATCAACCCGTTGTCCTGCATCTCATCGAGATCGAGCCGGCCCTCAAAGCGCTCAACGGAGTGGTGATGGAAGTCCAGGATTGTGCTTTTCCTCTCGTGCATGACATTGTGCCGACGGCCAATCTCGACGAGGGTTTCCGCGGCGTGCACTGGGCCCTGCTGGTTGGAAGCGTGCCGCGCAAAGCGGGAATGGAGCGGGGCGATTTGCTCGGAATCAACGGCAAGATTTTCATCGGGCAGGGTAAGGCGATCGAGAAGAATGCGGCCAGCGACGTGCGCGTGCTCGTGGTAGGAAATCCTTGCAACACCAACGCGCTCATCGCGATGAAGAATGCAGGAGGCGTGCCGCGGGATCGCTGGTTTGCCATGACGCGTCTCGATGAGAATCGGGCCAAGAGCCAGCTTGCCGCCAAGGCCGGCGTGCAGGTCGCCGAGGTTTCAAATGTTGCCATTTGGGGCAACCATTCCGCGACCCAGTATCCCGACTTCTACCACGCGAAAATCGGCGGGAAGCCGGCTCCCGAAGTGATCACCGATCACGCCTGGGTGGCGGACTATTTCATTCCCACCGTGCAAAAACGCGGCGCAGCCATTATCGAAGCGCGGGGAGCATCCTCGGCCGCGAGCGCGGCGAACGCGGTTGTGGACACAGTGCGCTCGCTCACGACCCCGACGCTTGCAGGCGATTGGCACAGCGTTGCCGTGTATTCGGACGGAAATCCCTACGAAATCGATGAGGGGCTGATTTGTGGATTTCCGGTTCGTGGCGACGGCAATAAATGGGAGATTGTGCCGGGGCTCGAACTCAATGCCTTCAGCAAGGAACGCGCGGGGAAATCCGTCAGCGAACTCAAGGAAGAGCGGGTCCTCGTGAAGGATCTTATCGGCGGCTGAGTTCGACGCCCCAGTAGCTCATTTTTAGAAGGCCCCACTTTGTGGTGGGGCCTTTTCTTTCCCTTCGTTCCGCATAGTCTTTCGTTTCGCCATGGCCACCGATCCCAACGCACTGCAAACCGACGTCCTCAAAGCCCGGGTTGGGCAGCTCCGGAGGTATCTTTGACCTGCCAAAGATCCAAGAGCGCCTCGCAGAGTTGGAATCCGCGATGGCGGAGCCTGGCTTCTGGGACAAAAAGGAGAGCGCTCAGCGCCAGGTTGCGGAAGTTTCCAGTTTGAGGGGCCGCATCGGTCCATTCTTGGAACTGGAAAAGGCCGTCGACGACCTCGCCGCTCTCAAGGAGCTGGCAGATGAGGAAGCAGAACCAGAGTCCAAGGCGTCAACCCTCGCCGAATTTGGAACTGAGTTCGCCGGCGTCGAGGCACGATTGGCGGAATTCGAACTCACGCAGCTCATGTCGGGCGAGAACGACCCGAACAACGCCTATCTTACGGTTCACTCCGGTGCCGGTGGAACCGAATCCTGCGATTGGGCCGACATGCTCCTGCGCATGTACACGCGCTGGATCGAGCGAAACGGGCTCAAGTCGAGCGTGGTGGATATTCAACCCGGCGACGAAGCGGGGCTTAAGAGCGCCACGCTCAAGGTGACCGGGGACTACGCTTTCGGGCATCTCGCCTGCGAGCGGGGCGTGCACCGGCTCGTGCGGATCTCGCCCTTTGACTCGAACGCACGTCGCCATACCTCGTTTGCCAGCGTCGACGTGGTACCGGAACTCGCGGAAGACGTGCCGATCGACATCGACGAGAAGGACCTCGACATCGACACCTTTCGCGCGGGTGGCAAGGGCGGGCAGAACGTGAATAAGGTTGAGACGGCGGTTCGGATCGTGCACCGGCCGAGCGGGATCGTGGTCGCCTGCCAGGCGGAACGGAGCCAGAGCGCCAATCGTGTGACCGCCATGCGTCTCTTGATGTCCAAATTGATGCAGGTGGAAGCCGACAAAAAGAAGGCGGAACTCGATCGCCAATACGGAGAGAAGAGCGACGTCGCTTGGGGCAGCCAGATCCGCAGCTACGTTTTTCAGCCCTATCAAAAGGTGATCGACCTGCGCACCGGCGTGGAGACCAGCGATGTGGAAGGCGTCATGGACGGAGACATCGACACCTTCATCGAAGGCAAACTTCGTGGCCTCAAGCGCGTGAAGGGCACCGGTGCGGCTGACGACGAGTAATCAAAGAAACACCGCGAGCTCCGCGCCGGCGGCTGACGTGGGCGCGAGGAGTTCGACTCAACGCAGGGAGTGAGTTCCAGGACAGTTCGAGTGAGCTGCCACGGAACTTGTTGAACTCACTACCAATCGAGCGAACCCGCGCCGGCCTTCGCGTACTCGGTAACGCGCGTCTCGAAGAAGTTCTTCTCCTTGGCCAAGTCCATCGTTTCGCCGAGCCACGGGAAGGGATTGCGGGCGCCGTACTTCGCCTTCAGGCCGATGCGTTCGAGGCGACGATCGGCAATGTGCTGAACATACTCGCGGAAACTCGAGGCATTCAGTCCGAGAATCCCGGTCGGCAGGCAATCCTCCGCGTACGCGACCTCCAGATCGACCGCCTTGTCGATCATGGCAAGGATCTCCTTCTGAAGCTCAGGCGTCCAGGCGCCGGGATTTTCCTCTTTGATCCCGTTGATCAGATCGATGCCGAAGTTGAGGTGTACCGACTCGTCGCGCATGATGTACTCGAATTGTTCGCCAATACCGACCATGCGGTTTTGCCGCTTGAACGAGAGCATCATGACAAACCCGGAATAAAAGAAGATCCCCTCCATCACGACGTAGTAACCGATGAGATTGCGCAGAAACATCTGCGTTCCCTCCAGGGTCTCCGTCGAGAAATTGGGATCCATGATCTGCGCCGTGAGCGTCATCTCAAAAGCATCCTTGTCGTGGATGCTGTTGACCTCGTGATACATGTTGAAGACCTCGCGCTGATCGAGCGAGAGGCTCTCCACGATGTAGTGAAAAGTATGCGTGTGGATGGCCTCTTCGAACGATTGCCGAAGGAGATACTGCCGGCACTCGGGGTTCGTGACGTGCTTGAAGAGCGCCAGCACAATGTTGTTTCCCACGAGCGATTCGGCGGTACTGAAGAAGCCCAGATTCCGCATGATCACCCGACGCTCGTCCGGCGTGAGCCGGTTCGACTTCCACAGCTCGATGTCTCGCTGCATGGGAACTTCGGTCGGCATCCAATGGTTGGCGCACCCGTTTAAGTAGTGCTCCCAGGCCCACTTGTACTTCAGCGGCATGAGCTGGTTCACATCGACGGCCTGACAGTTGATGAGTCGCTTATCGTCCGCGTTGATCCGCTTGGAAAGGTCGTGGGAATTCGGGCGTTCACCCGTTACGTTACAGCAGGACATGGTAGGTTTTGAGAGGTGAGACTGAAATGAGTTGGGAGTGCGAACGGGTCTTATTTCTCTGCCGATATGGTCCGGTTTTGGAGGCTACTGGCAGGCCTCGCAGGTGGGGTCGAGCACACTGCAGGCCGCGACCGAAGTCATATCCGTTGCTGGCAACGAGCCCATGACGATGGCGGCCTCCGGGACTGCGGCGGAGGCGGGTTGAGCGGCTTCGGAGCGGTCGACCTTGATGTTGGCGGACGCACTCAAGTTCTTCATCCAGCGGGGCTGCAAACCACGGCGATTGATGTCCAGCGTGCTCTTTTCGACCTGGGTGACAGCCAGAGTGCGCAGGTAGTAAGTAGTCTTGAGGCCTTTGCGCCAGGCGAGCAGGTACATGTCATTCAACTTTCGCCCGTTGGGGGCGTTCATATAGAGATTGAGCGACTGGCCCATATCGATCCACTTCTGCCGCCGGCTGGCGCATTCGATCATGTAGAAAGGATCGATCAAAAACGCAGTGCGAAACGTCTCCTTGATGTCGGCAGGGATGCGCTCGATTTCGCCGACTTCGCCGTCGAAGTACTTCAGGTCATTGACCATTTCCGCATCCCAAAGGCCCTTGGCCTTGAGGGCTTCGACGAGGTAGTCGTTGATTGTCGTGAAATCCCCCGAGAGGTTCGACTTCACGAACAAGTTTTTGTACATCGGCTCGATCGACTGGCTCACGCCGATGATGTTCGAAATCGTCGCCGTGGGTGCGATGGCCATGCAGTTTGAGTTCCGCATGCCGTACATTTTGATTGCGGCACGAACGGCGGCCCAATCCAGCGAGGAGGAACGATCCACGTCGACATCCCCGCCGCGCTCCCGCAGGAGGAGGTCGGCCGCATCGATCGGGAGCAGGCCGCGATCCCATTTGGAGCCCTTGAAGCTCTCATAGGTCCCTCGTTCGCGGGCGAGCTCGGTGCTGGCGAGGATCGCGTAATACGAAATCGCCTCCATCGAGCGATCCGCGAACTCGATCCCTTCCGCGCTCGCGTAGCTGGCGCCAATCTTATAGAGCGCATCCTGAAAGCCCATCAAACCCAGCCCCACCGGACGGTGGCGGAGATTGGCGCGGCGCGCCTCAGGGATCGGGTAATAGTTAATGTCGATGACATTATCGAGCATGCGCATCGCCGTGCAGACGGTTTGGCGGAGTAGCGGGTGATCGATTCCTTCGCGGGAGACGTGCGCGGCCAGATTGACGGAGCCCAGATTGCAAACCGCGACCTCGTCAACCGAGGTATTGAGCAGGATCTCGGTGCAAAGATTCGAAGAATGAACGACGCCCTTGTGATCCTGGGGCGAGCAAATGTTCGACGGATCCTTGAAGGTGATCCAGGGATGCCCGCTCTCGAAGAGCATGTTGAGCATTTTTTTCCAGAGTGTGAGCGCCTCGATTCGCTTGGAGAGCTTGATCTCGCCGCGCTCCGCCATCGTCTCATACTCCGCGTAACGCGTTTCAAAGGCACGCCCGTAGAGGTCGTGCAAATCCGGTACGTCGGATGGGCTGAAGAGCGTCCACATCGCATTGGCGGCGACGCGTTTCATGAACAGATCGGGAATCCAATTCGCCGTGTTCATGTCATGCGTCCGCCGGCGCTCGTCCCCGGTGTTCTTCCGCAACTCCAGGAAGTCCTCGATATCGAGATGCCAGGTTTCGAGGTAGGCGCACATCGCACCTTTTCGCTTGCCGCCTTGATTGACCGCGACGGCCGTGTCGTTCGCGACCTTGAGGAAAGGGACCACTCCCTGGCTCTCGCCGTTGGTGCCACGAATGAGTGATCCCGTCGCTCTTACATTCGTCCAATCATTGCCAAGTCCGCCGGCCCATTTGGAGAGTTTTGCGTCATCGGAGACCACTTTGAAAATGTGGTCCAAATCATCCATCACCGTGCTCAGGTAGCAGGAGGAGAGCTGCGGATGGAGCGTGCCGCTGTTGAAAAGCGTCGGGGTGCTGGAGGTGAAACGAAAGCTCGAGAGCAATTCGTAAAACTCGATGGCGCGTTCATTCTTCCGCTCGCCCTCGTTGATGGCGAGCCCCATGGCGACACGCATCCAAAAGAACTGAGGCGCCTCAAAACGCGTCCCGCGATGATGGAGAAGGTACCGGTCGTATAGGGTCTGGATGCCCATGTACTGAAACTGACGGTCGCGCTCGGGACGAAGGGCGGCGGAGATCCGATCGATATCGAACGTGAGCAGCGAAGAGTCGAGCCGGCCGACCTCGACGCCAAACTTCAGGGCGTTGGCAAAACGGGCGCGGTGAAGGTCGGCGATATGGGCCGGATCGACGTCGGTCGTCCGAAACGCTTCGCGATAGATCGTGTTGAGCAGCAGCCGGGCCGAAACATAGGAATACGCCGGGTCGCGCTCCACGCGGGCCTTGGAGGCAAAAAGCATCGCCTTCGCGATCTCTTCCTGCTGCACGCCGTCATAGAGATTCTGCAGAGATTCCTCGGCCAGCTCGCGCCAGTCGCAGACGCTTTCGTAGCCGGCACAAGCCCGGATGATCTCGCGGCGGATGGCCTGTACATTGAGCGGTTGCTGCGTCCCATCCGCCAGCGTCATCAGCATCCGCGGCTCGTTTGGCGCGGGCGCTCCATCTTGTCCCTCGCTGAGCAGGCGCGCTTTCCGGCGTTCCTCGCGGAAAAGAATGTAGCCTCGGGCCACCGTGTGATGCCCGGAGCGCATCAGCTCCGTTTCCACCAAATCCTGGATCAACTCGATTTCGAGTTCGTCGCCGGAATGCGCCGCCGCGATGGCCTTTTGCGCTACCGAGGCGGTCAGGCAATCGACGTCAAGCTGCATGGACGGTGGCAGGCCAGCATCACGCCCTAATTCCAGAACCTCGCGAAACGCGCCTTCCAACGCGATGGTAATGCGGGCTTCGTCAAAGGGGACAAGACGACCGTCCCGCTTGCGGACGGTGAGGCGGGAGACTTCGGGCGCGACGGGGATTTCGAGCGCGAGAATGGTCTGGGTATCGGCGGCAGACATGGACGACGAGGCGGGGGAGGTGGGGGTGAGGATTTGCGTCCGCGTGCGGCCTAAGGTCAGCCTTGCACTCTGCAGTCCGCTGCCCCGCGCGACGCGCACGCCGGGTCTTTTGCGGGTGCTCCCGGGGTCCATTCATCGGCGAAAGAGCGACTTCAGAAGATCGACTTCAGAAACCGCTCGTTCACCGACGAAACCACTACAGGTAGTGCCTTGGCTTCTCGCGAAGCGCTACGAGTTGAGCACTGCGCAATTTCGGTAGCAAGGAATTCTGCTGCTTTGAGGCAAAATTTTTCCCAACTTTTTACTTGTTCAACGGGCGCACCGCTTCCCTTCAGGAAGAATCTGAATTACCGTAATTACTAGGATCAGCAATTTTGCGCTCCGGGCAGTTCGTCACCCAGATGGCGGTCTGGAACCAGATAGCCGCGCACGTAGTCTGCGACGGCTTCCCGCAAGCTGTATTGAGGCGGGAGGGAGGGGCAGGCTTGTTGCAGTTTCGCGATCTCTGCGCGGGTAAAATATTGATACTTCCCCTGGAGTTCCCCCGGCATATCGATGAATTCGATGGTGGGTTCGCGCTCCAAGGCAGCGAAAATTGCGCTCGCAAGCTCAAGCCATGTGCTTGCGCGTCCAGAGCCGAGATTGAACAGCCCCCCCCTGGAAGTTTGCTCCGCCAGCGCGATGGTCATCGCCACGGCATCCTTGACGTAAAGGAAGTCACGCTGCTGCTCGCCGTCCCTGTAATCGGGCCGATGACTTTTGAAGAGTTTCACGCGCCCCGTCGCCAGGATCTGCCCGTACGCCTTGTGAACGAGCGAACGCATGTCGCCTTTGTGACCCTCGTTCGGACCGAACACGTTGAAGTATTTCACGCCGACAATGCGCTCAAGGTAACCGTGTTTCTTCGCCTGCAGGTCAAAAAGCTGTTTCGAATAGCCGTACATGTTGAGGGGTCGGAGCCGCTCGATGTTCTCGTCGCGATCGTCCATGCCCTGGGCGCCGTCGCCATACGTTGCTGCCGATGACGCTGCAACGAAGCGCGCGCCATGCGCCAGCGCCCATTCCGCCAGGAGCTTCGTGAATTCGAAATTATTTTGGATGAGATAGGAGGCATCCCGCTCGGTCGTCGCCGAGCAGGCTCCGAGATGAAAAACGGTCGTGATGTCCCGCAAGCCGGCGGCATCGGCGCGGACGAGGTCGAGGAGAGTATTCGCCTCCAGGTAGTCATCGAACCGGAGCGGCACGAGATTCCTCCACTTCTCATCCGTCCCGAGAAAGTCTGCCACGAGGATACGATCGAGGCCGCGACGGTTTAAGGCCCAAACGAGGGCCGAGCCGATGAAACCGGCTCCTCCGGTCACGAGGATCCGGCCTTGAGAGATGTCGTGGGGCATCTCCAACAATGGATATGGGCGAGACAAATGG
This sequence comes from Chthoniobacterales bacterium, assembly GCA_038226705.1. Classification (GTDB taxonomy): domain Bacteria; phylum Verrucomicrobiota; class Verrucomicrobiia; order Chthoniobacterales; family SZAS-18; genus SZAS-18. The sequence continues at coordinate 11,334 of JBBRQH010000034.1, read as the reverse complement.
AAAGCGATAGGTCTCCCGTGGCCACCACAGCGGAGCGTCCCGCCATCGTGGGCAGTGCCGTGCGGCGTGCGGCGTGATGAAACCCGGTGGGTCAGCGGGGTTGCTCAGACCCAGCGCAAACGGCGCGGCGCTTCCTCGATCAAACGATGACGGGCGAGCAGGCGCCCATATTCCAGGAGCCCGCGTTTCTCGCGGTCTTCCAGGTCGAACCGAATGCGTTCGCGCAGGTAAAAACGCGCGAACGCCTTTTCCTGCGGGGCATGGCAGGCCGCGATGGTAGCGATCCGGTCCCGGTTTGCTTCCCGCCAGGCGCGTAGCTTTTGCGCGAGGACGCGCGGGTGAGGCGTGCCCGCCCGAATCAGCCAAACCGCGAAGACAAAAGGCAGCCCGGTGGCAGCGAGCCAGGCGGACCCGAGGTCGAGAAGCGGAATGCGCTCACCATGCCGCGCCCGAAACGCGTTGGCCCCGTCGCCGATCATCAACACGCCCTCGCGACTTGCCGGCGGCGCAAGTAGCCGGGCTTCGCGAGCGTCCCAAATCGAAAATTCCGGCCTGACGCCATGAAACTCGGCGAGCAAGACCCTCAACAGATTCGCCGACGATCGCGAGGCGGGATCGAGGCGGATTCTCTGAAGTTCACGGAGCGGACCCGCGTGAACCAGGATGACCGAATGAACCGGACCGCAGCAGGAGATGGCGACCCCATCGACGCCGACGAAGGCAGTGGGGGCCTGCAGCCAGCCGAAAACCGGGGAAAGTGCGGCATCCAGGGTCCCGAGCGCGAGTTCGTCCGCGAGCTGCGCGGGCGGGAGCATGCGCACTTCGCGGCCGTGACCGTAGATCAGCGGCTTCGCGTTAAGATAGGGTACACAGCCAATGCGCGGCGACCGCTTCACGAGGTTAAGGCCGCCTTCCCGCCGAGTTGTCGGCCCCGCGCGGTCGAGGCGATCGGCCGGTAAAAGGTGTCGCGTTGTTGCGGCTCACGGCCCACTTCCCGGATTGCGCGCTCCAAGGCCGCGACGGTTTGCTCCTGCGGTGTCGTTGCCCCCGCCATGTGGAAGATCTTTTCCTCTGCGATGGTGCCGTGCAAGTCGTCGACTCCGTAGCTCAGCGCGACTTGTGCAAACGGCAGCCCCAAGCTCACCCAATACGCGGTGATGTGGTCGAAGTTGTCGAGGTAGATGCGTGAAATCGCCAAGTTGCGCAGTTCTTCGAAACCGGTGGCATGCCGCAAGTGCCGCAACTCGGGCCTCGCGCCGGCCGGCTCAAAGGCAAACGGGATGAAGCCCGTAAATCCCCCGGTCTGGTCCTGCAGTTCGCGCAAGCGGCGCAGATGATCGACCCGATGGTGCGCCTCCTCAATGTGTCCGTACAGCATCGTGCAGGTGCTGTGTTCACCCATCTCATGCCAGATGCGATGCACCTCGGCCCATTCCTCGGCGGTTTCTTTGCCACGGCAAATGCGGTCCCGAATCGCCGGATCGAAGATCTCCGCCCCGCCCCCGGTGAGGGCATTCAGTCCCGCCTCGCGCAGCGACTCCAGCGTGTGACGAATCGGGAGCTTGAAGACGCGCTCCGCGAGGTGGCGAATTTCGACCGCCGTAAAGCACTTCAAACGCAGGTCTGGGTCGAGTAACCGCAAGGAGCGCAGCAAATCGAGGTACCATTCCTTCTTCAGGGTGGGGTGCAGTCCGCCGACCATGTGGACCTCGGTGATTCCTTCCTCGAGTGCCCCCCGGACAGCGGCGACGATTTCTGGAATCGACTGCTCGAACGCATGCGCCTCCCGCTTCTTCGCGCCGAAGGCGCAGAACTGGCACGAGAGGAGGCAAACATTCGCGTAGTTGATGTAGCGGTTGAGGATGTAGCTCGCAGCATTCCCGTTCTTTCGCTCCCGGATGATGTTTGCGATCGCCCCGAGCGCGTTGAGATCCTTGGTCTGATAAAGTGCCAGCGCGTCAGTCTCAGAGATGCGCTGACCGGAAGCGACCTTCTCGTGGATGGCGCAAAGCTCGCGAGGGAGAAGGGCGGGAATCATAGTGGGAAGCCGCCCGGGGGTCCGCGCGGGCTTGTGAAAGTTTTCACAAACTAATCGCACCCGGTGCGCGCCGCGCAACTTTGCTCTGCACTGGCGGTTCATGGGTTTCACCGCCATGCTCGTCTATTGCGAAACGATGGAGCCTCCCGTTGATCAAGACGCCCAGGACATTGCGTGGATGCAGCTGGTGAAAGCGGGCGATCGCGACGCCTTCCGGGCGCTCGTCGAGGCGCATCAAGGGCGTGTCCTCGGTACCATCGCCCGCATGCTCGGAGGCGATCCCTCGGATGCCGAGGATCTTGCCCAGCAGGTTTTCGTGCGAGTTTGGAAGAGTGCCACGCGTTACGAGCCGACCGCAAAATTTACCACCTGGCTTTTCACCATCGCGCGCAATCTCGTCTTCAACGAGTCGCGGCGGCGCAAGAACCGGCCGACGACGAGCCTCGATGCGCCGATCTCGGCGGGCGACGAATCCTCGCCCCCCCGACAATTTACCGATGTAGCCGCCACTTCGCCTGACGTCGTCTTGCTCGAGCGGGAGATGCAAGAGGCCATCGACGCGGCGATTGCGTTGCTGCCCGAACAACAGCGCCTCGCGCTGGTGTTGCGGCGCTACGAGGAGATGCCGTACGAAGAGATCGGCAATGTCCTTGACCTGACCGTGCCGGCGGTAAAAAGCGTTCTTTTTCGCGCGCGAACCTTCTTGCGCGAGCGGCTCGACCGTTACCTGCGCGACTGACTCTTCGACGTTCAACCATCGCCGACGCGCCGGAAGACCTGGCTCGCGCCGAACGCCTTTCCATTCGCGAGCGTCAGTTGCATTTTCTGCCGGAAGCTGGTGGGCGTTTGCAGGGTGCGAGTCACGGTCATCTCTGCGGTCTGGCCATTGCGCGTAGTGAAACGGATGCGCGCCACGAGAGATCGCTCGACAGCGTCCCAACCCGCATTGCGCCGCACGTGCCCGAGCACCGAATTAGCCTCACGCCACGCTCCATCCAACTCAAAATTTTCTTGCGATTTCAGCAGAGTGCAGCGTGACTCCACCTCGATTCGATCCGCGAATTGGCGAATCGTTTGTGTGACGATGGCGCGGTCCAGCAGCGCGGTTTCGAATCCCGAGTAACCCTGCGCACTCAGCATTTCGCGGGTTGATTCCGAGGCGTCCCGATCAAGACGCCAAACTCCTGTCAGGTCAGCCGACAGAAGTGGTGTTGCCGCCAGGAGCAGGCAAAAGGCGATAATCGCATACACAGTTCCCTTCATGCACGGGATCAGCGAGGGCGGCAGGTCGGAAATCGTGACAAAAGCGTGACGCCTTGTCGCGGGCGTAGGCCGGCCGGACTAATTGAGCTGGCGCTCGAGTTTACCCACGATCTGCCGCAGGCGGTCGTCCTCGCCCAGCCGGGTTTTCACAAGGCGATGCGCATGCAGCACGGTGCCATGATCGCGTCCGCCGAATGCTTCGCCAATCTCGTTGAGCGAGAACTTTGTCAGTTCCCGTGCGAGGTACATTGCCACCTGCCTCGGAAACGCGATGTTTGCCGGGCGGCGTTTGCTCGTCATATCGGAAAGGCGCAAATCGAATTGCTCTGCGACGGCCTTTTGAATTTGCTCAATCGTCACGACGCGGCGGGCCTCCTCCTGGAGGATGTCGCGCAGGAGCGTCTCGATCGTTTCGGTCTTGAGTTCGCCTGGATTGAGCGACGCAAAAGTCGCCACGCGCATGAGTGCTCCCTCCAATCGGCGAATGTTCGCGCGGATGCGCACCGCCAGGAACTCGAGCACTGCATCGGGGACCGTGACGCTGAGGCCGTGCGCCTTGCGGCGCAGGATGGCGAAGCGTGTCTCCATGTCCGGAGCGATGATCTCGGTCGTCAACCCCTGCTCGAAGCGCGAGACGAGTCGCTGTTCGAGTCCCCCAATCTCGGAAGGCGGCCGATCGCATGAGAGTACGATCTGCTTTTGCGTATGCGTCAGTTCGTTGAAGGTGTGGAAGAACTCGTCCTGGGTCTTCTCCTTGCCGGCGAAAAACTGGACGTCATCGATCAACAGAACGTCGATGGCGCGGTACCGTTTGCGAAACTTCACGATCGAGCCCTGCTCCAGCGAGTTGATGAAGTCGTTCGTGAATTGCTCGCTCGTGAGGTACATCACTTTCGCCGTCGGCTTCGCCGCGAGGATCGCCTGCCCGATGGCTTGCATGAGATGCGTCTTCCCAAGACCGACGCCGCCGTACATGAAGAGCGGATTGTAAGTAAGCACCGGTTTCTTCGCGACGGCGAGGGCCGCGGCGTTGGCAAACTCCGTGTTCGGGCCCACCACGAAGGTCTCAAAGGTGAAGCGCGGATTGAGACCATTATTGACGGGCGCGGCGGGTTCACTTTCCGGGGCGCGAACCGCCGCCGGAAGCAATGGCGCCGCGAGCATGGGCCCACGCGCGGCGGACGCAGACGCGATCATCGGCTCATCCTGAATGGCGAATTGAATCTTGCGCGCTGCGCCCAGGACCGAGCCGATCGCGCTGCCCAACACCCCGAGATAATTACTCTCGATCCAAATCTTGTGGATGCTGTTTGGCGCGCGCAGAGTGACGGTCCGCTCGTCGGCGGTGAGGACATCCATGGCGGAGAACCAGCGCTGAAACGTGTCTGCGCTGACCTGCGGCCGAATGAAGGATGCGATCTGCTCCCACAGCGCGCGGAATGGGCTGGCCTCGAGGGCTGGTTCGGGCAGAGGCAGCGGGATCATGGAGACTTCGGGGGGAAAAAAATCCCGCGGGGTTAAGCGGGAATGTGACCGTAGAATTTCGACCTCGCTCGACAAGCGAAAATGGCGATCCCGTCACAAATATTTTCGCGCGCGTCGCACGAAAAAAGCTTGCGTTGTTTCATTCGCTCTTCCGCGAGCGAAGGCGTACGGCGTGAAGCAAGCAAACAAGCCCATCGCGCTCTCCGCTACCGAGACAAACATCTACCGCTCAACGCTTTAACAAGGACGCGAGATTTCCGACCGCTCGACTCGTACTTCTCGCGACGGCTCCTGGGGAGCGTCTCCGGAGCAGCCTCCTGGAAGCCGCCTTTCTGCTGCAGATAGACGAAGGCCTGGGTCGAAAGTGCAAACATTTGGGAGAACCCTTTTTCCCGCGCCAAGGCATCGACAAAGGTCATCAGACGGCGACCATACCCGGCGTTTTCATTCGTCTTGTTCACATACATGCAGGCAAGCTCCGCCATGCCCTCCTCAGGAAAGGGATGGAGCGCAATGCAGCCGACGATATTGCGATCGACTTCGAGCACGTAGTAATCATCGAGCTGGCTGAGAATCTCCGTGCGGGTTCGACGGACGAGTTGCTCATCTTCGACCGATTCACGGATCAGGGTGAGAATGCGACGCACATCCTTTTTCTGCGCACGGCGAATCTCCTGGTAATCGTTCGAGTAGATCATCGTACCCACCCCTTCGCTGCTGAAAACCTCCGCGAGCAGCGCTTCGTTCTGATGGCCGTCGAGCAGATGTACGCGGGGGACTCCGCCCCGGCAGGCCCGGGCCGCCCAGTCGAGTTTGAGTTCGAGATTTCGCGGCAGGGCGCCACCGCTTTTTTTCAACTGCTCCTCCGCCTCCGCGATCGAGAGCTGACGCACCAACTGGCCCTGGTCCTCGAGCGAGCCGCTCTCGCAGAGGAAGATGACCTTCACCGCCTTGAGGGCGAGTGCCACTTCCACCGCGACCGCATCCGAGTTCACTCGATAACTGCGCCCGTCCCCATCGAAGCCGAGCGGGGAGAGCACTGGCACGATTCCCTTCTCGAGCAGGAAGAGCAGACTCTCGGCGTCGATGCGCTCGACCTTGCCGGTGTGTTGTTGATCAACCCCCCCGATGATCCCAAGCGGATACGCGGTGACGGCATTGATGAAGGCAGCCCGGAGATCGACGCTCGTTAGGCCCTCGAGGACTTCGTGGGTGAGCCGCGTGGAGGCGTCGAGCACCACGCGGAGCGACGCGGCATCCGTCACGCCCGAGCCGTCGTTGTTGCTCAGGGCGAGCCCACGGGTTTGCGCGAGTTGCTCGATCTGGTGGCGCGCCCCGTGAACGAGCACGAGTCGGATGTTCAACGAACGCAGGACGGCGAGGTCGAGCAGCAGGTTCGAAAAGTTCTCCGATTCAGCTACCTCACCGTCGAGTGCGATCACAAAAATGCGGTCGCGGAAACGCGGTACATATTGGAGAATGCCTCGGAGGTCGGCGAATTGCATGGCGCAGGAGGGAAACGCGGACGAATAGACGCAGCGCCCGGGAATGCCATCGGGCGTTTTGGAAAAATATGCCAGAAGAACTCGCTGAGCGGCTGCGTGCCGTCCTCGCCGCGACCAAGTCGCCGCTCGATAAAATTGCCCTGACCCGCCGCGCGGGATTGAAGAGTGACGACCGGGGTCCGGTGCGTCAGGCCCTCAAGAAGCTGGAGGACGATGGCCTTGCCGTCCGCGTGAGCGGGGAGCGTTGGGCCGTTCCGGAGCACGTCGGCAGCTTCGTGGGCGTGATAAATTTTCGACGCAGCGGCGTCGCTTGGATTCGGGTCGTCGGTCCCCAGCCCCGCGACATCGTGGTGCCAAAAGAACATACGGCCAACGCGCTGCCGGGGGACAATGTCGTGGTGCGGGAGTCGCGCCCTGGTTCGGGTCTCGGGCGCGTCGTCGAGGTGCGGGAGCGCAAAGCCGCGCCGCTGGTGGGAACGCTCGTCGTCTCCGGAAAGCAGCATTGGGTGCAGCCCGATGATGCGCGCTTTCCGTTGCGCGTTCGGGTCTCGCTCGGACAGACGAAGGCGCGGCTCGGTTTCAAAGTTGTGGTACAACTCGCCCCGTGGCCCTCGCGCCAGGCGGTCCTCTCGGGCGAGATCGTCGAGGTGCTTGGGCCCGCGGATGCTGTCGGGGTGGACATGCTTGCGATCATTCGCGGACACGGGTTGCCGACAGAATTTCCCCTCGAAGTAACGGCCGAGGCGGAAAGGATTGGGAACAAAGTCAGCCCCCGGGACCTCGCGGGGCGCGAGGATTTTCGCGGGCGTGAGGTGTTCACGATCGATCCACCGGACGCCCGCGATTTCGACGACGCGGTCGAGGTCGAGACCATGCGGGATGGCTGGCGCCTCTTTGTGCATATCGCCGATGTGGCCCATTACGTTCTGCCCGGCACTGCGCTCGATCGGGAAGCGCGGCGCCGCGGCAACAGCGTGTACCTGGCTGATCGTGTGATTCCCATGCTCCCGGAGAACTTGAGCAACGGCCTCAGCAGTCTCATGCCCGAGGTCGACCGCCTCGTCTTCACCGCGATTTTGGACTTCGATCCCGAGGGACGCCTAAAGCGGTCCCGGTTTGCCCGGGGCGTCATTCATTCGAAGCGGCGCTTTGCGTACGCGGAGGCCTTTGCGCTGTTGGAACGATCCGCGGACGCTTCGCCCTTCAGCACGCACATGCACCGCGCTTGGGACTTGGCCGCAAAACTTCGGGCGCGAAGATTTGCGGGAGGGTCGCTCGATCTTGATATGCCTGAAGTCAAGGTCTACCTTGATGCTAGGGGTCGTCCGTTGCGGTTGGAAAAGGTCGTGCATGATCGCGCGCATCAATTGATCGAAGAGTTCATGCTCGCCGCCAATGACGCCGTGGGGCAGGCCTTGAAAAATGCCAGCGTGCCAACGATCTACCGCGTCCACGAGGACCCCGATCCTGAAAAGCTCCGCGAGTATCGTGAACTCGTCCGTAGCTATGGGCACCAAGCCGGTGATCTGACGCACCGGGCGGAATTGCAGCGAGTGCTTAATCGACTCGGCGATCTCCCGGAGGCACCCGCTCTCCGGATTGGACTATTGCGCAGCCTGAAACGCGCGACCTACCGGCCGGAACCGATCGGGCACTACGGTCTGGCGAAGTCGAATTACGCACACTTTACGAGCCCGATTCGGAGATATGCGGACCTCGTGGTGCATCGCTCGCTCGCGCAAATGCTGCGCATCGCGCCGCCAGGGGGGGCACATTCCGGCGCACTCAATGCTCTCTCCAATCATATTTCGGAAACAGAGCGCAATGCGGCGGACGCCGAGCGGGAATCCGTCAAGCTGAAGAAGCTCGAGTTCTTCCGGGATCGGATTGGAACACCGGAAACATTCGAAGCGGTGGTGATGGACGTGCGTGAGTTCGGTCTCATCGTCGAACTGCTCGAATTCGGGGTCAGCGGGCGGATACCCTTCAAAAACCTGGGGGGCGATTACTATCAATTCGATACTCTCCAGCGGACGGTGCGTGGAAAGAAAACGAACCGCTCCATCGCGGCTGGGCAACGGATTCACGTCGTCGTCGCGGAAGTCGACCTGGGACGGCAGGAGGTCGATTTTGCCGAACCGGCCACCCCTTCGAAAGGCCACCGAAAGCCGCCGCCAGGATCCGCCCGGAAGCGTCGGCGCCGCTGACACGCGGTCTTGGTCCCCCAACTTGAGTTTCGGAAGGAAACTTCCGTACAGCGAAATTTCGCAAGATTTTCGATTTTCGCGCTTGCATATAATTCCGGAGATCACAATTCTCCCGCCGCGCGCGAGTATCGCCCGACGGGCAGCCACTTGGATGTCAGAGGGCATTTCGCTTTTACCACCCAACCCCCAGACCCCACCAGAACTCCCCCTGCCATGTCCGCACCCCCGGCCTCAGGAACAACGATCACAGCCGCCCACAGGCGCGTGATTTTCGCTTCGTCCCTCGGAACCGTCTTCGAGTGGTACGACTTTTACCTCTATGGCAGTCTCGCGGCGTTTTTCGGCAAGCTGTTCTTCCCTCCTGGCAATGATACTGCGGCGCTCCTCGCTTCGCTTGCCACTTTCGGCGCCGGCTTTGCTGTGCGTCCCTTCGGAGCGCTCGTCTTCGGGCGCATCGGGGACATTATCGGGCGAAAATACACGTTCCTGGTCACGATCGTCGTAATGGGTTCGTCGACGGCATTAGTCGGTCTGTTGCCCACTTACGCACAAATCGGCGTCTGGGCGCCAATCCTTCTCGTGGCGCTGCGCCTAGCGCAGGGTCTGGCCTTGGGAGGCGAGTACGGTGGTGCCGCGACCTATGTGGCGGAGCATGCGCCCCACGGGCAACGCGGATCGTACACAAGCTGGATCCAAACGACCGCGACTCTCGGGTTCTTCCTTTCTTTGGCCATCATCCTCCTGATCCGGCTCAATATGTCTGTGGAAGACTTTACCAACTGGGGCTGGCGCATCCCTTTCATCGTTTCGGTCATCCTCCTGGGTGTTTCGGTTTATATCCGGCTCCAACTCGAGGAATCGCCGCTTTTTGCTGAAATGAAGGCTCAAGGTAAGACCTCCAAGGCGCCACTCACGGAAAGCTTCACGAAGGGTCCAAATCTCAAGATCGTGGTTCTGGCGCTCCTCGGTGCCACGGCGGGACAGGGGGTCGTTTGGTACACCGGGCAATTTTACGCGCTCTATTTCCTCACCACCGTTCTAAAGCTCGACTTCAAGAATGCTTACATCCTGATTTCCATCGGGTTGGTGATCGGCACTCCTTTCTTCATCGTTTTCGGGAAGCTCTCTGACAAGATCGGCCGCAAAATGATCATGATGGTGGGCTGTCTGCTCGCGGCGGTCACATTTATTCCGATCTTTCAGCAGCTGACCAAGGCGGTAAACCCCGCCTTGGCCGACGCCATGGAAAAGACGCCGGTTGTGCTGCATTCCGATGAATTCTCGCGCGGCAAAAGCTTGGTCGGGAGTGCCTTGCTCGACGTCTTTGGGGGCTATAAGCCAGGCGACGCCGACGCGCAGGCGAGCGCGAAGGCACGCGCCTTTCTCGTAAAATCGGGCATTCCCTTTAAGGTGGCCGACCCGAAGGATGGCGCCCCGCTGACGCTGTCCGTCGGTGGTAAAGACGTGAAGGGTTTTGACGAAAATACTTACAAGGAAGCGCTTGCTCCGGCCGCGTACCCGAAAGCGGCGGATCCCGCCGCAGTGAATTGGCCGATCACGATCGTCCTGATTTCGATCCTGATGATTTATGTGACGATGGTGTACGGGCCAATTGCGGCCTTCCTCGTGGAGTTGTTCCCGACACGCATTCGCTATACTTCGATGTCCCTGCCTTACCACATCGGCAATGGCTGGTTTGGCGGCTTCCTGCCGCTGATCGCGACGTCGCTTGTGGTGTTCACTGGCGACATCTATTTCGGCCTGTGGTACCCCATCACGATCGCCGTCATGACCTTTGTCATTGGCATGCTCTTTATCCGAGAGACCAAGGATAACGACATCAACAAATAAACTTTTCCGTGCGCGGGCGCGGAATTTGCAACGGCGGGCGTGCCAACGCCCGCCGTTTTTTTGCTGCCGGATTTCACTCTCTACGGGAGGCTCCAGCGAACTCTGTGCGCGTCATATTCGGCTTGAGGCAGCGCGACAAATTGCGGCTGGGCTCCCGCGCGGAGCCAGCAAACGAGCTCACGCAAATCGGCCTCCGCCATCGTCGTGCATCCGCTTGTCGGACGTGTCTCGCCGCGCCGAATATGCAGGAAAATCGCGCTGCCGCCGTCCGGAACGATGGGGTCTGAATTATGCCGAATCTCCACCCGCCAGCGATAAGCGGGATCGTGTGACTTCATGCGCTGCTTGGCGAACCAAGGAGGTCGGCTCGCCGGCTCCGGGAAGACAAGGTGCTGATTGTAGTAAGGGTTGCCGGGATCGTCCGGCCAGGCGTCCGCTTCCGTAACTGTGCGAAAGGGGTAATCGCCCCCCGGCGGAAGTGTCGGATCGGCGGTATAGATCGTTCCGACGGCGAAGACACCGGCCGGAGTCCGTCCGTCGCGCTCACGCTTGTGCAACCCTGCTTCGGCACTACCCGCAGCCCCGGACCCCCAAGCGAGCCCATTTTTTCCGAATAGGATCGGAACGCTGCGCCCAACGCGTTTCCAGGCACCGCTGGCATCGCGTTCGTAGCGACTCATGGTGCCCGTCTTCGAATTCCAATCAGGAGCGACCGCCACGATGAGTTGACGTGCTGCGGCAGGGACGCCATCCGCGCGAAGCTCACCGAGGAAGCCAGCCCAGAAGAAGGCTGCGGGCAAAATGAGGGCGCGAAGAAGGCGGTCAGAGAACGGCCTGAGCAAGGAAGCAAAGAGGAACATCAAACGAAGCGATGCGCGGTGAGCGCGTGGGTCTCCAGCCACGTTTCGAGTTGGCAGGAAAGTTGGGCGTGAGCCGCATCATCCAGCGCGGGCTCGAATTGGTGCCAGGGAGGGGCCCCCGCGGG
>JBBRQH010000033.1:0-55496 GCA_038226705.1 Chthoniobacterales bacterium | reverse complement strand
TGGGCCGTTGCGGGATCAGATCGTGTCCGATGACATCGAGCAGACGAGTCCACCAGGCCAGACCGCCGCTGCGTCCCAGCGCACCCGCCGCCGGATGCGTGCTCATCCAGGCACAGAGCGCGTCGGTGGTGCCTTTGAAGCGCCAGTTCACAGCCGCAGGATCACCGAGCCGAAATCCAGGACGGGACGACCGGCCGCATCCGTGCGGCAAAAAAGGGGTGGCAGCTGATGGAATGACATTCTCCCATCGCCATTGGGCGAGCGAACTGCATTGATCAGGCGCGCATTGCGCAGAACCCGCAGGTGTTTGGACATGGCGTCCGACGCGCAACCGGCGCGGGCGGCGAGATCGTTAACCGAAAGCGCGCCGCCTTCCATCAGCCACTTCAAAACGAGTAACCGGGTCGGCTCCGTGATGGCCCCCAGAACGATCGAGGGCGTGAGAAGCGCAGTGACCTCCGGCGCGGCCGGAAAGATCAGCGGATTCTGCGGGGGCGACGGGGCAGATTCAGAGGAACTCATCGGCGTTAAGGGCAGAATACACGACTCTGAATGCAGGTAAATTGAAGACGACGACCGTTTGTGTGCTGTTGAAGGCACTTATGTGTGCTGCAAGCGGACAAAGATGGCTGAAAACATCGGATTACCTGCCTGTGAAAGCATGAAATCGATAGCCGCGAATCAGAACCAAGCTGGACGCAGCTACTGAGTCGACCACGCAAAGGGTTTCACAGCGTCCAACGGCATCCAACCGGACGGAGAGTTCCTTTTATCTGCCCCACCAAGCGCATAGTCGATCTGGGACGACCATTTCGGTGCCGGGAACGGCACGTAATCGATCGTCGTCGAGCCCTGGCGCGTCGCGAATAACAGTTTATCTGCCGATTTGAGCAGATGAACGGGTTTCGACTTGGAAATAGCTGCTCTTCGCGGCGGCCTTCTGCTTGCTGCCAGTCAGTTCAGTGCCCTTGCAAGCAGCCATTCCGTCGCCAGCGCACTATTATCCGCCGATTGCGGCACCCGCTTCGTTCGAAATCAAACTTTGCGTTCGCCCTCGGACCGGATCGGCGCGTGGACGGCAACGCGGCCCGAGTTGCGCTCCCAATCCAAGCTCCTCGCGGCACCTTTCCGAACACCCGCGACCTTTCCGATGCGGGCCGCAGCCGACAGAAGCTCCGCGCGGAGCATTGGGATTCCGACGAAAGCGGCTTTATGAACTCGGCCGGGGATCTATGCACCCCAGGCGACAGCTAACCGCTCGTCCCCGCGGATCCATCGGCCGGCATAATCGGAAATGGGAAGTTCCTCAGGGCGCCCAAGTCGTCCCCCATTTGAAGAAACGGAATGAGGATCGGGCGCGAACGCGGCGCGCTCTTGACGCTCCGTTTCCTGCCCCCCATTCTTCTGACCCCCGGCTTCATTAAAACGGCAATCCCCACTCACTGCGCATCCACATGATCAAAATCGGCATCAACGGCTTCGGGCGGATCGGACGTCTCGTCTTCCGCGCCATCTGCGACCAAGGGCTCCTCGGTAAAGAAATCGAGGTGGTCGCGATCAACGACATCGTCCCGGCGGACAATCTCGCTTACCTCGTCAAATACGATTCGACGCAGGGCCGCGCCAAGGAAGAGGTGAGCAGCGGCAAGAGCGATCCCTCCGTCGCGGAGGACGATTTGCTCATCGTCGACGGTCACAAGATCAAGTGCCTTGCGGTCAAGGAGGGTCCGGCCGCCATGCCCTGGAAGGCTCTCGGAGTGGACATCGTGATCGAATCCACCGGTCTCTTCACCGAAGCGGAAAAGGCCAGGGGGCATCTCACCGCGGGGGCGAAGAAGGTGATCATTTCCGCGCCCGGCAAGAATGACGACATCACCCTCGTCATGGGCGTGAACCACGAGAAATACGACGCCGCCAAACATCACATCATCTCGAATGCGAGCTGCACGACGAACTGCCTCGCGCCGGTCGTTCACGTCCTGCTCAAGGAAGGCTTTGGCGTCGAGGAAGGGCTGATGACGACCATTCACAGCTACACGGCGACGCAGAAGACGGTCGACGGTCCCTCGAAGAAGGATTGGAAGGGCGGACGCTCCGCCGCCATCAACATCATCCCTTCCACCACGGGCGCCGCCAAGGCGGTGGGTCTCGTGATTCCGGAAGTAAAAGGCAAACTGACCGGCATGTCCTTCCGGGTCCCCACACCGACGGTTTCCGTCGTCGATCTCACGTTCAAAACGGCGAAGGATACGAGTTACGAGGCGATCTGCGCCGCGATGAAGCTCGCGAGCGAGACCTATCTCAAGGGCATCCTGGCCTACACGGAGGACGAGGTCGTGAGCACCGATTTTATCCACGACGCGAACTCGAGCATCTTCGATGCAGGCAGCGGAATCGGCCTGAACGCCCGCTTCTTCAAGCTGGTGAGCTGGTACGACAACGAGTGGGGCTACTCCAACCGCTGCGTCGATCTCGTGAAGTACATCGCCGAGAAGGGTCTGTAATTCGTCGATGTCCGTCCTCCGCAAACTGCATCTCTTTCTCGGGGTGCTTTTTGCCCCGATGCTGTTGTTCTTCGCCGTGTCCGGGGCCATGCAAATGTACGATCTGCACGAGAAGCCGAAGGGGAGCGATTACACGCCACCCCGGGCCATCGTGGCTTCCTCGTTCATCCATCGGCATCAACGGACCGAAAACGCGCCCCGCACGGCCGGCGCTTGGACGCGGGGATTTATGCTCGCGGCGTCGGCGGGGCTGGTGCTGACGACGCTGCTCGGCCTGCTGATGGCGTTTCGCTTCAGCCGGAGCGCCCTCCCTGTCGTGCTTTGCCTCTTGGCCGGGATGGCGATCCCTGCCATCCTGCTGCTCTTGGGCAGATAGGCGATCCCATCGCCGCCATTCAGCGGAATTAGCCCTCCTCCACGAACCTCGGACTCCATGAAACTGACTCTTCGCGACCTCGATGTCCAAAATCGTGCCGTACTTGTGCGCGTGGATTTCAACGTGCCTATGGAAGAAAAGGACGGGGTCCAGCACATCACCGACGACACGCGCATCCGCGAAACGCTCCCGACTCTCAACGACCTGCGCAAACGGGGGGCGAAGACCATTCTCTGCGCGCATCTCGGCCGGCCGAAAGGGAAGCCGAACCCGGAATACTCGCTCGCGCCCGTGGCGAAACATTTGTCGGACCTCCTCGGGGAACCGGTGCTCTTCGCGCCGGATTGTATTGGCGAAAAAGTCGAAAGCATGGCCGCCTCGCTCCAACCGGGGGGCGTTCTGCTGCTGGAAAATCTGCGCTTTCACGCGGAGGAGGAGGCGAACGACGAAGGTTTTGCCCGTGCTCTCGCGCAGCCCGCGGAGCTCTATGTCAACGATGCCTTCGGGGCGGCGCACCGCGCCCACGCCAGCACCGCGGGAGTGACCGCGTTCGTAAAGCAAGCCGCGATGGGTTTGCTGATGGAGAAGGAGCTGAAGTATCTGCAAGGAGAGCTCGCGAATCCCGTCCGCCCCTTCCTCGTCATCCTCGGCGGCTCGAAAGTTTCGGACAAAATTGGCGTGATCAAGGCGCTGATGGAAAAGGCCGACGTCTTTCTCATCGGTGGCGCGATGGCCTACACGTTCGACGCCGCGCGCGGTGTTCCCGTCGGCAACAGCCGGGTCGAAAAAGACAAGCTCGAACTCGCCCACGAAATCCTCGCGCTCGCCCAGGAAAAGAAAGTACGTTTTCTCCTTCCGACCGACAGCATCGAGACTCAGGAGATCAAGCCCGGCGCCGTCATCCGCGCCACCAAGCCGGGCGCCGGCGTGAGCGATGGCTGGATCGGCGTGGATATCGGGCCGAGCACCATCGAGGCCTACAAGGCAGAGATCCTCAAGGCGCAGACCGTGATTTGGAATGGACCGATGGGCATCTTCGAAATCTCCGAGTTCAGCAACGGCACTTTCGCGGTCGCGCGGACGCTGGCCGAAAACGAAGGCATCAGCATCATCGGCGGGGGCGACAGCGTCACCGCCGTGCAGCAGAGCGGGCTGGCGGAGCACATGACGTTTCTTAGCACCGGCGGTGGCGCCTCGCTCGAACTGCTCGAGGGCAAGGTGCTGCCGGGCGTCGCTGCGCTCACGGAAAAGGCCTGACGGTTGCCTCGCTGCGCGCTCCGGCCGGGGCGAAAATCGCGATATCAGTCGCTCGAAATCCGGTCGTACCGGACGGAGAACAGTGCCTGGCAGTCCGGGCCCGGGAGGCGGTTTGCCACCGACTCTTCGGCTCATCCTGCCTTTCCCCGCCTTTTTTCCTTTTCCCCGACCGCGTTTCCTTCGACTTTCGGGCCTCACCTTTTCCGCCTCCCCCGCTCCTGCCCCCCATGCGAAAGAAGATCGTCGCCGCCAATTGGAAGATGCACAAAATTGTGGCGGAGGCGCGATCCTACGTCGAATCGCTCCTCATCGAGTTGGGGGAGGAAACTGATGTGGAAGTCGTGCTCGTGCCTCCTTTCACCCTCCTTCCGATTTGCTCGCAGCTCGTCGGTGAAAGTCCGGCCGTTAAGCTCGGCGCCCAAAATATGCACCCGTCCAAGCAGGGCGCGTTTACCGGCGAAATCAGTGCCCAGATGCTGCGCGATCTCTTTGTGCGCTACGTCGTGGTCGGCCACTCCGAGCGCCGCGCCCTGTTTGGGGAGAATGACTATTTTATCAACGAAAAGGTGAAGGCCGCCCATGAGGCCAGCCTGCGGCCCATTCTTTGTGTCGGGGAAACGCTGGAGCAACGCGCCGCGGACAAGGTGGACGAGGTCATCGCCCATCAACTCACGCTTGGGCTCGAGGGCATCAGTGCAAAGGACGTGCAGGATACGATCATCGCGTATGAACCGGTCTGGGCCATCGGCACTGGGCACAACGCCACGCCGCAACAGGCGCAAGACGTGCATGCCTTCATCCGGAGCGTGCTGGTCCGACTCTACGACGAAGCCTGCGCCGACCGCGTGCGCCTGCAATACGGCGGCAGCGTCAAGCCCGACAATGCCGCGGAACTCATGCGCCAGCCGGATATCGATGGCGCGCTCGTCGGCGGCGCCTCGCTCGATCCACGCAGCTTTGCGGCGATCGTGAAGGCGGCGCGGGCGGCACGGGACTGAGGCCGGCAGCGGAGAATACGCACGGCGAGTCGAGCTACTCGCGGCACAGCCCGCCTTACCTCGCCTTCCGTGCATTCGTGTGAAATGTTGCGGAGTGTCGAAGCTCAGCAAAGATCAGATTAACGAGGCACTCGGATTGGTCTCGAAAGAACTCGCGGCGGCGGGTGTTCAAGGGGAGATCTGTTTGTTCGGCGGCACCGCCATGATGCTGGCGTTCGATGCACGCGACTCCACGCGCGATGTCGATGGCGTTTTCCGGCCCCCGGCCGAAATTCGGGCGGCTGCGCGACACGCCGCCGACGTCTTGGGGATCCCAGCCGATTGGTTGAACGATGGAGTAAAGGGCTACCTCTCCGAGCGGGGTGATACGACCGAACAGGGATTACCCGCATTCTCGCACCTTCGACTCATTCGCCCGACGGACCGTTATCTTCTCGCGATGAAGTGTCTCGCCTCGCGGGTCCCCGGTTACGAGACAGACGGCGACCGGGCAGATATCGCATTTCTCATTCGACATCTTGGAATTCAAACCGCGGATGCGGTGCTCGACATCGTGTCGTCTTACTTCCCACGCGAACGGATCGGTGTGCAAACCCAGTATCTCGTAGAAGAGCTCATGCAGGAACGCGGATCGGGAGGTCCCGCAACATGAGCGCCGGTGCACGTCTCGCCTCACTCGAGGAAGTCGCGCAGGCCGTCCTTGGCGGCGACGAATTTTCGTTCGCGCTCCGCGATTTTCTCGACGGCTTTTACGCGAACCCGACGCCAGCCGCGCTTTCCATCGAGCCCGCCTGCATTCCGGGCCAGGAAGGCCAGGACGCATATCTGGGGGCAGTCTGTGAGCATTTCTGCCGGATGCATCGCTGGGTCGTGCCGGCGTGGGCGCGCGTGCCCAATCGCGTGCTCACCGAGCCGGTCTTCTTCGCGACGACGCACAAGCTGAGAATGCTTCTGCTCATGGACAGTCCGGCCGCTTTCCGCGAGCGAAACCTCTTCGTGAGCGCGAACGCCTTGGATCGCGTTTGAATTGTCTGAAACTTTTTTTGCGCCTCGGGATCACTTGCGGAGAGCACGTGCCTGCCGGTAACGTTCTCGCTTCGTGACCGCCCTCGCTCACAGCAACTACCTCATCACGCCGGACGAATATCTCTCGGGCGAGGAGGATTCTGACCAGAAACACGAGTTTCTAAATGGAGTGGTGCACGCGATGGCAGGGGGGACGGCGGTCCACTCGCGGATCGCAGTGAACGTCACGTCCTGGCTGCACCAGAGACTTCGCGGCAACCGTTGCCAGCCTTTCAACAGCGATATGCGCTTGCGCATCTGGCGCGGTGAGGACCGGCGTTTTTACTATCCCGATGTCATGGTGGTCTGCGATCCGCAGATGGATGCAACCTGGCAGGAGAAGCCCGCCATCGTTGTCGAAGTTCTGTCGGAGGCAACGCGACGCACGGATCTGGGTGAAAAGCGGGACGCCTATCTCGCACTCCCGAGCCTGCAGCAATACGTGGCGATCGATTCCGAGCACGCCGAGGTGTTGGTTTGGACGCGACAACCCGGCGGCAAGTGGTCCGATCTCGTTTCGCTGCGTGATCCGACGGGACTTCTTTCGCTGCCGGAGATCGCGTGCGAGGTGCCGCTGGCGGAAATTTACGAAGGCACCGGGCTCTGGTCGCCTGTGGCCTAGACAAATTTCCACCTCGCCGAGCCCTCGTGATGGCAGATCTCGAGGGGGCGGCTACGATTCCGGCTTGGGCGGAGCGCCTTGGAAAAGTTCGACGCGGCGGGCCGCTTTTCTCGTGCGTGGATCCTCCGGCCCGAGGCGGGCAGTGAGTCCAGCGCGAGCTTCGAGGAGGAGCGTCGCCGCTTCCTCCCGGCGTCCCTCCCGGGCAAGGCATTCCCCGAGCGCTCCCCGCGCGAGCGCGATCCAGAAATGTCCAGCGGGCAGCGACTCGATCCGTTGCTGCAAGGCCTCGCGCAGAATCGCTTCGCCTTCCTGAATCCGACCGGTTCGTGCCAGCGCGGTGCCCAACGCGATGCGCGCGGTGGGATAGTGGTCGTAGTGGGGCCCGAAGCTGTGGCGGTAAATTCGACAGGCTTCCGCGGCGTACGTTTCCGCTTCGGCGAATTTCTCCATTTCCACCAAAAGAATGGCCTGATTGCGCAAATTGTCTCCGAGCCAGAGATGCGTGGGATCGAGGCGCTGGCGCAGGATGGCTTCGCCCTGCCGCAGGATTTGGCCGGCTTCTTCCAGGTCGCCGCGATCAGTCAGAAAACCGCCAAGTACCGTGAGGGAAAATCCGAAATCGGGCGTGCCCGTGGTCTGCGACGCGCGGTAGTCCGCGATGGCCTCCCGGGCCGCTGCGACGGCCTCGTTGAAGCGGCCGCCATCGGCCAGGGTCGAGGCCAGGGTACTGCGGGTCATCCCGATGACGTAGCGGGATTCCGGTCCCAATTGGGGCGCGAGGGCGAGCGTTTCGCGGAAATATTGTTCGGCTTCTCGGGAATCGCCTTGGGTCCGCCGAAGATAGGCAAAGCCATTCAGCGCGGCCGCAAAAGCGCTCACCGCTACTTCGCCGCGCTGGTGAGCGGCGCGGAGTTGCGGCAGCACTTCGCGATAAAGGCGCTCCGCCTCCGCCGGTTTTCCGCTATTGAAGAGCAAGCCAGCCCGGGCGGCACTGGCCCTCAGCAATTCGCCGGGAGTCGCTCCCGGCAGCGCCGCCTGCACTTGCACATACTCGGCGAGATAACGGTCGTGCAAATCATAACGGCCTTGGGCCCCGTAACTGTCGGAAATGATTTTGAGAACTTCGGCCCGGGCTTCCGCGGGCATCGAGGACCTTTCCGTTTCCAGCCGCTGGGCTGCGGCATCCAGCATCTCCCCCACGGTGGTCTCCCGCGCTCCCCGGCCGGATTCCAGTGGGTTGGAAAAATTCAGCACGCGCTCGAGAAACGCGCTCACGCTCACCGCCTTCGCCCGCTCCACCCGGGCAGCGCGCGCACTCCAGGCGATCGCGGTGATGCCGGCGAGCAGCGCCAGCAAGGCCAGCGTCGCGGCGGCGACCCCGAGGCGATGGCGACGGACGAACTTCGCCGTCACGTACCGAAAAGTCTCCGGCCGGGCGAGCACCGGCCGCCCTTCGAGATGGCGCCGCAAGTCATCCGCCAATTCTGCCGCCGAACCATACCGCCGCTCCGGCTCCGGCCGGAGGGCGCGCAGCACGATCTTGTCCAAGTCGCCGGTAAGTTGCCGGCGCCGGCCCGGTGCGGCGGTGCTGGGACGCAGGGGCGGCTGCTCGACAATGAAGCGGGCCGTTTCCGCCGGACCGCGTCCCTTCGTCTCATAGGGACGGCGCTCCGTGAGAAGTTCGTACAGTACCACTCCCAGGCTGTAGATGTCCGAGGCGGTCGTCATACGCTCCCCCCGGAGTTGTTCCGGACTGGCGTATTGCGGCGTCATTGCCGGGGCGATCGTCACGGTCACCGCCGCCCTTTCCTCCACCTCGGGTTCCAGAACTTTCGCGATTCCAAAATCCAGGAGCTTCGGATCGCCCATGGAAGTGACGCGAATGTTGGCGGGCTTGAGATCGCGATGGATGACGAGGCGCTGGTGCGCAAAATTCACCGCGCCGCAAATCTTCCGAAAGAGCTCGAGGCGCGCGCGCAAGTCCAGATTCTGCTCGCGGCAATAGTCGTCGAGGTCGTGTCCCTCCACGTATTCCATGACGAAATAAGGCAGGCCCTCGGGCGTGACGGCGCTGCCGTAGAGTTGCGCGATGCGGGGATCGTTCAGTCCCGCCAGGATGCGTTCCTCCCGCTGAAACTGCCGCAGATTCGCCGCGGAAAGGCCGCGTTTAACCAGCTTGATCGCCACGCGGCGACCCAGTTTCAAATCCTCCGCAAGATAGACCTCCCCCATGCCGCCCTCGCCCAGCAACGAGACGATTCGGCAGCCCCCCAGCATTTGGCCGGCCGCGAGCGACCCTGGCGGGGTGGCTCCGGGAAAGTTCGAATCCAAGCGGAAGACGGGCTCCTCGATGAATTGGCGCGCGGGAGCGGCACAATCGAGAAGCGACTCCAATTCGGCCCGCAATTCCGCATCGTTCCCGCACGCGCGGATGACGAACTCTCCGCGCTGCGTCTCGTCGAGCCCGAGCGCATCGGCCACCAGGTCGGCCACGCGGTCGGCGCGCTCACGCAGCATGGCCAGACTCCGCTTTGAGCGCCCGGAAGAGCCAGACTTTCGCGAAGCTCCAGTCGCGCAGGATGGTGCGGTCCGAAATCTTCATGACTTCCGCGATTTCACGTACTTCGAGTCCGCCAAAAAATTTCAGCTCCACCACTTCCGCCTGGCGGGGATAAGTGCGGGCAAACTCTTGCAGCGCCGCGTCAAGGGCAAGCAGGTCCAGGCGCTCCCACGCGGGCAATTCCCCCAGGAGCTCGAGCGAAATTTTTTCATCCCCGCCGCCGCGCTTGGCGGCACTCCGATTCCGGGCGTGATCCACCAGCACCCGGCGCATGAGCCGCGCCGCAATCCCGTAAAAATGGGCGCGCCCCTGCCATTGGATGGTCTCGCCTTCCACCAGCCGCAAATACGCCTCGTGCACCAGCGCCGTCGGCTGCAGCGTGTGGCCGTCGCGCTCCCGGCGCAGGTGTCCCCGGGCCAGTTGGCGCAGCTCGTCATAAACCAAAGGGATCAAGCGGGCTGATGCCTCGGCATCGCCCCGGCTCCATTGGCGCAGGATCGCGGTGACCTCGTCGGACGGAACGGACACAGTGGGCAAGGGTGCCGAATCCCGCGAACGCGGCGAGGAAAAAGTTGCGACGGGCGCACTTGCCCGACGCACCGTCGCCCCCACCCGACGAACACCTCGGTACCGTGGCGGTTCTGGCCCGGCAATCCTTCCGGGCGGAACATCGACGCTAACGGACTGAACTTCCTCGGGAACGTGGGCGCGACTTTTCCTTTGCCAACGCCTTCCGCGTCATCCCCGCCAACGGCGTGCTCCAGAAGGTAGCACGTTTCACGTTCTCACTCATAATCTGCCGGCTACCCTCCGGACGAAATTTTCCGGCAACAATTGGGTTTCCCTGCGCGCTCAACCGCGTAAAGCGAAACCCGTGAAATTCCCGCTGGTCGCCCGCATCCTTTGTTTTCTGCTGATCGGGGGCATCGTCCTGCAACCCCTGGAAGCGGGCGCGCGGGAACGACATCGCCGGACGACTTCCCACCCGAAGAAGAATAGCGGGAAAAAGCGCTCGGCTTCGTCGCACCGAAAATCTTCCAAGCGCACCGTGAAAGGATCTCGCAAAGGAAAGCGCTGGGGCCAACGGCACGCCGACAGCCGGCCGGCAAAGCCTCAACCGCGTTCCAATGAGCTGCCGCTGACAATGTCGGAAAGACAAGTCGCGGCACGGCGCGGACGCTAATTCCCCGCTTCGCCACCTTCCCCAGTCGCCCCGGATCGATGTCTCCAGCGGCGCGGCGATCGGGCGCGATCTCGTCGGCGTTTTCCAGCCCGATGGGTCGGGCGGAAAGTACCCCGATCGCGCGGGCAGCGCACCCTCCCTCACGCTGCGGGTCGGGGCCAGAACGCGGGCTTCGCTCCCGCCCCCAGGCCTTTCCTTCCTTTGCAGCTTCGCACCCGGGTGAGAGCCCGGCTGACGAGCCGTCCTCGGGAAACTGGTCGTCATCAAAAATGGCGCAGCCGCGGAGAGCGTCCGCGAACGCGCAACGCGGACAGGTGATGGGCAAATACTCCGACCAACATCGGGCCCAGATTCGTGGCTGACGCCGAAGTGTCCCCCAGTTGGTGAGTCGTATCGCTTCCCCTAGGACACGCTCCACGCTGCTTCCTGTGACTGCGCTTCCGCGAAAAGCACCATCCGCCGATTCGTTGCGGTAAAACCCGCGCCCGGCAAGACCCTTCCCAAATCGCTCCGAATGCGTCAGTTTCCCCGCCGCATGTCGCGCAACCACTTCTCCACGCTCGCCGGTGGGCTGCGCTTCATGACCACTCGCTGGACCGTCGTGCGCGAGGCCGGCGGACCATCCGACGATGAAGTCGTGCTCAAGGCCCGCGAAGAATTGTGCCGGATCTATTGGAAGCCGGTCTTTGCCCTCCTCGTCGCGCGTGGGCTGCGCCGGCCCGATGCCGAAGACACCGCCCAGGATTTTTTCCAGCGGCTGCTGGCCGGCGAACGTCTCGCCCGGGTCAGTTCGGAGGGGGCGCGCTTCCGCGTCTGGCTGCGCCAGGCGGTGGAGAATTTCTGCATCAGCGCCCACCGGCGGCGCTCCGCCGCCAAGCGTGGAGGCGGGGCGGACCATGTGGAAGTGGAGGACCATCACCTCCCGGCCGGGAGTGTGGAAAGCGCGCAAGCTTCGTCAGACAACCACGCCCGCACCTTCGACCGCGCCTGGGCGGACGCGGTGCTGGAGGCAGCCGTCGCGGCGCTGCAACTGCGCTACGCATCGGACGGACAGGAGCGGCTTTTCGCCGCGCTCGCGCCCTATGTGCAACCTGACGGCGACGCTCCACTCGAAAATCTCGAGAAAGAACTCGAGCTCGCACCGGCCGCCGCGCGCAAAGCCCTCGAACGTTTCCGGCGCCGTTTCCGCGAAGCCATCCGCACGCAGGTGGCGCTCACGGTTGCCGAGCCGACGGCCGTCGATGAGGAAATGCGGTATCTCCGCGATGTCCTCTCGCGATAGCTCGGCCCGGCCATTTCGATCTGAACCCGCTTGAGCACCGGCAGAAGCGCGCGCACGCTGACGCGCATAACATGCCGCCCGTCCAGCCTGCCGCATTCCCCGAGACACGCTGGAGTCTCGTCCTGCGCGCGCGGACCAGCGCGGCGCCCGACGAGCAGGCCCGCCGGGCGCTCGATGAGCTCTGCGCGTCGTATTGGTATCCGCTCTACGCCTTTGCGCGCCGCCGTGAAATCCCGCCGGCAGAGGCGGAGGATCTCACGCAGGGATTCTTTGCCCTGCTCCTTTCCCGCAACTTGATCGAAAAGGCGGACCGCGATCGCGGCCGGCTGCGCTCGTTTCTCATCGGCGCGTTCAAGCTGCACATCTCAGACGAGACGCGGCGCGAGCAGCGTCTGCGCCGCGGGGGCGGGCAGACCATCCTCTCGCTTGACCAGACGCAAGCGGAGGAATGGTTCGTCGCGGAAAGTGCTGAGGGCATCGCGCCTGAACATCTTTTCGACCGCGATTGGGCGGAGGCGGTGGTGGCCCAGGCGATGGAGGCGCTGGGGGAGGAGTGTGCGCAGAAGGGCCGGAGCCATCTCTTTGCCCGCCTCCGGGAATTTCTTTCCTGGGATCAGGCGGAACCCGAAGTGGCCACCGCGGCGCGCGATCTCGGAATGACGGAGGGGGCACTGCGCGTCGCGGTGCACCGCTTGCGCCACAGCTTTCGACAACAGCTCCAGGCCCAGGTCGCCCAGACGGTCACCACGCCGGAGGAACTCCAAGCGGAGCTCGATCATTTGTTTCGAACGCTGCTCCGCGAGTAACGCAGGAATTCCAGGCAAATGCGCGACTCTGCCGTAACACCCGCCCTGCCACGGCCGATGGAAGGCACGATGTCTTCGCGCCCGCTCTGCCGCCGCTGCGGCACACCGCTCTCGCGGCGAGCCTCGTCGATAGGCGGCTGCCCGCGTTGTCTGGTGGCCCGCGCTTTCGCCCCCGCCGTCGATGAGACGACCAAGCCCGAGGATTTCGGCGACTACGTGATCGACGGCGAGATTGGGCGCGGCGGGATGGGGGTGGTTTACCGCGCGCATCAGCGCTCGCTCGACCGCGACGTCGCCCTCAAACTCCTGCCCTTCGAGCTGCTCGAAAGCGAAGATTTCCTCGAGCGCTTCGAACGCGAGGCGCGCTTGATGGCGCGCCTGACGCACCCTGGAATCGCTCGCGTGTTCGAAGCCGGAATCAGCGCGCTCGGCCAGCCCTTCCTCGCGCTCGAGCTTGTGGCGGGCGAGCCGGTCACTGCATTCCTCCGCGCGCATTCCCTCACGCTCCGCGCGCGCCTCGAACTTTTTCTCCAGATTTGCGAAGCCGTGCAGCACGCGCACCAGCGCGGCATCATTCATCGCGATCTCAAACCTTCCAACGTGCTCGCGTCCGCCAGCGAAGGTGGCGTAGCGGTCAAGGTCATCGACTTCGGCCTGGCGCGTCCGGCGGGCGACCAGGCGGCCGACGCCGCGCTCTGGCGCTCGCAAAGCGCCATCGTGGGTACGCCGCTCTACATGAGTCCCGAGCAGGCCGGGGGCGGCGAGGTGGACACCCGCACGGATGTCTACTCGCTCGGGGTCTTGCTCTGCGAAATGCTCGCGGGGGCCGCGCCATTTGCCGACGCCTCGTTTTCCAGCACTTCCCGCGAGCAAATCGCGCGCGTGCTGCGGGAAACTGCCGCGCGGCCACCCAGCGAGGTGTTGACCCAACTCGGCCCATCGGCCGGATCCCCGCTCCGGCCGGCGGACGTGCGCGGCGATCTCGACGGCATCTGCCTGCGCGCGGTGTCGAAGGAGCCGGCCCGGCGCTATTCTGCGGTAACGGCGCTCGCAGATGACATTCGCCGTCACCTCGCGCACGAACCGGTCAGCGCCATGCCGCCCACCGCGCTCTATCGCCTGGGCAAGTATGCACGCCGCCATCGGGTCCTGCTCAGCGTGGCCAGCCTCGTCGTTTTCGGCTTTGCCAGCGCCGCCATCTTTAGCGCCGTGCAGGCACGGACGGCGCGGTTGCAGCGCGATCGAGCCGAGCGGGTGAAGGCGTTCCTCATCGACGTCCTCGGGGCGCCGTCGCCCGGGGCGGATGGCCGCGAGGTGCGCGTCATCGATGTGCTGGCGAAAGCGAGGGAGCGGGCGGAGCACGACCTCCAGTCCGATCCCGCAGTGCTCGCCGATGTCCGGCTCACGCTAGGCACGACCTATTACAACCTCAGTCTCTACGCTGAAGCCGAGCCTCTGTTGCGCGCGGCGCTGGCCGATGCCCGCCGCCTCACCGGCGACCGATCGCTGGCCACCGCAGATTCGCTGAAGGCGCTGGGCGAACTTTGCAATTGGACCAGCCGCCAGCCGGAGGCGGGCGGGCTCCTGCGGGAATCGATCGCGATCTACCGCGGGCACCAACCGGAGAGCCTGGCCGCGTTGGCGCGTGCTCTGCAGAGCCTTGGTTCGGTCGAGATTCACTCGGCCCGGCCCGCGGCCGCGATCCCTTTGCTCGAGGAATCAGTCCGCCTGGCGGAGCGAGCGGGTGGCCCGGGTTGCCTCGACGCACTCGTTTCGATGGGCGATCTCGCCGCGAGCGTCGAGAAGCTCGGGCGCCTCGCCGAGGCGCGTCCCATCTTCGACAAGGTCATCGCCGGCATGCGCGCGAATCCGGCGCTCCGCGAGAATCTTGCCACCATGTTGAGTGCCTTCAGCGACCTGCTGGCTGATTCCGGTGACCTCCCCGCCGCGGAGCGCGCGCTGGAGGAGAGCATCGAGCGCCGACGCCAGCTCTACGGCGCGGAAAGCACCCCCGTCGCCGCCGCCTTGGGCAAGCTGGCCTGGGCGCGTTTCCGGCGCGGCAATTACAGCGGGGCCGAGGCAGACGCGCGCGCCGGCCTCGCGATCCAGCGCAAGCTGTTCGCGCCGGGAGCGCGCGAGTTTTTTTTCACGTTGCGACCGCTTGCCTACACGCTGCTCAGGACCGGACGCGGAGCCGAGGCGGAGCCGTTGTTTGCCGAGCTGGTCGAAGTGATCAGTCGACATA
The DNA here is from genome assembly GCA_038226705.1 of Chthoniobacterales bacterium. GTDB lineage: Bacteria > Verrucomicrobiota > Verrucomicrobiia > Chthoniobacterales > SZAS-18 > SZAS-18. The sequence continues at coordinate 40,598 of JBBRQH010000033.1, read as the reverse complement.
TGAGCGCGGATGCCAACCTCAAGCAGCAGACAGAGCAGAGCCGGGCGGAAGCGAGGGCGGCGCTGAAGTGAGCGCGCAGAGACTATTCCCGGGCGCCGGAAAGATTTCTTGTAACGCCGACTCCGCACCGCCCGATGCAGGGGTGTGAAATCGCTCATCCGCCCGCTCGCTTTCGCGGTCTTCGTCCTCGTTGCCGCCGCCGCCTTCCCCTCCGCCCTTGCCGCGCAGGCCGTCCAGCCGAGCCCACCGCCCTGGCGCTGGCTTTGGATCGGCAGTTCCAATCCCATCGACACCTGGGGCAGCCCAAATTCCCTCAACCCTGGCGCGCAGACCGGCAATTTCCTCCTCTTCCCCAACAACACGCCGAATCCCCCCATCTTTCGGCCGCATACTGGATCGGATCAGGTCGTGATCGACCCCGGGCAATCCAGCTTTGGCACGCTCGGCGAAGTCATTACCGGCACCGTGAGTTGCCGGATCGAGGCGAATGCGTCCTACAACGTGGGACGGCTCGTCATGGCCGGAGGCACCTCGCTCTCCCTCGCGGCGAACAGCACCTTGCGCGTCACCACCACGCCCGACTCGGGGTTTCCCAGCTTCGCGGGTTCCGGCACGATCAGCAGCAATGGCGACATCCGGCTCAACGCCGGAGCGGGCGACAGTTCGCTGCGCCTCGGCACTTCGGTGAGCATCGATGGCACTGGCTCAGTGACGATGGTCGATGCGCCTTTTTCGGGCGGAGCCACGAACTATCTCGGCGGCGACACGGCCGGTCTCGGCCTCGTGATCGGCCCGGGCTTCACGATCCGCGGTGGGGGATTCATCGGCGGTGGGGCCTTCGGCGCCCCTCAATCGATGAACATCACGAACAACGGGACCATCGATGGAACTGGCACGATCAATCCGCTCACGATCTTCCTCTCGAACCTCATCGGCTCGAATCTGACCAACAATGGCACGCTCCGGGCGAGTGCCGGCGGCACGCTGAGCTTCAACTCGTTGAGCAGCACGGCGACGATCACTAACCTGGGCAGCATCCAGGCGCTGACCGGATCGACCGTGCGCGTTGGCCGGGGCATCACCGTTTCGGGCGGCGCGGTCGCCAGCAGCGGGACGGGTGTCATCCGCGGTGAAGGTGGCGGCGGCGTCTTCTCAAACGTGGCCAACAGCGGCACGATCGCGATCGGATTTGCTGAGACGGTACGTCTCGCCGGCACCTTCACGAACAACGGCAGCATCGCCTTCGATTCCACGGTCGTGGGCGGTGGCGGCAACCTCTTTCTGGCCGGAAACGTGACGCTGGCTGGCACCGGCAACATTACGCTGAAGGTCGAGGGCCAGGACGCCATTACCAATCTCGCCCCGGCCTCCACGCTCACGAACTCCGCCAGCCACACTATTCGCGGTGCAGGCCGCTTGACCTCGCTCGGGAGTGTGGGCATCGAGGGCACGTTTTTCTTCACCCTGGCCAACGCCGGGCTGGTCGACGCGAACGTGCCCGGCAAGTCCCTTGTGCTGACTTTGCGCGATTCCGACAACGGCCGCGTGACCAATACCGGCATCCTGCGCGCAAGCGGCGGCGGCATCCTCGCCTTTGATGGCAATTCCGGTATCGGCACTGTGACCAACACAGGCGGCGTCATCGAGGCGCTCGATGGCTCAACGGTCTTGGTGCGCGCTAATTCGGTCATTACAGGCGGCACGCTCGCCACCACCGGTTCCGGCATGATTCGCCCCGGCGGTGGCGGCGGCACGCTCTCCAATTTGACGAATACCGGCGTAATCGGAATTGGCTTTGCCGAGACGGTGCGGCTCGCGGGCACGTTCACAAACAACGGCAGCGTAAACTTCGATTCCACCGTCGCGGGCGGCGGCGGGAATTTGCTCTTCCTCGGCGACACAACGCTCGCGGGCACCGGCAGTATCACGCTGAAGGTCGAGAGCCAGGACATCATCGACGCGCTCAACGTGAACAGCACGCTCACCAACTCCTCCACCCACTCCATTCGCGGCGCCGGAGTGATCGGGCCAGGTGCGCTTTTTTTCGCCTTCTCGAATGCGGGACTCGTGGACGCCAACGTCGCGGGCAAATCACTCACGTTCGTCACCCGGGATGCCAGCGGCGGAACCGTCGCGAATACCGGCACGCTGCGCGCCAGTGGCGGCGGCATTCTCACGCTTTCGAGCAACTCCGGTCCAGGCACGGTCACGAACACGAGCGGGCGGATCGAGGCGCTCGCTGGCTCCGTCGTCAATGTGCTTTCCGGCGTCACGGTCACCGGCGGCACTCTCGCGGGCATCGGCACCGGTGTAGTGCGCGGCGGTCTGCTCGGTTCCTTCAGCGGAGGCACCTTTTCCAACCTCACCGTCAGCGGAAACTTTGATCCCACGCTCTCAACCATCAGCGGGGTGGTCAGCGCGTCCGGGGTCACCACGATTCCAACTTTCGCCGGTGCCACGCTCACGAGCGGTGCGACTTTTAACAATCTGGCGGGCGGCAATGTGGTGCTGGCCGATACCGGTGCCTTCAGCGGCGGAGGGACCTTTAACAATGCGGGAATGCTGACAAAAAACAGTGCTGGCCAGTCGGCTCTCACGGGCACAGCGTTTGTAAATACCGGCACCGTGGCGGTCACGGCCGGCTCGCTCGCCTTTCAAACTTTTGCGCAAAGCGCCGGCACGCTCCGCTTCACCGGTGGGACCAGCGCTTCCGTCGCCGCCGGCCAGAGCTTCCAATTCACGGGCGGCGCGCTCGCGGGCACAGGCACGCTCAGCGGGCCCGTCGTGAACGCAGGCAACCTGACCATCGGGAGTACCGATGCGACCACCTCCGCCCTCACGCTCAGCAGCACCTTCACGCAAAACGCAGGCAGCACGCTCACGGCCAACATCGGCGGCCTCGCCGCAGGCTCCTTCGGCATGCTCTCCATCACCGGCGCCGCCACCCTCAACGGCACGCTCGCGCTCAATCTCGTCAACGGCTTCAAATTCCGCGTGGGCGATTCCTTCCGCGTGGTCGCCGCCGCGTCGGTCAGCGGCGCATTTTCCAGCGTGACGCTCCCCGCCGGCGTCACTGGCACCCTCGCCAGCAGCGGCGGCAATGTCACGGTCACCATCACCGCCGCGCCGCCCGCCGCCACACTCACGAATATCTCCACGCGTGGCCGCGTCGAGACGGGCGACAACGTCATGATCGCCGGCTTCGTCATCACCGGGCCCAATTCCAAGAAGGTCCTCATCCGCGCTCTCGGGCCCACCCTCACTTCCTTCGGTGTCTCCGGCGCGCTCTCCGATCCCACGCTGACTCTCTTCAACTCCCAGGGCCAGGCCATTGCCACCAACGACAACTGGCGCTCCGCCCAGCAAGCCGAAATCATCGCTTCCACTTTTGCTCCCCCGGACGACCGTGAACCCGGCATCGTCGCGACGCTGACGCCCGGCGCCTACACCGCCATTCTCACCGGCGTGGGCGGCGAGATGGGCGTGGGCATCGTCGAAGTCTACGACCTGGATATTCCCAACGCCCCCAGCGCCCGTCCGGTTAACGTCTCCACCCGCGCCCGCGTGCTCACGGGCGACAGCGTCATGATTGGCGGTTTCGTCATCGGCGGCACCCGCCCGCGCCGCGTCATCATCCGCGCCATTGGACCCACCCTGACCGCCTTCGGCGTGCAGGGCGCCCTGGCCGATCCGACGCTGTCGGTCTTCAACGCGCAGGGCCAGTCGATCGCCACCAACGACAACTGGAAGGACACGCAGCAGGCGGTGATCGCGGCGACGCCCTTCGCGCCGGCGAGCGATGCCGATTCCGCCATCGTGCTCACGCTCGACCCAGGCGCTTACACCGCGATTGTCGCCGGCAAGAGTGGCGCCACCGGCGTCGCACTCGTTGAGGTTTACGATCTGGAGTAAGCGGACAATCTCGGGCGGCCTCGCTGCAGGGAAGCTCGGGTCACGCAGAAGAAGCTGTCTCGCAACCTCTGGCCTCTGTTATGGCAATTGGTGAATCCGCCGAATTCAAGACAAGGGTAGAGGGCGCCGCCAATTCCTTTTCATCCAGCAGCAGCGCCAGAAGCAGACTGCGAAAGCGCTGCGCGCAACCGAGCGCGCAGCGCCATCCTCATGACTCATACCCCCACTCACTCAAAAGCTCCGCCGCGTCGGTACGGTCCGAGCGCCCTAAGCGATCTGCAAAGTCGCCTTTCAACCCCAAAAGTGTTCAATCCCAAAGTTGAGGGTCACGGGCACACGTTCCTCCGACCCAGTTTCGTGATAATTTGAGAAATTATGGAAATATAGACATCCGTTGGTACCGTAAGTGCCGAATTGGGAGGGCCCGGGGCTACGGCACAACTTGTGCCCGCCGAAATCAGGGTCTGTTCCTTCGACTCCGTGTTGCCGTTCCAAAACACCGCCGTCCTTCTGCGCTGCCGCGAAGTAGGCACACCCACTATGGCCCATCCAATCCCAACTTTCGAAACCGATGACGAGTGGGCCAGCTATGTCGAGGGCGAGCTAAGAGTCGCTCTGCCCACGGATTGGCGCTGCTTGCGCTCCATCCCCCCGGATGGCGCGGCGGCCACGTGGGAGATTCTTCCGGGCGCGGACCCCGACGATTGGTTCGGTATCGAAATGCCGCCGGGCGCGAAAAACTTCATCATTTTCTGTGGGAATACCGATGCCGGCATTGGTGGACCTCACCTGCTGGCGCAGCAGGCGCGGGTCGTGCCCCGCCTCGGGCTCCGGCTGCATCCCCTGCGCGACGTCCTGAAATGGGTCTTCACGAATTGTCCACCGAACATGCGGGGCCTTTCCTGAACCGCGTTTCCTGGTACTCTTCAATCCGGCAATTTCATCTCCCGGCGCAGGGCGAGAGCCAGCGGTTTGGGTTTTTCGCAATAGGCCTTTCCGCAGCGTCGCGAGCCAGCGCGCAAGGGTCGTGAATTTTCCCGCCTTCGTGGAAGCCTGCCGGATACGATTCATCCCAGCCGACATGACTCGTCAACTACGCCGGCAAACAACGCGTGTGACCGGGAAAAGAGCCCTGCCGGATTCCGAATCCGCTACGGGCGCATCTCGCCCGCTCCCCCGGACACGGGGAAGCGTGCGCCGTTGCGACCCTGGGAGGGAACGGATTCGCCGCGCGGAGATGCGATCGCCGGCTCGTCTGGGGTTGCCGGGGGCGGCTCCGGGACCGATGCCGGTGGCAGCCCATGCCGATATACCGGCGTGATTTGCTGCACATTTTTGAACCGCATCGGCTCCGTCTCCCGGAAACACGCCTGGTCCAGGTTCGAAAGCCGCCCGAAGAATTCGCCGCTCACCAACACTTCCCACGGGGCGGCGCGGTCACACAGGCGCGCGGCAAAGTTCACGGTGTGTCCGATCGCGGTGAAGTCCCGCCGCGTCTCCGAGCCGATCGAGCCGACCACGGCGCGTCCGCAATGAATGCCGATCCCGAGGGCCAGGTTCCAGCCGTGGAAATGCGTCTCCATCCGCACCCGCTCGAGCAATTGCCGGGCGCACGCGAAGGCCGCCGTGGGGTCGTCACCGACGAACACCGCCATGACCGCGTCTCCGACAAACTTGTCCACGTCCCCGCCCGCCAAGAGCACGACGTCGGCCTGCACGGCGAGCAGTCGATTCAGGTCGTGCACGAGGTCGCCCGCGCTGCGGTGCTCGGAAAAGCTGGTGAAGCCGCGGAGATCGGCGAAGAGCACGATCACTTCCTGTTCCGAGCCGGTGAGCCAACTCGGATCGGTATGCGAGCGGCGCACCGCCTCGGCCGTAAAGCGCGAGACATAGGTGAGCAGAGCCAGCCGTTCGCGCAGCGACACAATCATCTCGTTGAAGGCATGCCCAAGCGACTCCAATTCGTCGCCGGAACGTACCCGGATCTGCACGTCGTTTTGGCCAGAGCGAAAACGTTCCATCCCCGAGGCCAGCGTGCGCACGCCGCGCGTAATGCTCGCGGCCAGCAGCAAGCCGGGCACCACCGCGATGGCGAATGCCCCCAGTCCGATCAAAAGCGCCAGGCGCAATTCGCGGCCCTCGCGATCCAGCAGACGCGTCACCTCGGCATCTGTTTCCACGATTGCCACGGGGCGTCCGGCCCGGTCGAGCAGCGGCGCATAGCCCGAGATCCACTGCCCGTGCGCATCGCGATAGAGGCTTGTGCTCACGGGCCGACCGGTCCGCCACGCTTCCTCGAGCCGGGCCCGGTTTTCGAGATTCACCGCGTACCGATCGCCAATGAAGGCACGCTCCTGCACCATCACGACGAACTCGGTCAGCGAGGCCTCGGCCGCGAGCGGGCGCAGGACATAGATCTCGCCCTCTTCGAGCCCATTGACCCGGCGCACCTTGTCCAGGACTTCGCGTGCCCGGCGAAAGGCGGGCGTGGCCGCGTCCTCCGGCCGTCGGATCGTTTCGATTTCGTCGCCGGAAAGCGCGATGGCGGTGGTGCCCGCCACACTGCAGACAAAGGCTTGGATTTCCTCCACGAGCCCCTGCCGCCGGTAATGGTAGGAGGCCGCCGTGGTGGCCGCGGCCACGCCCAAGGCTGTGAAAGCCGTGAGCGCGACGATCTTCGTGCGCAGACTAAGGGCCGGAAGATGGAAAGGCGGCATCTTCATGGCCGTAAGCCGGGATGCCGGCCGCACCCGGCAATTCGCGGATTCCAATTCATGTCAGGACGTATCGGCATGCGAGGGCCGTGCCTGCGGAATTATTCCAGCAAACGCGCGGATATCCGGAATGCGCCATCGTCTCTCGCCGGGGATCACTTCCGCGCAATTCGCGCACTCGACCGCAAGCGGCCCCTGGATCGACTCTTGCCGATGCCGCGGATTCACGGAAGGGGAGTCGGTCCATGCTCTCCTGGTTTCGCCGCAAATCGCCGGCCGTGGTTCCGACCTTCAACGAACGCGCCCGCGCTTTCTGGTCGTGGTTCGAAGCGGTGGCGCCGCGTTTCTACGCGGCCATCGAGTCCGGCAAGTGCCCGGAACTCGCGGGGGAAGTAAGCGCCAAGGTCGACGAACATCTCCCGAGCTTCGCCTACGTCTTTGGCCCGGGGCCCGAAAGGAAAGGGCACTCCTTTACCTTGAGTGGCGAAGGTGTGCTTCACCGGCAGCTTCTCACCCAGCAATGGTGCGCGCTGGCACCCGCGATATCAGGGTGGACCTTCCACGCGTCCCGCCAGGCGGGCCCCATCGCAGGCCAGACGATTCGCATCGGCGAGACGACGTTCGATCCGCGGGAGATCTGGGTCACTCCCCTCGTGAATCAGGAAGCCCAGAAGATCGACCTCACGCTCTGGCATCCGGCGTGCGAGCAACTCGGTCGCAATGGCTTTCTGCCGATTGTCTTCCTGTTCCTGGATGAAGCACTCGGCGAGTTTGGGACCGAGCAGTGGATCGGCTCGATCGAGTTGGGCCAGGGTCGTCTGGCCGAATCCTTCCCGCTGGCGGAGCTGGCCGACCATGTGTCTGCGACAGCGCAGCAGGAGGGCTGGAAGAAGTACCCGCCCGGCGAAGCAACCTCGCTTTATTCCTTCGAGGAACCGCTGGGCAATTTTCCCCGGGGCGATCTTCGCACGCAGATCACCCGCGTTCCCCCGCTTCAGCTCAACTATCTCGAGTCCAAAGGCCAACTGGCCGACCCGCTCGCTGGCACCGGCGCGGACTACCTCTACGTTTCCATCGGAATCGAGTACTTCCCCGCCGGCCAGCAAAGTCGGGTGCGCGGCGAAATCGAGGATGCGCTCGAGGCCGCGCTGGAGGCGGAATCGAGCGGAACGCTGATCGGCGGTGGGTTCGGCACCGAGCGCGGGTACGTCGATCTCCTCATCTTCGATGGCGCCCGCAGCCTGGAAATCGTGCGGAACACGCTTCGCGCCTTTTCCCTGCCAGCCGGTTCGATGCTCGAGTACTTTGCGCGGGAAAAGCGCGGACAACGGATCGCGCTCTGAAGGGACGGAGGGACGCGACCATTCGAACGCGCTCGCCACATCGCCGATGAGGCAAGCATGCAGTCGAAATCGCGCAACGGAAACCGCCTTCGGAAGCCGTCCGCCCGCCTTACGGCGTCCGCGCTCGGTAGAACCGCTTTGCCGCCGCACCGTTCGTTGTGTCGACGACGTCCAAGACGGCCCCGGTCCCGACGATGTTGCTTCGCACGGGCGTCCAGACTCCGAGCAGATCGGCGCTCCATTCCACAACATACGTCCGGCCGTTCACGCTCGGGAACGAAACGGTGACATTGCCGGTAACGCCGTCCCGGGTTTCCGAAACGATGCGCAGGAAGCTTTTCGCATCCTGCGGATCGGTGCCCGCCAGGTATTCCTGCAAATTCGTCTGCCCATCGCCGTCCGCATCCAGCGCGGCATCCGCCGGATTGTTCGGGTCGAGCCCGTGGGCGATTTCGTAGCCGTCCGGGATGCCGTCTCCGTCCGTATCGATGCTGGCGCAGGTGAAGCTCGTGCTGCTGATCAGCACGCTGTCCACGTTCCAACCGGTGGAGCCCACCGACGAATCGCACGCCAGTCTCCAGCGGAACTGCACATTATGTCCGTTCGTGCTCGCCGGGAGATTAACGATCGTCGTCAACGTCACCCCCTGCGCACCCGACCAGGCGCTCCGGCCGGCGATCGGGCTGCTGAAGCTGCTGGAAATAGTCGCGGTGTATCCGCCCTGCACAAACGAACCGCCTGCGGTGATAACGTCCGTAAACGCCCCGGCATCGATCTTCAGCTCGAGCACTCCGCCGTCGAAGCCCGACTCAAAAGTGAACCGGTGCTTGAAGCTCAGCTGCAAATTCGGCGACGCGATCGGGATCACCGGGCTCACCAGGCTGGCATCGCTCACCACCGCCACATCGGGCGAAAAGGCGTTATTGGCGACATCGATGAGCGGTGACGTCACCGTCGTCCAGGCCGTGAGGGCCACGCCGGTAGTGGTTGTCGTCCAGCCGGTGGGAAGCGCGGGCGGAACGGTCGGCGCGTCGAAGCTCTGTGAGAACACCGTCGTCGTGTTCGGCGTGCCGAGCTGGAGCGGCACAGTAACCGTGGCGATGCCGTTTGGGCTGGAGATCACAAACGGAATGTTGAGCAACGTGCCGCAGGGCGTTCCCGCCGGCACGCGGTAGGAGAACGTCTTCGCGACGGTCGCATTCGCCGCCATGCTGCCATAGCTCGAAGTGAAATTTCCCAGCACGCCGGTGACCGGGTTGTCGGTCACCGTCAGCTTGTTCGTTAGCGGAACCGTGATCACCAAGTCCTCACCGGGCTCGGCGATCCCGTTTCCATTGCCCAGAGTGTCCGTGAACGTCACCGCGCCCGGGATTTCGGCGGGGAAGAAGGATTGCACCGCCGTGGAGGTGCCCGTCACCGTGGCGATAACCCCGGCGCCGCGGGCGGCAAAGGCGGTCCGAATATCCGCGACGTCCGCGCCGGCAAAACCCGCGTTGTCCGCCGCGATAATGGAATCGCGCGCCTGGATGAAAGTCGGGCTCACCGCATCGAGCTTCATTGCGTCGGTCACGATCTGCAGGGCGCGCTGGTTGCCGACCGCAAAGCCCAGCCGGTTGATCATCCGCGCCCGCATTTCGAGGAGCATCATGCACCAGACTTCGCCGAGATTGTGCACCTCGTTGGCGGCATTCCCGGCAAAGAGTGGATTGGGTGCGAAGGCGCCATCCGCGAGATTCAATTGCGCCGTGTCGATATCCGCAAAAGTCAGCGGATTGTGGGATTTCCCGTTTGCGCCCACGTTCGCCTTCACCGCGTAGGGGAACCGGCGAATGCCAAAATAGTAGTTGTTGGTATCCGTCGCGCCGCCCAGCTGCAAAGTGACGTAGGCGCCGGATGCGTAGACCGCATTCACGTCTTCATCCGAGGTCGCGAGGACGCCCCGCGCGTAGAAATCCGACCAGCCTTCACCCAGGCCGCCGGCTTGGGTGGTGGTCAATCCGCTGCCGTTGCCATGCAAACGGTTCGAGGTGCCGTGCGTCATCTCGTGCAGGAAGACGTCCGCATCCAGCGAGCCGTCGCGGTTCGGCGTCGGCCCAGTGAACACATACATCTGCATCTGCCCCGGCGTGCCATCGGGCGGCGTGCCGAAATTCGCGTTGTTCGTCCCGGAGGAGTCCTGCACTTCGGCGCTAACTGCATCATTCCCCACGCCGCCGCGGCCAAAATTGTTGTTCTGAAAGTTCCGCGCCGCTTCCGTGAAACCCAGAAGGTAAAGCCGGTCGTGATAAACGTTCGTCCAGTAAAAGAGATTCGTCGTCACGCCCGCCCGATACGCCGCGAGAGTTGGCGCATCCGAGCCCAGCGGGGGCGGATTGTAACTGAAATTGAAAACGCGGTTCGGCGAGCCGGTGGCTTCCCCGCCCACGTCCACGCCATCAGGCGCGGAAAGATCCAGTCCGGCGTGCACATTGTTCCCAGTCGTGATGTTCACGCCATCGGTGATCCAGCCCAGGTTGTTAAAAGTATTTGGCGGTTCGTTGCCGATCAGCGTCACGAGGCTCCGCGCGATGCCGGGCGCCTGCGTCCCCGGCCCGGGCAGAATCGTGGTGGGCGAGAGCGGGGCCGGACTGTCCGTCGTGTAGACCCCATAGGTCGCGCTCTGTGTTTGGTGATCGACGATATTTTTCCGCCACAGCAGGGTGCCATCGGTCGCGTCCACGAGGATGTAATAGGCATCCACCCGCTCCCACAGGATCACCGAGTAGGCCAGCGTGGCGACACCCGGCTCCAGGGCGAAATAGACCAGCTCTGCGTTGATCTCCCGGCGGAAGGGTCCGCGGGTGAGCACTTGTTTGTGCCCTTCCGCCTCGACGGACTTCGTCTCGAATCGGCTGGCTTCCAGGGTGTAGCCAACGCTCCGGCCCGCGTAGACCACCGCTTCGGCCGCCGTCAGGACAGGTTTCGCCACCAGTAAGGCCGCGTCCAGCCCCGGCGCGAGATTGCTGGTCGTGCGCGCGAGGGCACCCTCGGCGCTGAAGGCGAGCCGAACTTCCCCCTGGAAGACCGGGATGCCGTTCAGTTCCTGGCGAAACTCGACCCAGGACATGTTGCCGGCGGGATTCGCGTAGTCGGTAAATTTGATCAGTCCCGCCGCTTGTTGCGCCGTGAGGCCGTAGAGAGCCGCCTGCTCCACGAGGAAATTGCGGGCAGTTTCTTCGCGCGGGGCGCTGCTGGCGGGCTTGAGCCAATCGCCGGCGGTGCGGGTGCCAACCACTTCCGGGGCATTGCCGCCCCGGTTTTGTTCGAAATGGAGTTGCGGAATCTTGTCTTGGAGAGCGGTGCGGGCGGTGCGCATCGCATTCAGAGCACGATTCTGCGCTTCCTTCGCCGGCCCGCGTGCTGCCTGTGCGTGATAACGCTCCCGGGTGGCACCGCCTTCCTTCCCCTGGAGTTCCGGATCGCGCACATCGAAATTCTCGTAGGACGACCCTGGCGCCCGCGCAATTTGGGCGTGCAAACTTGGCATCCAGAAACAAGCGAGCAGGAGCAGAGCGGAAAACAGCCGGCGAAAAGTACGTAAGGACATAGGAAAGAGCGGGGGTTATCTCAGGAAACCGGTGAAACCACAACAGAAGGATTTACGCCGCGGGATCGGAGATCGGGAGCAAAACGTGTCATCGGGCCCTGAAATACTCCGAGGATGCGCGCAATCTCGCTGGCGGGGACGAAGGGATTGCCCAAGCCAACCCAATCTGTTCCACATGCTCACCCTCCTTTTTCGCCGGGCCCCTCGCGCCCTGGCTGCAGCGTTTCTCGCTGCGCTCTCTCTCGCCGCCCTTCCGCCGGAGGCTTCCGCCCAGGCGCCCACTTTCTCCAAGGTGATCGTTTTCGGCGACAGCCTCTCGGATGACGGCAACGTCGCCAACCGCGTGGAAAACCGCGTGGCGATTCGCTATCCCGGCCAAAATTTCAACTACGCCGATGGCCGCTTCACCAACAACGGTGCCAGCAACCCGCCTTCCGGCCGCTACGCCGGGGTCTGGCATGAGCAGCTCGCTAATATCTTCCTGCGTCTGCCGATCGCCAGCAACAGCCTCGATAATAACGGCTCTGACTACGCCTTCGGCGGCGCCACCACCAAAGACGGCGCCACCGATCGAACGGTTATCTCCAATCCGACGCCCTTCGGCGGGGGACAGGTCACAGTCACGATCGATAACATGGGGCTCCAAGTCTCCACGTATCTCCGCGATCATCCGGTGGCCGATCCGCAAGCGCTCTACATTGTCTGGGGCGGGGGCAACGATCTCTTCGATGATCCCAGTGCCGCCAACGTGACGGCCACCGCCAATCGCATGGGCGCGCTCGTCACGCGACTGGCCCAGGCCGGCGCCCGCAATTTCCTGGTGCCGAACGTCCCGGCGCTCGGCGCCGTGCCGCACTACAACACCCAGCCCGCCCAAGGCGCCACCTTAAGTGCCGCGTCCGAGAGCTATCGTCCCCAGCTCAACACCGCGCTCGATACTGCGACGGCGGCGCTGGCTGGCCAAGGCATTACGGCCCGCATCTTCCGGCTCGATATTTACAATTTGTTCCTCAACTTGGTCGCACAGCCCGGCTATTTCGGCTTCTCCAACGTCCATGACAGCGCGCAGGGCGCCAGCGTGATCGCCGACCATTATCTGTTCTGGGACGACATTCACCCCACCGCAGCCGCGCATTTCCAGATTGCGGCCGCCGCCTTCCGCGTGCTTTCGGGCGGCAATGAAACCACGGCCAGCTTGGTCAACGTCTCCACCCGCGCCCAGGTGGGCACCGGGGAGAACGTCGTCATTGGCGGTTTCGTCATCAGCGGCAGCACCCAGAAGACGGTGCTCGTGCGCGGCATTGGCCCCAGTTTGACCGCCTTAGGTGTCACGGGCGCCCTCTCGAACCCCACGCTCACTCTCTTCAACTCGGCCGGAGCCGCGGTTGGAAGCAATGACGACTGGCGGTCCACCCAGGAAGCTCAGATCAACGGAACCGGCAAGGCGCCGACCAACGACCGCGAGAGTGCGCTGCTCATCAATCTCAATCCAGGCACCTACACGGCCGTCTTGGCCGGCGTGTCCGGCGAATCCGGCGTAGGCTTGGTGGAGGTGTACGACATCGATCCGCAGAGCGCCCCCGTCAGCCGTCCCGTGAACGTCTCGACGCGTGCTCGCGTGCTGACCGGATCGAACTCGCTGATCGGCGGATTCGTCATCGACGGCACACGCACCCGCCGCGTGATCATTCGGGCGATCGGCCCCACGCTCACGGCCTTCGGGGTCCAGGGGGCCTTGGCCGATCCCACGCTTACCGTGTTCAACGCGCAGGGCCAGACGATTGCCAGCAACGACGACTGGAAGTCCACCCAACAGGCCGAAATTGCCGCCACGCGCTTTGCGCCCAGCAACGATACTGAATCGGCCATTGTGCTGACGCTCAATCCCGGTCCCTATACCGCGATCGTGAACGGCAAGAACGGAGCGACCGGCGTCGCGCTCGTGGAAGTCTACGACCTCGAGTAGCCCGGAGCGCAGAAGTCTTTAGCGCCAACGGCGCGTTAGTCGATAACCCAGGTCGAACCGTGGAAAGCGGTGCGGCCTGGGTTTCGACTTGTCAGGAGTAGCTCGTTCATGGGGCCACTCGGGGGCCGTCTCAAACGGCCGAAACCATTTCCACCGCCGCCTCCGGCCGCGGCCTCCGGTACTGCGCCGCCTGTTTCTCGGCCCGGTCGGCCACGGCTTCCACCAATTTGGCCGGCTCCAGAACCTCGGCCAGTTCGGCCCAGCCGAGAATCCAACGTTCCAACTCCTCGTTCACGGCCACGTGCATCACGAGTTCGATCTCGTCCTTCTCGCATTCTCGCAACTCCTGGGAATCGTGCAGAAGTTGCTCGTCGACAATCCGCGCCGCCGCCCCGCGCAACCGGATCCGCACGCGCTCGGGCTCGCCTCCGAAAATGCCGATGCTGTGCTTGAGCGCATCCAGCAGCGTAGGCCCGGTCTCCCGCTCAAACCGCTCTGCCGTGCGCTCGAGCGCCGCCATGCGCGAGAGGGCATACGCTCTTCCCTTTCCGGTTTTGCAGCTATGCGCCAGGAGATACCAACTCGTGTCCTGCTGGACCAGGTACCGCGGACGCACCCGGACACGGAAGTATTTTTTCCGGTTCTGGGGTCGGTAATCGAAGAGGATCTCACAGCGGGCCGCCTGGGCGGCCGCCACCGCATCGAAAATGGTCGGATCGCAGCGGGCTTTTCCTCCCAGGGTCCGGAAGGAAATGTTGGCGGTCAGGTCGGCCAGGCTCCCCTCGAGGCGTTTGTCCAGGGAGGCGGCCTGCCGGGCGATGAGGTCTTGCAAAGTCCGGTCGAAGCTGGTCCCCGCATACGGAGCGAGGGCTTCCCGAGCGAGGCAGAGCATCAAAAGTTCGCCCCGCGTGGAGGACGCATGCGGGAGCGGCTTGCTCCGATCGGGCAGGTAGAACGTGTTGGCCTCGACATCGAAAAGCACCGTTTGTTTGAAGAGGACGCGGAGGTTTGCCAGCGCCCGGCGCACTGTGCTCTCCGAGACGCCCATTTCCGCCATCAGGGTGGTCGTGTTCCACACGGCACCCGCCTTCAGTTCCTCGTAGAGCCAGAGCACCCTGGAGTAACCATCGATTGACCGACCCTTCCGCACCGTGGGCAGGGCCTGCGCCGGGCTGACCGCCGGAGGCGGAATCACCGGCCCAACGACTGCACGATTGCGGCGCAAAGTGCGCCGGCGTGATTTTTTAGAAGATTTTTCCATGGGTTGTTTAGGCTTGGACGGGAGGGAGTTGCGCGGCGCGCGAGCGCGTCCCTTTGGCGCGCGAAAATGGGGGTGTCAATTGGTGCTACCCCCCTCATGCGAAGATTCCGGCGTCTCACGACACACCCACCGGCGACTCCTATGAGTCGGACGAGGGTCGCAGAAAACGCAGTTAAGAAAGAACAACATGATCAACACGAACAAAACCAACCCTAACGCGGCGTCCGTCGTCGCCTCCGCCTCGGCGGATGTAGTCGCCCCGACCTCCGGCAGCAATGCCACCGGCTCGGATCTCAACCCCAACCCCAACCAAAACCCTGCGTCGCTTGCCGCGATTCCGGCCGACGTCCTGTCCGGACTCACGGCCACGATTGCGCAGCTTCAGGCGCTCATGGCCGGCTTGCCGGCTCTGACGCCAAAGCAGCGGCCATCCACGCGCCGCTTTGGACGCAGCGCGTTGGCTGCGACTCAGCGCACCCTCGAGCTGGCCCTGCAAAGGGACGGCGTCATCCCGCGCGGGCTCGATTCCAACGAGCTCGCCCGGGGCCCAGTGGCGCTCGGGCAGCTCATCGATTTGGGCAACCGCCTCCGGGCGGTCCTGATTCGGATCGATGACGCAACGGCCTTCTTCGGGGCTGGCCTGCGCAAAAGCGCTCGCGTGCTGAAGACAGCCATGAAGTCCTACTCAGGGGAGAACGGTTCGGAGCTCAATGAGCTCCTCCGCGGACTCCCCCCGGTGCGACGCAAGGTGAAGGCCAAGTCGGGCGCGACCCCGCCGCCTAGCGCGAGCGGTCCCTCCCCCGCAAGCCCCACTCCGGGTTCGCCGCCCCCGACAGCGCAGCCGTAGGAGTCGGCTCCGTCCGGTAAGAAGCAGCAAAAACAGAGAGCGGGCACCCGAAAGGGTGCCCGCTCTTCTTCTTGGGCCGGACGAACGGCCACTCGGCGTTCGCCTTGATCTTCGCCGGGAACGCCGCCTGCTCCAGGATATGAAAACCTGAGGCAACGCAGTTCGTTCTTGAGGCCACGCCTCAGGATCCTGAGAGAATGCATGAAATCCTGAGGCCACGCAGCTCGCTCTTGAGGCCGCGCCTCAGGATCCTGAGAGAACGCACTAAATCCTGAGGCAACGGAGTTCGTTCTTGAGGCCACGCCTCAAGATCTTGAGAGAATGCATGAAATCCTGAGGCGACGGAGATCGTTCTTGAGGCCACGCCTCAAGATCCTGAGAGAATGCATGAAATCCTGAGGCCACGCAGCTCGCTCTTGAGGCCACGCCTCAAGATTTTGAGAGAACCCATGAAATCCTGAGGCCACGGAGCTCGTTCTTGAGGCCGCGCCTCAAGATTTTGAGAGAACCCATGAAATCCTGAGGCCACGCAGCTCGTTCTTGAGGCTGACGGTCCTTTTTGTGGCCACCCGACGCCGCATCCGGGCGCTTCTGCGTCACTCCCAATCGCGAAATGCCAGGCGCTCGACTTTCCACTGTCCCTTCTCGAGGCGCAGATGGACCCGGCCAGAGATCTTGGTTCCGCCTTCTTTCCCGACCGACGAAACAGTGGCCTGAGTCGCGTTCGCGAAGCCGCCTTGCACCGTGAGGCCGGTGCCACCCGCGGAACGAACGAACTCGAGCCAGTAGTTCTGTTCCTCCGCCGTTGCACCGGCTTGGAGGGCGCGGCCTGGCCCGCTCAGGAACCCTTCCACCTCGGCGTATTTGCGCGCCTTTTGCACCGATTTCAGAAACTGCAGAAACGCTTTGCCCGGCGCACCGCCATCGGGCGGCAGGGACTGACCGTTGGTCTTGGTCACGACTTCCGCGAGGGCTGGCCGGAGCGGGGCGTGGAATTTCACCTCGAAGGCCGGGAATGGGAAATCGGGATCGGATCGACCCTCGAAGGCTGCGCTGCCATCAACGGCCCCGGGACCGAACGCGATGTCCGCTCCGTAATCGGCCCCGGAGCTGGCTAGGACCCGTTTCCCGGCCCGGGCCTGCGCGCTCGTCAGGCCGCCCTGGCCGTCAAATTGAAGAATCAGAAACGGTTTGCCGGACGCAACGATGGCCGCTTCGGGGAGCGCAGAGGCCAGCGCGGCGGCAGGAAGTGGTTCCGCCGTGAGCAATACCTTGCGCGGTGCTGGCCCGCCAAAAGGATCCATCTCCGGCAGGGCCTCGGCGGCCCGCAGAGGCGCTTTGGTGCCGCCCGAATCCACCCAACCGCTCGCGGCGCTGGCCGCGAGCCCACTCGGTTTTCCGGCATAAAAAGACGAGCCCCGCCACGTCGCGTCGACGGGGTGGCCGAGTTCAAACTCCACGTCGTATTCCTCCGCCATCTCCTTGGAGGGCTCGTCCAGGTTGCGGTTGGTGATTCTCCCTCCCGTAATCTGCCCGCCATTCATGCGGGGATGAAACGTGGACGACTTCGAGACGTTTCCGCCCGGGTAAATGAGATAGCTTTCCTCCATTTCCCCGTCCGCCTTGAGCACCACCGACAAGACCAGAAAGCCGTCACGCTTCTCGGCCTTCTGCAATTTGCTCGTGCTGCCCAGGAGTTCGGGGCTGAGCGCCCGACCGCTGATCAAAATGTCGATGACCGGGCCCGTCGCCGCGGTGCGGCCTTGATAATAGAGATGCCTGGCCTCGCTCTTCACTCCTTCGAACCGCAGCACGCCCTTCACCGAAGCCCGTGCGCCCGAGGTCGGCGCGACAGCCTCGGCGTTCCCGTGGAGTGGGCCTTGGAAGAGGAGCAGCAGTGGCAGCAGAAGCGAGGAGGAGGAGCGTCGCATAGGAGGGATTTTGAGAGCAATTCGTCCCATTCCGCCCTCCAGACGCAAGCATTTTGGGCGCTGCTGCGCCGAACTCCCGCGGATGATGATCGGAGTTGAACCGCGGATCCCGCGAGACGCGCGAGACCTGACGCTCAGGGTCGCGGATAACGCAGATCGATTCCCGACCAAGAACATCCTTATGCTCAGAAATCTGCGTAATCTGCGTAATCTGCGGATTCAAGACTCAGGTCAGGTCGCCGAATTGAGAATCGCGGATTCCGCGGATACGGCTTCGCTCACTGCACGATCACGCAGGCGGTTATCACGTCCGCAGTTTCGTAATGGGAAACCTTGCCCCCTACAAAAGTGAGGAGATGGTGTCGTTCGCGGAGATATCCACTGGTCGACAAGGAACCCACCCGGCCGGAGGAGAACCAGCGGGTGCCACCCTCGCCGTCCTGGAGACGATCCAACTGCAGTCGCTGAAGGACCTGGCGTTCAGTGAGACCCAGCACGTCTGCGGCCTTCACGGCGCGCAGTTTCGCGAGATGTTTCGACGTCGAATCCGGTGCCGGGCGAAGCGGCGGATTACTCTGCGCGGACGCAAGAACGACCACCGCAAAAAAAGAAACGGCGAGGACTACCAGCAGCGTGCGCGAACTCATGGGTGGGGAACCCCGGGAAGTGCGGAGGTCTCGAATTGTCTCCAACGAAACGGGTTTGAGAAAGCGGAAACGGGGCTGCTTTCCTTGATTATATCGGAAAGGTCCTTTCGAAATTCGCACCCGCGCCCCCCGCTCCCTCACGGTTAGATCCGGGAAGATGCTCCGCCCGGCCTGCGTGTCATCGGGTCACTAAGCCACGGTGGTTCGTTGGGGATTCCGCAAACCCGCGTACGCTGCGTCTCGGATGAATACCGCGTTCCTGTTCCTGTCGTTGAGCGTTTTCGTGCTGATTCGAGCCCGGGCGTTTTTCCCGAGTCCGGTTCCCGTTCCCGTCACCCGCCGGGCGGCTCGGAAGTATTAAGTCTTTTCGGAGTCGGCGTTTTTCAACCACGGATAACGCGGATTTCGCGGATGGATTCCCGGCGAAGAAAATCCTGATCCTCAGAATCCGCGTTATCCGTGGTTAAAACAGCCCGGCCAGCCCGCCGACTTGAGAACCGCGGAGGGGCTGATGTGTTCCGGGACGCGGCTCTTGTGCGATTGGAATGATTCGTACTTTCTCTGCGATCCTTGCGTTCTTTGCGGTTCGATCCTCAGCAGCAGTCCGGTGGCGGCCACGCCACTCCCGACAGCTCTTTCGGCAGCTGCTTGGGGTCCTCCGGATAAACCAGTTTCGGGTCCAGGGTTTCGCCGGGGCCCAGTTCTCTTTCCGGGGCGCCGACGATGAGCCAGAGCACATCGGCCGCGGTGTCGTTGAAGACTTGCCGGAGACATTTCGGCCCGACGAGCACGCCGCCGTGGATCGGTACCGTGAGCGTTTGATCGTCAACGCGGATGCGACCCACGCCATCGAGCACGAAGTAAAACTCCTCCATCTTGGGGTGGCGGTGCAAAGTGTTGGCGCTTTGCGGGGGCAGCCGCCAGAGCCGGGCTCCCAGGATCTCGCTACCGGTGCGTTCGAGAAAATCCGCGTTCGGGATTTTCATCAGGTTGGAAGGACGCCAATGGAGGTCGTCCGGTTTGATCAGGAAATAGCCGTCGATCGGATTCATATGTTGGGTCAGGAGTGGCGGACAGCGGACGAGGTGCGCGAAGGCAACATCTCGCCCCACCGATTCGTCGCCTCCGTCCGCCGTGCAAATCCCGCTGCGACCGTCCGGCGATCAAAACATCACGCTCCAAGTGGTCGGAAACGCACCCGCTTCGGGAAGCTTTCCGGCTCGGGAACTCGCGGAGGAAAAACGCTCGAAATCTCCGTCGCTGAAGGGTTCACCGAGCAGGCGTTCCATGACGCCCCGTTCAATCCCAGCCCAGGCGAGAAACGTGAACTCAGGTGCTTCGAACGGGTCTAGAAAGAGATACGATTTACCCACCGCATTCCACTCTTCGCATCGCAGATGCCAGCCGCCGGGCGGCTCCAAAAAGCTCAGCGACTCCAGCTCTCCCGCCCCATTCAGAGCGAGGAGGAAGGTGCCGCGACCCGGAGATCCCAAGTGGCGCCCCACCAGTCCGAAGGCAACCCCCATCACCTTTTGCTCAAAGAGAAAACCGAAGGTCGAATGAGGCACAGCGGGGGACGGGGCGCTGAGGGAAAAATGAGAACCGCGGATGACGCGCGCTGTAGGCATCGGTTGAAACCGATAACATTCTCTTGCCGGAGGGTCACCGGTCTAAAGACCCGGCGTTAATGGAATGAAGGCGCGCGGCGAGTTCGTGCTTCGGGGGATTTTCGGAAAGACTCCTCAGGGCCGTGCGGGCGCGGTGGTGATGCAAGCGGTCATAACGTCGGCGAAATCGTACTCCACGACGCAGCCGGCCGCGAAGGTCAGGTAGTGATGCCGCTCGATGAGATGTCCGCCGAGAGTTGGGAAATGAATCACTCCGGACGAGAACCATTTGATCGCCTCCCCACCGGGATTGAGCTGATCGAGCTCCAGCTTCTTCAGCACCTGCGCTTCGGTCAGTCCCAGCACGTCCGCAGCTTTGACGGCCCGCAACTTTTGGAAATGCGCCTTGTCTGACATCGGCGAAGGCGAGGAGTGCGCGGGTGGAGCGGCGTGGTTTACGGAAAAGGCGATCGTGGTCAGGCTGAGGATCACCAGCAACGTGCGAGAGCCATTGGCACATGAGAACCGCGGATGGTGCGGATTTCACGGATTGTGCCTCGAAACCAAGGAAAGAACACCCGGAATACAAAGAATCTTCGGCGATTTTCTCTGCGATCTTTACGTTCGTCGCGGTGGTCCTCCGCTCAGTCCACTTCATCCTCCGTCCCACCGAAAGGTCGCAAGACTGCCGGGTCTCCGCGCGCCCCTCCGGGTCGGATACCGTTGTTCATTTCCGGTGGCTGACGCCACCGGATAATTTCAGACGGCCCTCCGGGCCTGAAGGCTCGAAGGGCCGGCGTGCACGACGCCTCCCGAATCTCGTCAAAAGAGCTGAAAATGGAGAAAGACCCAAGCTGTGATCCCAATCGCAGCGTAGCTCGCGGTATTTGCGATCGTCACGCAAAGACCAAGCCGACGAAACCTTAGCGTTTTGCGAAAAAGCCAAAGCGCGAAGTATTCGAGCGCGATGCTCAGGAGACACGCCCAGATAAAGCTGAGGATCGCCACCGCCTCCCAATGCGGCCCTGGCAAAAGCGCGGTACCACGCGAAGTACCCTCTCCAACCAGCGTGGGAACGAGAAAGCTTGGCAAGACAAACGAGAGGAGGATTCCCGCCAGCCAGGAGAATATGTTCACAATGAAGACGACGCAGAAGAGGGGCCAGAGCGAGAGGATCTTTCGCTGGAAATGGAGGTAAACGCCATATTCCGTCGCAAGCGCGAGAGCGGCCGCGACCGGGAAAAACAAGGTGGCGAGATAAGCCGCCGACGGTGCCGGGAAGATGACGTTGGCGAGCATCGGAGGTTCGGTGGCGAGGAGAGTCAATCGCCGGAGGATTCAACCGAACGATCGCGCCGAAACGACACGACCGCAGCACACAATCTTCGGGGTTCGATCCTCGCTCACGCAATACACGGCAGCGCCGCCAGCCTCACAGCGGAGGTTCCGTGGTGGGGTCCATGTCAGTGGGTGTGACCGGGACGACTTCAATGCGCCTACAGATGAATGCCGCGCTAGAACTCCAAGTCATGCACCGCCAGAAATGCGACGTCGTAAACATGTCCAGGCAGCGGGTGAGTTTTCGCGGCGATCTCGCACGTCACGATCTTTCCATGGACGAGTGCCAACTCATTCGGCCTGCGCCCCCCAGCTAACGGTCGCGAACTCGCGCCGAGAGTGGAAATCGAGTCCGAGAACGGTTTGTTTCTTGTGCCAACTAAAGCTCATCCCGAGGCAGTCCCGCGGTCCGTCGGACTCATTGGGCAACTCGATCCGTCGTTCACTGGAGCCGTGCAGTTCCTCGAGAATGGCGACGCAACGCAAAAGAAAATCATGCGCCTGGGGGTGGGTGAGCGGGCCTGTGCTGAAGCCGTGCGAAACCAACCGGCCCTTGGAAAAACCGAACGAACCCCGCAGCGTGAACTTGCCGATCTTGGTCTGGGTAACCGCCTGGGCGTTTTCGTCGCCGGCGTAGCTCCGGAGCGGTCCGAGCCGCGGAACGAGTTCGCGAACGGCCTCATAGTTATCCCCGATCGCGGCCGTCGAAAGCACAGAAAGAACCCGGCGAAGCACTGCGTCTTCGCCGGCCAGGGCCGCGACCGACGATAACAACAGCAGCGCCACACCCAACGCGACGTGTTGGTGCAACCGAAGCGTCCGCGGCAAACGCTGACTGTTTCGCTGAACTGCGGGCGAGTGCTGGCGGGAAATCCAAATGAGATTCATGGTTGTGCTCCTGAAGCTGTCTCGCAATGTCTGCAAGGCCCGGAAGCCGGGTCGACGCCGTCCCATTTGAACTTCTCGAAAATTGCCCATCACTTCAGTGGTGGGTGACGACGCCAACACGTCCCAGTCCCGGCAGGGACGGCAGAAAGTGTTAAATCGAGCACCATTCGCGATCGGCGCACTCTTCCGCCCCTCATCGGGACTCCACCGGGGTGACCGCTGACCCAGCGCTAAAGCACTGGGCTATTCGCGAGAAGTCCCTGCGGGACTCGCTCGGTTGAATGCGTTTCGAAATTTACGTGAACCTTGCGAGACAGCCTCCACTGCGCCGTCGTTCGCAAGCCACGATCGCCTCGTCACGCTTCCGCCGTGGTGGGATCGATGATCTTTTTCACCTCGGAAATTCGATTGGCGGGGAAGCCGCCCTGGCTGGCGTGCTCTCGAATCAGTTCTTCGTTGGGGGCGATGTAGACGCAGTAAATCTTGTCGCCGGTGACATAGCTCTCGACCCACTGGATCTGCGGGCCGAGTTGCTTCAGGACCGAGCAGGACTTTTGGGAGATGCCGTACAACTTCTCGCCGGTGAAGGCTCCGGCGCCGGGAATTTCGCGTTCGATGACGTATTTGGGCATAGACTTCGTGGGTTGGAATTTGAGGAGGGGGAAGCTGAGCGACCTGCCGCTTTTGGCAAGCGGACGGCTCCGGGCGAAGCGCGAATGCATGGGAAGCTCCCAGCGCATTCAGCCCCGGCGAAAATGGTCGCGCAGCGCTTGCAAACGCTTCCGGGTTTCGCGGCGCAGCGCCCAACTCATCACGGGATGGAGGATGAACCGAAGAAAGCGCGGGCGGGCGGTGAAGGTGTAGCGGTAGACAATGGTCGATTCCGCCGCGGAAAGGTCCTCGTGCCGGATGGAAGCGGCAAAGGTGTCGAAGAAAGCGGGCCGGTTGACCATTTGAACCGCGGCCAGCGAGCCGGGGTGAAAGGCGACGTACTTGGTCCGCAGCCCGATGCCGCCGAGATACCACTTGGCCACGCACAGGGACACTCCGCCCAGTCCCGCCTCCGCGTCTCCGCCCTCCAAAACGGCCGTTTGGAGCAGGGTATCCCACTCCAGGCGCCGCCGGTAGTCATGCAACAGCCGAAAGACCTCCGCGCTCGGGGACGGGATGGTTTCAGTGACGGTGCCGGAGGGCATGGCGGGAATGCGACGGGGCGGCGCTGAACTGGCGCAGGAACAAAAGTGATCGCCAGCGAAAAACGACACCCAGAACCTCGACCCCATAAAGGAGAGCAAATGCGACGGCAAGTGAGATGAGAAATCCCTGCGCGTACGCTTGAGAGCACGCGCTTCCTCTCGCATTTCATTCACTTTCCCACGCTCAGCGTCAGGGTTGTGAAATCGCTTTGCCATTCCTCCCCGTTCGCTCGCAATTGGACGGCGTAAAATAGCGCCTGACCGGGCCGGGCAAGTTCGAAGGTCACGCGACCTTCCGCGTCGGTGGTTTGAAATTGGCGCTTCGGATTCCCCTCGAAGAGAAGCCCGACGGCGCAGTTCCGCAGCGGGTTTCCGTTCTCGAGCAAAAGGAAGCCAGCATGTTCTCCCACTTTGAGCGTGACGGGATTTTGGAGCGGGACAAACTCGAGCAGCAGGCCCACCGGCTTCTCCCAGGACGCATCGGGTGGGGCGTCGCCCACGCGCAGAAAAGTCTTCGCGTGTTTCGTGTAGGTCTCCTTCCATTTTCGCCGTCCTTTCCGCTGTGCCCAATGGTCCCGAATCTCCGGGGAAGCGTTGATCTCTGCAAAATACTCGCGGACCTTCGCGTCCGTGAGTTCCAAGGTGCGGGGCTCGAGCGTGACCCACGCGGCGACGAAGCCAGCGGCAGGAAATGCAGCTTGGAATTGAAGCGCCGATCTGGCGGAAGACGAGCTCCCCAAATCGGTCTCCAAGGTCCCCTGACGGAAGCGAGCGATGCGGATGCGCTCGGGACGAATGGCGTGTTCCAAAGCGGGGAATTTCATCCCGCTCGTCAGGCTGAACGTGACCTGTGTGCCCGGTTCCGGCGCAAAGGAAGCGGGCGCCAGCCACGTTTCATGGGCGCTCGCGCTGACAAAGCTGAGAGCGAGCGGCAGCAGGAGAAGACGAATATGGCGCACGGGAAAAATTAGGAAATGACGCAGTGTCGACGAAAACGGGAAACTGGGGCCAGAGATGGCCGCGCCACCTTGCCTCCTACCGCAATGCCACATAGCTCGCGAGCCACGCGTCAAACGATTCCGCGACCCGCTCTTCCTCACCCAGTTCCTGGTCGTAAAGCCACACCGGCGCGTCATCCGGGCGCTCATCCATCAAATCCTCGTCTTCGAAGCAGAAGATGTCGCCTTCACTCGTGCGCGCGAAGGCCACCAGCCCGTCGGGCATCCCCGCCTCGCGATACTTCTCCGTGAGGGAGGCGCAGTCGGCCGCGGACAGGAACGACGCAATGTCCTCGAAATCGGCTTTCTTTTCTGCGAGCAGGGTCCGCAACGCGGGAGCGGACGCCGCACCGTGGGCCAGGGCAAAGTCGCGATACGACTGCGGAAACGAAATGAACAGGGCTTCCTCGGTCGTCGCCAGTTCTTCCGCCGTGATGCGCGGGCCGGCGGTGCGGGAACAGAAGCGGCTGGCGAACCGGAGGTGGGTTTCAAAACGCGTCATGCTGCACGGAGTCACGCACCGTAGCGCAAAACGCAAAGGGCAACGTAGTCCGGCATCTGCAAAATCGAAAAATTCGGCGGAAGGTTGTTCACCTCAAACACCTCGTTGCCCACAAACGATTCCGTCTGGGTATCCCACATCATGACGCTCGCCTCCCCTTGGTGTTTGCCTCCCCGGGGAACGGCCACACAAATATGGGTGACGCCCAACTGGCGAATATACTCGAAATCCCATTTGTTCAGGGACGCGACAAAGCTCTTGGCCCGCGCCGTGGCGACCGCGCGCTGTTCACGGGTCGAGATTATCTTACGCACGACCTGCATCTCGGAGGCCCGGTCCGGCGGACGCAACACCCCGGTGTAGCGAATGGTTTCGACACCCGCCAGCTTGCTTCCGGGCGAAGCCCCCGGCGGGGTGTAGGCACAACTGGCAAGGAGCAAAACGCTGACGAGCAGCGCTAGGACGGGAGAATGTAGGCGCATAGGAGAAATCGGCGCGGAGGCCGGGGAACGTCGATTCAGAGCGGAACGGCCGGCACGAAGCCAGCACAAAAGGGCGGCGCCGCTTGACGAAAAGATGGCCTGCGAGGAGCGGAGAGGCCCGGAATCTCACCGCCCAACGGTCTACTCCTCGCCGTCGAAATAATCCAGCCCGCCGCCGCGCACGAGGTTGCGCTCAGGGAAACGGACGAGCCATTTGCCGCTGTCCGGGTAATGACAGGATTCTCCGTGGGGATTATCGGCCACAACCATGAAGACGAGGTCCTCGGAGCCGTCGTTGCTGATCTGGTGCGCCTCACCCGGCTTGAAAATGAACGCATCGCCCGGCTCGATCTCATGGAGTCCTTCGGCATCGCGTGCCTTGCCGCGTCCGGAAATGACGTGATAAAACTCCCACTGCGCGCTGTGGGAATGGTACGGGCACATGGCTTTACCGGGCGGAACGCGATCGATGGAAACGTCGAAAGGATGGCGCCGATTTAAGTCGTGCGAGTCGGGATCGCGGCCCAGCGCGATGGAGATATTGCGCGAGTCGTCTCCGAACTTCCCTTTCGGCGAGACGAAGGATTCCTCGACGACGGTATTGCTGTTTACTTTTCTCACGCCCCAAACATAGAGAAACGGAGTCGGCGAGGCGAGACGAAGTTCGGAGCGGCAGTGCCGGAGCGCCAGAGCGCCAGAGCGCCGACGCCTGGTCTGATCCAGAATCGATGATCGCCGGTCGAATTCGAAATCCGGCCGCGCGGGCGCGTCGCGGGAGCGACGTGGCGAGATAATGTCCGGCCTCCAAACCTCAGCTCAGTCGCAGCAGCCGCACGGCGAAATTCGCCGCATCCACGGCCCCTTCAGGGCCGATGCGAAAGGTGGCGACGGGAATCCCGGCGGGCATCTGGACGATGCTGAGGAGCGAATCCAAACCCTGCAGCGCGCGGGAACGGACGGGCACGCCCAGGACTGGTAATGGCGTAAGGGCTGCCGTCATGCCGGGGAGATGCGCCGCGCCGCCGGCCGCAGCGATGATCACCCGCAGGCCCCGCGCCCCCGCGCCCTGCGCATATTCGTAGAGCAACTGCGGCGTCCGATGCGCGCTCACCACCCGGTGCTCGAATGCGATGCCGCTCTCCTGCAGGACGCGGGCGGCTGGCTCGAGCGTCGGCCAATCCGACGCACTGCCCATGATGAGACCAACCAGAGGCGCGGGTTCAGCCGGGGAAGGCATGGTGCATCCTACTGGATCGCACCCTCGCGGGCCGCACGCTCGTCGTCGCCCGGATGATTGTATTTCCAGTACTCGAGCTTGAGCGCCCGCTTGAGGGTGAGATGTGAGCCATCCCAGCCGCGCCATTCACGCACGCGAAACGGACTCTTCGCCTCGACGACGAAGACGTCCTTCCCCTGGGCGTGGACAATCTCGACGTTGAAGTGATCCCCCTCTTTTTGGTGGGAGACGATGGCCTTTTTGAAGCTGAAATCCCCGCGCTTCGACGTGATCGAACTTGGTGCGAGCATGATCTCGAACGAACCTTTTTCCTGGCTAAAATCGATGGTGCGCACCCGCGCGGGCAATTCATCGTAGAAGATTCCCCCCGGCGCGTCCTTGACTTCGACCGTCCCCTTCACCATGCCTTCCCAATAGGTGTCGAAAGAATAGCTCCACGTGTCGCTGCCGGTGCTCCGCGGCCGGGTGGCAACCTTGAAGGTGTTGCCGCACGAGTCGTTGCTCGTCATCGACCATTTGAACAGCCGGCCCGACTGCTGGGCCCAGAACGCGCTGTGCATCTGTTGGTAGACATACACCCCGGTTTTAACGTGGATGATCTGGTTTAGCTTGAGCACCGGAAAGGCCCCGGGCCGATTCCAATCGTCGGCTTTGACGTCGGCATCCGGCGCAAAATTTTCCTGCACGAAAATCTGGATGACCTCCGCCGGCTGCGCTGCGCCATAGCGTCCAAGGGTGCCTTCATACGTCAGGAACTCGGCTTTGCCATCGCCCCAGAACGGATCGTAAAACCAGGCGGGCGAGAAGTCCGCCCGCGCCGCGGTGGCGAGGAGAAAGAGGGGAAGGAGTCGGCGCAGCATGGGCAAAACATAGACGGGCCGGGGGCGGCGCGCCATGGCCCGGTGGTCGTTCAGCTCCCCTTGACGCGAAAATTCAGCCGCCGCGAAAGCAACCAGCGGACGCCAAACATATCGGCCGTGGCGCGGAAGGCGCGGTTGGCGAAGCCGTATTTGCTTACGCCATGGAGGCGCGCGCGGTGATGCACAGGGAATTCCGCGAGCGTGAAGCCTGCTCCCTTCACGAGGGCGGGGATGAAGCGGTGCATGCCCTTAAAGGGAAACAAAGCTCCGACGCATTCCCGACGCATGACCTTGAGGGTGCAGCCGGTGTCGCGCACGCCATCGCCGACAAAGCGGCTGCGGACGAAATTTGCGACGCGGCTGGAGAGCCGCTTGGAAAGGGTGTCCTGGCGATTGGCGCGATAGCCGCAGACGAGGTCGACCCCGGTGCGCTCCCGCTCCGCGAGCAACTTCACCAGATCGGCGGGGTCGTTCTGCAAGTCGCCATCGAGCAGCCCGACGAACCGGCCGGAAGCCGCATTCATGCCGGCAAACATGGCCGCGCTCTGCCCGGCATTCTGCTCGAACTCGAGCACGCGCACATGCGGCTCCCGTGCAATTCGTTCCCGGGTCGCATCGGTGGAGCAATCGTCGACCAGGATCAACTCGTACTCCCGCCCAGCAAGGGCCCGCGCGATTTCCTCCTGCAGGAGGGCGACATTGCCTTCCTCGTTAAAGAGGGGCACGACGATCGTTAGCTCAGGCGGCATGGAAGGCGCAGGGAGAAGCAAAATGAGGGAACGGCCTGACGGTCATGCCTCGAACGGAACCGGTAGTGCGGAAAGCGCGGTTCGTCATCAGGTGCCTAAGACACGGGCCGCACCCAGCGTTTCGGAATCAGGCCCGTCTCACTCGCATCTTCCTGACGCCCCAATTGCGAATATGACATGAGGCTGAACCGCGGCTCTTTGCGCGGGGTAAGCCTCATGCTAGCTTCATCACCCGGGAAATAACCCAGAAGTTCCATGTCCAACGATCAAAACTCCAACGAACCGCGCGGCGATCGCTCCGGCGATCCAAACTTCAATTGGCGCGGTCTGCTGCTGCTGGCCATCGCCTTCGCGCTGATCGGCGGCGCCTTCCTTTTCCGCGGAGGAATCGGTCAGAATGTCGTCGATCTCACCTACCCCCGTTTGCTCGACGCGATCCGGGACAAGCAGATCCTCGTCGAAAAGGAAAAGCCGCTCAATCTCCTCGTCGAAGTGGGCCGCAATACCCAGACGCTGACCGGCTGGGTCTATCGCGATGGAGTGGCGACGCCATTCCGCACCACGGTGTTCCTCGGTTACTCGCGCGATTTGGAGACCAAGCTTTCGCAAAGCGGCTACGTGGCGAATCCGAAGGAGGAGTCGACGGTGCTGACTTCGCTCCTCGCGAGTTTCCTGCCCATCGCACTCTTCCTCGTCGTCCTCTATTTTCTCTTCCGGCAACAAATCAAGATGGCTGGAAAAGGCGCGCTCAGCTTCGGCAAGAGCAAGGCCAAGATGATGTCGCGCGACAAGCAGAAGATCACGTTCAAGGACGTGGCTGGCTGTGAGGAAGCCAAGGAGGAAGTGTCCGAGCTGGTCGAATTCCTGAAGGACCCGAAGCGCTTCCAGCGTCTCGGCGGTCGCATTCCCAAGGGCGTCCTGATGGTCGGATCCCCCGGCACCGGCAAGACGTTGCTCGCCCGGGCCATTGCCGGCGAGGCGGACGTGCCGTTCTTCTCGATCAGCGGCTCCGACTTCGTGGAGATGTTTGTCGGCGTGGGCGCGAGCCGCGTGCGCGACATGTTCGAACAGGGCCGCAAGAGCGCGCCCTGCCTGATTTTCATCGACGAAATCGACGCCGTGGGCCGGCACCGCGGCCATGGGGTCGGCGGTGGACACGACGAGCGCGAACAGACGCTGAATGCGCTGCTCGTCGAAATGGACGGCTTCGATGCGCAGGAAGGCATCATCATCATCGCGGCGACCAATCGCCCCGACGTGCTCGACCCGGCGCTGTTGCGCCCCGGCCGTTTTGACCGCCAGGTCACAGTGGCGCTGCCGGATGTACGAGGCCGGGAGGAAATTCTCAAAGTCCACTCCAAGAAAGTGAAGATGGGCGACGATGTGGACCTGATGGTGATCGCGCGCGGCACGCCGGGATATTCCGGCGCGGAGCTGGCCAACGTCATCAACGAGGCGGCGCTGCTGGCCGCCCGCAAGAGCCAGAAGGCGATCACGCAGTCCGACATGGAAGAAGCGCGCGACAAGGTGCGCTGGGGCAAGGAACGCCGCAGCCTCGCGCAGAGCGAAAAGGAAAAAGAACTCACCGCCTATCACGAGGCCGGTCATGCCCTCCTGGCGCTCAAGCTTCCGAATGTGGATCCGCTGCACAAGGTCACGATCGTCCCGCGCGGCCCTGCGCTCGGCCTGACGATGTCTCTCCCGACCGAGGAGCGGCATTCCAACAGCCGCAACCAGCTGCTAGACCGCCTCGTGGTCATCATGGGCGGACGGGTGGCGGAAGAGATCGCGCTGAACGACGTGACCAATGGCGCCACCGGCGACATCAAACAGGCGACACGCATCGCCCGCGCGATGGTCTGCGAGTGGGGCATGAGTGAGAATCTTGGAATGGTTGGCTACACCGAACACGAAGACTATGTCTTCCTGGGCCGCGACATTTCGAAACAGCGGGACTATTCCGAGGCGACGGCCCAGATGATCGACAAGGAAGTGAAGCAGCTCATTGACGACGCTTACGGGAAAGCGAAGGCGGTGCTCGTTGAGAGCCGGGCCCAGCTCGAATTACTGGCGAAGGCGCTGCTCGAATTCGAAACGCTCGATGGCGTGCAGGCCCGCGAGCTCATGGAAAACGGGCAGATGAAGAATCCGCCCAAGCCCCGTCCGCCGGCACTGCCCACCGAACAGACCCCGGCGATCAAGCTCCCGGAAAAGCTGCGCGATCGCGATATCGAGCTGCCTCCGGGCCTCGCCGGCGCCCCGGCGTAAGCCAATCCGGATTGGATCGCGGTCCCGCTCTGAGCGCTTGGCGGGACCGCACGCTCAAGGCTCTGCGACCGGAACGCCGGTCAGCCTCCACACAGTGCCGGCCAGATCGTCGCGAACGCCGCCACGTTTTTGGCTCGCGCTTCCTCCCGAGTCGCGACGGGCAGGCGCGGATGATCCATCCACGCAGCGAAAGCTTGTTTGCGCCGGGCAGAGCGCGGCTCGGACCACGCGCCGCATAAATCGCCTCCCACAATCTGCACTCCGGCCTGACGGAGTTCGCGCAAAGCCCACGCGACATCCTCGGACGAGAATTTCCCGCTCTCCCAATTCGTCGTCGCGTCGGCGGAGATGAGGCAATCCATGTCGACCGTGACATAGGCGCGTTTCGCCGCGGTCGTGCGGGCAAAGATCGAGAAGCGCTCGCGCCAACTCTCCGGGCTGATGGTGCTGGGGCGGAGCCGGCGCTGCATCCAGCCTCGCTTGGGATCGTCCCAGGCAAAAACCTCGAGCCGGCCCGACTGCAAGGCGCGGTGATTCGCAAAGAACCGGGCCGGCCACCAATATTCGTAGTTCCCGAGACCCCAGACGCTGGCGCGAACGAGATTGGGCGAGATTTCGAGCGCGCGATTAATCCAGCCGCCACAGCACCAATGCGGTGGCCGCATGTCCCAATCGGGATGATTGTCGAACGAAACGAGCACGGTCGGGGCCTGCAGGAACCGGCGGACCCAAAGCGCACTCAAATGATGAAAATCGCCGGACCCGAAGACGACAAAAGGGGCCGCATCCAGGGTGCGCAGGACATTTCGGGCGAACGATTCCATGTCGCCGCGTTGCGCCGTAAAACGGAGTTTGGGACCCCAGGCCTGTAAATTCAGGCGCGCCAGGTCGCCGAGACCAGCGGGCCAGGCGGAATCGAGGTCGAGATGCATGCGGAAGGGAAGCGCGCAGCGAGATAGCCGTCCCCCGGCCTAGCTGCCTCTTTTTTCTCTTTCGAGTTTCGAGATGGGGAGAAACCGTCCACCTTCCGCGCACATCCATCCTTCTGCCGCCTTGCTCTTCGTCCTCGATAACTACGACTCTTTCACGTACAACCTCGTCCAGTATTTTGGCGAACTGGGGGCCGACCCGCTGGTGCGGCGGAATGACGAGATCAGCGTGGACGAAATTGCCGCCCTGAACCCAGCCCGTATCTGCATCTCCCCGGGGCCAGGCACGCCGTCGGACGCGGGAATCAGTGCGGAACTGGTGCGGGTCCTCGGCGAACGGATTCCGACGCTCGGCGTCTGCCTGGGACATCAATGCATCGGTGAGATCTTCGGCGGGAAGGTCGTGCGCGCCGGGCGGCTGATGCACGGCAAGACGTCGCCGATTCATCATGACGGCACGGGGGTTTTTCAGGGGCTGCCGAGTCCGTTTGAGGCCACCCGCTACCACTCCCTGCTCGTCGCACCCGAAACCGTGCCCGCCTGCCTGGAGGTCAACGCGCGAACAATCGAAGGCGAGATCATGGGCCTGCGCCATCGCGTCCACCCAATCCACGGAGTGCAATTCCACCCCGAGTCGATTCTGACGAGCGAGGGAAAACAGCTGCTGCGAAACTTTTTGGAATTGTAGTCACAAACCCGGCAAGTCGCTAGAACCCGCGCGATGAAGCATGCGCTCGAAATCGATCTGGCCGGCCTGCTCGCCGCGCTCCACGATCTCGCGGCCATCTCCGAATATCCCGCGCCCGCGGTGACGCGAGTCGTGTTTTCCGACGAAGACATGCGGGCGCGCAGGTTTCTCCGCGAACGCTGCGAAGAGGCCGGGCTTGTCGTGCGTTACGATGCCGTGGGAAATGGCTTTGCGCGCTGGGAGGGGACCGACCCGGTTCTCGCCGCGATCGCCACCGGGTCGCACACCGATGCGATTCCTAACGCGGGAGCCTACGACGGCACTGTGGGCGTGCTGGGCGGACTGGAGGCGATCTGCACGCTGCAGCGCGCCGGTTTCCGCCCCAGGCGTTCGCTCGAGCTGTTGCTTTTCACTTCCGAGGAGCCCACCCGTTTTGGCCTTGGCTGCCTCGGCTCGCGCCTGCTCGCCGGCACGCTGGATCCGGCGCGGGCCGATGCCCTGCGCGATGCAGACGGCCGCACCCTGGCGGATTGGCGCGCGAAACGCGGATATAAAGGCAACCTCTCTTCCGTGCAGCTTGCCCGCGGTTATTACGAAGCCTTCGTCGAATTGCATATCGAGCAGGGGCCGCTGCTCGAGCAGGAGAACCTCGATCTCGGGATCGTGGAGAAGATCGCCGCGCCCGCGAGCTTCCGCCTCGAGCTCGAGGGCGAGGGTGGCCACGCGGGAGCGGTGTTGATGCCATTTCGACGCGATGCCGCCCTGGCAGGAGCGGAGATCGCGCTCGCGGTGGAGCGCGCGGCCAAGGCGAGCGGCAGCCCCGACACGGTGGCGACGACGGGCGTTTTCCGGATTGAACCGGGAGCGGTGAACAGCGTGCCGGCGCGCGCGCACCTCGAGATCGATTTGCGCGACACGCGTCTCGAGACGCGGGAGAAGGCGCGTTCCGAGATCGAACTCGCTGTGGCCGAGGTTTGTGCCCGTCGCCGCGTCCATCCCACGTGGGAAGTGGTGAACTCCGATCCACCTGCGCAAAGCGGTGACCGCGTCCTCGCAGCGGCGGAAAAAGCGGCGCAGGCGCTCTCCCTGCGGACGCGGCGCATGGTGAGTCGCGCCTATCATGACTCGCTTTTCATGGCCCGCGTCTGCCCGATCGCGATGCTCTTCATTCCGTGCCGGCAGGGCTGGAGTCACCGCCCGGACGAATTCGCCTCGCCCGAGGCCATCCGGAATGGCACGCTCGCATTGGCGCACGTGCTGACTACTCTGTCCGCTTGATAATTTTCAGAATGCGCCCCATTCGTTCCGCCTCATGATGTCGCTTGTCCTGCTCGTGATCCTTGGCGCGATCATCTCGTTCATCGGCTGGATCGCGTTCATCGTGGCGGCATTCCGCGTCTCGATTGCGTGGGGTTTGGCGGTTCTCCTGCTGCTGCCGCTGGCCGGACCGGTCTTCCTTCTGCTTCACTGGGGCAAGGCGCGGGATGGTTTCCTGATTGCGCTAGTCGGCATGGCGTTGCCACCGGCCGCTTTTTACCTGCTCACGCCCGCCGACGACCGCGACCAGGCGTTGCAGAAGTTGCGCGAAAGCATCGTGCAGCTTCTCCCGTTCGACGATCCGTTTGCGGCGAAGACGGCCGGCCCCAACGCCGCCGGTGGCACCGAAACCCGGAAATTGCCCCCGATGATTCCCCAGACGCAGGTGCTCGATTTCGGATCGGTCGGCGGAGCGAAGGCCCCCACCAACCTGGATTTGCGGACGCCGACCACAGTGATTTCCCCCACTCAGGGACTGCTTGAAAATGAGGCGCAAATCACGGCCGCGATGGCGGAATTGACGAAGCGCTCCGAGCGCTTGTTGCAGCGCAAGGAAGCGCTAAAGAACTCGACCGACCAAGCCGAGCAAATGGTGCTGCGGAGTGAAATCGATGAGTACAATAAGCGGCTGAACGAAGTCCGCGCGGCCGAAGGTCGCCTGGCGCAGTCGCGCGCCTTGAAAGCGGCGCAAACGCGAGTTGCGGCCGCGTCCAAGTCAAAGGTCACGGGCAGCGTGCTCGGGAAGGCCTTCGCGTCGGACACCGCGATGATCGATCGGAAGCGGGCGGTTCTGCTTTTCCGACAGGGGGACGAAAAAACGCCGGAGATTTCGATTCTGATCCCGCTGGGCGCGCGGTTGGATACGACGTTCGCGGAGAAAAGCGTTTTCCGCGACGTCACAACCGGCAACATGCTGCCAATCAGCGTGAGCGTGCGGCGTGGCGGCGGACGGGCGCAACCCCGCCTCTTCCAGACGGGGTATACTCTCTATGTCGAGTTCGGGGAGGAAAATGGCGAAAGCCGCGTGTTCCTCCGGCTGCCGGATGAGCAGAAGAGCATCATCGAAGGAACCTTCCGCGCTCAAAACGGCGTGGTCGAAATGCCTCGCTAGCCGGTCCACCCTTGCGGTGCCCTTGCACGCTCGCGATGCTGGGTTGATGCGGGAAAATTGGATCGCTGGATTGCGCAGGGCCGCCCGGGTGATACCCGGCCTGGCGATTTTCGCGGCGTGTTTTGGGTAGGGAGTTTCCTTAGCTCGGCCTTGGGACTGGTCGTCCCGGGTGGAATCCTCGGGCTCTTCCTGCTCCTCGCCCTCCTGGGCACACGGTTGATCAAGCTGACCTGGATCGAGCCCGCAGCTGAATTCATTCTCGCCCTCCTGCCCTTGCTGCTCCTGCCCGCCTTCGTCGGTGCGGCGCGCGACCATACCTTCTGGCGCGAAATCGGCTTGCTCTACATCGGCGCGATCGTCGCGAGCCTGTTCTGCTTCTGGATCTGCCTCGGGCACTTCGCGCAATGGCTGTTTCGCGTCTTTCCCCCGCCCGCTGACGATCCCGGGCCCCTGACGGAAGCGGAGCAAACGCGTGCGGCGCAGGAAGCCAGCGAGGAGGAGGCCATGCCATGAACTGGGTCGAGCCATCCGGGTGGTCCCTCGCGACCGTGGCAGCTTATCTCGTGGCCCGGTCGTTCTACCGGAAGACCCGCTTTCCGCTGCTGCATCCGTCCCTGCTGGGAGTCGTCCTGCTGGCCGTGGCGGTCGAGGCCGTGGGACGGCGCTACGACGAGTATGCGGGCGCAACGAGTTGGATCACTTGGTGGGTCGGACCCGCCGTCGTAGCTCTGGCGGTGCCCGTCTGGCGCCTGCGCCAGCTTCTGCTGGCGCGTCTTCCCATTGTACTTGCCGTCGTCGGGGCGGGTCTGGTCTTTGGTTTCCTCGTCTCGCGCGGGTTTCTCGCGCTCCTCGGCCAGCCGCGTGAAGTTCAGCTCGCGGGCCCGCTCCATTCCATCACGAGTCCGGTCGCGCTTGGAATCGGCCGGCAAATTGGCGCACGCGAAGACGCGCTCATCGTCGGCGTGCTGACGGCCGGGTTGCTTGGCGCGACCCTGGGCCCGGCGTTGCTGCGGCGCATCGGCGTGAGCGACCGGCGCGCGCGTGGCCTGGCGATGGGCTGCGGCTCGCACGCGATCGGTGTGGCGCGCTCGCTGGAGGTCGATGCCGTTTGCGGAGCCTTTGCGACCCTCGGCATGATGGCCAACGCCATGACCGCGTCCTTCCTTTTCCCGCTGCTGGCCCGGTGGATCTGATGCGCCGCGGGACTACGGCGTCGTGGTCGCGGGGATCGGGTTGAGATTGCGCGAACCCGACAACCAGGTGTCGGTCGTGCCATCGCCCTTCTTGAAGAGGTTGAGCTGGTTGCCGCCCTGCGGATTCGGACGCGTCGCCTTGTAGGCGAACGTCGTGTCCTTCTTGCCGAGGGTGAGGATCTCCCCGCTCTGGTCGATGCGAATGATGATCGCCTTGAGTCCCTTCCAGACACCGCCTTCCGCCGCCGGATCGCCCGTCCAGGCGGGATCGGCGAGATCGCCGGTTTTGGCAAAACCATCGGAGAGCAACGGCCACGATGACGTGGAAGTGTCGGAGAGCCCCGCGACATACGAGAAGTGGTTTTCGCCCGCCTCGAGAATCTTGCCGGCGCTGACGTTTTCATCCGGCGCCTTGG
Organism: Chthoniobacterales bacterium; assembly: GCA_038226705.1. Lineage (GTDB taxonomy): Bacteria > Verrucomicrobiota > Verrucomicrobiia > Chthoniobacterales > SZAS-18 > SZAS-18. The sequence continues at coordinate 4,612 of JBBRQH010000033.1, read as the reverse complement.
GGGTCCACTTCGATTTGCCGACGTGAAAGATCTTCTCCTGGCTGAGATAGGTCGGGAAGAGCTGGCGGAAGGCTTCGTTCGCCGTGGTGATCTGGGTGTTGGTTGGCTGCCCGGTCGCCGCATCGACGGTGTAGTTGGGAAAATTCCCGTCATTTTCGCCGGAGAAAAGTTTGAGCGCGACGCCGATCTGCTTGGCCTGCGCGAGCGTCTTCGTCTGCTGCGCCCGCTCCTGCACGGCGGTATAGGCGGGGAGCGCGATCCCGGCGAGAATGCCGATGATGGTGATGACGACGAGCAACTCGATGAGGGTAAAGCCCTCACGGCGGGCGAGAAGTTGGCGGCGCGAATGGAGCATGGCAGGAGGGAGCGGAAGCGGCGGAGGATAGGCCGCTCCCCGCACGCGGCAAGCGCCGCCGTGGCAACTAAATCGGCCTGCGGAAGATCGCGTTACGCCCGGACCGGAACGCGAACAAAGAGCGGAGCCAGCCAGTCGGACGCGGATTGTTTGCCCGTCGTTTCTCTGCCATGTCTGTCTGCGTTGCCTGCGATTCGCCATGCCCGACTCCGTGCCTTCCCGACCGACCTTCGCCGAGGCGTTTCGCTTCTGGCTCAAGCTGGGTTTCATCAGTTTCGGCGGCCCGGCTGGACAGATCGCGATCATGCATCGCGAAGTGGTGGAACGACGTCGCTGGGTCGACGAGGCGCATTTTCTGCACGCGCTGAATTTCTGCATGCTCCTGCCCGGGCCCGAAGCGCAGCAGCTCGCCATCTATCTGGGGTGGCTCTTGCACCGCACGTGGGGTGGCATCGTCGCCGGCTCCCTTTTCGTGCTTCCCTCCGCCTTCATACTTTGGGGCCTGAGCTACGTCTACATGGCCTTCGGCAGCATCGGTTGGGTCAGCGGCATTTTTTCCGGGCTGAAACCCGCCGTGCTCGCCATCGTGCTCTCCGCTGTGCTGCGCATCGGCGGCAAAGCCCTGAAGAACGAAGTGCTCTGGTCGATCGCCGCGCTGGCCTTTGCCGCCCTCTTTTTCCTCCACGCCCCCTTTCCGCTGATTATTGCGGGCGCGGCGCTCGCCGGGTTGATCGGCGGGGAATTTTGGCGGGCGAAATTCCTCGTCGCTCCCGCGCCTGACGCCGGCAAGAGCGCACTGCCCGCGCAGACGCAAACTCCGCCCTCGCTCGCTCGCTCGCTGCGCGTCGCACTGTGCGGACTCGCTTTTTGGTGGCTCCCCGTGCTCGCGCTCGCGGGCTGGCTCGGCGCGGATTCCACTCCCGTGCGGGAAGCCTTGTTTTTCGGAAAGGCGGCCCTGGTGACGTTCGGCGGCGCGTACGCGGTGCTGCCCTATGTCGCACAGCATGCCGTGGAGCAGCAGCACTGGCTGACGGCGCCCCAGATGCTCGACGGACTTGGGCTCGCAGAGACGACCCCCGGGCCTCTCATCATGGTCCTGCAATTCGTCGGGTTCGTTGGCGGCTGGCAGAATCCAGGAGCCCACGGCCCTCTCCTTACGGCGACCCTGGGCGCGGCCATCACGACCTGGACGACATTTGCGCCGTGCTTCCTTTGGATCTTTCTCGGGGCGCCCTACGTCGAGCGCTTGCGCCGGATCGAACGTCTCACGTGTGCGCTCTCTGCCATCACCGCGGCAGTGGTCGGCGTGATCTTGAACCTGGCGGTCTGGTTCGGCCTCCAGGTTCTGTTTCCCGCGCCGGGGCGGCCCGACTGGCTGGCGATCGGCCTGTGCGCGATCGCCTTCGTCGGACTGCAGCAACTGAAATGGGACGTGATTCCCGTCGTGCTCGGGGCTGGCGCGATGGGTCTCATGGCGTCGCTCTTCCCGTAATCACGCGCAAAGCGCGGCACGCACATCCTCGACCAGCGGCTCGAGCGTGGCCGCGCTGAAATCGAAGGTGAGTCCGGCAGCCTGGAAGAGTTCCGGCAGCGGGAGTGAGCCGCCAACGGCGAGTCCGGCGAGGTAGCGATCCACGGCCTCAGCCGGGTTCGCCCGGGAGTGCCGCCACATCTGGAGAGCCCCCAACTGTGCAATCCCGTACTCCACGTAATAGAAGGCGTGGAGAAAGAGGTGGAGTTGGCGGTGCCAGAGATAACCCCGGGCTTCCTCCAGTCCGGCGTAGCTTTCGCCGCCGCCGAAACGCTCCATTAGCGCCTCCCACACGGTCCGGCGCTCGGTGCGGGAGTGGCCGGGATGCGTGTAGAGCCAATGCTGGAAGGCATCCACCGTCGCCATCCACGGGAAGAAGCGGATGATCCCCTCGAGATGTTCTGCCCGGGCGCGCGCTGCTTCCGCCGGCGCGTAGAATTCCTCGAGATAGGGCGCCGCCATGAGTTCCATGCTCATGGAGGCGACTTCGCAAAACTCGATCGGGGAATCGCGATACTCCGCCAGTTTTTGCTCGCGTGCGGCCACCGCATGAAAGGCGTGTCCCGCTTCATGCAGGAGCGTGACCACATCGCTCTGAATGCCCACCGCATTCATGAAAATGAAGGGCAGCCGCGCCTCGCGCAAGGTTTCCTGGTAGCCACCCGGCGCCTTGCCTTTGCGGCTTTCGAGATCGAGCAGGTTGTTTTCGCCCAGCAGCCCGAAGGAGCGCGCGAGCCGCGGATCGAGCTGGCCGAAGATGCGCTGCGCTTTCGCCACGAGGTCGGCGGCGCCTTGGAACGGGGAAAGCGGGGCGCGGCCCGCCGGATCGACGTCGAGATCCCAGGGGCGCAGGGGATCGACTCCGAGCTGGCGGGAACGCTCGCGGAGGCGTTCGCGGCGCAGCGGAACACACGTTTTCGCGATGGCTTCATGGAAGCGCAGACAATCCTCCGGCGTGTAGTCGAAGCGTTCCTTGGCGGCGAAGGCGTAGTCCCGGTAGTTGGCGAATCCGGCTTCGCGCGCGATCTCGCCGCGCAAGGCCAGAAGCTGATCGAAGATGTCCTCGATGGCGCCCCGATCCTGCAGGCGCCGATTCGAGACAAGCGTCCAGGCATGCTCCCGGCGCGCGCGATCGACCTCCGTGAGGACGGCGCCCATCTGCGGGAGCGTGCGCTCCTGGCCGTCGAACGTGACCGTCATGGCGCCGATCAGTTTTTGGTACTGCTGCCCGAGGCGCGCCTCCTCGGTCTCGCGCGCGACGTTGGCCTCGCGGTAGAGCGCGACGCGATTGCGCACACTGCGCCGCCAGACATCATAGTACGGCGGCAGGTCAGCGAAGGCGGGATGCGCCACGAGGGCCTGCTGGAGCGCAAACAGCCGCGGCTTCAGCCACGGCTCGATGACTTCGACGATGTGCAGGAACGCCTTTTCCTTTGCGGGGTCGTCCGTCTGGCAGGTCATGCCGATGTAGGCGGTCGCGGCCGCTTCCGAAAGCGCCGCGTTCACTTCGCCATATTCCCCGAGCCACGCCTCGAGTGCCTCCGCCGATGCAGCCGCCGCGAGCCGGCGCGTCAGCTCGTTAAAGATCGGCGCAAGCGCCTGTGGATCGAAGAGGTCGATCTCGAGGGGAAGAAACTGGCGGGGCTGGAATCGGGCGGGCATGGAGAAATGAGGGTCGGAAGGGGGTGGAGGCAAGGAACGCGAACTCAAGCCGGTTCGCTCCCGGGCAACTGGCTTTGGTACTTGCGGTAGAGTCCGCGAAACTGGTCATACGAGAGCCCGAGCAATTCCGCGGCCTTGCGCTGGTTGAAACGCGCGCGCTGCAGGGCTTCGCGGAGCATCCGCAGCTCGAAATCCGCCGTCGCGCCGGGTAGATCGAGGGGAAAGCTCGGCGGGTCGGCGGCTGCCGCGGATTTCCCGGCCAGCGGACCACTGGCTTCGAGCCGCATCTCGAACGGCGCCTCAAACGGATCCAGCACGATCGAGCGAATGACGCCGCCGGTTTCCGAGGCCCGGCTCACGGCGCGTTCCACGACATTCTTAAGTTCGCGAATGTTGCCGGGCCAGTCGTGCGCGAGCAGCGCCTCGAGCGCGCGGTCGCTTATTTCCGGCGGCTCCGGGAGGTGGAGCTCCGACGTCATCCGGGCCAGGAAATGCCGGGTCAGCAATTCAATGTCGCCGGGACGATGGCGGAGCGAGGGGAGAAAAAGCACCTCAAACGAGAGCCGGTCGAGCAAGTCGCGCTTGAACTTCCCCTGCGCGGCCTGGGCAGGGAGATCGACGTTGGTCGCAGCGACGAGGCGCACGTCGACCTCGACCGACTCCGAGGAGCCAACGCGTTCGAAGGAGCCATACTCCACCACGCGCAGAATTTTCTCCTGCACCTGCATGGGCATGAGGCCGATTTCATCGAGGAAAAGCGTGCCGCCGTTCGCCGCTTCGAAGCGTCCACGGCGCTGCTTCATCGCGCCGGTAAAGGCACCCGCCTCGTGACCGAACAATTCCGATTCCAGGACGTTTGGCGCGAGGGCGGCACAATTCAATTTCACGAAGGCACCGCCCCAGCGAGGGGAGAGAAAGTGCACGCGCGAAGCCGCGAGTTCCTTCCCCGTGCCGCGTTCCCCCACGAGCAGGACCGGCCGCGGCGCCTTCGCCACCCGCGCCAATCGCTGCTGAAAATCGAGGAACTCGTCCGATTTCCCCAAGGCTTCGTGAAGCTGCGCATT
>JBBRQH010000032.1:0-56916 GCA_038226705.1 Chthoniobacterales bacterium | reverse complement strand
CGCCCGCCCGCGGAAGAAAACCAAGAAGAAAACGAAGAAAAGTTCGGTGGGAAGCTCCGAAGAAAACGTCGCCCCTCGCCGCCCCGCCTCTCCGGTTTTCAAACCGCCCGATTTACCCGACTTTCAGATCGCCGCTGGCAGGCTGCGCATGAAACCCGCCAAAATCGCCTTAACTTCTCTGTTGAGGGCCGTTTCGATGGGGGTATTGCAGACCAAAGGTCTGACCCAAGCCAGCCCATGGGCAACGCCCTGGGTTGCGTTCAGCAGATGAGAAAGTCCCAAAGGGGCGGCACAACGGACCCAGCGCTGCGAGCCGATCACGCCGCATCTTGCGCGCTTGTTGCGCCCCTTTGGGGCTGGCCGGTAATTCGAATCGGTTACCCAGGGCGTGCCCATGGGCTGGCTTGTCCTGCGACTTTGGCGCACATGTCGAGGATTCCCTCGCCGGTTCTTGTCCCGTGCGCTTGTCATTCGCTCTCCGTTCCGCTTGTGCGCTTGATGCCACTGCGGCCTAATCGACTTCATGAGTCAGCGAATGCATCCTTCCGCCGCATGCGTCGTTCTGCTTTTGCTCCTGCTCGGAGGATGCAGGCAGCGCGTCGAGTCTCCAGAGCAGTTCACCCAGGAATTTGCCAGGGCATTGCGCAACGCAGCGCCAGGACTCGAGCTACGAATCGCTGGTCCCATGGAGGTGCGGTACAAGGCGGCGGGCGTGGATACGGAGGCCTCGTCGTTCCTGAACAATGACTACGATGACTACCAGAAGAACCCCGGTTCCAAGATGGAGATCATCGCGCGTTACGTGGCTCTCGCAGTTTCAGTGTCGAAAGAATTGGGAAAGCTGGAACCCGGCCGAATTATTCCGCTGGTGCGGGATCGAGCATGGCTCGAAGAAATGCACGCGGCGAAGACGAAAGCGGGGGCGACGGAGACCGAGGAACTGGCCTGTGAAGAGCTGAGCGAAGAGCTGGTCGTCGTCTACGCGGAGGATCTCCCGACTCACCTCAGTTTCCTTTCTGCGAAGTCGCTCACGGCAGCGGGCCTTGAGCTTGCCTCTCTCCGACAGGCAGCGTGCAAGAACCTGCTGCAAAGCTTACCCCGAATCGAGTTTCATGAATCCGGAAGTGATTTCTACGCGGTCGATACCGGGGGGTACGCAGAGCCGAGTTTGATCCTGATCGATTCCGTTTGGGAGGGCAGGCGATTGAAGGTGAAGGGAGAACATGTCTTTGCCATTCCCACTCGTGACACTCTCCTCGTGACAGGATCTGGGACGCCAGAGGGAATCGCCCGGATGCGTGCTAAAGCGGAGGAGATTTACCGTTCTGGACCCTACCGAATCTCGACGAAGCTGTTTGTCCGAAGGGACGGAAAGATTGTCGATTTTACGGTGCCAGAAGTTCAACCCTAGACGAGGGTTTCGCGACCTTTCCGGCCGCCAGGATTTTTGGGGAAAAGGTGTCAGGAAAAAATCATGACACTTCATCCAACGCCCGTCCTTCATCCCGCCGCCCGGGCTGTCGCGGAATAGGGGTCGGGCAAAGCGGACAGGAAATAGATCGTCGCTCCGCGAATTGCTTCCACGGCAGCGAGGACGCAGCCGCTCCCAGGGGTGCGACGTCGATCGATGCCGCTCCCGGGGGAAAAGGGTGTCAGGCGAGTGTCAGGCACGCCCGCGATGCTTGGGTACACGGTGCTGTGAACCTCCCAACGGCGCGGCCGCATCGTTCAGAATATCAAGTATCCGGTCCCTGACCCACTGTACCGCCGTTTGTGTTCTGTGACATTTCACAAGCCGTATTGACAAAACACGTGACAATGTCAGAATCGTCTCATGCCAACTGATGGCGCCGAATTTGAACTCCGCCAACTCGGCGCGAGGCTCAAGGATGCACGCCGAGCGCGGGGAATGACGCAGGAAGCAGCTGCCCTCGAGTTGGGCGTCCTTCGGACGACGCTTGTTGCCATCGAGAAGGGCGAGCGCCGCGTGGTAGCTGGCGAACTCATCTCGCTGGCAAAGATGTACGGCCGACCGTTGACGGAGTTCGTCTCGAAGCGCGAGAACAAGGAACCCCTTGTTCCGCAATTTCGACTGCCTCCGGGTAAAATGATGGTGTCGGAGAGCGAGTTGTGGACTGCCGCCGTCGAACTGGAAAGTCTGGCCAAGGACTTTGTGGAGCTGGAGGAGCTGAACGGGACGGTGCGTCGTCCGAGCTTTCCTCCGGTCTTCGAATTGGAGGTGCCCGGCGTGACGCCCGAGCAGCGGGGTGAGGAGGTCGCTGCCGAGGAGCGCACCCGCCTGGGGCTTGGGGATGGCCCGGTGCCTGATCTCCGTTCCCTCCTGGAAGAATCCATAGGGATACGCGTTTTCTACATCGATTTGCCTGCGCGGGTCGGCGGATTGTTCGCATGCAACGACGATTTGGGCGCGTGTATCGCCATCAACCGGAAGCACCCGTCAACCCGCGGAAATTGGTCGTTGGCGCACGAATATGGGCACTTTCTCACGACCCGATATGTCGCGGACGTGAGCTTCATTCACGACCATTGGGGCCGGCTCACCGCGGAGAAATTCGCTGACTCGTTCGCCAAAAACTTTCTCCTTCCGCGCGAAGGCGTTGCTCGCCGACTCTCCGACATGATCAGGACGCATGGGCGTGGGGTGACGATTGGCGATGTGATGTCGCTGGCGCACCTCTACAGCGTTTCGGCTGAGGCGATGTTCCGTCGACTGGAGGAGCTGAAGCGGGTGCCATCCGGGACTTGGGACAAGCTGCGCGAGAAGCACGGCTTTAAACCAGAACAGGCTCGCACGGCGCTCGGACTCGGCGCTGAACCTCGGGAGCCAATGCTTCCACTCCGCTACCGTCTGCTGGCACAGAGTGCCTTCGACTATCAAGAGCGACTGACGGAAGGCCAGCTTGCTCGGAAACTGCGGACCGACCGCATCTCGGCCCGGCTGGAATTGGAATCGCTCCGTTTGCTCGCCGACGACGCGGGAACCACCGAGGGAGCGGGCTTCGGCTCAATCGGACTCGATGTCTCTGCATTGGTGCCGGCCTGATCCGGCGCGATGAAGCTGTTGCTGAACGATACGTCGGTACTCCTGAATCTGCTCGCGGCAGAATGTCTGGTCGAAATTTCGGACGATCTTGACTGGCAGTTCGCGATCTGTGCAGCGGTCCGCGATGAGACGAAGAAACTCCGCGATCCGGTAACCGGTGACATGGTGCCAGTGGAAATCGCGCCACTAGTCGTGTCCGGGGCGCTCACGGTTCTAGATCTGGAGGGAGCCGAGCAAGACATTTATGTCGAGCAAGCGAGCGAGGTGGACGACGGCGAAGCAATGTCGATTGCTATCGCCGCGACGCGAGGGTTGGAGCTAGCAATGGACGACAAGCAGGCAACGAGTCACGTTCGCCGTAGCTTCCCATCACTTAGGATCTGGACGACCCCCGAAATTTTGCATCACTGGTCGACTAGCAATCAGGTCTCGGCTGAGCGTCTCCGATCCGTGGTGCACGCCATCGAGGGGAAAGCGCGATACTTCCCGGCGAAGTCCCACCCTTTGGCGGCTTGGTGGAGAAGCGCGCGATAGCTAAATCACGCTTGAGCATCCTTGTGCAACCTTGCTGGCGCGGCATTGGGGTGGCGCGGCATTGGGGTGGCGCGGCATTGGGGTGGCGCGGCATTGGGGTGGCGCGGCATTGGCGCGGCATTGGCGTGGCATTGGGGTCGGCGCGGCATTGGGGTCAGGAAAGATATTTGGTATTGACCTTCTGAGGCGCCGCTTCCCGGCGATTCCACACGGCGGAGTCATTTCACCATTGTCGGACCACCAAGGCTGGCTTTCCCGGAATCGAGCGGCCCAACCGCCTGGCGATAGATGCCGGGACGCCGCAGTTCCATATAGCCGGCCGGATTCTCCAGCGGCTGGAAGCCGTATTTCGCGTAAACCCCGTGCGCGTCGCGCGTCACCAGCACGAGTCGCCGGAGGCCGGTGAGGTCTGGATGACTCATCGTCATCTCCATCAGCCGCCGGCTGATGCCGCGTCCACGATGCTCCTCCAGCACGAAGACATCGCAGAGGTAGGCAAACGTGGCGCGATCCGTGACCAGGCGGACCAATCCCACTTGCGCGCCATCCACATAGGCCCCGAGACAAAGCGAGTGGAAGAGCGATTTCTCCACAGTGGCCGCCGGGATGCCATCCGCCCAATAGGACCCGGCCAGATACGCATGGATCACTTCGAACTGCAGCCGCGCGGGATCGTCACTGATGAGGAGATTCCCAAAGGCCTGCTCGTGCATGTCTGGAAAAAACGAAGAAGCGGGCCCTGAGGGCCGAATGGCACTCAGTTAAGGCGATTTTGGTGGTAATGGCGCGCTGGCGCGGAGTGGATGCCGTGGAGTGTGCGCAGTCCCGCTCTGCGTGCTCGGCGGGACCGCCGTCTCCCGGCGCGGCTTGCTGCGCTCTGCCGTCCGAAGGCCGCAATTCTTCCGCTCGTCCGACCCGAGTCCACTCACCCAGCAGCAAGCTGCTTGGCCAACAGCGGCAGCAAGCTGCACGCAGTCCACGGCGTCGGGTCCGACTGGGCCGATCTTCTCAGGCTCGTCGATTCGAGAGCCTGCCTGCCGGGCGAACGTCGCGATTTCTGCACTGACTGCGAGCCCGGTGTCTGGGGATCGCCGTCATGATACTATTCCTTAACTGAGTGTCATTCGGCCCGGGGCCCGCTTCTTCTGCGTGAATTGTGCGAGTCGACCGCTTACGGCTCGACCGTCGTGACGTATTTGAAGTCCTTGCCCTTCACTTGGAGGATCACGGCGGGCTTCGTCGCGTTGCGCTTTTCGTCGAGCGTGATCTTCCCGGTGATGCCGGAGTAATCCTTCGTGGTGGCAAGGGCTTCACGAATCTTCGGGCTCTCGGCGGAACCGGCGCGCTTGATCGCGTCGAAGAGCACCATCGCGGCATCGTAGCCCAGCGCCGCCGCGGAACCCGCGCTTTTGCCGAACTTGTCCTTATACTTCTTGAGGAAGGATTGGATCGCCGGATCAGGATTTTCGTCCGAGAAATGATCGGTGAAGTAGCCGCCATCGATCGCGCTGCCGCCGATGGCGACGAGTTGTCCATCGCTCCAGCCGTCGCCGCCGATCAGCGGCACGGTGATGCCGAGGGAACGGGCCTGCTTCGCGATGAGCGCCACTTCCCCATAGTAACCGGGGATGATAATGAATTCAGGATTCGCCGCCTTAATGGCGGTGAGCTGGGCCTTGTAATCCTTGTCGCCGGTCGAATAGCTCTTTTCCACGACGATCGTCCCGCCGTTCTTCGTGAAATGCTCCTTGAAGAACTGGGCGAGGCCGATGGAGTAGTCCGCCTTGATGTCGGTGAACACGGCCGCTTTTTTGGCCTTGAGCGTATTCAGCGCGAACTTGCTCAGGACCGTCCCCTGGAAGGGATCGATGAAGCAGACGCGGAAAATGTAGTCGCCCACCTCGGTGACCTTGGGATTGGTGGAACCGGGCGAGATCATGGGGATCTTGTTCTGCTGGCAGATGGGAGCGGCTTCGAGCGAAAGCGACGACGCGTATTCCCCCAGCACCGCGACCACCTTGTTGCTGGCGATGAGCTTTTGCACGCCCGCCGCCGGTTCGCCGGGCTTGGACTGGGTGTCCTCGGTGACGAGTTTGATTTTCTTGCCGAGCAAACCGCCGGCCGCGTTGACCTCTTCCACGGCTAGAACGGTCGCGTTGTGAAGCTCGTTGCCGAAGCCGGCCTTGCCGCCCGTAAGCGATTCGATTTCGCCGACGACAATTTCGCCTTGGGCCAGCAGGCTGCCCGCGCCGAGACCGAGCGCGGCAAGGGCGCTGAGAAGGATGGTTTTTTTCATGTTGGATTTGGGAGGAGTGACGTGGCCGGTTTGATAGACGTTTGCAGTGCAGTTGGCAATCGCCGAGAAGTCCGGAAACCCACATGGCGACGCGCGCGGCAATCGGAATTCCCCGAGATGCCAAGTTCCTGTCCATCCCTTCGCCACCCCAATTTTACCTCGCCTCACCTCCGGTTTGAGGTTTCGTCCAACTTCCCAACTCTCCCCACTATGCGCACTTACGGCTATTTCTATCGCGATCCGTCGATTCCGGGTTTCTTCGGCGAATATCTCCAGCAGACCGGCACGGTTCTGCCACTCGAGGCCGCTCCGTGGCTCGATAGCGAACCGGACTTCGGCGTCACCACGGTCCCATTCTCTTCCTTGAAAGTCGGCGTGCCCTTGACGCCAGGCAAAATCGTCGCGGTCGGCCTCAACTATCATGACCACGCGCGGGAACGAAACAAACCGGTGCCGAAGACCCCTCTCACCTGGTTGGAAGCCCCCACCTCCCTTCTCGCCAGCGGCGGAGCGATCGAACTCCCGTATCCGGAGCACCGCATCGATTACGAGGCGGAATTGGCCATTGTGATCGGCCGCAAGGCGAAAAACGTCAAAGCGGCTGACGCCGCCAACTACATTTTCGGCTACACGACGGCGAACGATGTTACCGATCGCACCCTGCAGGAGGCGGAGGGACAATTCGCCCGGGCCAAGGGGTTCGACACCTTCACCCCAATGGGTCCCTTCGTTTACGCGGGATTCGATGTCTCGGATGTGCCCGTGGTGCTGACTCTCAACGGCGAAGTGCGCCAGAATGGGCGCACCGGGGAGATGATCTTCAAACCCGCTGAGTTGATCGAATTCATCACCCATTGCACAACGTTGAATCCCGGTGATGTAATCATCACCGGCACGCCCGCCGGAGTGGGAAATCTGAAGACCGGCGACCGGATCGAGGTCCGCATCGGAGATTTCGCGCCGCTAGTGAACGAAGTGCGGAACGCCTAGACTCCGCAACCTTGAGGATATCGCCCAATTGCCCGGGATCGGTCCCAACTGCTCGGTGGACTTCGCTTGATCTCCTTCGCGTCGACGGCATCGCCCAAGCCGAACTTGTAAATATCCCCTGCGAGCGCTGCGTTTCGCAAAGGCAGCCCTTGCGGCGGGAATCACTGGGCTTCTAGATAGCTCGAACCCAGCCACTCCGTCGCTGCGTCCAACCCTTGCCTCCCATGTTCCGATTCCAATTCTCCCGCCCCCTCCTCAGCTGTGTGGCTCTCTTGATCTCCGCCTCCGGGGTCACTGCCCAAACCAAGGTCGAATTTCCCCAACCGAGCCCGAAGGCCAGCCTGAAACAGCGTGTCGGCATCACGGACATCGAAATCGAATACTCCCGTCCCGCCCGGAACGGACGCGATGTCTTTGGTTCGCTCGTGCCCTTCGGGACCGTCTGGCGTACCGGGGCGAATGCCTCGACCAAGATCAATTTCAGCACGGCAGTAAAGATTGGCGGGAAGGAAGTGCCCGCCGGCAAGTATGCGCTCTACACCATTCCCAGTGCGACCGATTGGACGTTCATCATCTACAAGGATCCGTCCCTCTCCGGTGCCGCCGGATACAAGGAGTCGGACGATCTAGTGCGCGCGACCGCCAAGCCAGTGACGCTGTCCGCTCCGGTGGAATCGCTGACGCTCGGAGTTTCCGACATCAAGGACGATGCGGCGGCGATCACGCTCGAGTGGGACAGAACCCGGGTCAGCCTGCCCTTCACGACGGACGCAATCGCCGATGTGAAAAAAGGGATCGAGGCCGCAGTGGTCGCGGGTGGAGCGGCCGTCGAAGGCGGATTTTACTTCCAGGCGGCCAGCTTTTATTACGTACACGGCGGCGACTTGAAGAAGGCGCTCGAATGGATCGAAATCGCGGCCGGGAAAAATCCAAAGGCCTATTGGGTCCAGAATCGCAAAGCCCAGATCCTGGCGAAAACCGGGGACAAAAAGGGCGCCGTCGCCGCAGCGGAGAGCGCGATCAAGATCAACGAGGCCCAGGCTGAAGTGGACCCGGCCCAGCTCGCCGACAGCAAAAAAATCATCGAGAGCAACCGCTAGCTCCTGCGCGGCTCTCTTTCTGCAGCCTTCGGCGTGGCCAGATGGCCTAGCCGCCATTCTTCCCGCCAGCACCACCTTCAATGCCTCTTTTTCCCCGCCGCTTCCTCGCGGCTCTTTTCGCCGCAGGAGCGCCCTGCCTGGCGGCTGCTCCCATTCCTCCCGTGCCTGCTCCCCGCACCATGGACGCCGCCGAAATCCAGCTCGCGCTCCAGAAACTCAATGTCTTGGGGCGCGTTCTCTACGTCGCCGCGCACCCGGATGACGAAAATACGAACCTCATCTCCTATTGGGCCAACGGTTCCCTCTTCGATTCGGCCTACCTCTCGCTCACGCGCGGGGATGGCGGACAAAACCTGATCGGGGCGGAACTGCGCGAGCAACTCGGCCTCATTCGCACCCAGGAGCTGCTGGCGGCCCGCCGGCTCGATCACGGGCAACAATTCTTCTCCCGCGCGAACGACTTTGGCTACTCGAAGTCGCCCGAGGAGACGCTTCGGATCTGGGATCGGGAAAAGATCCTGGCCGATACCGTGTGGGTCATCCGCAAATTTCGACCGGATGTGATCGTGACCCGGTTCATGACCGAGGACAGCCCAACCCACGGGCACCACACCTCCTCCGCCCGGCTGGCAGTGGAAGCCTTTACCGCCGCCGCGGATCCGGCCCGGTTCCCGGAACAGCTCCGCTACGTCCAGCCGTGGAAGGCGACCCGCATCGTTTGGAATACCTCCCGCTTCTTTTTCACGACGCGCAATATCCCATTCGATCCTTCGGCCTATCTCGGCCTCGATGTCGGCGGCTATCAGCCGCTGTTGGGCAAGTCCTATCCGGAGATCGCCTCCGCCAGTCGCTCCCAGCACAAGAGCCAGGGCTTCTCGGTGCCGACCGAGCGGGGAGCCCGCACGGAGTATTTCAAACTGCTCGAAGGCGCGCCGGCGACCAAGGAACCCTTTGAGGCCATCGACACCACATGGGCTCGCGTGCCGAAGGCGACGGGAATGGCAGCGAAGATCCAAGCCGTCATCGCCGCGTATTCGCCGGCAAATCCGGCCGCTTCCGCGCCAGGGCTGCTGGAAGTGCGCCGGGCGCTCGCTCCCTTGGCGGACAACAACTGGGCGAGCCAGAAGCGCAACGAAGTCGACGGCTTGATTGCCGCGTGCCTCGGACTTCATCTCGAGGCCGCGACGGAAAAGGCCTCCGCCCGACCCGGCGAAAATCTCGCGCTGCAGGCGGAAGTCATCAACCGGTCGACTGTTCCGGTTCGCTTCCTGTCGATGCGCTTCCCGGTGACGGACGAAACGATCGCGGTCGACACGGACCTCGTGGCCGGCCAGCTGCTCGCCAAGAAAGCGACAGCCAAACTCCCCGCCTCCATGCCGCTCACCCAGGCGTATTGGCTGCGCCAACCGGGGACAGTTGGCACCTTCGCGGTGGAAGACCAAGCGTTGATCGGTCTGCCCGAAAACCCGCCCGCCTTCCCCGTCGAGGTTACGCTCGGCATTGGGGGCGAGAAAATCACCTACACCCTCGAAGCCAGTTATCGCAGCGTCGATCCGGCCGAGGGCGAAACGATCGTTCCGCTGATCGTCGCACCCCCGGTGTTCGTCGAGTTCCCCAAGCACGTCTTCGTTTTCAGCGAGGCCAAGGCGCGGTCGTTCGACGTCCGCGTAGTTGCGTCCGCTGAGAGCTTCGACGGTGAGATTGCCCTCGAAGCCCCAGCCGGCTGGAAGGTCGAGCCGGCCTCCGCCAAGGTCCAGATTCGAGGCGCGGAGAAGGAGGCGATCCTGCTCTTCAAGATCGTTCCGCCCAGCGCCTCCAGCGAAGGGATGCTGCACGCCAGCATTACTCCTGCGGGTGGAACGAAGTCGCCCGCCCATAGCCGCCAGCGCATTCGCTATGGCCATATTCCCACCCAGACGCTGATTCCCGTCGCCGAGGCGAAACTCACGCGGGTCGAGATGGGAAACAACGCCCGGCTCATCGGTTACCTCCCGGGAGCGGGGGACGCCATTCCGGAAAGCTTGTCGGAGATCGGAGCCGAAGTGAAGGTGCTCGGCCCGGCCGACATGAAGGCGGCATCGCTGGCCCGTTACGATGCGGTGATCCTCGGAGTCCGCGCGTATAATGTGCAGGAGCGACTCGACGTCTGGTCACCCGAACTGATTGCCTACGCCAAGAGCGGCGGGGTGGTCATCGCGCAATACAACACCACTCCCACCCCGAAGGCGGAGAACTTCCCGTATCCGCTGAAGATCGGGCGCGACCGGGTGACAGACGAGGACGCGGAGATGCGCATTCTCGCTCCCACCCATCCCGTCATGACCACGCCGAATAAAATCGGCGCGGCGGACTTTGCCGGCTGGGTGCAGGAACGCGGCCTCTATTTCCCCAACGAGTGGGATCCCGGTTGGACTCCGATCTTGTCCAGCAATGACCCGAAGGAGAAGCCGCTCGATGGCGGCCTGCTCGTCGCGAAGGTGGGCGACGGCTATTTCGTCTACACGGGCTACTCTTTCTTTCGCCAGCTCCCCGCCGGCGTGCCGGGCGCCTACCGGCTCTTCGCGAACATGATCTCGCTGGGCGGAGCCAAACGCGCCGCGCCCCTGCCCTGAGCGCATGACCACCCCCGACGACCAACCACCGCGCGAAGAGCCCGTGCCGCTCTTCGGCTCCTGGCGCACCGCTTATTGGTCGGTGGTCGTGGTGTTCATCGTCCAGGTTGCCTTTCTCTACGCATGCACCCGCTTCTTTTCGTAAGCGGACTCGATTACGCCGTCATTGGCGCCACGCTGCTGGCGATCGCCATCTACGGCATCTGGCGCACGCGGCACGGCGGCGGGGCGGAGTCGTTTTTGCGCGGGGATGCGGATGCCCGCTGGGGTTCGATTGGCCTCTCGGTCATGGCGACGCAGGCGAGCGCCATCACCTTTCTTTCCACCCCCGGACAGGCCTATGAAAGCGGCATGGGCTTCGTGCAAAACTACTTCGGCCTGCCTTTCGCCCTGATCGTCGTTTGCGCGTTTTTCATCCCGGCCTTCCGGCGCCTCAACGTCTTCACTGCCTACGAGTACCTGGGCCGGCGCTTCGATCAAAAGACCCGCCGCCTCGGGGCGGGGCTGTTCCTGATCCAGCGTGGGCTCGCCACCGGCATCACGATCTACGCGCCCGCCATCATCCTTTCGGCCATCGCCGGCTGGAACTTGAACGCGACCATCCTGCTCTCGGGCGGCCTCGTCATCGTTTACACCACGACCGGCGGCGCGCGGGCCGTGAACCTCACGCAGAAATATCAGCTCGGGGTGGTCTTCCTCGGGATGTGCTCCGCCCTCGGGATGGTCATCTGGATGCTTCCTCACGACGTCTCCCTCGGCCAGGCCGTGGCGCTCGCCGGCAAGATGGGAAAGCTTTCGGCCGTCGATTTTTCACTCGATCCTGAAAAACGCTACACCGTCTGGTCCGGGCTTCTGGGCGGGTTCTTTCTCGCGCTTTCGTATTTCGGTGCCGACCAGACCCAGGTGCAGCGTTACCTGGCTGGTGGTTCGGTCACGGGCAGCCGTCTCGGCCTGATTTTCAACGCGCTCTGCAAGATTCCGATGCAGTGCTTCATTCTCTTCATCGGGGCGATGGTCTTCATTTTTTACCAGTTCGAGAAGCCTCCCATTCTCTTTAACCGGCCTGCCTACGAACTCGGTCTCGCCGGCCCCGCCCACGACGAACTCGTACGGCTCGAAAAAGTGCACGAGACAACGTTCACCCAAAAGCAGGCTGCTCTCCGCGGTCTGCTCTGCGCGATGTCAGGGACAAATTCCGACGCCGTCCGCAGCGCGCAGGCAGACGTCAACCGCTTCGACGCGGAGATGAGGAATACGCGCGACCTCGTCAAAAAGCAGCTCATCCGCACCAACGCCAAGGCCGAGACAAAGGATTCGGATTTCGTCTTCATCACGTTCGTCCTCGATCATTTGCCGCGAGGCCTGGTCGGGTTGCTCTTCGCCGTTATTATCTGCGCCGCGATGTCCGCCGCGGCCGCCGGGCTCGGGGGTTTGTCGTCGACCACGGTCGTGGATTTTTATCGCCCGCTGCTGCGCCCGAATGCGACCGACCAGCAGATCGTTTTTATCTCCCGCATTTTTACCGTGGCCTGGGGGGTGGTCGCCATCGGCTTCGCGCTCTTCGCCAGCCTGGTCGAGAATCTTCTCGAGGCCGGCAATATCCTGGGTTCGCTTTTCTACGGCAGCATCCTCGGGCTTTTCCTGGCCGCTTTCTTTCTGCCCTTCGTCCGCGGCTCAGCCGTCTTCTTCGCCGGGGTCGTCGCGCAATCCCTCGTCCTCACGCTCTACTTCACGACGAGTATCGGTTACCTTTGGTACAACGTGATCGGCTGCTTCGGGGTGATGCTTTTCGCCGCGCTGTTCCAGGTCGTCCTTTTCCGCGGTGAGCCGGGTCCGCATTCCAGCTCCTCCGCCTGATCCATCTCCATGTCCTCCCCGATTCTTTGTTTCGGCCAGCAGCCCTGCGGCATTTTTCCGCGCCGCTTTCTCGCGGCCAAAATCGCCACGGCCCGGCGTCTGCAAAGCGAATTGGGTGGGGAGATCGTCTTCTTTCTCCACGACAGCGATCACGATTCGCGCGAAACGACGACCATTCTCACCGAGCGCCACGGCGGCCGGGAATTTCGCCTGAACTTCCAGTTCGCGAACAGCATTCAGAAACAGTTCTCCCCTCTCTACGCCAAGCGCGTGCTGCCGGAGTGGAAGGAAAAGACGGCACGGCAACTCCCAAACTACGTCGCTCCGCCACTCGTCGCAGCGTTTAAGCAGACCGAAGCGACCACGGTCGGCGAGTTCTGCCTCGAGATGTATCGCCGGATGGGCTTGCTCGAGAATGTGCGCGTGGTCCGCTCGAGCGACCCGGAAATCCGCCGCCGCGCACTGGAGGTCGACGACTACTTTGTCGATGTGCCTTACGAGAACGAGATCGTGCGCGCGCGCCATGCCGGCGATCGCCTCCTTCTGCACAAAGGCGCGGGACACCATATCGAACTCCCCTGCCCGCCGCATGACGCTGCGCAGATCAGCCCGACGCGCGACACCCGTCTGCGCTGGATGCAGTCCGTCATCGGCTGCACCCACTACATCGCCGGCCAGGGCGAGATTCAATATTTGAACACTGCGGAAACGCCCGAGGTGAAATTCGTGGCGCGAGACGACATCCCCGAGTCCGACCGAGCCTATGTCGAGTGCGCCTGATCCCAGTTTCGGAATTCTCGCGGTGGGCGCGCACCCGGACGATATCGAGTTCGGCTGTGGCGGTGTCCTGCTCGCGGAAGGAGCGCGCGGTGCCGAGGTCGCCCTCCTTGTCTGCTCGTGCGGCGAAGCGGGCACCAATGGCACGCCCGCCGAGCGGGAGAAGGAAGCGAAGGCAGCGGCAGGCCTGCTGGGCGCCTCAATCGAGTTTCTGGACTTCGGCGGCGACGCGCATCTCGAGCCGCGCAAGGAACACGCCCTGGCGCTGGCCCGGCGCATCCGCGCCCTCCGGCCCCACGTTTTGCTCGCGCCGACCGACACCGTGCACCAGCACCCCGACCATGCCGTCGTTGCCCAAATTTGCCGGGATGCGGCCCGCCTCGCCCGCTACGGCGGCGTGGCTGAGTTGCGGGATCTTCCGAGCCACGCGGTGTCGCATGCTTTCGCCTACGCGATAACGCCGGGCGCGGAACCAACCGATCGGCGGGCGATCCGGGTCGACATCAGTGCCCACTTCGACCGCTGGGTGACGCTGATGGAGTGCCATGCCTCGCAGCTCCGCACGCGCCGTTACGTCGAGTTGCAGATTGCGCGGGCGCGGCAGCTCGGACTCGAGTCAGGCGTCGAATACGCCATGGCGCTGCTTCCTTCCGATTCCTTTTTCGTGGGGTCGCTCCGGGAACTCCCGGCCTCCGTTCGACTCTTCTAGCCATCCGCATGACCGCGCCCATGCTCAAGATCGGCATCACCTGTTACCCGCTTATCGGCGGGAGCGGGATCCTCGCGACTGCGCTCGGGATGGATCTCGCGCGCCGCGGCCACGAGGTCCATTTTTTCAGCTACGCTCAGCCGGTGCGTCTCGATGTGAGTGCGCCGCGCATCCACTTTCATCCCGTGGTGGTCAACGAGTACAGTCTCTTTCGCTACCCCGACTACACGCTTCCCCTGGCGGTGAAGATGGCGAATTGCGCGCGCGATCACGCCCTCGATGTCTTCCACGTGCACTACGCCGTGCCGCACGCCACTGCGGCGTATCTGGCGGTGCAGATGTTGGGCGAGGAACACGCCCCGCG
Source organism: Chthoniobacterales bacterium (assembly GCA_038226705.1). Taxonomy (GTDB): domain Bacteria; phylum Verrucomicrobiota; class Verrucomicrobiia; order Chthoniobacterales; family SZAS-18; genus SZAS-18. The sequence goes on along the minus strand of JBBRQH010000032.1, from coordinate 42,613 downwards.
CATCGTCACCACGCTGCATGGCACCGACACCACTTTGCTCGGCCAGGATCCAAGCTATCGGCCCGCCATCGAGCACGCGTTGTCGCATTCCGACGCGATCACGACGGTCTCGGAGAGCCTGCGGAGCGAAACGGAATCGACCTTTCGTCTCACCCAGCCGGTTGAAGTGATCCACAACTTTTTTACGCCGGCTCCCGCCCTCCGCTCGCGCGTCGAGATGCGTCGGGAGCTCGGCTTGGGCGAGGAAGAGTTTGTCGTCGTCCACTCCTCGAACGTGAGAGCCGGCAAGCGCGTGGACCTGTTGTTGCGCGTCTTCGCCGCCGCCCGGGCGCGGCGGCCCATGCGGCTTTTGGTCCTGGCCGGAAACGACTTTGCGCCGTTTCGCCCCCTGCTGGAGGAACTGGGGCTGGATGGCGACGTGATCGTGCGGGAGAATGTCACCGATGTTTCCGACCATCTCGAGGCGGCGGACGCCGGGCTCTACACCTCAGACAACGAGAGCTTTGGCTTGAGCATTCTCGAAACCCTTTTCCACGCGCGGCCGGTGGTGGCCTACCGCGTTGGCGGCATCCCGGAAGTGCTGGTGGAAGGGGAGGCCGGATTCATGCATCCCTTCGGGGAGATCGACGCAATGGCCGCATCGCTCGTGCAGTTGGCCGATGCGCCCGAGATCACACGGAGACTCGGGGAGTCCGGCCGCGCCCGCGCACTGCGCGAATTCTCCGCCGAACGGATCGTCCCGCAGTACGAGGCGCTCTATCGGCGCGTCCTGAATTCCGGGACATGAGTGGCTAGGCCTTCGGGGGCCAGGCCGCCGAGCTCGGCCGCTGGCGTTGATAGCCGAGCATCAGCTTGCGCAGCTCCGGCACCACGGCGGTGTAGGAAGTGAGTTCAAAGGTAGGGTCAAAAAAGACCGCCTCGCCGCAACCGAAGCAAAACAGGATGCGCCGCGTCTGGCCGTCCGCCACCCATTCGACCGCGTAATCCGCATGAAAGAGGCACATCCGAATCTCGCCGAACATCTCGCGCCCGTCGCAGGCGCGAAATCCGATGACCTCGAACCATCCCGGTCGACTGGCAATCTCCTTGAGCTGGGCGAGATCCGCTGGCTCCATAAGTAAGGGATTTGGATAGAACCGGTCGTTGATGAACTCGACGGCTTTGACCCGCGCGTTCTCGAGCTCGAAAAGTTCCCCTTCATCCCGCCGGTGTGGCAGGCCCTCGTAAACCCGCAGCTCCGCAGCGCCATCCAGCGAGTGGAGTGCAGCCAGGGCGGCGGAATCGAGGGGGGCCATGTGCGGGATTCGAGCCGATACAAAAACCATCCCGGCCACGATGACCAGCCCGGAATGCGGCCCTTAACCGCGACGGGCGGACTTGGCTGCGCAAATCCCATTCGGTTCCTGCGCGCTCCTCCCTGGCCTATTTCGTTTGCCATTCCCGGTGCACCAGCACGAAACTCACCGACTATGTCCGCCCCCGACTTCTCCAAATTTCCCGCTCCTCAACGCGCCGCCTATCTCGGCGCGATCGCGGCCCTCGTAACGGCCGATCGCGATCCCGGCGACGCGGAGGTGCAATTCCTGAGCGCGCTCGCGCAACATACGGGACTTACCCAGGACCAGTCGCAGCAGGTGGTGAACGCCGCTCTCGATCCCTCCAGTGGGGCGCTTGAAAAGAATCTCGCCCAACTCAAGACCAGCGACCTGCGGTTTTCGCTCATGCATGACCTCGTCGCGTTTGCGCAATCCGATGGGGACTATACGGACGAAGAACGTAAACGCGTGGCCTCCATGGCGGCGAGCCTCGGCCTCACGCAGGAGCAGTTCGACGCGGTCGACCAATTCCAGGAAGCCAAGGCGAGTGGGGAGGACACGAGCGCGGCCAGCGGCTTGATGGGCCAATTGGGCATGCCAAAAAGCGGGGGAATGCTCGCAGGGATTCTGGCCACGGTCGGACCGATGATCTTGCAGCAACTGCTCTCCCGCGGCGGCCAGGCGGGCGCACTCGGCGCCAACGCTGGCGGCGGGATGATGGGCATCCTGAATCAAGTGCTGGGCGCGATGGGCGGCGGTCAGGGCGCGCCTCCGCAAACGTCTGCGCCGGGCGGCGGTGGAGGGCTCATGGATATTCTTGGCCAGGTCATGGGCGGAGCGGGCAATGCCGGCTCACCCCAGGCACAGGCCGGCGGAAGCGCCATGGGCGGCCTCGGACAGATTCTGCAGGTGCTCGGGCAGATGAAGGGTGGAGGTGCCCAGCCTTCCGCCCCGCCGAGCGGTGGTGGCTATGACGCCGTCAGCGGGCTTCTCGGAAAACTCTTCGGCGGGAGGTGAGCGGCGGCGCCGCCGCCGTGAGTTGCGGCGCGGCCCACGCGTTCTCCAAGGTGCTTGCCCGATTCAGGCGAGCACCCGCAACTTTCGCTCGTGTATGCGAAATTCGACGGGCGCCTCCCCGGCGAGTTCGCCATCAGCCTCAAACGGCACCGTGGTGCCTTTGTCCGCCGAGGTCACGAGCACACGCCGCGTCTGGAAATAGTCCACGTCGGTAAACGTGTCGTGCTCGGCGAAGACCACCCCGCGGAAATAACGCAGCAGATCGAAATGGCTGAGACGCTTGAAGACGACGACATCGAGCAAGCCATCATCCAGCCGGGCGGCCTTGAAGAGCTTGAGTTTGCCGCCGTAAAAGCGTCCGTTTCCCACGAGCGCAAAACGCCCTTCCACGCAGTGGCCGCACACGCTTTCGAGGCGCACCCCCGGGACCCGCTGCTCGCGGCTGAGCACCCGGGAAGCCGAGAGCAGATAGCTGAGCGGGCCGAGCGCGCGCTTGTCCTCCCGGTCCACCCCCGCGACCGCCTGCGCGTCGAAGCCGATTCCCGCCAGTTGCACGAAATGACGGTCGTTGGCGATCGGCAGATCGACTTCCCGGACCCGGCCTTTCTCGATCACCCGCCAGCAATCGCGCCAGCGGCCAGCCGGCAAGCCCAGTTCATTGGCGAAGACGTTCATCGTGCCAAGCGGGAGCAGACCCAACGCGACATCCGAGCCCGCGAGACCATTGACCACCTCATTGATGGTGCCGTCGCCGCCGGCTGCGACCACGCACTCACGATCTTCCACCACCGCGCGCTCCGCCAGGCGGCGTGCGTCACCCGACGCCGTGGTCGGCCAGATTTCCACGCGGGAGGAGAGCGCACGGACCTCCGCTTCGAGGCGGCCGGCCCGATCGCCCCGCGCGGCGGGGTTCAAAATTACCGGGATGGCTTTCGACTTCACAGGCGGGCGATGCGGCGTAGGTTCTGCGCGTGACAAAGTTGGTTAGACGGTTGATTACCGCGGTAATCGCGGCGGCGGCGCTGGCGGGCTTGGCGCTGCTGGCGGCGAACCTGTACGTCCAGAGCCCCGGGCCGCAACAGCAGATTCGCCAGCGGCTTGGCGCGGTTCTCGGCATGCCGGTGGAAGTTGCCCGCGCAGTTTTTTCGCCATGGGGCGGCCTGCGCATCGATGGCATTCGGGCAATTGGGCCGGACGAACGGCCCGTGCTGCGCGCGGAGACTTTTCAAATGGGGGTTGCCCTCCTGGATCTGATGCGCGGAAAAATCACCGTCACCAGCCTGACCCTTGAGAGCCCAGAGGTGATGCTCGCCCAAGACTCCGAAGGCCGGTGGCTTTGGCAGAAAGTGCGGCCGACCACCGAATCCATCGTGATTCCGGGAGCCGACCCCGCCGATCTCGATCCGGCCGATGAGCCTGCGCCGCCGGTGACGGCCCGTTCCGCGCCGGCGTCCGGCTCAGCGCCGCCGCCTGCCGCCTCCAGTCCCGCCCCTGCCCCCGCCGGCGCAGCCACGCTCGCCAAGCCTGCCATCCGCGCGTTGACCTTTCCACCCGGATTTGCCGGGATGAAGATGCGGCACGCCAATCTGACCTTTCTCGATGCGAAGGGCCGCCGAGTCGCTGTGCTGGAAGAAGTCGATCTCGACCTCCGCCCGATCGCGGGTGGAGCCCCCACCGACTTCATGGGGCGCATCACGCTCGAGCGCGCGTCGTTCGATGACGGTCGCGTGCAAGTAACCAATTTTCATTCGAGCATTCGCTGCAACGACGGGGTCGTGACCCTGCCGGACGGAAATGGCAAGCTCGCCGAAGGAAGGCTCATCGGATCCCTCGTCATCCGGCCCATGGATCCCGGATCCCCTTACGAAGTGGAGGCGAGAATTCAAGGCGTCTCCCTCGGCCATTTGGTGGCGGATGCAGGCGGCGACGGCGAATTCGCGACCGGCAAGCTCGAGGGGACGCTCTCGTTGCGCGGCCTGGGGGCAGACCCGCGGGCGCGTACCGGCGGCGGCAAGCTCCGTCTGCTCGACGGGCAGTTCCGGCGGAGTGGCTTGCTGCGCACACTCGGCGATCGCAGTCGCATCGAAGAGCTGCGCAAGCCCGAGTTCAAGCTCGCGACCCTGGATTATCGCGTCGAAGGCCGAAAGCTCGTGGCCGAGCCGCTGGAATTTGTCTCGGCCAATTTGCGTTTGGTGGCCCGCGGCGACTGCTTTCTTCCCAAGGGCGATCTCGATCTCGGAGCGCGTTTGATTATTGCGCCCCAAATCGCGCGCCAATTGCCCAGTTTGGTGGCGTCGAACTTTCGGGAGTCGCCCGACGTCCCAGGTGAGCGCTACATCGATTTCAAGATCGGCGGGACACTTGCCCACCCGGACACCGACCTCTGGGCGAAGACACTTTCGCAGCCCGTGCAGAGCGTGCTGAGTCGATTCTTTGGCCGAAGCAAGAAGCCGACTGAACCCGAAGTGGAACAGGAATCGGCGGCGCCTCCCAAGCCAAAGGGTTGATCGGAACGCGTTCGTTCCGTCGGGCGCTTTATTCAGACGCGGCTGAGGCGGCGACACGATCTTCCTTGGCCGCGCGCGAGTTTCGCGTTTCCTTGCCCAATGCTTCGCATCATCGCTGGCGAGGCCGGCGGACATCATCTTCACTCGCCGCCGGATGGGCTGCGTCCCACGATGGACCGCGTACGTGCGGCGGTATTTTCCAGCCTCGGCGATCGCGTCGTCGGCGCCCGCGTACTCGACCTCTTTGCCGGCACAGGCGCCATGGGAATCGAGGCGCTGAGCCGGGGCGCAGTTTCGAGCGTGTTTATTGAGGTGCGCCGCTCAAACGCCCAGTGCATCGAACGAAACCTCGCCAAGACCAAACTCGGCGCTGGTCGTCAGACCCCAGTGCTGGTGCTGGACGCGCTCGCGTATCTCGAGCGCCGGGCACCGGCGGATGGCTTCGACCTGGTTTTTGCCGATCCGCCTTATTTTGATCCCGTGCGGCAAAAGATCGATTTTCCCTCCCAACTCCTTGCCTCCGAAAAACTCCGCGCGGCTGTCGCACCCGGCGGGCTTTTCATCCTGGAGAAAAACCCGCTCGCGCCCTGCGAAATCCCGGAGTCGTGGGAGCTCTTGAAAGCCAAGCGTTACGGAATCACCGAAATCTGCTATCTGGCCGCGAAGTGACTGCCCTGCCCCTCCTCGAGTGCCCGCGCGGGGATCGGGCGTGGTCTTGCGCCAAGCTTGTGGAGAATCTCGAGGGCGGCGATCCGGCCCAAGGCACGATTTTGCGGACGTGCTGGAGTTCCTCCGCGTGGCATCTGCACTTCGAGTGCGTCGATGCGAATCCCTGGGCGACCCTGACCCAACCCGACGCGAAACTTTGGGAGGAGGAAGTGGTGGAGATTTTTGTCGACCCGGTGGGCGACGGGCTCGCCTACTTCGAGATCGAAGTGAACCCGCTGGGCACCATCTGCGACCTGGTCCTGCGCCGGGTGGCCAGCGGCTGGCGGCGCGAACTGGCTTGGAACTGTGACGGCCTCCAAGCCCGCGTGACGCGGATTACGAACGGTTGGACCGCTGAAATCGAATTGCCCTTTCGCGCGCTCGTCGATTCTGCTCCCGAGCCAGGCACCGAGTGGCGCGCCAATTTTCTTCGGATCGACCGGCCGCTCGGGCGCGACGGCCCTCGCGAACTGACGGCATGGTCACCCACGTATCTGCCGACTTTTCACGCGGCGGAACGCTTCGGAATAGTTCGATTCGTCTAGATTGGGTTGCAACCCAATCGTCTCAACAACCCGACAAGCCCCTCACCAAAAGCTCTCGGGCACTTCCACAATATCGCCAGGGAGAAGGCGAACATCAAGACTGGGCGACTTCCGCACCTCGACACAATTGACCGGGATGACTTGGCCGCTGCGGAGTACCCGCACCTTCTTTTGATTGGCAAATTCGTTGAAGCCGCCCGCCGCGTTGATGGCGGCGAGCGCCGTCAGGTCCGGCGTGTAGGAGACCCGCTGGGGTGCCTTCACCGCGCCGCCGACTGAGACCTGCCGCGCTTGGGCGGACACAACGATGTTGACCGTAGGATTGGTGTAGATGCCGCGCGAGCGATACGAGCCCTCGATGCGATCCTTGGCTTGTCCAGCCGTAAGGCCCGCCACCTGTACGTCACCGATGTGCGGTAGGTTGAGGCGGCCGGTACCGTCAATGCTGTAGGTACTGTTGAAGAGCGACGCTTCGTCCGGCGGAACACCGCTGATGCGGAGCTCAAACGTGTCGCCGGAGCGGAGGACAGCGCCACCCTGCGCGGGAGCCGTGGCGCAGGTGATGGCGCCGAGGAGGGCAGCCAGCAGGAACGAACGAATTTTCATGGGGAGGCAAAGCGTCTCTTTCGAGGACGCAAAAAGTGCGGTCAATATTCGCCGGCACCGCCCGTCGCCCCGGCGGCCGCGGGCGCAGCCTGCTTCGAGCCCACCGCTGGCGCCGTTCGGCCCCGCGGCGAGTAATAATTGTAGTAGCTCGTGTAGTAGTAGTAGTTCGGGTCGTGCCGGAGATCGACGTTGTTGAGCACAACGCCGAGAAGCGTTCCGCCGACATTGGTCACGGCCTGCTTTACGCGCTTCAGCATCGCCTTGGGGAAGCGGCGGTGCTGCACCACGATGATCGATTGATCCACTTCGCTGGAAAGGACGGACCCATCGCTCACGCCCAGGATCGGCGGTGAATCGAAGAAGACGATGTCGTAGCGCGTCTTCAACTCCGCGATCATGTCGGACATGCGCTGCGAGTTCAAAATGCCCACTGCATCCGCGGGCAGAATTCCGCTCGGAATCATGGCGAGATTCTCGATGCCGGTGGGAATGATGACTTCCTCGAGGCTGAGATTCGTGGTGAGGAAATTCGTAAGTCCTACCACGTTGCTGACCTCGAAGAGTTTGTGCTGCGTGGGGCGGCGCAGGTCCGCGTCCACGATCAGGACGGAGTAGCCACCTTGCGCGCAGATGTACGCCAGATTGGCCAGCGTCGTGCTCTTGCCTTCGCCCGGGCCGCCGGAAACCATCGAAACGGTGTTCGCGTCGGCGCTCTTGCGGTTGAACTCAATATTCGTGCGCAGGATTCGGTACGCCTCGGCATCGGGGATGTCGGGCGGATTCTTATGCAGCAGGCGGATGTTCTTCGGCACCACGGCAAGGACAGGGACGCCCAGAAGACCTTCCACGTCCTCCATTGTCTTGATGCTCGTATCGAGATACTCGATCATGAACGCCAAGCCGATGCCGACAATTAGGCCAACGATCGTCCCCAATGCCATATTGAGCGCGACCTTCGGGCTGCTGGGATAACCGGCCGGTTCGGCCTTCTCCCAGATGACCGCCGGGACTTGGGGCATGTTGCGCTCAATCGATTCGGACGAGAGTTTCTGCTCGGCCGCGGCCAGCACCTGTTTGGCGCGGATCAAATCTTCCTTCAGTTCAAAGTATTCCTGACTGCCCTTGCGCAGGGTCCGCTGATCATCGCGCAAGCCTTCCACCTGCTTCTTCAGGTTTTCGTTGGTGTTTTGCGCGATGTTGCGTCGGATTACGAGAGCTCCCCGCACGCTTTCGATCTGCTCAGTGAGCTGCCGCGCGTATTCGTTCTTCTGGGCGCGCAACGCCTTCACCTTCGGGTGATTCGGGCCCAGGCCGGAATTCGCCATTGCCGCCTCCGCCACCAAGGATTCCTGATAGAGCGGGAAAACCTTTAGGACCACAGGATCGTTGATTTCCAGGAGCGGGATGGCGCGCAGAAGTTCGTCGCCCTTCAGCATCTCCACCTGACCCAACTGGCTGTTCAGCGCGGCCAGCGAGGTGTTGGACTTGCCCAGTTCCTCTTCCTTGCTCGCGACAATCTGCCGGCGCGGATCCTCCGCTCCCATCGCGCGATCGCTATCGTTATCCACGATAGTCGGGTCATCCTGCCGCATTTTGGCGAGCCGCCCGGTCATTTCGCGAACCTTAACGTTTTGAACCTCGATCTGGGTCTGGAGCTGCTGGAGCGATGAACTGGTGAGATCCTGCTTCTGCTCCCGCTTCTTGGTCTGGTAGCTTTCCGCCACCGCATTCACCATTTCTGCGGCAGCCTGTGGATCGGTATAGGTGACGCTGAGGTCGAGCACTTCTGTGTTCCGAACCTGCTTAAGTGTCAGAAGACTGCGGAGGCGAAGATACGTTTGGTCCTTCGAAAGGGATGCTCCGTAATCCTGGCTAAAGCGTTCCTTCAACTTCAGCTTGTCGATGACCGGGTAAAGCACTTCCTTCCGCTGGATGATCTCGAACTGCGTGGGAGCAAAGCGCGGATCGAGGCCGCCGGCCCGATTCTGGTCGAACACCCGCATGTTCTCCGACTCATACTTCAGCTCCATCGAGACCGTTGAACGATACTGCTTCGGCATGAAATACGTGGTGATCCCGGTCGTGAGCACCACGAGCAGGAACGCCAGCGCGACGACGCCAAGTCGCACACGGATGACGCGCCAGTAGTCCAGCGCGTGTAACTTCACTTCACTCGCCGCATCCGCAGAACCGGAGCGCGCGTCCGCATTTCGAATCGCCATAGAGGGGAAAACCGCACCCTACCACTTCCCGGCAGGGTCACAACCACGCCAATTGGGCTAGAACGAGAGGCGGCCGCCAACGAAAATCCGATTGCGATCATAGCCGCGGCCGGCCAGATCGGAGTCAACGGTGGTATAGGTGTACCCGACTTCCGCAGACCAATGACGCGTGATGGCGTACCGCACGCCGACCGTCAGGTCGACCACGTTTTCACCGAAATTCGGGGTGGCACCGACCGTGCCGCGAAGCGTCTCGTAGTCGCTCCGCGTGTAGTAGATGGCTGCGTAACCCCCGATCCGGGCCGTGAACTGATGATTTACGCTCATGCCCAGGCGGAACGACGAACGATTGATCGAGCCCGCAACGTCCGTCTGCTCGATCCCGTAACGCAGCGAAAAGGAGATGGCGGAATTGCGCTTGTAGGAGTAGCTCGCGGTCGCTTCGGCGTATGGCCCCAAGAACGAGTCCTGCGAGCCGAAGCGGTAATCGCGAAACTCCGCGCCCACCCGGAACCCAAGCCGAAGGCGGGGGCTCAAAGTCGCATCAAGGCCCACCAGCACGTAGTTGGCGGTCGAATCGCTATTCGCGTCGAAATAGTCGATGTACCCGAAACGGTATTCACCCACGAGTGTGATGGTGGGCTGAAGCAAGAAGCGGAATTCTGTGCTCAGATAATGCTCCACGCGATTCTGCGCCGTCCGGGTGGGTTCGTCTTGATACACGACGAAAATTGGATTGTAGACGGCGACGATCGAGAAGCGCTTGGTGAATTGGTAGGAGAAGCCGAATCGGTTTGTGCTGTAGAAGTAGTCACCCGAGCGCTGCCCGCTCAAGCCAGGGACGAAGAAGTCCGGCTGTGACTGGTACAAGTCATAGGTGCTCGCGACAAATGTCAGCCGCGGCGTCACCTTGTACGTGTAGGCGAGATTGAAATTTACGTTGAAATCGTAATCGCGCCCTGCGCCCGGATCGAAGTAATAGACGATTCCCGCGCCCGCCCCAATCGTGAGGGAAGCGCGCGGACTCGCGGCTGTGTAGGCAAGCCCACCCTGAAAATTCACAAAGCCACTTTCCCGCCGGTTGAAGGCGCTGGCGTCAATGTTGTCGTCGTAACCCAAGCGAAGGTCAAAGGTGAAGCGCACCGGACGCTTCTCGAAGCTTCCCGGGTCGGAAGGCGCCATCGTTGTCGTCGTCATTTGCGCCGACGCAAGCGGGGCCAGGAGGACCCCCGCAAGGGCAAAACCAAAGAGGCCGACCGAGCGGCGAAAGGAGATCATGTTCATGAGGAGCACGGTTGCGTTGAGGCTAGCAAGGATGTCAGCGCTGTTCCGAAAAACCATCACCACGCAGGGAGCAGGTAAAGATTCCGTTGGTCAGGAGTGAACGCGTGGAAACTATCGAGATCGCTGGAGAGCAGCAATAGCATTTTTGGAGAAAGCGGCGGCATTCCGAACGCGAGCTACTTCCCCTCCACAAGGCCTCTCGGACAACGTATAACTTGCTGTAATTTCGTCACTTCACCCCGCCGGTTTTCTCCAGTTCGGTGAGATTGGTGCGGGCCTCGGCGTCGAAAGCCAAGGCGAGGGAACGCTTGTAGGCCTCGCGCGCGCCTTCCGGCCGACCGGCCCGGCGCAGGTGGTGGCCGTAGACTTTCCAGACCACGGGATTCCGCGGATCGAGATAGAGGCAGCGCAAAAATTCCTCTTCGGCCCGCGGGAAATCACCCAGCATGGAATCCGCCCACGCGAGCTTCAGGAGGGTGCGAGAATCGGTCGGGAAGAGACGCAACGCGGCCGTGAATGCGCTGCGAGCCGCCACCGCAAACGAATGCCCGATCACCGGATTGGTGGCCAATTCGGCCAGCCTCCAACGCGCATCACCGAGGTGGCTCTGCAGCGCAGGATTCCGCGACTCGTAAGCCAAGCCCTGGTTGGCGAGGCCGAGTGCGACAGCGGGCTGGCCCTCGCGCAGAGCCACCCGTGCTTCCTCGGCGAACCACTCCCCGGGCGCAATGCTTGCGGCAAACCAGCCCAGGGCGATTGCCACCAAGGCGGCGGCGAATCGGGGCAGAAACACCGCCAGCACCGACGTTGCCCGCAATCCCTCCGATCGGGCCACACCGGGCGAGGCGAGCACGCCGGCGACCCACGCCAGGGCGAGAGCGTTGGATGGAATATGCAGGTTGAAATCGAGCACGGAATGAGCCGCCAGGGCAACCGTTGCGGCGAGTGCTCCCTGGTTCAGCGCAGCCGAATTGCTGCCGCCCCCACCCGGCCCAAATCCGGATCGCCGGCCGAGCAGCAGACGGTGTGCGCGCCACCCGCTGCCGAGGTGCAGGAAAAGGAAGGCGCCGCCCAGGAGGCAGCCGATCACCCCATACTCGGCGGCGAGATGGAGATAGTCGTTGTGCACATGGATCGGATCCAGGTAAATCCCGACACGGCGAAACTGGCGGCCGTAATACAAGTAGGTTCCTGCGCCCGTTCCGAGCACGGGCGCGAGCTTGAATTGATCAACCGCCGCAGGCCAGAGCAGCAGTCGCGAATCCGATTGGTCGGCAAGACGCCGCGCGCGCTGGGAAAGGAAATCGGATTGCGCGACCAGCGTCCAAAGCGCCACGAAACCCAGTCCCGACAGCACGGCGATGAACAACCAGGATTGTTTGCGCGCCGGGAGCGCATCGAATTCCCGCAGGCGCTGCCAGACCAGCACGGCGAGAACCAGAGCTCCTGCCCCAAAGCTCAGGAATCCCCCCCGCGAGGCCGTGAGAATCAACCCCGCGAAGGACGCGACGGCGAGCCCCGCGAGCAGGAGTCGCAGCGCGCGCGAGGTCCGAAACCAAAAAGCGCCCGCCACGGAAAAGAGCGCCACCATATTGAGAAACGCCGCGAGGTGATTCGGGCAAATGTAGGCCCCGCTCGCGCGGCCGCGGTAATCTTCCGGCCGCAGGAATCCGAAGGGCATCCAATCGTCGACCCCCCGAAACTGGCGGATCCCCGTCGCCACATCGCTCACGGCCAGGGCCAGTAGCGCCACGAGAAACCAAACGCGGTAACGGTTTTCCGCCGCGACGAAAACGGACAGGGTGTACAACACGAGGCAGGCCGCCGCGAGGGTGAGATCCGGCCAAGCGAGATATTCGATCGGCGAAAGGCTCGCGCGGACCATGATGTATCCGAAAAAAGCGAAGCCCGCCCAGACCGGAAGCCAGTTGGGTGGCGGGGTACCCCGCGCCCGAACCGCGAGGGACAGCACGCCCGCGATGGCGAGCAGCGCAAAACATGGCAGGGCAAAGACCAGCCGCGTGCCGCCGATCAGCAGATGGATGGAGGCCACCGCAAGGATTGCGAGGCAAGTGACGACAGCGCGCACGGCGAAACAAAAAGCCCTTGCGGCCTGGGGAGGCGCGCAAGGGCTTTCGAAGAGGAAGAGCGGTCAGCGATTCTGGCTGGGCGTAACGGGCGTAAAGGTGCCGCCACCCGGGCCGCTGCCGGTAAAGCCGGGAGCGCCGACGAAACCGGGGCCAGTGAAGCCGGCGCCGAGCGGCACGCCGAAGTCGTCGCCACCGCCAAGCAGAGCTTGAAGAGCCGGCGCATCGGAAGGCGAAATCGAGATGGCCTCTTCGACCAGCGCACGGGCCTGATCAGGGGCGGCTTCAATCGCCGCGCGCGTCAACTCAACCACATCGCTGCGGCCACCCTTGCTGTAGTCAGCACCCTTGCTGCGATCCATCCGCTTCTTGCCGCGGGAAAGGAGCGCTACGCGCAGAAGAGGAACGGCTGAATCGGACCGCTTGCGAATCGCACTCTTGAGCGCGGTTGCCAGCACGGGAGTGGGCGCGGAAGCGATGCTCACTCCGGCAGGAAGCTCGGCTGCGAGCAATTCGGACGCCGCTGTGCCGGCGACGGCACCGACGTCTTGTACCCCACAAAGGGTGACTGCCGCACACAGCGCGAGGACCGTGCCGATCTGCTTAAAAAACGTGTTCTTCATTTTCGTAATTCTGGGTTTGAGACCGTGCTGCAAGTTTTGGGCCAGCGTCGACAGGGAGCGGGTAGCGGGAATCGAACCCGCATGGCCAGCTTGGAAGGCTGGCGCTTTACCACTAAGCTATACCCGCAACGTCGGCACTATGTGGGTCCGCCAATTGCAAGCCAAGCGGAATTTTTTCCCCGAACCGAAAAATCGCCTGACGATCCAGCGGAAAATGAGTCGGACGCGAAGCCTGTCGCGGTGGAATGTCCCTTGCAACGACATCCACCGGGTTTGGGAACGACCGCGTCTTCCGGGGGCGCCCCAGCAGCGCCAAACCCCCGCCCCACGAACTCAGCGTTTCGTCTGGTCCCCGAGCTTGTTGTCGGAAAACCGATTGCTTTGATCCACCACTGGTTCCGCGTTGTTCACGATGGCAAGTCCATACTGCTTGTTGTGGGAGATGCGGTTGTCCTTCAAGGCGGGGGCGGTGCCAGGGTCCGTGGCAATGATGCCGCATTGCTCGTTGTACTCGATGGTGTTGCCCTCCGCGACACCCTTGGCGCCCTTCGAGTATTGGAGACCGTTCAATTTGTTCTTCCGGATCTGATTGCCGCGAAAAATCGCGGTCGTGTTGTCGAAGAACACCGCGCCGTTGTTCGTATTTTCCTCGCACGTGTTGTTTTCCGCCAGGCCGCCGGCCCCGTTGCCGAAATTGATCCCATGCTGGCCATTCCTCCGGCACGTATTGCGCCGGAGGGTGGGTTCTGTCCCGGCGTTCGTCACCACGATCCCACCGCCCGTGTTCGCTTCACAAATATTGTCTTCCGCCGTCCCGCTCGCATTGAAGCTGAACTCGATCCCGTGTTTCCGATTCTCGCGGCATTGATTCTTGCGCAGGTCCACGGAGGTCAGCGCCGTGAGAATCGCGATGCCTGACACCTCGTTGCGTTCGCAGATATTGCCCTCCGCCTCGCCGCGCGCCCCCTTCAGGAAGAAAAGTCCCATCCGCCCATTTTCGCGCAGCCGGTTGCCCTTCACGAGCGTGTCGCTCGACGGATCGGTCACCGCGATCCCGCTGCCCCCGGCGCCTTGAATCGTGCAATTCAGGATCTGTATTTTCGAGTTGGTCACGAGAATTCCGTCCAGCTTGATCCCGTTCCCGTACAGGGTCAGGCCCTCGATCGTACCCGAGCGGCAATTGGTCACGCTAATGATGGCCTCCGCCCCCGATTCCCCATCGATGCGCGTGTTCGGGGTTCCGTCCCCGATCAACTTGATGCCTTCCTTGAAGATGATCGAGCCGGAATAAAGCCCCGGCTTCACCTGGATGGTGTCACCGGCCTTCGCGGCCTCGATCGCGGCCTGGATGGTCTTGTGCTGATCCGGCACCACAAATGTTTGGGGACCGGCTTTCGCCCGCGCATCGGCCTCGTGCAGGCGTTTGGCTTCGCGTGTTTCCGCTTCCTTCGTTTTGGCGATCTCTTCCTTCCGCTTCGCGTCCTCCGCCAGCCGGGTTTGTTCCTCGCGTCCCTTGCGCTCCGCCTCTGCCTTTTGCGCCTCGAGATAAAACCAGGCTCCGGCTCCGCCCCCGAGCAGCACAATGGCCGCGAGCGCGATGAGGAGTCCATTCTTCGAACGCTTCGGCGGCGGCGGTTCCGCTCCCGGCGTTGGGGCCACTGTGGCCGTCGTTCGGGCCGTCGCGCTCGTGCCAGAAGCAGTCGCCGAGGGCCCGCCCATCGTCGCTCCGCTCATCGAGTTGGAGCCGCCGGCGTAGCTCATCCGCGTGCCCGTTTGCAGGCCGAGCCGCTCCGAAACTTCCGAGGCGCTCTGCGGCCGCGCCGTGGGATCCTTGGCCAGGCAGGCGGCGATTGTCGCCTCCCACTCGGGCGGGATGGGCGCGCCGTCCAACTCGAGGTCTTTTCGCCGCTCGGCGATCGAAGGCGCGTCCACTTCGTCGAGCTGGCGCGCAATGTTGCCGGAATAAAATGGCGGCTTCGAGGTCAGGAGTTCGTAGAGCGTGGCCCCGATGGCGTACACATCATCGGAAACCGCCGGACGTTTTCCGATCGCCTGCTGCGGGCTCATATAGAGCAGCGTGCCGCTCGTGCCTCGGTCCATCGTCACGCGACTAACCGAATCGCTGATGGAGCGGGCGATGCCAAAGTCCGTGACCTTGAGTTCACCCTGCGCGTTGATCATCAAGTTGGCGGGCTTGAGATCGCGATGGACGAGCTTGGCGCGGTGGTGGGCGTAGTCGAGCGCTTCGCAAAGCTCGCGCACCCATTGGGCGATTTCCGCGACCTCAAAAAATTTGTTGGGCCGCGAAACGCGCATGGAGCCAAGGGTCTGCCCATCGACGAATTCCATCGCGATGGCTGCCGCGTTCGGTTCCTCCACGAGGTCGTAGACGCGGACGATGTGCGGGTGCGCCAGATCGAGGCCCCGCCGCGTCTCGCGCTTCAGATCGTCCAGCGCCGCTTCGTCCGCGCGCAGGAGATCGGGCAGAAACTTCAATGCCACCTCGCGCTCGAGGCGCTCGTCCCAGGCGAGCCACACCATTCCCATGCCGCCGCGACCGAGAATTCGCTTCAGGACGAAGCGGCCAAAGAGCCGTTGTCCCGCCGCGTAACCGCGGATGGTCATGCCAAGTGCCAGGTCGTCGAAGTCTTCCGCCATGATGCGTGGTGCCGAGGCGCTTAGTAGTCAGTCCGCGCGGCTCTGCCAAGTCTCACGCGCACAATTCTTCATGAACGCGACGTGAGAATGGCTTTGCCGCGCGCGGTGCACCTGCTATTCGCTTCGCATTCGAATTCATGGCGACGCTGCGTTTTCAGCACTACGAAGTCATCCTCCGACCCGACGGCAAACCGTTTGAGCTGGGCCGGGGGGCCATGGGCATAACCTACAAGGCGTTCGACACAAATCTGCGCTCCGAAGTCTGCCTCAAGGTCATCAACGCGCAGTTTCTGCATTCGAACATGGCGCGCGAGCGCTTCCTGCGCGAGGCGCGCGCCGCCGCCCGCCTGCGCCATGCCAATGTCGCCAGCGTCTTTCACCTCGGGCAGGATGGCAGCAATTACTTCTACTCGATGGAATTCGTGGAAGGGGAAACCCTCCAGGGGCGCGTCAAGCGCACCGGCCCCCTGCGTGCCCGCGAAGCGCTCGAAATCGCCCTGCGTGTAAGCCGCGCCCTTGCTGCGGCGCAGCGCGAGAAACTCGTTCATCGCGACCTCAAGCCGGCCAACATCATGCTGGCCGAGCAGGACGACGAGATACAGGTGAAGGTCATCGATTTCGGCCTGGCCAAGGCCACCGCCGAGGAGGCTGGCGACGATGCCAAAGTGCTCACGATGGGTTTCGTCGGCACCCCGGACTATGCCAGTCCGGAGCAAATCGAGGAAAAGCCTCTCGACACGCGTTCCGATATTTATTCGCTCGGCGCCACGCTCTGGTACGCGCTCACCGGGCGCGTGATGTTCGGCGGCACGGTCCCGCAGGTCATGGCGCAGCAGATGGATCGTCCGCCGCCCTGGGAGTTGCTTGCGCACCAACCGCCCGAGGTGGTCGACCTTTTGCGCAAGATGCTCGAGAAGGACCGCGAGCATCGCCCCCGCGATCCCATCGTCTTACGCGGCTTGATCGAGCAATGCCTGCGCACGGTCCCGATCATCGAGGCGCCTGCAGAGGTTCCACGAACCGAAACCGGCGCACAATCGCAGCAAACTATTGCGAGCCCGGCCGAACCGACGCTGGCGGCCGGTCCCGCGGCCGACGAAACCGAGGCAACGCTTCTCTCCGAAAAAGACGAGACCGCGGCACCACGCGCGGTGGCCCCTGCCACCACTCCGCCACCGCCGCCTCCCCCTCCGCCTGTCGCAGCAGTTCCTCCCGCTCCACGGCCCGTGCCGCCACCGCCGCCGCCTCCGCCGCAAGCGCAACCCACGCCCTCCACCGCGGGCACTCGCGGCGCGATGGGTCCAACCCCCGCAACGGGGGTCCTCGTTGCGCGGCGCTATAAGATCGGGGTGCTACTCACTTCGATGCCTCCCGAAGAAACCTACCTCGCCGAAGACATGGCGAGCGGACGCAAGGTTGCGGTGCGCGTTTTGGAAACCCCGCGCCCGGCGGGGGTCGCTGCCCGCGAAGAGCTGTTGTCGCGACTCAAGTCCCTGCGGGCGGAGCCGCATCCACATCTGCTCAACGTCCTCGCGCTCGAGCCGTGGAACGGGGGCACCCTCGTCATCCTCGAGTGGGCGGGCGGTACGACCCTGGCGGATCGCCTGCGCTCGCGCGGCCAAATGCCGCGGCCCGAGCTCATCCATTTGCTCGAGCCCATCGCAGCCGCCATCGATTACGCGGTGGCACGCCGGGTGGTGGGTTTGGAACTTTCGCCTTCAGGCATCGCCCTGCCCGGGACAGATGCCAGCGCGCCCTTCAATCCCGCGCTCGCCCCGGCGCTCAAGATCGGGCTGTTCGGCATCCAGAGCACCCCGCCCGTTTCTGCCGAGGAGGCATTCGCGCAGACGATGGTGCAGCCCGCCTCGCGCACGCAGGAAACGCCGCCGGACGATTCCATCAGCCTCAACCGTTTCTATCAACGACAGCTCGTCGGTCTCGTCTTTGAGCTGCTCGGGCGGCCACGGCCGCGCGACCTCCAGCGGCAACTCGCCCCCATTGCCGCACTGGGGGAGGACGGAAACGTCGCCCTCCGCCGCGCGCGCGGCGACGATGCCGATCCTCCGTTTCAAACCGCGGCCGCCTTCGTCGAGGCGCTGCGCCCGCATGCGGTCACAAGTCGCGCCGCCAAGCCGCTGATGGCCCGGCTCCAGCAACTGCGCATCCCGGAGAACCTGCTCGACTCGCATCAAAGCGCCACGGTTCTCACGCTTACGCCGCAAGGCGTGGAGGGCGACGCCGCGCTGCCAATCCGGATCGTGGCGCGCGACGAGTTCCGCATCGGACGAGCGCCCGGGGAAGCGGATATGGTATCCTGGTTCCTCCCGCGCGGGACGGAGAATGACGAACTCTCGCGCCGCCTGAGCAAGGTGCATTGCGTCTTGTATCGGCGTGGCGGCCGGCTGCACGCGCGCGATGTCGACACCTCGAACGGCACGGAACTCGACGGTCATCCACTCGCGAAATCCACCGAGGGCGTTCCGCTGCCCGAGCGCGGCTGGCTCGCCCTGGACACCCGCTTTCGCATCGATTTTCAAATCGTGCCCGGCTCTCCCGGCGGCGCTCCGCAAATCGAGAACGTCACATCCTGGTCCGGCGTGAGTTCGCCCACTTCGATCACGCCGCCGCCTTCCATCGTGATCGATCCGTCCGCCATCGGAGCGGTCGTCTTTGCCACGAAAATGCCGTTCGCGGTGCGCCGCCCGCTCTGGCTCATTTCCAGCCTGGCCTACGGGAGCGATCCCGCCTTCGCCCTCGCCATGCCGCCCGCCACCGGCTTGCAGCCGCTGCAAGGGTATCTGCACCACCACCTCGGCCACTTCTGGCTCGAAAACCTCGAGGCCCCGGGCGCGGTGCAGGTCAATGCCTCGGTTCTCGCCACCAGCGAGATCGCGCCGCTCGTCGCCGGACAGCGCGTGCGGATCGGGGCGAGCGAATTTCTTCTCAGCCTCGAAGGATGAGCCCCGCCCCGCGCCTGATCCTCGCTTCGGCCTCCCCGCGCCGCCGTGTCCTTCTCCAGGAAGCCGGCTACACGTTTGAAGTCATCGTGCCGAGCGGGGTCGAGGAGGTCGAAAGCGATGCCCTCACCGGCCGCGAGATCGCGCGCTGGAACGCGATGCGCAAGGCGCTGGCCGTCGATCGGAAAGCCGATAACGCGCAGACCATCATCATCGGGGCCGATACGGTCGTCTGGCTCGAAGGCAAGCTCTACGGCAAACCCCGCGATCTCGCCCATGCCGCGGAAATGCTCCGCGCCCTGCAGGGCAAAACGCACGTGGTCTTTACCGGGGTCTGTCTCGTACGCGGCGGGGAATGGCAGGTTTTTGACGTCGCCACCGCCGTCACTTTTCATCCCCTCGATGATGCCGCCATCGCGGCCTATCTCCATCTCATCGATCCGCTCGACAAGGCCGGAGCCTACGCCGCCCAGGAGCATGGCGATCGCATCATCGCGCACCTCGAGGGCAGTCCCTCGAATGTCATGGGGCTCCCGATGGAAGCCCTCAGCGCCCGACTCCCGCTGCGGCGCCACATCGATTCCGGCTCGCCGTGGGAACCGCGGGTGGGCTACTCGCGCGCGGTCCGCGTGGGCGATCATGTCTATGTCGCGGGCACGACTTCCACGGATGAATCGGGCCGCGTCGTGGGCCTGCGCGATGCGGCGGAGCAGACGCGCTTCGTGCTGCGCAAAATCGAAGAGGCCCTCGTGCGGGCGGGCGCCACGCTGGCCGACGTCGTGCGCACCCGAATTTTCGTGCGCGATATCTCGCAGTGGGAGGCCATCGGCGACGCACACGGCGAGTTCTTCCGCGAAATCCGGCCGGCCGCGTCGATGGTGGAAGTCTCCCGTTTGATCGATCCCGATCACCTGGTCGAGATCGAGGCCGACGCCGTGGTGCACCGCGGTATTTAGCCTGGGGTCGGCGAAATCTACGCAGATTGCTTGCCGCCCCGCCTTATCGCGCGGTAGTGAGAATTGCCTGTAACACCACCGGAGGAATGCCGTTTCTAGAAGGACGGGCGATTCACGTCCGGCTCAACCTCAATTCCTTACAAATCAAATTATGGGCGGAACGATCTGGAACAACCCCACTGTCGCGGACAATTTCACGAACCCGGACACCGGCCTGCACACCCGGACGGACACCTACGAAACCCACCTCGAGGTATCGGTCGAAGATCCCACCCAAGTTCAGGATCTCATGGCCGGCATCGCCGACCACAAGCATCTGGCCAAGGCATTGACCGTCTTCGGCAAGGCTGGGGCGCACATCAAAGGCGTCGCCGGAGTGGTGAAGGCACTCAAGAAGCACGGCCACCTCGGGGATTGGACGCTTGGCGCCAAAGCGCAACACACCGGCAAGAAAAGGAGTGTCCTCGCCGAACTTCGCGTCTCCGTTCCGCTGGCGGATACTGGGGATGGCGAGGGTGCGATCGACCACGATCAGGTTCGTGCCATGAAACCGGCCGCTCTCAAGAAAATTGCGGCGCGCGTGAAAAAGGCTCCCCAGAAATACCCGGGGCTGTCGGCAGTGATTCGCGCCGCGCCGAGAGGCAAGTAGCGCGCGGGAAGGACGCAGCGAATTCTCCGCGTGCGGCTGGACATTCGCGCGTCCGCCACGCTATCTACCGGCACCGCGGGACTGGCCTAAGGCTCGCGCCCACCTCATGCCGGACAGTAACACGACGAATGGGCACGCCTTCGTCACGACCCATTGGTCCGTGATCGAGGCGGCGGCGGATCCACATGCCCCGGCCGCCCAGGAAGCCCTGGCCGAGTTATGCCGCGTCTATTGGCGTCCGATTTATGCGTATTTGCGTCTGCTCAGCCGCGCCCGTCAGGATGCGGAAGACATCACGCAGGATTTCTTTTGCGTGCTCCTCCGACGCGAAGCGTTTGCCCGGGTTACGCCTTCCGCGGGGCGCTTCCGTTCGTACCTGCTCGCTTCATTGAAAAACTACCTCAATGATCACGACGCCAAGGCGCGTGCGCTCAAGCGCGGAGGCGCCATGGAGATCATCCCGCTCGCCGAATTGCGCACGGAGGAAACGCTGGCGGTCGGCCGCCGCACCGCGGGCGATGCGGACCTCCAGTTTGACCGGCGCTGGGCGGAACTCGTAGTCGAGCGGGCGACGCAGGGACTCCGCGCGGAGTACGCCCGACGCGGCGAGGTGGCCCTGCTGGAAGCGCTGCTCCCGCTCCTCACCCCCGGCGGCAGCGAAACCGGTTACGAGCCGCTGGCGCGGACCCTCAACATGTCGGCCGCCAGCCTGCGCGTGCGCGCTTTTCGGCTCCGCCAGCGTTTTCGCGAGCTCGTGGTGGCGCAGGTGCGGCAGACCGTCTCCCAGCCGGCCGATGTCGCCGCCGAGGTGCGCCACCTCTTCACCGCTTTGGCGGCCGCTTGATTCGGCAATGCGGCTGCGATTCCCCTTCCCCTGCTCTGCGCGCGCTGCATAGCTTTCGCGCGTGATCGATCCAGGCGACGCGACGCCCCCGCCCGACTCCGAAGTGATCTGCCGCGATTGCGGCACGACGCACGCGGCGAGCGGCGTCTGCCCGCGCTGTGCGCTCGCGTTTATCCTCGCCGCGGATTCGGCGGCCACGGCGGGGGACGCTCCCCGCGACACCAGCGCGGGTCCGCCGCCGGCTTCTCCGGATTTCGAACATTATCGCATTGAGCTGCGCGCCGACGGCACGGCGGTTGAATTGGGCCGGGGCGGCATGGGTGTGACCTATCTCGCCATCGACCGCCGGCTGCGGATCCCCGTCGCGTTGAAGGTGATCTCGCCCGATCGAACGAGCGATCCGGAGGCGCAGGATCTTTTTCTCCGCGAGGCGCGCGCCGCCGCCACCGTGCGGCACCCAAACGTGGCGAGCGTGCTCTTTCTGAATGACTCGCCCACCCGCCTCTTCTTCGCGATGGAGTTCGTTGCCGGCGAGCCGCTCCACCACTGGATCCGCGTGCACGGTGCGCTGCCGGTGCGGGTCGCGCTCGATGTCGCGGAGCAGACCGCCCGCGGTCTCGCCGCCATCCATGCCGAAGGGATCATTCACCGCGACCTGAAGCCGGGAAATGTCATGCTCGTCCCGAATCGGGCCTCCGGCACGACGCTCGCCGGGGTCATCGCCGCTGACTCGGAATGGCAGGTCAAGATCATCGATTTCGGACTGGCCCGGCATATCCTGCGCGCGGACGACCTGGCGCAGACCATCGGCTTTCGCGGCACGGTCTTGTACGCCAGCCCGGAGCAATGCGAGGAACGGCGCGACCTCGACGGACGTTCCGATCTTTACTCGCTGGGCTGCATTCTTTGGGAAATGCTTTCGGGCCGGCCTCCGTTCCGTGGTCCGGCCAAGCGCGATGTCCTCAACCAGCACGTCACGGAACGCCTGCCGTTCGCAGAATTGGCGCACGTGCCGCGCGCGGTCGTTTCCCTCGTCAGCCGCCTGCTCCAAAAGGATCGGCAGAAACGCTTCCCGGATGCAACCGCCCTCGCGGTTGCGCTGGCCCGCCTACGCACGGAACTCCCGGCCGATACGTCTCATTGGAAAAAGGTCCCCGCGAATGCGACGCCCCCGACTGCCCCAGAAAGCGCACGTCTCTGGCAGCGCCTTCTTGTCGTGGCTGTCTGCGTGCTGCTTCTTGGCGGCGGCGGATATTACCTGCTCTCGTCCCGGACGCCCGGCGGGGCGCTGCCGGCCCGACTGGAGCCCACTGGGGTTGCGGTCCTGCCATTTGCCACGAACGGCTTGCCGCCGGAGGATATCTGGCTGGCCCAGGGACTTCACTCCGAGTTGCTCGACACGCTCAGCCGGGTGCCGAATCTGAAGGTGATTTCCCGGGATTCGCTGGCGGAGGAAAAACCCGGCACCGGAAGCGACGCGCGCGCCCTCGCGGCCAAATTTGGCGTGGCGAAAATTGTCGAAGGTTCCGTGCGAAAAGAGGGTTCGCGCGTCTTGGTGAATCTCCGCATCGTTTCACCTCGGTCGGGCGAAATTCTCGCCGCGCCTGGCTTCGATCGCGCGGCAAATGAAATCGCGGGCCTGCCGAGCGAGATGGCGATCGCTCTCGCGGATGCACTCAACCCGGGAACGCCGCGAACGCCGGATTCTCCCCTAACCAACCCACCGACGCGCGACGCGGCCGCGTACACGCACCTGCTCCGCGCCCGCGCGCTTATCGCGAACCCGGTCGAAGCCCGTCGCGATCTCGATGAGGCCGCAAAGCAACTCGAGCAGGCCATCACGCTCGACCCCAACTATGCGGCCGCGCACGCGCAGCTTTCTTCGCTCCATTCGTATTTCTACCTTTGGGGCCGGGACCGGACGGATCAGCGGTTGGAACTCGCCTTGCAGTCCGCCGAAGCCGCCGGGCGGCTGGCGCCGGACGCGCCGGAAACGCAAATGGCCTTTGGTCACTTTTACTACCGGGGACGCCGCGACTACGAGCGCGCCCTCCCGTACTACCGGCGCGCGCTGGCGGCGGCGCCCGGCAACGCGGATGCGCTTGCCTACATCGGCTACATCGAGCGCAGACAGGGGAAATGGGGGGGAGCGGCAGAGAAACTCGAACGCGCCTCCGAAGCCAATCCGCTCGATCCCATCCTTTTCTACAACGTGGCCAACACCCGGCTCTGCATGCACGAGTACGAGCGTGCCTGGCAGATCCTTCAAGCCGCACTCGCCCACCATCCGACTCATGTGGCGTTGATGAAACTCAAGGGCGATCTCTTCCTCGTCTGGAAGGGAGATCTCAGCGAGATGCGCAAGGACATCGAGACCCGGTCGCCCCATGCGCCTTACGCTGAAGCCTACGTCTTCGACAAAGTGGAACTGTTCCTTTTCGAACGCCGCTTCGATGACGCCCTGTCCGTATTGAACGAGGGCAAATTCGGCCTGATCGATGGTCAGGCCCGCTACATCACGCGCGACATGCTTGAGGCCGAAATTCTGACCCAGGCCCGCCGAGCCCCCGAGGCGCGTGCCGCCTGGGCGCGCGCGCTGCCGCGTCTCGCCGAAGCTGCCGCCGCGCGTCCCACCGATCCGAGGATCCGGCTGGCCCACGCCCTCGCTCTGGCGGGGACGGGCGAAGCCGCGCGGGCACTCGCGGAAGCACAGGCAGGAGTTCAGCTCGCCCCACCGGAAAAGGACGCGCAGGACGCACCCTGGTTTCTTTATGCGCAAGCATGTGTGCAACTCCGCGCCGGACAGCCAGACGCCGCCGCCCAGACCGTGCGCAGACTCGAAGAGATGCCCTCGCCGTTTTCC
Organism: Chthoniobacterales bacterium; assembly: GCA_038226705.1. Taxonomy (GTDB): domain Bacteria; phylum Verrucomicrobiota; class Verrucomicrobiia; order Chthoniobacterales; family SZAS-18; genus SZAS-18. The sequence goes on along the minus strand of JBBRQH010000032.1, from coordinate 18,771 downwards.
GCCCATACCTTTCGGCTTTCCCCCGCGTTCGCCGCCCTGCGGCCTTAATAGTCTGTCAGCTCAGCCGGCGCGTTTCGTCTTCAGCTCGAGCTTCCGGTAGAGCGTCGCCATGCTGATCCCGAGGGTGGAGGCGGTCTTTTCCCGCGAGCCCCGGTAGTGCCGCATCGTCTGCTCGATGTACTCGCGCTCCCGCAACGCCACGAATTCGTCGAGCCGCTGGCCCACGGACATCTCGATCACGTTTTCCTTGAAGGAGAGCGGCGCCGTCCGACCCTGGACTTGCGGCGGCAGATCGCCCGCCAGGATGTTCGCGTCGTCGCAGAGCGCACTCGCGCGCTCGATGGCATTCTCCAGCTCGCGGACGTTTCCAGGCCACGGATAAGCACACAGCAAGTCGATCGATTCCGCCGCGATTTTGCGCGGTTCGACGCCGGTCTGGGCGGCGTTTTTCGCGAGAAAATGGCTGACGAGCAGCGGAATATCCTCGGGCCGGTCGCGCAGGGGCGGCATGTCGATCGGGATGACCGCGAGCCGGTAATACAGGTCTTCGCGAAACTGGCTGGCGCGCACCTTTTCGACCAGATTCTCGTTCGAGGCTGCCACCACGCGCACATTGACCGGCACACTCTTGGTATCCCCCACCCGGCGAATCGTGCGCTCCTGCAGCACACGCAGCAATTTCGTCTGGAGCGAGAGCGCCATCGAGTTCACTTCATCGAGAAAAATCGTGCCCTGCTCAGCTTCCTCGAAGAGCCCGAGCTTATCCTGGAACGCGCCTGTGAAAGAGCCCTTTTTGTGTCCGAAGAGTTCGCTCTCGAGCAGATTCTCGGGCAGCGCGGAGCAATTCACCGCCACGAACGGGTGATGCTGGCGCTTGCCGTTGAAATGCAGGGCGCGCGCGACGAGCTCCTTGCCGGTTCCGCTTTCCCCCTGGATCAGGATCGTGCTGTCGGTGTCCGCAACCTTGTTGATGAGCTGGTAAATCGCCTGCATCAGCCGGCTCGAACCGATGATGTTCTCGAAGCGGTATTTGCTCTTAAGCTCCTTCTTGAGGATGACGTTTTCCCGCATCGCCGCCTGAAAATCCAGGGCGCGCTGCACGGTCAGCTTCAGTTCATCGATCTTGAATGGCTTGGTGACGTAATCGTAGGCGCCCATCTTCATCGCCTCGACCGCCTTCTCGACCGACGCGTAGGCCGTAATCAGGATGACGGCGGTCTGCGGCAGCAACTCGCGGCATTGCGCCAGCACCTCAAACCCCGACATCTTGTCCATCTTGATGTCCGCGATGACCACATGGGGAGAAATGGTCGTCACCGTCTCCATCGCCCGTTCAGCCGAACTGAACGGATACGCCTGGTGCCCGTTCTCCCGGCAGAGGGTGGAAATGACCTCCACCATCGCAGGTTCGTCATCGATGATTACGATTTTGGCCATTGGAGAGTGGGGGAATTCTCAACCGAGTGGGGTAATGTCAAATATGAGACAAATTCCGCTGGTTCCTCCATTTTGCATCGCAATCTTGCAATCGCGAGGAGATTCTCATGGCGAGATTTCCGGGGCGTTCTGCGCTCGCCTCGATTTAATCAGAGAGCAGGCCGGCGCAGACTGCAAAAAAGACAGCGCCAACGCGCTTTCCCGGGTTCTCACTCGCAAGGATGCAAAAGTGCGAGAGCCGGCCTTTCCCCCTCGATTCTCATCCAATTCACCCCGGCACCGTGATAGACCACCTCCTCGTGGGGCTCGCTCCGGCCCGCGATCGGAAATGCGATCAGGTCCGCGTGAGCCCCAGGCGTGAGTTCTCCCAAGAGACCGGCTTGTCCGAGCGCGCGCGCGGCATTCGTGGTCACAAGGGCCAAAACTTCGGCCGGCGCAAGCATCGGGTACGCTCGTGACAGGGCCTGCATTTCCGCGAAAAGGCTCAGCGAATGATTGCTCGCCAGACTGTCGGTGCCGAGCACCACATTCGCCTGCAACTCCCGCAACCGCTCCAGGCGGAAAGCGGAATGCCCGAAGTAACGATGGCTGGCCGGACAGTGTGCGACCGAGACGCCGTGCAACGGTCCTTCCGGACCCAGCAGCGACTCGTCTTCCGGCGGAAACTCGTTCAGATGCACGAGGAGGCACTCCGGGCCAATTGCGCCCGCCTCAGCCAACTGGCGGAGCGCCGTGCGACCGTGACCGCAGTCATGCATGGGGCGCCCGATCGCGGCCAGGAAATCGTAGAGTGGACCACGCCCCGCGGTGAACATATCGTGTTCCTCGCGCGACTCGCCCATGTGGGTCGTGATCGGCATGGGGTGCGCGAGCGCAACCTGCCGGGCCAGCGAATAAAGTTCCGGCGTGGCCGTGTAGGGAGCATGCGGACTGAGGCCGAAGCCGCCGCGCCAGTCCGGCCGGGCCTCGAAGAACTGCAGCGCGCCGGCGACAAGTTCATCCGTGGCGATGCGTTTGCGAATATCGATCAACTCGTAAAACCACCAAACCCGCAACGGCACATGTGGAAGCCGGGGCATGAGTTCGGGAAATGCCTCGATGTTCGCGATCGACGTGGTCCCGAATCGCGCCGCCTCCCGCAGTCCAGCCGCAATCGCCTCAAGGTAGTCGTCGTCGGAAAAGTCCCGCTTGAGCGCGTTGATGCGCTGGATCCAGGCCGCGAAGCTTTCGGGCGGCATGATCGCCCCCCGCATGCCCGAATAATCGAGATGGCAGTGCGCGTTGATCAGGCCCGGGAGCAGCACCTGTTCGCCGAGGTCCTCCACCTCATCGCTCCACCCCGCGCGGATCTCGTCCCACGCACCCACGGCGACGATCTTTCCGTCCCGCACCGCCACGGCCCCGTCCGCCAGGGGCGGCCGGGAGAGCGGCAGGACAGTGCGGGCACGATAGATCATCGGGCTTTGGGAAAAAAGCGGGACAAGGCGAAGCGCGGAGCAAAACCGAAGCCAGCCGGAATGACGAGAGACAAATGCACTTCGCCGCGACGCGGGGAGAAAGGGAAGCTGGGCGTGCCTGAATGCGTTCCTTCGCCGTTCCGCGCCTCCGCGCCTCACTTTTCTGCTTCGGCCTTTTTCCCTTTGATGAGTTCGCGCGCTGCCGCCACCTGGAGATTGCACAACTCCGCGCAGAGGAGCGGGATCACCGCTTGGCCGCCGCCCGTTTGATCGTATGCCGGATCGAATTTCTCCGCCGGCAACCCGCTTGCCCTCGCTCCATCCGGCTCGATCGGCCAGAGGATCGCGCGCAAACATCCGCCCTCAGACCGGCAGCCGGCGCTCACCAGCCCATCGGCCTGCGCCGCCGTGATGGTGCCCGTGATGCGATACATCCCCGTCTGGCGCCCGACTGTTTCTCGGAGCGAGGTCGCGCGCAGGCGTCCTTCGCGCCGCGCCAGCCACAAACCGAGTTGTGCGGGATAAAAGAAATCGAGCGCGAGCTGCACGGCCGCCACATCGGGCAATTCCAGGCGCCAGCCCCGGCGCAGGTTCGGCGCGGTCTTGAGCGGACGATATCCGCCGCCATCGTCGTAAGTTGCCAGCAGACGCGCGTCTTCCGGCGCCGTGTGCGCTTCGAGATCGAGACGCGCCGCATCGTCGCGATGCCGCAATTGCCAACCCTTTCCTTGTGACTGGATCAAGATCTGCCCGATCCAGCCACATCCATCCCGGAGAACTCCGGCGAGCAGCGCTTCAATTCGGCCCATGTTTGCGGTCGAAGGCAGTCACGAGATCGAGCATGACATCGACGAAGCGCGGCTCGGTGCCGATCGCCGCCGCGTAGTAAAGATTCCGGCCGCGCAGCACCCGCGGATTCCGGCGAAACACCGCGCTCTGGCTCGCCGCCGCGGGCAATTCCGCCTCGAGGCCGAGCAGCACGGGGATGTCCTGGTAGGAATGCAGCCCATCCGCGATGAAGAACGGCACCACCACCACATTCGGGGCGGTGGTCAGTTCATCCCAGCGCGCGATGAGCGGCTCCTCCTCCATGAATGTTGAGAGTACCTCCACGTACTGCGATTGCTCGCGAATGAGCGCCGCCTGAGCCTTGGCGGCCACCGCGGAATTGTCATTGAGCCCGGTGCCGTGTCCGACAATGAGCAGGCTAGTCTCCTCCTCACGCACCCCTGGAGCGACTTCGCGCGCGCGCTGGCGGAGCAGTTCCGTCATGCTCGCGTGATTGCCCGCGGGCTCGCAGTACTTCCAAACGCGGCCGTCGGCGCGTTGCGTCAACGGCCCGGTGAGCCCAAGCTCCCGCGGGATGACGGTCTGCGTGAAGTATCCTTCGCTGATGAAATTCGGCAGCACGTAAATCTCGCGGCTCTCGAGGGTGAATTCTGCTTCGCGCAAGGAGGGCTCCTCCTTCCAGAAACAGCAACTCACCTCCCCGAAAAGACCCATTCGGCGGATTGTGTCCGCGTGTTGATGCGACGGCGGGCTCGAATCTGGATTCTGGGTCGACCCATGACCCACGATGAGCAAAGCGGCGTCCGGCTTGGGAGCGGGCAAAGGCATTTTGTAAATACGCCATCGAGCCGTGCTCGCGCAAGGAAAGGATGCGAAATGGGTGGAATTTGGGTCCTCATTCCTCAGTCCTTTGCCTCTTTGGAAGAGGATCCAGTCGAGACATTAGGGGCTGTCCTCAGTCCTCAGTCCTCAGTCCTCAGTCCTCAGTCCTCAGTCCTCAGTCCTCAGTCCTCAGTCCTCAGTCCTCAGTCCTCAGTCCTCAGTCCCCCGACTTCCGACGCCGCAGGCGTAAATGATTCGTCCTCGTCCTCCTACTCGTCCTCGAAGTGATCGGAAGCCGCAGGCTCAAACTAAGGCTCTCCGACCGTCGGCTCCCTTACCACCGCCGCAGCGTCTCGCACTGCCCGCGTCAGCACTTCTTTCCCTTCGACCTTCGGCTCGGAGGCCATGCCGCGATACCGCAGCGGCTGATAGCCGAGCGCCAGCAGCGCCTCCAGCGGAGCTTGTTTCAAGCCGGGCTTCCAGTAATCGGGCTGCCCGCCGGTCTCGTAAAAGTAGATCCACTTGCGGTCCGGCGACGCCCAGCCCGCGCAGAGCAGCACATGCCGACGCGGAATGTTTAGGAGATCTCCTGGACGCAGATCCTGCGGGCTGGCGAGCACCGAGCAAACGGAGGGCAGCCTTGCCGTGTCGTGCACGGAAGGCAGCTTGAGGCACCGCGAGACAAAGCCAGAACAGTCGAGCCCCGCCGCGTGCGCGCTCACGGCCGCGTCGCCGAGCCGTCGCTTTTCCGGCGACGAAACATCGCCTCCGGCGAGCCCGCGCGCGACCGCCCCATCGAATGAACCGGGATCGTCGAAACCGCCCCATTTGTAGGGAATGCCCACATTCACCTCGCCGGGCAGCCACCACCCGCGACGCCCGGAAGGATCCGCATAGCCGACGTCGGCCGTGTTCACCGGAATGCCGGACTTGTCCGCGCCATGCAGGATATTGCTGGCAAACGGCCGCCACGCGTGACTGGCCAGTTGGCGGGCAATGACCAGGGCATCGGTCGGAGTGACTTGCGACGGCGCGGTCGGATCGCCGGGAATGAGGGTTTTCCCCGCGGAGCCGGGTCCCCCGCTCGGGCTGGAGCACGCCGCCAGCAGGAGCACCCCCATGAGCAGGAGGCCGCGGGCGGAAGCTGTGTTGGAAGGGTTTGACGTTGGCATCGCTGGCCTGCGTTGTATCCTGTCCCGCCTGCCGTGCAATTTTCCTCCTTCGCCCTCCGGGTCCTCCTTTTCGGCGCGCTCCTGCCCGTCGCACCTGCCGCCGAATCCACGAAGCTCACGCGCGTCGCCTTGGTCATTGGCAACCACCGCTATGAACCGGCGGTCGGCGCCCTGCGGAATCCCGACAACGACGCCAAGGCAATGGCCCGCACACTCCGGAGCCTCGGCTTCACGGTCCTCGAGAAACACAATCTTTCCCGCGACGAACTGTTTGCGGCCCTGCTGAAATTCTCCGAAAAGCTGCGCGGCGCAGAAGTCGGTCTCTTCTACTTCGCGGGCCACGGGATCTCCGTCTCCGGCGCCAACTATCTCCTGCCGATCAAAGCCGGCTACGATCCCGCCGCTGCTGCAGATGCCACCAGCCGGCGTCTCCTGGCCGAGACGCGGCTCTTCAACGCCGAGCAAGCCGTCGCCGTGATGAACAACGCCGGGGTGGCCTGCAATCTGGTCATTCTGGACGCCTGCCGAAACACTCCCGTCGCGCGCGATCCGTCCACCCGCACGGCTTCCGGCCACGCCGGCTTGACCGAGATGAATCCGCCGGCCGGTTCGCTCGTCGCCTTCGCCACCGATGCCGGGCGCGCTGCGGAAGACGGCAACGGCGCCAATGGCCTCTACACGGAGGAACTCATCAAGCACCTGCTCACCCCGGGCTTGAGCATCGAGCAGGTCTTCAAGCGAACCCGCGCCGGCGTCATGAGGCGCTCGGGCGGCACGCAGATCCCCGCGGAATATTCGCGTCTGGTCGGAGAAGACATCATCCTGATCCCCGCGCCCGCCTCCAAAGCAGCCGGCGCCGAGCCGCCGCCTCTTGCCCTCGCCTCGTCGGCGGAGATTCAGCAACTCGCGACCGCTGGCGAGTTGGAGAAATGCCTCCAGGAACTCCGCCGGCGCGGGCCCGATCCGCAGTCCGCCACGATCCTCGCCTTACTGCTCGATCAAGTGAAGGAGACCCTGCGCGACCCCAACGCCGCCAAACCGGGCGCGGAAGGCGTGCTCGAGTCGTGCAACCTGCTGCTCGACGCGGTCGAATCCAGTTTGCCGGCGAAACACCCCCACCGCGCCGCGCTGCTGGCCAAGGCACACAACCGGCGCGGCGATGCCCTGCTCATGCTCGACCGCCCCGCCGAGGCGCGGACGGAATTCGACGCCGCGGCCACGTTGGCTCCGGACGACGGGTACATCGTGTACAATCGCGGTCGGGCCTTTCTCGCCCTCGGAAAAACCGAGGAGGCGAAGGCGGATTTCACGAAGGCGGCGAGCACGCGGTTCAAGAAATCCGGCGTGAGAAAACTCGCCGCCGAAGCGCTGGCGGGGATGAGGTGAGACCGGAGCGCCAAATTTCGACATGCCGCCGAAGGAGGATTCCGCATGAGGACATGCTGCCATGGCTGCGGCGCGTTCGATCCCGGCGGAAATGCCTTTGCCCGGGAACGGATCCCCTTTCGCGGTCCGTGGATCCAACCACCGCTTCTCCGACGCTCCGGGCCGCCTTCACTCCGTCGCGAAGATCCGCGCGAAGATCCGGGGGCTCCCGCTTGAATTGAGCAAACGCACGCGCGTGATCTCCACACTGGGATCCGCCGGATCCGCTGCACTCGAAACGACGATGTAGTCGGTGTTCAGCACCGCTGGAGTCCACCGCTGCGCCGCGGAGAGGTCGGTGGCGTACTCGATTCTCCACGTGACGGTAGCGCTCCGGTTCCGCCGATAAGTGAACTCCTTTCCGGGTGGCCCGTCCTCCAGCTCCGTCACGGCCGCGTTCGCCGAATTTGGATTCGTTCCGAAGACATATTCCGCAAAGTTACTCAGCCCGTCCGCATCCGCATCGAGAGTGCGACCGCTCGTCGGCGCACCGATCGCGAAATACCCATAACTCCGCCACCACTGGTCGTAGGTGAGCGATGCGGCGGCGGTGTTGGTGCTGTCGAGCCGCAGATCGACCCAGACCGAGTGATGGTCTGAGGCATCGTTCAGATAGAACGTCAGGTCCGTGGTGCGCGCCCAGTACACCCCGCTCTGCGAAATATCGAGAAAGCCGGTGGCGGAGGGCAGCACACAATCGACCCGTACTCCGCCCGCGAAGGCGGCGGTCTTGTTCGCGCGGTTCGTTCCAGATGCGATTTGCTCCAGAATTCGTGTGAATTCGCGTGAAATTCCGCGGCAATGAGCCCGCCGGTTCACCCGCCGGTTCCCCCGCCTTCCATCCTTCCATCCTTCCATCCTTCCATCCTTCCATCCTTCCATCCTTTCATTCTTCCCATCTCCTTCGCTTGCGCGGCAGCAGCGACACTGTCCCGCCGGCCTTCGCGCTCCGGCCTCCCACCCAGCCAGAGCCGGCAAGTAGATTCGAGCCAAAAAAGAAGAAATGATACGTCGAGCACTACGCATTTCTGACGATTGCCGGCGGAACGGGGAAGAGCCTGTTGGTTAAATGCAACGTCTTCTTCCTTTTCAGGTGAAACGATTCCGTTCGCTTTGCTGCCTGACTCTTCTATTCGGCCTGAGCGCCGTCGCCTTCAGCGCTCGCGCCCAAACGCCGGCTTATGTCTTCACCAAGCTGGTGGACTCGAACGATCTGCTGCCCGGCAGCGATGGAGTCTTCTACCGGCCGAACCAGCAGCCGACCTTCGACGGAGCGACGGTCGCTTTCTGGAACGGCCAGAATCTCGGCTACGACTCGATCTGGTCCGTGCGGGCCGGCGGCAGTCCGCTCCGGCTGGTGGACCTCAATACCGACGTGCCCGGCGGCACCGGGAAATTCACCGCCTTCCTCATCGATTTCTCGGGGCCAGGATACTTGTTCCTCCGCAATGGAACGCTCATCTTCGCCGGGCGTGACGCCGCCACCTCCGGCTACACGGGCGGGCTTTACGCCGTCCCAGCGGCGGGCGGCGCCGTCACCCGCCTCGTCAATCGTAATGTGCCGGCACCGGATGGCTCTGCGTTCATCGGCGGGCTCCAGAATTTTTCGCTTGATGCGGGCCGCGTGGCGTTTTTCGGCGTGACCGGAGGGGGAAGCTCTTCGATGCAGGCCGTGTATGCGGTGAATTCGAGCGGCACCAACCTCGTCACGCTGGCCGACTCGGCACATCCAGCGCACCCGGAGTTCAATTTCCAAGTCAATCTCTTCAATCTCCCGGCCATCTCCGGCGGCAACGTGGCATTTTACGGGCAGTCCGTCTTCGATCCGTTCTCCGGCTACAACGCGTTCTACACCACCGCCTCGACCGGCGGCTTCGCCTACGGCGAACCCGTCACCTCGGGCAATCAGCTCCCTGGCAACACGAACGCGAACTTTCACACCCGCCTCGCCGCACCTCGGCTGGATGGCGATAATCTTTTCTTCGCCGCGGACGATTCCTTCTCAAACCCCAACTACTTCGGGCTTTACCGCGGCTCCCGCACCGAGGGCGCCCTTACCCGCATCGCCGACCGCAACTCCGTGCTGCCTGGTCTCTCGTCGGTCTTGAGCTTCGGGAATTATGCCGCGTCTGGCTCCCAGCTCGCCTTCAGCGCCATCAGCCCGACTAATCAAGGTGGCATCTACGTGGGCGATGGAAGCACGCTCACGAAGGTCGTCGCGAGCGGGGATGCCGGCCCCTTTGCGGATACCTTGGGGACCGTGGAAGGGGTCGAAATCGGCGCTTCTGCGTTCATGAACGGGCAGCTGGCGGTCCGCCTTTTCTCGCCCTTCAGCGCCTACGGCATTTATCTCGCCGCACCCTTCGCCCAGAGCGCCGATCTCGGCGCCGCTCTCGCCGCGAGTCCGGGCTCACCGACTCTCGGAGCCACGACGACGCTCACGCTCACCGTCACAAATGCAGGCCCCGCCGCGGCCACCAGCCCGGTGGGGCGCCTCGCCCTGCCGCCGGGTCTCACCTTCCAGTCCGCCTCGTCCGGCGGCACCTTGGATGCGAGTGGCGCGGTGGTCTTCAACCTCGCCACCATCCCCTCGGGCGGCTCCGTCAGCGTGACCGCCGTCGCCCGGGTGGATGCGCCCGGCACTCTCACCGCTTCGGCTTATGTAAACGGAGCCAATGCCGATTCCAATCGCCGCAACAATCACGCCTTCCTTTCCGTGCCGGCACCCGGCCCGCGGCCTTCCAACTACGTGATTCGGAAGATCATCGATACGCAGACGGCCATCCCGGACCGGCCCGGCCAATTTTTCGGCGTGCCCGGCGGTAATGACCCGCTGCCCGCGCTTGATGGTGGAAGGGTCGGCTTTGTCGCCGTCGAGAGCAATGCTGCCGCCGTTTGGACGGCGAACACGGACGGTTCCGGACTGACCCGCATTGCCACCACCGCCACGGAGGCCATCCCGGGCTATCCCGGCGAAAAGTTCACCTTTTTCGCGCTGCCCCGCTTGCGCAACGGCACCTTCGCGTTCTACGGCGGGAACGACTTGCGGCACAACGGCTTTTACGCCGTGCCCGCCTCCGGTGGTGCATTCGGCCTCGTGGTCAACACCAGTTCGACCCGGCCGGACCGCTCCCAGCCCTTCGATTTCGTCTCGAGCTTCGTGTCCGGCTTCCTCGGGGACGGGCGACTCACGTTCAGCGCGCAAGATACCCTGTACGCGTGGCCGGTCGGCGGTGGGGTGGGCACAGCGGTGGTCCCCAGTGGCACGAACGTGCCGGTGGGTGGCCGCGGGTCCGGCCAATTCTTCCCCGGCGGCATCTCCGGGACGCGGGTCGCCTTCGGCTCCACCCGGAATGACGTGCATCTCGGCTTCCTCGACGAGCGGCGTTTCGAGACCGCTGCGGCGGCGCGGCTGACCATCTCACCGAGCGATCCAGCCGGGGGCGCTTTCTCGGACAGCTTCGGCGGGGTCGATGGCGTGCAGGTCGATGGCCCCACGGTGGTCTTCCGCGCCTTTTCGGGAGCGAACAATTCGATCCGGGGCCTCTACGCCATCACGGGCAACGCCCCGCCCGTGACGCTGGTGGACAATCGGACACCCGTGCCAGGCGGGACGGGGAATTTCAGTAACATCGATTTCGGCGGCAGCCGGGATTCCTTCTCGCTGAATGCCGGCCAGGTCGTCTTCATCGGCACCGATGGCGGCAACGATCGGCCCGGCATTTACTCGGTCGCCGTGACCGGCGGTACCATCACCCGCGTGGTCGCGGTCGGCGATGCCGCCGGGACCACCAGCACGCGAGTCATCACGGGGTTCTCGCAGCCCCCGCTGCAAGGAAATGCCCTGGGTCAGCGGCAGGTCGCCTTCCGCGCGGATTATGCCGACCCCTCGACCAATACCGGCGGGAGCGGCTTCTTCGTGGCGAGCCCGACCTCGCGCCTCATCAACATCTCGACCCGCGTGCGCGTCGAAACCGGCGACAACGTCGGCATCGCCGGCTTCGTCCTACGCGGCGGGGGCAGCAAGCGCGTCATCGTTCGCGCGATCGGCCCCACCCTGACGCAGTTTGGCGTCCCGGGCGCGCTGGCCGATCCCGTGCTCACGTTGAAGAATTCGGCCGGTGTCACGGTGGCGACCAACGATTCCTGGAAGTCGACCCAACAGGCGGAGATCATTGCCAGCGGATTTCCCCCCATGGATGACCGTGAATGCGCCATCGTGGCCACGCTCCAACAGGGTAGCTACACCGCGATTGTGAACGGTGCGGGCGGGACCAGCGGCGTGGCGCTCGTCGAGGTGTACGATCTGGACACGGCCGCCGACATCCATCTGATCAACATCAGCACCCGCGGCCGGGTGCTTGTCGACGACGAGGTGATGATCGGCGGTTTCGTCATCGGCGGCACCGAATCCAAGCGCGTCGTCGTGCGCGCCATCGGGCCAAACCTCGCCAATTTCGGCGTGCCTGGGGTGCTCGCGAATCCGACCGTCCAGCTCTTCACCGGAGGGATCTTGAATGCGATGAACGACGATTGGAAGACGACCCAGCAGGCCGAGATCGTGGCGAGCGGATTTGCCCCCTCCAACGACCTCGAGAGTGCGATCGTGGTTACGCTCCCTCCTGGACCATACACGGCCGTGGTGAGTGGAGTGGGCCGAACGAGCGGGGTGGGCTTGGTCGAGGTTTACGAGCTCCCGTGAAGGGGCGTGGGGTTCACCCACCCGCGACCTCCTCATTCCCGCATTCCCCTTCGTGCCTTGTGTCTTTGTGCGAGATCAGCTTTTCCCAACGCGTCTGCGCGCCTTCCCGTGAGGCGAAACCAGGCGAGAGTGAGGTGCTATTTCACACGGATGTGCTCCGTCCTCAGCTCAGTCTTCTGGCGCTCCGGCGCTGAGATCGGGCTCGACGCTACGGCCGCGTTATCGCTCACATTCTTCGCGTTATTCCCATCCTGCCTCAAAGTGCCGCGATCAATGTCTGCATTGCCTGCTCGCCCACGCCGCCGCGGAATCAGCCGGTGGGATCAGCTCATTCCCGTCGTCAAATCGCTCAATCGTAGCGTTGCCAGGGCAACTTGTGACTGTCGACCCAGCGGTAATGCTCAGCGTAATGGAGACCGGCGGCGGAATTTTCGTCGAGGATCACCGTGGTGCGGGGATGCTGCTGAAGCGCAGAACCCGGACAAAGCGCCGAGAGGGGGCCTTCGACCATCTGTTCCACGGCGCGAACCTTGGCCGGGCCGAACGCAAGGAGCAGGACGCGCTGCGCCTCCAGGATCGTGCCGATGCCCATCGAAACCGCGTGCTTCGGCATGTCGGCGAACGAGCCAAACACCGCGCTGTTATCCCGGAGCGTTTGCTCGGAAAGAATCTTGACCCATGTGCGCGAACGAAGTGAACCCGTGGGCTCGTTGAAACCGATGTGGCCATTGCGACCGAGGCCGAGGAGTTGGATGTCGATGCCGCCCGCGTCGACGATCTTTTGTTCGTAGGCCCGGCACTCCGCGAGCAGATCCGTCGCGCTGCCGTCCGGGACGTGCGTGCGCTGCGGAGCGAGGTTGAGGTGGCGGAAAAGATTTTCCCGCATGAAATACCGGTAGGACTGCGCGTGCGTGGCCGCCAGCCCGACGTATTCGTCGAGGTTGAACGTCGTGACGCGGCTGAAATCGAGACCTTCCTCCCGGTGCTGGCGGATCAACTCTTCATAGAGGCGCAACGGCGTGCGGCCGGTGGCGAGTCCGAGAACCGCGTCGGGCTTCTCGCGGACAACGCGGGCGATGATTTTAGCTCCGAGAACGCAACCGACCTCGGCGTTGTCGCGGATGATGACTTCCATGGCGGTTTTACGATCGGACTCTGGAGTCTTAGTGGTCAGAGGGGTCGGGCGTCCGAGGGCGAAAGCAAAGTCCTGCTGACGCATTCTCCCTTTTTTGGGGCGCGCGTTTTCCGGTCTTTCCGCACCTTCTCAAAGACCGTCCTCAAAAGACAATCCGCAATTCCGGCGGCGAGACGGTGAGCTCCCCCCGGACCTGCCTCCGCCGGGAATGTCGGTATAGTGCCGGGTGACGACGGAGAAAATTCTCGGACTGGAAGGAGGCGGCACGAAGTCAGCCTGGGTACTGCTCGAAAGAGTGGCTGACAAACTGAGCGTGATTGACCGGGGCACGCTGCCGGCGGCGAACTTCCGCCTGACTGAACCCGAGCGGCTGCACGCGATTCTTTCCGAGCTGCCGCGGGCGGTGGAGCGCGCGGGCGTGTTTCTGGCGGGTTGCGTCACGGCGGACGAGCAGCAGGCCTTGCGGCAGCATTGCGTCGCGATCTGGCCTCAGGCGCTGATCGTGACTGGCAGCGATCGCGAGTCGGGCATCGCGGCCGCGCTGCGGGATCGGGACGGCATCGTGGTGAACGCCGGGACGGGATCGTACGTCACCGGCCGGCGCGGCGGTGCGATCGAAAGGGCAGCCGGCTGGGGACATGTTTTGGGCGATTCGGGCGGCGGCTATTACCTTTCGCTGCAGGCACTGCGCTTGGTGTTGCGCGAGCACGATCTCCAACGCGGCGGGGTGGATTTCGCCGCCGCTGTTCTGCGCGAGCTTTGCCTGAACGACCTCGATGCGCTTGTGCGTTGGGCGCAGACGGCCGGCAAACCACAGATCGCGCGGCTCGTGCCGGTCGTCTTCCAGGCGGCGGGGGCTGGCGATGTGGGCGCCCAGGAAATTGTTTTCCATGGCGCGCACCGGCTCGCGGAATACACGGGCGCAGTCGCGCAGCGGCTGCTCCTCGCCAGGCCAAGTGTTTTCCTGCTCGGCGGGCTCTTTCAATCTGGCGACCTCTACGCCACGGCCTTTCGGACGGCGCTGGCACGCATTTTGCCCGGGGCGGTGGTGCAGGTCAGTGCCGACGACCCCGAGTTCGGCGCCGCCTGGCTGGCGGCCGGGGCGCCAGCGCGCGAACCGATCATGGCGCGCGGGGAAACGGCGGTGCGGGCCGAGACCACCCTCGCCCTCGCTGCGACCGAACAGCGCAATCCGCGGTCGCGGCAACTCGACACGCTCGGGACGCGGGAGCTGGTCGAGTTGTTCGTGGAGGAAGAGCGTTTCGTGCAGGAAGCGTTGCGCGGCTCGATCGCCCAGCTCGTGGCAGCGACCGAGCGGGTGGCAACCGTGCTGCGAGCCGGCGGCCGGTTGTTCTACGTGGGAGCGGGCACGAGCGGTCGGCTCGGGGTGCTCGATGCAAGCGAGCTGCCGCCCACCTTCGGCACCGCGCCGGAAATGGTGCAGGGAATTATCGCGGGGGGTGCGCCCGCGCTCGCCCGTAGCGTGGAAGGCGCAGAGGACGATACCGCGGCGGCCGCACTCGCGATGCAGGAGCGCGGCGTGAAAGCGGGCGACATCGTGTGCGGGATTGCCGCCAGTGGGCGCACGCCCTTCGTCTTAAGCGCTCTAGCGCGCGCGCAACAACTCGGTGCGCAGACCATCCTGCTCACGTGCAACCCGGCGCACCCGGCGGTCGAGCCGCCTCCGGATGTGGTCATCGATCTCGCGACCGGGCCGGAGTTGCTGACCGGCTCGACCCGCTTGAAAGCGGGCACGGCCACGAAAGTGGCGCTTAACATCATCAGCACCGGCGCCATGATCGCGCTAGGCAAAGTGCGCGGGAACCTGATGCTCGATGTCGCGGTCACGAACGCAAAATTGCGCGATCGCGCCATCCGGCTGGTCGCCGAACTGGCGGAGTGCAGCCAGGCCGAAGCCCGGCAACGACTCGAGCGCTCGAACTGGGTTCCGCGTGCGGCGGTTTGCCCGCCGTGGAGTTGAGAAGGAAATGCTGGCGGTCGAGCACCGAGGCGGCTAGAAACGGTGCCATGTCCGATTCCCAAATGCTTTCGCAAATGCAGAACCAGCCCGGGTTCATCGCCGCCCTCGACCAGAGCGGCGGCTCCACCCCGAAGGCTCTCGCGCAATACGGGGTCACCGCCGAGATGTATCAAGGCGACGACCAGATGTTCGCCCAGATGCACACCATGCGGGTGCGCATCATGAAATCACCCGCCTTCAGCGGCGAGAAGGTCATCGGTGCCATCCTCTTCGAGCGCACGATGGACGGCGACGTGGATGGAACGCCCGTGCCGACGTTTTTGTGGAAACAGCGCAAAGTCGTGCCCTTTCTGAAAATCGATAAGGGGCTCGAAGACGAAGCGAATGGCGTCCAATTGATGAAGCCGATGCCCGGCGTCGACGAACTTCTTGCGCGAGCGGCGAAGCTCGGAATTTTCGGGACGAAGGAACGCGCGCTCATTCTCCACGCTTCGCCCGAGGGCGTCCGCGCCGTGGCCGAGCAGCAGTTCGTCGTCGGCGAGCAAGTCATGAAGCATGGCCTGGTGCCGATCCTCGAGCCGGAGGTTTCGATCAAGAGCCCGGATAAGGCGAAGGCGGAGGCCTTGCTCCGCGACGAACTCCTGCGCGGTCTCGACGCGCTGGCCGCGGACCGCCATGTCATGATCAAGGTCACGATCCCCGAGGAACCGAATTTCTATCTGCCGCTGATCGAACACCCTCGCGTTGTGCGCGTCGTGGCGCTATCGGGCGGGTATCCCCTGGCCGAAGCCAACCGGCGCCTGGCGCAGAATCGCGGGATGATTGCGAGCTTCTCGCGCGCCTTGGTCGACGACCTCCGATTCTCGACGAGCCCGTCGGAGTTCGATGCGGCGCTGGGCAACTCCATCGACGCGATCTTCACCGCGTCGACGAAGAAATCCTAAAGCGTGGTACACCGCGGTTGTCAGTGCGCGGAAAAGCCGGACGGGAGCACGATCTCGCCGTTCGAAGAGCCCGCGAGGCGCCACCCGCAGAAAGCGCGGGTGAGCGCCTCCTGATCGACATTATAGACGCCGGAAGAGCGGCGAATGACGATTCGTTCCGGCTGTCCCGGGCGAATGAAAGTGGCTTCGAGAACCACCGTGTAATAACACGCCCAGGCATGCCGGGCAGAGCCGCAGGGCTCCACGATGGCGACGGACTGGCCCGCTGAAGCGGAGGATACCAGCGCGGCTGCTGCGAGCAGACCGGCAAATAGTGTACGTGAAATGCGGGACATGGCAGAAGAAGTTTGGATCTAGGAGAGGTGTCGGAAGAAAGCGGAACAAATTGCTTCACAGTTTTCGCGCTTGGGGACCAGCTCGGATGTATTGCCGAGCGAAGCCACCCACTCAGAGCCCTGGTCAGCATTTCTTAGGCCTTCTTCAAGTCCCCAAGGAGCGCGAAGCAGTGCCGAATGGAGTCCAATTGCTGAAGTTGAGGCGAGATACCGACGAATTTCTCGCCCGCGATTTTTTGCCGCTCAGCCCGGAGCGCAAGCGACTCGTCAGAAGCGCGCCGCGTTTACGGCCCTCAGGGTCGTGCCTCGCGGGATTCACGGGCGCGCTGCAAATCGCGCTCTAGACCCTCCCTCGGCGGGATCCGCCGGCGTCTTCGCTCATCCGAAACGGAAGCCACGCGCTAGAGCGGGCGGCCAGAACATCGACTCGGCGCGAACGAAAGAACCCCAACCAAACGCCCCGACCGTGGATTCCATCAATCGCAACCAAGCCGAAGAAAACCACCGCGACCTGCGCGGCGCGAACGCGACCGCGAAGATCAAGGAGCTGGTCAAGAAGGCCGAGACCTGTTTCTTCTGCACCTCGGCCGCAACCAGCGGCGAGTCCGACGGCTCGCGGCCGATGAACGTGAGGGAGGTGGACGACGACGGAACTCTTTGGTTCCTCAGCGCCGACGACTCCCACAAGAACCAGGAGCTGGCGCTCGACCCGACCGTAAAGCTCTTCTTCCAGGGATCCGCGCACTCGGGCTTCCTCCAGTTGGCCGGCCGGGCGAGCGTTTCGCGAGACAAAGCGGTGATCAAGGAACTTTGGGAGCCGATCCTCAAGACGTGGTTCACCGGTGGCGTTGACGACCCTCGCATCACCGTCATCAAGGTGATCCCATCCGAGGGCTACTACTGGGACAACAAGCACGGCAACGCCGTGGCCGGCGTAAAAATGCTAATTGGCGCCATGGTCGGCAAGACAATGGACGATTCCATCGAGGGCAAGCTGGCCGTCTGACCTCAAGGCGACTCCAGTCTTCAGCCAGCGACCATCACATGGAGCCGCTCATGGCTTGCCTCCGCGCAAATTCGGCCCGCCAGATCACCCAGGTGAGCCCCCCGCCGGCGAGTCCGCCGAGATGGGCGAAATGCGCGATCCCTTCCAGCGTCCCCGTGACCCCAAGAAAGAGTTCCACCCCTGCGTAAAGCGTGACGAACAGCCACGCCTTGATGGGAATGGGCAGGGGAAACACCATCAGTCTGCGCTCCGGAAAAAGCAGCGCAAAAACCAACAAGAGCCCGAAGACCCCGCCGGACGCTCCGACCGTCGGATAAAGTCCACCGCTGAACGAGAGCACGAGCAACTGCGCCAGCGCCGCAGCCAGCACACTCATGAAATAGAGGAAGGCGAGCCGGCGCGAACCGATCACCGGTTCGAGGGCGCTGCCGCAGAGGTGCAGGCCGAACAGGTTAAAACCGAGGTGGGATAAACCGCCATGCAGAAAAGCGTAGGTCAACGGCTGCCAAAGGCGGAAATATTCGCCCAGCGGCCAGAGTGCGCCCAGTTGCATCGTACGCGCGTTGTCCTGGGTCTGGAACAAAAACGCCACCACACAAAGGGCGATGACTCCATAGGTAAAAATCGGTTTTGGCGGCGAAGCGGGCTCGGAGGTCATGGCACGATCCCCTTCATGCCGCATCGGGGCGTGGGTGCAATTCGGGACTCGCCGCACCGGCTCTGCCCGACTGGCATCAACTTGCCGTTCAACGACACTGGCGCGAGATCTCAGGCGTTTTCCAGATCAAGGCGGCTGGAAGGTATGGAATCCCGACCCGAAGCGTCGCCCGGCATCCGCCACCTTGGAAGGATTTGTGGAAATCTCCGCGAAGGCGATCGGTATCCCGTGTGAACCGTCTTGCCGGGTAACGCGGACGAGGGCGTCCGCGTAGTCCCCCTCACCGGGCAGACATTCTGCCGATTCGTCCATGAAATTCCTTTCCCTCCTTCCCTCCGCCGCTCTCGCTTTCGCCTCTACTTGGTTGTGCGCCCAAGGCCCTCTCACGCCCCCGCCGGGCGTGCCTGCACCCACGATGAAATCGCTCGACCAGATCGAGGCGCGCACGCCGATCCAGTCGCTGCCGGCCGACAGCACCAACCAATATCTCATCAGTCAGTCGGGCTCTTACTATCTCACCGGCAACATCACCGGCGCGAATGGGAAAAACTGCATCGGCATCGTCAACGGGACCGGCAATGTCACAATCAACCTCAACGGATTCACCCTTTCCGGACTCAACGGCGCGTTGACCGGAATCAATGGCCCCCAGGCGAGTAACCTGGCGGTCTCCAACGGCACAATCTTCAACTTTCCCGGCAGGGGAATCAACGCCGGCGTGAATGGACCAACGCGCTTGGAACGCCTGGTGGTGAGCCACTGTGCCGGCGGGGGTGCTTTCGCCGGCCCGTTTGCCACGGTGCGGGACTGCACGTTTTTGGTCTGTGGGTCGGCCACGGCGCCGGCACTCCTCGTGCTCAACGAATCGCTCGTGGATCATTGCCTAGCGCAGGGGAATCCGGGGGGCG